>CAYXGZ010000005.1:0-97464 GCA_964464755.1 uncultured Planctomycetales bacterium
GCTCGCGATGAACGACTGGGTCTCGTTGTTCCCGTCCGCCCGGCCCGGGAAGTTGCGGTTGAACGAGTTCAAGATGCTGTTCCGGCCCTTCGGCTCGCGCTTCCACTGCCCGATGCACGGGCCGCAGGCGTTCGCGAGGACCGTCGCCCCGACCTTCTCCAGCTCGGCGACGAAGCCGTCGCGCTTCACCGTCGCGAAGACCTGGTCGGAGCCCGGCGAGACGAGGAACGGCTGGGGCGCCACGACCCCCGACTTCGAGGCCTGGCGCGCGACGTCCACCGCCCGCCCGAGGTCCTCGTACGACGAGTTCGTGCACGATCCGATCAGCGCGGCGGTCAGCGTGTCCGGCCACCCGCCCTTCCGGACGTCCTCCGCGAGGCGGGAGATCGGCCGCACCAGGTCCGGAGAGCCGGGCCCGACGACGTGCGGCTCGAGGGCCGAGAGGTCGAGCTCGAGGACCTGGTCGAAGTACTTCGCCGGATCCTTCTCCACCTCGGGGTCGGCCGCGAGCAGGTCGAGGTTCTTCGCGGCGAGCGCGTCGATGCCCTCCCGGCGCGTCGCCTTGAGGTACGTGGACATGCGGCCGTCGTAGGCGAAGTACGACGACGTCGCGCCGAGCTCGGCGCCCATGTTCGTGATCGTGGCCTTCCCCGTGGCGCTGATCGACGCCGCGCCCGGGCCGAAGTACTCGACGATGCGGTCCGTGCCGCCGGACACCGTGAGCTTCCCGCAGACCCAGAGGATGACGTCCTTCGGCGAGGCCCAGCCGGAAAGCTTGCCGGTGAGCCGCACGCCGATAATCTTCGGGTGCTTCACCTCCCAGG
The DNA here is from genome assembly GCA_964464755.1 of uncultured Planctomycetales bacterium. Classification (GTDB taxonomy): domain Bacteria; phylum Planctomycetota; class MHYJ01; order MHYJ01; family JACPRB01; genus CAYXGZ01. The sequence goes on from CAYXGZ010000005.1 coordinate 825, forward strand.
CCAGGCCCGCCATCACGTCGACGGCGTCGGCGCCGCCCACCCCCACCGCGATCATGCCGAGCCCGCAGGCGTTCGGCGTGTGGGAGTCCGTGCCGATCATCATGCCGCCGGGGAACGCGTAGTTCTCGAGCACGACCTGGTGGATGATGCCCGAGCCGGGCGTCCAGAAGCCCAGGCCGAACTTGCGCGAGGCGGCGAGCAGGAAGTCGTAGACCTCGCGGTTCTCGTCGAGCGCCGTCCGGAGGTCGTCGGAGGCCTTCACCTGGGCGCGGATGAGGTGGTCGCAGTGGACCGTCGTCGGGACGGCGGCCGAGGGCAGGCGGCTCTGGGCGAACTGCAGGAGGGCCATCTGGGCCGTCGCGTCCTGGAGGGCGACCCGGTCGGGCCGCAGGGCGAGCATGGCCTTGCCGCGCTCGAAGTCCTGGGTCCCGGTGTCGTCGAGGTGGCCGAAGAGGACCTTCTCGGAGCCGGTGAGCGGCCGGCCGAGGCGCTTGCGCACGACCTCGAGGCGCTTCCGGGAATCCGCGTAGACCTTGGAGACCGAATCGGGCGTGGAATCGATCCGCATGGGAACCGTCCGGAGAAAGGGGAGCCTAGCGGTCCCGCTCCGGCGCATCCAGGGCCGCGAGGGGGTCTCCCGTCGCGGCCGCGGCGCTCACGGTGGCGAAAAACGCCGGCCAGGACCCGTGGACGCGCTCGTAAACGCGTCGGAGGACATTGTACCGGCCGTAGCGGATGCGGGCAACGATCCAGGCGTTGTCCAGCCCGGGCCCGACCATCCGCGCGAACCCGGGCGTCGAGAACGAGGGCGCCATCCGGGCCCACTCCCTTCTCGCCGCCTCGAAGTACTCCTCCCGACCGCGGATCTTCTCCTCCGGCGTCCCGGGGCCCCGGTAGTACGCGTCGAGCCGGGCGTAGAGGTCCCGCACCCAGGCGTCGAAGCGGGCCGAGTCGGAGAAGAGCCGCCGGGCGGCCGCGAGCTCGGCGCTGCCGCTCCCGTGCCGCCGTTCCAGCAGCTGCAGGGCCGCCTCGTTGCCCACGAACTCCGCGAGGGACTCGTTGAAGTCCGAGTGCCCCGCGACGTAGATCGCGCCGTGCGTCAGCTCGTGGAGGATCGTCGAGGCCAGCCCCGCCTCGCTCAGGCCGAGCATGGACGAGAAGACCGGGTCGCGGAACCAGCCGAGCGTCGAGAACGCGGCGGCCTCGGAGACGGCGACGTCCCAGCCGTCGCGCTCCAGCGCCTCGGCCTCGGCCCGCGCGTGCTCCACGTCGAAATGTCCCTTGTAGGGCACGCTCCCGATGATCGGGAACCACCACGTCCGGACGGCGAAGGAATCCTTTCGGACCGCGGATACGACCCAGGTGACCGGCCGGCGGCCCGTCTCGTACCAGGTCGAGTAGTTCGGGCTGGGCGGGAAGCCGAGCTCCTCCACGGCGAAGCGGCGGGCCTCGAAGATCAGGTCGAGCTTGCGGGCCCTGGCCTCGGAGAGCTGCGGGTCCGCCTGGACGTCCCGCAGGTCCCGCTGGTTCAGGAGGATGTCGGCCTGGCCCAGCCCCTGGCGCAGCAGGTAGCAGCCGTTGAGGAGGCCCGCGGCGAGGAAAAGAAAAAGGGCGCGGAACGGCCAGGCCGCCCCGCGCCCTTCGTGGATTCCGGTCACGCTACCAGTACTTGACCGTCAGGACCTTCTTGACGTCGTGGCACTCGTGGCAGATCGCCTCGAACGACTTCCCCTGCCGGGAGACCTTGATCTTGCCCGCACCGCGGCAGCCGCGGCAGTCGGTCTCCTCGCCCTCGGGCGGCTCCCGCTTCACGTGGGACGAGTTCATCGCGTAGACGGCCTCCAGCCACTCCTTGCGGAGCCCGCTCGAGGTGCCGTCCCACCACTCCTGCCGGGTCTCGAGCTTCAGCCCGTACTGGACGGGCTTCGCCGGCGGCTGGCCGGGGCTCTTGGGCGGGTAGCGCTTCTTGAAGTCCTCCATGTCGCCCCCCTCCTTCTTCCCCGCGTCGGGGTCGCCGGAGAAGTCGACGCCGCCGTCCTGGCCGCCCTTGAAGATCCACGTCCCGTCGCGGAGGGAGACGGTGCGCATCTTCTTCTCGGTGCGGGCGCCCCAGTGGCGGAAGACCTCGTCGGGCGTGCACTTCAGCTTCTCCGACACCTTCGCGGCGATGGCGTCGTCGAGCTTCTTGCAGGCCTCCTCGGCCTTGGTCTGCTCCTTGATCTGCGAGTACTCCGAGAGCAGCACGGCGCGCATGTTGCGCCAGTGCTCGGGGACCGTCTCGCCGAGGATCTTGTCCCGGTTGGCCTGGAAGTCCTTCTTCTTGGCCTCGAGGTTCGCGAGGAGTTGCTGGTTGGCCTTGCCGGTCTCGGTCTCGGCGTAGTCCGCGAGGAACTTGTTCGCCTCGGCCAGGGCCTCGTCGTACTTCAGCTCGCTGGCGAGCCGCCAGACGCCCGCGAGGGCCTTCTCCGCGGACTCCTCGCGGATCTTGAACTCGAGGTTCTCGAGGAGGAAGCCGATCTCGCCCTTCTTGGCGGCGTCGGCGACGGCCTCGGCCTTCTTGTACCACTCCTTGGCCGTCGAGTAGGCGCGCAGCCCGGCCGCGTAGTTCCCCACCTCGACGAGCTTCGCGTAGTCGGTCGCCGGCACGTCCTTGGCGCGGCGGGCGATCATCTCGTCCGTGGTGTAGAGGTCCGTCTCGCGGGCCTTCACCGCGCTCTGCTCGAGGATCGAGCCCTTCGGGACCTTCTGGACGCCGTCCCGGGTCTTGAGCGTGACCGTGTCCGCCTCGGTGGCCGTCACGATGCCGACCAGCTCGCGGTTGGACGTCAGGATGCGGACCGCGTCGATGAGGTCGCCCCCGCCCGCGTCGGAGGCGCCGGCCCCGCGGTTGCGGATGCGCGAGGCCTCGCTGTCGGGCAGCTGGGACCACAGGATGAACACGCTGCCGCCGGTGTCCCAGCGCTTCAGCGTGAACCCGGACTTCGCGTCGCCCTCGAACACGAGGGTCCCGCAGAGCGTGCGCCCGTTGCGGAGCCGGACGACCTCCTGGGCGGAGGCCGGGGCCGCGAGGGCGAAGACGAGCCCGAGGGCGAGCAGCGAACGATGGACGATCATCGGGGTACCTCCGTGGGATCCGCGCTCCAAGTGGCAATTATACACCGTTGGACGACGGATCGGGGCAGGTGGACGGCCGGAATTACTGGTCCGGCAGGATCTTCTTCGTCTCGGCCCGGAGGTAATCCGCGGTCTTCCGGGGGTCCGCGATGCGCAGGGCCTCGGCGGCGACCGCCTTGGCCTCGTCGAGCGTCACGGAGCGGATGACCTTCTTGACCTCGGGGATGGCGGGCGGGACGCAGCTGAAGGTCCGCAGCCCCAGGCCGAGCAGGAGCAGGGTCCAGGTCACGTCGCTGGACATCTCCCCGCAGACGCTGACCCCCTTCCCCTTCCGGGCCCCCGCCTCGATGACCTCCTTGAGCAGGCGGAGGATCGCGGGATGGCCGGGCTGGTAGAGCGAGGCCACCCGCTCGTTGGTGCGGTCGACGGCGATCGTGTACGCGATGAGGTCGTTGGTCCCGATCGAGAAGAAGTCCACGTGCTCCGCCAGGAGATCGGCGGTGAGCGCGGCGCTGGGCACCTCGATCATCACGCCGAGCCGAGGCCCGTCCGGCACCGACTCGCCCTCCTTCCGGAGGTCGCGCTTCACGGCCTCGACGATGTCCCGGACCCGGTGCACCTCGTCGACCGAGGAGATCATCGGGATCATGACCTCGACCTGGCCGAGCGGGGCGGTCTTGAGGATCGCGCGGAGCTGGGTCCGGAAAAGGTCGAGCCTCTCGAAGCAGAGCCGGATCGCGCGCGTCCCGAGGTACGGGTTCGCCTCGACCGGGAAGGTCCCGCTGGGCATCTTGTCGGCGCCGAGGTCGAGGGTCCGCACGACGAGCTTGCGGCCGCCGAGGGCGCCGATCGCCTTGCGGTACGCCTCGACGTGCACCTTCTCGGTGGGCGTGAACCCGTTCGAGAGGTAGAGGAACTCGGTGCGGTAGAGGCCGATGCCCTCGGCGCCGTGCGCCAGGGCGGAGGGGATCTCGTCGGGCGTCTCGATGTTCGCGAGGATCTCGACGCGGGTCCCGTCCCTCGTCTCCGCGACCTTGTCGCTGAGCTCCTTGGTGAGCCGCTGCTCGATGACCTGGAAGTTCCGGCCCATCGCCGAGTAGCGCTTCTCCGTGTCGGCGTCCGGGTTGACGATGACCGTGCCGCTCTTGCCGTCGAGGATGAGCTTGTCGCCCGAGGTGACGTCGCGCGCGACGCCCTCGACGCCGACGACCGCGGGGATGCCCAGCGACGCGGCGACGATGGCCGTGTGCGAGGTGTGCCCGCCGATCTCCGTGACCATGCCGAGGACGCGCTTGCGGTCGAGGCGCAGGGTCTGGGCCGGGCTCAGGTCGTGCGACACGATGATGCAGTCTCCCGTGAGCGCCGAGAGGTCCTCCCGGCGGTCGCCGAGCAGGGCGCGCAGGAGGGCCCGCTCCGTCTCCGCCAGGTCCTGGAGGATCGGCTGGACCCAGGCCGCCGGGGCGCTGTCCGAGAGGCTCTTCATCTTGCGCTTCAGGGTGCGCGAGACGGAGTACTCGGCCGCGTGCCTCTGCGAGGTGACGTCCTCGAGGATCTCCGCGATGAGGCTGTCGTCCCCGAGCAGGCCGATGTGCGCCTGGAGGATCTTGGCGACGCCCTGCCCCACCCGCTTGGACATCTTCTGCAGCTGGGCGTCGATCTCGCCGACGGCCTTCTTCGAGGCCGCCTTCACGCGGGCGACCTCGGCCTGGACCTGCCCGGCGGGCACCTCCTTGCGGGAGATGACGAACTCCTCGTCGGAGAGGACGAACGCCTCCCCCACGGCGAAGCCCGACGAGACCCCGATGCCCTTCCGGATTTCCATGACCGCGTGGACCCTCAGCCGCCCGCGGCCCCCTCGGGGCGCCGCGGCGCGGGATCAATCGTCGTCGTTCATGCCGAAGCGGCTCTCGACGAAGCGCACGAGGTCCTCGACGGCGGCCTCGGCGTCGTCGCCCTCGGCGCGGATGACGAGCTTCGCCCCCGGCACCGCCGCGAGCATCAGGAGCTCGAGGCTGCTCTTGCCGTTGACGGTCCGCCCGTCCTTCGTGATCGTGACGTGGGACCGGAACTTCGCCGCCTGCTGGGCGAAGGCCGCCGCGGGGCGGACGTGCAGCCCCTTCCGGTTCAGGACCGTGACCGGGCGCTCAGGCATGGGTCGCGGCGGCGGGGGCGTCCGCTTCCCGGAGGACCTCCTCGACGTCCTTGGGCTGCTTGGCCGCCCGCAGGAACTTCAGGACGTTGGGCCCGTGGATCGCCCGCGACAGGAGCCCCAGCACCTCGCGGTACTCCTCGCGCTTGGACGGCGGCGAGCAGACCATGAAGAACACGTCCACGGGGTGCCCGTCGATCGCGCTGAAGTCGATCGGGCTCGACGTCCGGCCGAAGGCCCCCACCACGTCCTTCAGGCCCGCGATCTCCGCGTGCGGGATCGCCACGCCGTGGCCCAGGCCGCTGGAGCCCGACTTCGACTCGCGGGCCAGGACCGCGTTGGCGAGCGCGGCGGCCGTCGGCTTGGAGCCGGGCGCCGCCTTCCGCAGCGCCGCCGCCAGCTCCTTCACCACGCCCTTCGCGTCCCGGGACTTGAGGTCCAGCAGGATCGCCTTCCGCGGGTAGACGTCGCAGAGCTTCATGGGATCACCGGGTAGGTTACCACCAAAGGTCTCCGAACCCCTCCGTCGAATCGGCCTTCTCGGCCCCCGCCTTGAGCTTCTTGTCCGGGCGGCCGGCCTTGCGCCCCTCCTTGCGGAAGCGCGCCTTCAGCTTCGAGATCTGGCGCTCCATCTTGTCGAGGCCCACGTCGAAGGCCGCGTTCGCGGACTTGCCGTGCGAGTGCACGACGAGCACCGAGCCCTTCGGCGCGTGCAGGATCAGCTCCGACGAAAACCCCCCGCCCTTCTCCGGCGAGAAGACGACCTCCGCGCGCTGGAGGTTGTCGAAGAAGTGCGTCAGGTGGTCCGTCCGGCCGAGCACGTGCTCCTTGAGCGAGGACTCCACGTCCATGTGCCGGCCGGTGATCGAGATCTTCATCCGCCCTCCTATCTTCCCAGGGCCAAGCGTTCCCCGGCGCGCGGGTCGAGCTCCGACAGCGCGAAGATCTTGTCCATGACCTTGCGGTAATCGTACTCGACGCGGCGCCACCGGACCGAGTCGCCGTCGTAAATCGCGTAGCAGGACCTCGTGTCCCCGTCCCGGGGCTGCCCCACCGAGCCCAGGTTCACCAGGTACTTCTTTCCCGGCTCGAAGCGGAACTCCCAGTGGTCGTTGCGGTCGCCCACCGGCGTGCAGTCCTTCGGCGGGATGAACTTCGAGGTCTCCGTGATCACCCCCGGGTCGTGCGTGTGCCCCACGAAGCAGAGCCGGTCGAAGCGCGAGAAGATGTCGCGGATCTTCTCCGGGACGCCGCCGGTGAGGTCGACGCAGTCCGAGCGCAGGACGTACTCCATCGTCGGGTCGCGCGGCGAGCCGTGGACGAAGAGCGCGCCCTCCTCCTTGTGCGTCAGCGCGAGGTTGCAGAGGAACTTCCAGCGGTTGCGCTTGCCCGCGCCGGAGAACATGCCGGGCTTCAGGAGGTTCCGCGACCAGGTGATCGCGGCCTTGGCGACGGGGTTGAAACCGTACGCCTCCTTGATGACCGCCTCGTCGTGGTTGCCCATGAGGACGGCCTTCCAGTTCATGGCCTCCTCGACGATCTCGACGGGGTTCGGGCCGTACCCCACGAGGTCCCCGAGGCAGAGGATCTCCTTGATGCCCTGGGACTTGATGTCGGCGAGGACGGCGGTCAGCGCCTCGATGTTGGAGTGGATGTCGGAAACGAGCGCAACCGCCATGGTCCGACATTATATCATCCGCCGTTTTTCCCGCGCAACCCGCGCCGGGCCAGCTCCTCGCGATACAGGGCCTCCAGCCCGTCGACCATGCGCCGCCAGTCGTAGGCCGCCGCCAGCCCGGACCTCGCGGCCTCCCCCATCGCGCGGCCCCGGTCCGGCCGGGACAGGATCTCGAGCACCTTCCGCGCCATCGCGCCGACGTCGCCCCCCGGAACCACGAGTCCCGTCTCCCCCTCTCGGACGACCTCGTCGATCCCGTCGGCGGCGTAGGCGACGACCGGGCGGCCGGCCAGGCCCGCCTGCACCGAGACCCGCGGCAGGCCCTCCCAGAGCGAGGTCATCGCCACCACGTCCATCGCCGCGAGGTGCTCCGCGACCCTCTCGGGGGCCACCAGCCCCGCGAAGTGCATCCCCGGCAGCGCCTGCGCCTCGATGGCCTCGCGCAACGGCCCGTCCCCGACCCAGAGGACGTGGGCCCCGGGCGCGGCTTCGAGGACCCTGCGCGAGAGCTCCAGGAACTCACCGGGCGACTTCTGCGCCGCGAACCGGGCCACGGTTCCGAGCACGGGGGCGCCGGCCGGGATCCCGTAGCGCTCCCGCACCACCGCCCCGTCCCCCGCCTCGAGGAAGCGGTCCACGTGCATCCCGCTGCGGATCACGACGTGCGTCTCCGGCGCGGCCAGCTTGGCCTCGATCGAGGCCCGCCGCATCGCCTCGCTGACGCAGACGATCCGGTGCGTCAGCGGCCGCACGTGGCGCTCGATCGCGCGGTAGAACCAGCGCACCGGGGCCGCCTGGTGACGATGGAACGGCAGCCCGTGGTTCGTGTGGATCACGATCGGCACCCCGGCGCGCGCCGCCGCCATGCGGCCCAGGATGCCGGCCTTGCTGGAGTGCGTGTGGACGATGTCGGGACGCTCCCGCTCGAAGTACCGCCGGAGCGCCCGGAGCGCCCGGGGGTCGCGCAACGGCCCGGGGGCGCGCCGCAGCGAAGGGACGATCTCCACCCGGATCCCCGCGGCCCGGGCCTCGCCCGCCAGGTCGCCCTCGGCCCCGGTCTCCGGCCCCGCGAGCAGCGTGACGTCCCACCCTCGCTCCGCGAGGCCGCGGCAGCTCAGGACCGTGTTCTCCTGCGCTCCGCCCACGATGAGGCGGGTGATGACGTGGTGGACGCGCGTCACACGTCGTACTCGACGGAGACGAGCCGCAGGCCCCGCGCGGGCACGTTCGCGCCCGCCTTCGTCCGGTCCCTCGCCGCGAGGACCTCGTGGATCCAGGCCGGGGGCCGCTTGCCGAGCCCCACCTCGAGCAGCGTGCCGACCATGGCGCGGACCTGGTTGTACAGGAAGCCGTTGCCCGTGAACTCGAAGGTCACGCGATCGCCTTCGCGGCGGACCTCGGCCTTCTCGATCGTCCGGACGGTGTTCTCCCGCTCGGCCATCTCCGAGCCGAACGCGCGGAAGTCGTGGCGCCCGACCAGGAGCGCGGCCCCCTGCGCCATCGCCGCGACGTCCAGCCCGCGCCGGACCAGGTGCGTCGAGTGGCGGTCGAGCGCGGAGGCCACGTCCCGCGCCAGGACGACGTACGCGTAGGTCTTCCGCTTGGCGCCGAACTGCGCGTGGAACTCGAGCGGCACCTCGTCGCAGGCCGTGATCCGGATGTCCTCGGGCAGGTGCGCGTTCAGCGCGAGCGGCCACTTCGCGCAGGGGATCCGCGAGCGGGTCCGGAAGTTCGCGACCTGCCCCAGCGCGTGCACGCCCGCGTCGGTGCGGCCCGAGCCGATGAGCGGGACCTTGCGGCCCGTGATCTCGTGGATCGCCCGCTCGATCTCGGCCTGGACCGTGGGCTTCCCCGGCTGGATCTGCCAGCCCGAGTAGCGCGTCCCGTCGTACTCGATGACGAGACGAAGGTTCCGCTCCGGCGGACCCTTACCCGCCTTCTTTTTTGCCGTCATGGAGTCTCCGCTTGGCCTCGGCCAGCACGGCCGCGAATCCCGGGTTCGTCGCGGACCGCAGGAGCACCGGCCCGTTCACGGGCAGCTCGTCGGGCTTGTGGATCGTCCATTCCTCCGTGCCGTGGACGGTCCACTCCGCGGCGTCCTTCGCGACCGAGAACAGCCGCGTGGCATTGTCGCCGCGCACGAACTGCAGCGCCCAGAGGTACGGCGTCCCCGATCCGTAGCCGACCAGCAGCGCCGCGGCCGGCGAGCCCGAGTCGAGCGGGTACGCCACCAGGCTTACCCCCTCCCCGGGCGGCGAGCCCCGGAGGTGCTCGATCAGGCGGTCGAGGCCCTCGTGCCGGCCGATTCGGTAGAGGGCCACGAGGTGGCGGTCCACGTGATCCCGCCCGCCCTTCGCCCACGCGCGCTCGAAGTGCTCCGCGGCCGCGTCCAGGCGTCCCGACTCGAAGGCCTCGTTCGCGCATCCGTAAAGCGCGGGCAGGAAGCCCGGGTCCGCGTCGAGGGCGATCTTCATCTCCCGCTGGAACGCCTCCCCGTCCTCGAGCCGGGCCCGGAGATAGTGCACCCAGGCCTGCCCGGGCTGGCGCACCCGGAGCGCCTCGTACTCCCCCTTCACCGCCTCGAACAGGGCCGGATTCGACTTCGCGAGCTTCCGCGCGGAGTTCTGGTAGCAGCGGTGGTCCTCGAGGGCGTCGGCGGTCGCGGGGATGCGGCCCTTGTAGAGCCGGTACGCGGCGGCGTGGTCGCCCCGGGCGTAGGCGTCGCGGGCCGCCTCCAGGCCGGCGGGCGAGGCCGGAGCGGAGTTCCTCAGCACCGCGACGAGCACGACCAGCCCCGCCCCGACCCCCGCGACGAGGGCGAGGTAGGCGGCCGTGGAGGGCCGCGGCGCGGGGCTCATTTCCGCGCGAGGACCTCGGCGATCTGCACCGCGTTCAGGGCCGCCCCCTTGAGGAGGTTGTCGGCCACGATCCAGAGGTGCAGGCCGTTCGGCACCGTCGCGTCCTCGCGGATGCGTCCCACGAAGGTCTCCTCCCGCCCGCTCGCCTCCTTGGGCGTCGGGAAGGACTCGGGAGTCTCGGACACGACGATACCGGGCGTCTTCTTGAGCAGCTCGATCGCCTGCGCCGCCGTCACCTTGCGCTCCGTCTCGACGTTGACCGACTCGCTGTGCGCGTTGCGCACCGGGATGCGGACGCAGGTCGGCGCGACGCGGATCGACGGATCGCCGAGGATCTTGCGGGTCTCCTCGATCATCTTCGTCTCCTCGACCGTGTACCCGGTCGGGAGGTAGGCGTCCTTCTGGGGGATCTGCGGGATCGCGTTGTACGCGATCGGCCGGGGGAAGATCGTCCGCTTCGCGAGGCCGTCCTTGAGGAAGTCGCTGCGGACCTCCTCCTCGAACTCGGCCAGCGCCTTGCCGCCCGCGCCGCTGACGGCCTGGTACGTCGACACGACGATGCGCAGGATGCGTCCCGCGTCGTGGATCGGCTTCAGCGCGTGCACCATCTGGATCGTCGAGCAGTTCGGGTTCGCGATGATCCCGCCGTGCTTCGCGATCTCGCCCGGGTTCACCTCGGGGACGACGAGGGGCACCTTCGGGTCCATGCGCCAGCAGCTCGAGTTGTCGATGACGACGGCGCCCTTCGCGGCGAAGCGCGGCGCGTACTCGCGCGAGACGGAGGACCCGGCGCTGAAGAGGGCGAAATCGAAGCGATCTACGCTCTCGGGGGTCAGCCCGACCACGCGGTGCGGCTTGCCCCCGAAGTGGAGGACCTTGCCGACGGAGTTCGGGGAGGCGTAGAGGACGAGCTCGCCGACCGGGAAGCGGCGGCGTTCGAGGCACTCGACGAACTTCAGGCCGACGGCGCCGGTGGCGCCGACGATGGCGACGCGGAAGCTCTGGCTCATGGCGGATGCAATCCTAGCGGAGTTTCGGGGTTTCCGGACGGGAAAGGACGCCTCGGGGGCCGCCGACGGCGGCCGCCGCGATCACCGCTTTCGCTTCGTTCCGGGGTTCATGGGGGAGGCGACGTACCGGCCGCTGCGGCCGCCCGTCTTCTCGAGGAGGCGGAGTTTATCAATCTCCATCCCCCTGTCAACCGCCTTGGCCATGTCGTAGACGGTCAGCGCCGCCACGGCCGCGGCCGTGAGCGCCTCCATCTCGACGCCCGTGCGGTCCAGGGCCTCGACGCGGGCGCGGATGTCCAGGACGCCGCCCCGGCCGAAGGAGAACTCCACGTCGACCTTGGTGGTGGCGATCGGGTGGCAGAGCGGGATCAGCGTCGAGGTCTGCTTCGCGGCCTGGATCCCGGCGAGCCGCGCGACGGCGAGCACGTCGCCCTTCGCGGCGAGGCCCTTCTCGATGAGGCGGCGCGTCGCGGGGAGCATTCGGACCTGGACGCCCGCGACCGCGGTGCGGTGCGTGACGGGCTTGGCCCCGACGTCGACCATGCGGGCCGAACCCCGGGAGTCGAGGTGCGTGAGCCGGCTCATTCGAGGCGGAAGACGTAGCGGATGGAGTCGCTCGCCGCCACGGGGGCGCCGTCGCGCCGCGCGGGGCGGTAGCGGGCGGCCTTCACGGCGGCCAGGGCGGCCGCGTCCAGCTCCTCGCAGCCCGAGGAGACCCGGACCTTCGCCTCCCGGACGGCGCCGTCCTCCCCCACCAGGAGTTCCACGACGACCTCGCCCTCGATGCCGCGGCGACGGCAGGCCGTGGGATACGTCGGGACGGGGCTGGCGATCAACTCGGCTCCGTGCAGCACCGGGGCCGCGGGGCCTGGCGGCGGCGCCAGCTGCACGCGGGAGGCGGGATTCACGCGAGTCGCGGTGACGCGGGGCTCCGAGCGAGGGCGGAAAGGCGACGGCGGGTCGGGGTCCTCGGCCACGGGGGGCGGCTCGATGGCCACCGGCGCGGACTCCGTCGCGGGCAGCGGCGCCTCGGCCTTGGCGATCGGCCCGAAGTCCACGTGGCGGACGGGCTCGACGTCCCGCACCGCGGTGGAGATTTCGACGACCGGCGCCTCCGGCCCGCGGGGCAGCGGCGAGCGCGCGGCGTAGACCAGCGCCGCGAGGAACGCGGCGTGGAGCAGCGCCGAAGCCAGGGTCGACCCGAGTTTCTTCATCTTGCCCTTAGGACATACGCGGGACGGCCCGTCCCGGCGCAGGAAATCCAAGATACCCGTCCCCCCGGGGGGAGACAAGTCACTCCCGCTGGCCGAGGAGGAGGCGGCGGGCGATGCGGATCGGCGGATAGCCCTGGCCGATGAGGCGGTTGTGGAACTCCTTGAGCGACCAGCCCGCCCCCCAGGCGGCGCGGACCTCCTCGCGCAGGGCGAGGATCTGCTGCTTCCCCAGCGTGTAGACCAAGTACGTGGGATCGACGGTGCCGCGCCTCGCCTCGCGCTCCGCGTTGACGCGCTCCAGGCCGCCGTCGCGCTCGAAGAATTCGACCGCCTGCTCCAGGGTCATGCCCCGGGCGTGCATCCGGAGCGCCACGAGGTAGCGGCAGATCCGCAGCAGGGCCAGGTTCAGCTGCTGGAGCCGGAGCTTCGCGTCGCCCGGCGCCAGCTCGTCCACGTAGACCTGCTCGAGGTAGTGCGCCCAGCCCTCGGAGAAGGAGCCGCAGCCGAAGACGCGGCGGACCTTCGAGACGACGCCGCGGACCGCGAGGAACTGCGTGTAGTGGCCGGGGTAGGCCTCGTGGACCGAGATCAGGGTCAGCGCGGGCCGGTTGTAGAAGCGCAGGTGCTGGGCCGACTTCGCGGCGTCCCACGACGGATCCGGCAGCGTGATCCGGTAGTACGCCTCGCGGGCGACGGCCTCGAACGGACCCGGGATCTCCATCGAGGCGAACGACGTCGTGCGGCGGAACGACGGGGTCTCCGCCACCAGGCAGTCGGCGTCCGCGGGCACGTCGCAGAGCTTCTCGCGGGACTGGCGCTTCAGGTTCTCCAGGAGCGCGCGGGTCTCCTCGAGGAGCTTGTCGACCGGCGGGTGGTCGGCGGCCGCCTCGCGGAGCACGTCGGCCACCGGCTTCGTCGCGTCGATGGACGCCGCGACCTTCGCGATCTCGGCCTTCGTCGAGGCCAGGAGGCGGTCGCCCTCGGCGATGAGCGCCTCGATCGGCGTGTCGACCATCTCCTCGAGCTGCAGGCGCTTCGCGAGCAGGTCCTCGCCGATGGCGTAGGCCCCGTCGGCCCGGGCCTGCAGGTCCGACTTCATCCAGGCGGCGAAGGAGTCGATCGAGGCGAGCGCGGCCGCCAGGCCCTCGGCGAAGCGCTTCTCGGCCGGGGGGTCCGCGGGACCCGCGAACGCCTTCGGCAGCTCGTCGGCCAGGAACGCGCGGAGGCCCCCGAATTCCTGCACCGCGAGCTCGACGTGGATCGCCGCCGGCCGCTTCAGGTTGGCCTTCGCGGCCTCGAGCACGGCCGGCACCCGGGCGAGCCGGGAGGCCGCCAGGTCCCGGCGCCGGCCGGGTGGCGCGAACGCGAGCGACGCCAGCGGATGCAGGCCTCCCGCGATCACCTCGCGGTAGTGCTGGGGCATCCGCTCCCAGGGGCGGAGCTCCTCGAGGTGCAGCAGCCGGGCCCGGACCTGGTGGTCCACGATCTCCAGGTCCTGCACCGCGTCGTCGGAGAGGAGGTCGCGCTGGAGCCCGCGGAAGCGGCCGAGCCACGTGCGCAGGTCGGCGGCCTGGTCCTGGATCGCGGAGGCCGTCACGTCGGGCAGCGCCGCGTCGTAGTCGTGGATCCCGGCGCGCGTGGCGGCCGTGGGGTTGGTCGCCCAGTGCCAGGCGAGGTAGCCTTCGACGAGGTTGACGAAGCGGGCGTTCTCGGCGCGGCCGCGGTGGCGCTCCGGAAGTCCCCAGGTGTCCGGGTCCGGCTCGATCCGGCAGGACAGGACCCCGAGCAGGAGCAGGGCCGGGGCGAGGCGCATCGCACGGAGGATAGCGGCGGGACCCCCGGACCATCAAGGACTCGATTCGGGGACCGCGTGGTATCATCCGGCATCATGGGCGACCTCGGCGACACCTCGCTCGGCGGCCCCGGCCGGAGCTTCCCCACCACGGTGTGGGAGGACATCCTGGCCGCGGGCGATCCGAGCAGCCCGGAGTACCGCGAGCGCCTCGAGGGCCTCCTGAAGGCCTACTGGAAGCCCGTCTTCGCCTACGTCCGCCGCGCCTGGCACAAGAGCGTCGAGGACGCCAAGGACATCACGCAGGCCTTCTTCGCGATCATCCTCGAGCGCGGCCTCATCTCGAGGATCTCCCGGGAACGGGGCACGTTCCGGAGCTACCTCAAGCGCGCCCTGCAGAACTTCCTCGTGGACGTCGAGCGGGCGGCCGCCTCGCGCCGCCCGACCTCGGGCCGCGTCTTCTCGCTCGACGCGGAGCCGGAGGAGCTGGAACGGCTCGGCGGCGGACCCGGCGACTCGCCGGACAAGGCCTACGACCGCGAGTGGTTCCGCGTGCTCTTCCAGGGCGCGATCGAGAGCCTGCGCGACCAGCTGGCCCGGGACGGGAAGGCCGGCCACTTCGAGGTCTTCCGGCGCTACTGCCTCGAGCCCCAGGGCCTGGCGGCCCCGGCGCCCGGATCAGGGACCGCGGCGGCCGCGCCGAGCTACGCCGAGGTTGCCGCGAAGCTCGGCATCACCGAGACGGACGTCCGCAACCAGCTCCACTACTGCCGCTCGGCGCTCTTCGTGCACCTGAAGCGGGCGATCCGGGACTACGCGGGGTCGGAGTCCGACGTCGAGGCGGAACTGCGCGAGGTCATCGGCCCGTGATCCCCGGCGACGACGCGCTGGACCGGATCCGCGGCCTCATGGGCAACCCGCCGGAGGGGAGCGCCGGCGCGGGCTCGGGCTTCTACCGCAGCGTCGAGGGCCGCAGCCTCGGCCGCTACAAGGTGATCCGCGAGATCGCCCGGGGCGGCATGGGCGCGATCCTCGAGGGCTACGACTCCTCGCTGGGCCGCCGCGTCGCGCTGAAGATCCTCCGCGAGGACCGGGCGGGCAAGGACGAGGTCCAGCGCCTGATCCGCGAGGCGCGCGTGGCCGCGAAGCTGCGCCACCCGAACATCATCACGATCCACGAGGTCGGCGCCGCCGACGACCCCTCGGGCGTCCGCATCCCCTACATCGCCATGGACCTCGTCGAGGGCCGGACGCTGGCGGAGCACTTCGCCGACCGCTCGATGCCCCTCGTGAAGAAGATCGCCCTGCTCGAGGACGTCGCGATGGCCGCGGGCTACGCGCACGGCGAGGGCGTGGTGCACCGCGACCTCAAGCCGCAGAACGTGCTCGTGGACCCCTCGGGGCGGGTCTTCCTCACGGACTTCGGGCTGGCGCGCCAGACGCTGTCCGACGACCGCCTCACGCGCTCCCGCGCCATCCTCGGCACGCCGAACTACATGGCCCCCGAGCAGGTCTCCGGCCGGTCCCGGGACCTCGACTCGCGGACGGACGTCTACTCGCTCGGCGTGATGATCTACGAGGCCGCGACCGGGAAGCTGCCCTACTCCGCGGGCACGTCCGCGGACCTCTACGACCGGATCCGCGCGGGGGACTTCCCCCGGCCCTCGACGATCTCCCGCTCGGTGCCGCGGGACCTCGAGGACATCTGCCTGAAGGCGATGGCGATGGACCCGGGCGACCGCTACCGCGACGGCGCGGAGCTCGGGCTGGACCTGCGCCGGTTCCGGGAGCACGAACCCGTGCAGGCCCGGCCGCCCGGCCGCATCCGGACGATCCGCCGCAAGCTGGCTCGCAAGCGGGTGCTCACCGGCACGGTCCTCGGCCTCGTCCTGCTCGGCGCGGGCGGCGCGCCGATCGTCTGGAGGCTCGCCACCCGGGCCTCGAGCGCGGAGAAGCGCTCGGAGGAGGACCGGGCGAAGCTGGCGCAGGAGCTCAAGGAGCGGATGAAGACCTACGCCTCGGGCGTGCTGGCGCTGCGGCGGACCGGCGACCTGGAGGCGGCTCGGAAGTTCGCCGCGGAGGCGGCCGGGCCGTGCCGCGAGGCCGCGGAGCGGCATCCCGGGATGGCCGATCCCTGGTGGGTGCTCGGGAGGCTCGACCGGCTCCTGCTCGACGAGGTCTCGGCGCTCGGCCGGCAGGAGGAGGCGCTGAAGCGCAACGCGGGCTACATCCCCGCGCGCTACGAGCGCCTCATCATCGGCTCGCGCCGCCTGCGCAACCTCGTCTGGGAGCGCAGCCAGCTCGCGGCCACGAGCGCGATGGAGCTCTCGGGCCAGGGCACGGGCTTCCCCACGCTGAACCCCGACATCGTCCGGCGCTTCCTCGACACGGATCCGGAGGCCATGGCCACCTTGAAGGGCATCGTCGCCGACCTCGCGGCCCTGGAGGCGACTTCGGGCGCCGTTCCGGCCGGGGAGCTCTCCACCGCGCGGGGCCTGGTCGCGCTGCACCGGGGCCAGCTCGACGCGGCCAAGCGGCACCTCGGCGAGGCGACGCTGCTGGACCCCGGCCTGGCCGAGGCGACCGAGGGCCTCGCGCTCCTCGAGCTCGAGGCGGGCCGGACGCAGGAGGCGCTGGCGCTGCTCAACGAGGGCCTGGCGCGGGACCGGGGCTACGTCCCGTTCCGCCTGCTGCGGGCCCAGGCCCAGTTCGCCCTGGTGGGCGCGGCCCGCGGCGACGCCGGCGACGGCCCGCTGCTCGAGGCGAGGGCGGACCTCGAGGCCGCCCTGGCCGCCGGGTACACCCGGCCCGAGACCCGCTTCAAGCTCGCGGTCTGCCACTCGTTCCTCGGCATCCGCCGGATCACGGCCGGCCAGAAGGGGGACGACTCGTTCGAACTCGCGGCGGCCCAGCTCCGCCGGGCGGTCGTCGACCTCAAGGAGGCCGTCCGCGCCCGGCTCTTCGAGCTGCGGCTCCTCGCGACGAACGCCTCGTGGGCGCAATGGTCGGGCCAGGCCCAGCCCGGGGCCTACCGTCCCCACCTCGAGGCCGCCCGGGCGATCGCGCGCGCCGAGCCGGGGTCCGCCGAGGCCTGGCTGACGCTCGGGATGCTGGAGACCATCTCCGGCCAGCTCACCCCCTCGGAGATGGCGGCGTCCATCGAGCGCGGCGTGGAGGCGTACGAGACCGCGGGCCGGCTGATCCCCGGCGACCCGGCCCCGCGCTTCTGGGCCGCCGGCGGCCTGATCAAGCTCGGGGAGCTCGAGATCCGCCGCCGCCGCAGTCCGGCGGCGTACGTGCAGCGCGCGGAGGCGTACCTGCGGGCGGTGCTCGAGGCGGACCGCGGCGGGGCCGGCCCCCTGCTGCTGATGTCGGACCTGGAGCTCATCGCGGCCCAGGATCCGAGTTGTCCGCCCGACGAGGCCTCGCGCCACGGGGAGCGGGCGCTGCACCACGCATCGGAAGGCATCAAGATCGCGCCGTGGGCCTGGGACGCCCATTTCCGGCGGTCCCGGATCCTCTGGGCGCTGGCCGTGCAGGTGGTCCGGGCCGGGGGCGATCCCCTGCCCCAGTCGGAGAGTTCCGTCCGGGACGCGGCCGAGGCCATGCGCCTGAATCCTCGGGGGCCCGAGGTCGTCCAGAACCTGGCCCAACTCGCCGCGTACCTGGCGGAATGGAGGGTCCAGCGGCAGCTGGACCCCGGCCCGGCCTGCGCGCAGGCGGATCCCGCCATCGCCGCCTTCCAGAAGCTGAGGCCGGACTCCCCGGAGATCCTGGCGGCGAAGTGCCGGTCCCTGAATGCGCGGATCGGTTACGGCGCCCCGCGGGGCCAGTTCGACCCCGAGGCGCTGGCGGACCTGAAGACGGCCGCCACCCGGTTGACCCGCGTCATGCCCGCGCTCGCCGACGGCTGGTACTACCTGGGCAACGCGCGGCTGCTCGGGGGGAGCTTCGACGCCTCCGCCGGGAAGGACCCCACCCCGCTTTACGATTCCGCGATGGAGGCGTACGACCAGGCGATCCGCCGGCAGCCGAACAACGA
Organism: uncultured Planctomycetales bacterium; assembly: GCA_964464755.1. Classification (GTDB taxonomy): domain Bacteria; phylum Planctomycetota; class MHYJ01; order MHYJ01; family JACPRB01; genus CAYXGZ01. The sequence continues at coordinate 18,682 of CAYXGZ010000005.1, forward strand.
GAACTTCCTCTGCGCCCGGGGCCAGGTCCACATTGGCCACGCGGGCTGGAAGGTCCTCCGGCAGGAGGACGCGGCCTCCTCGTACGCGGACGCGGTGGCGGAGTACGATCGTTCGCTCCAGGCGAGCCCCGGCTCGCTGCAGGCCCTGGGCATGAGGGCGATGGCCCGCGACCAGTGGGCCCACCACCTGCAGTCCACCGGGAGGGATGCGGGGCCGATCGCGGCGGCCGCCACGGCGGACTACCGGGAGATCCTCCGCCGGAGCCCGGCGTACGACGCCTGGTGCCAGCCGCGGATCGAGGCGCTCTCGCGGCTCGGGACGAAATAGGGCCGGACCGCCCGAACGGGCGGCCCGGCCCCGGAGATGATCGCTGTCGAACCCGAAGGTCTACTTGTTCAGGATCTCTTCGATGTCGGTGATGGCCACCACGGAGTAGCCGTTCCAGCCGTAGGGATTCTGGGTCACGGTCCCCTTGATGCCGACGTACTTCTCGAAGTTCGAGTTCAGCCGGCGCTTCATGTCGTCGTCCCCGTCCTTGACCGAGATGAAGCACACGATCTTGCCGCCCATGACCAGCTTGTACTGGCCGGGGCGGTTCTGCAGGAGGCTGCCGACGGTGTCGACGTAGCCCATCATGTCCCACTGCTTCGCGGGCTTCTCGTAGCGGGCGCGCAGGTCCTCGTTGAGCTTGTCGACCAGCTCGTTGACCGTCTTCAGGTTGCCCTTCACGCCGACGAGGATGGTCTGGAAGTTCTTGTAGTTCACCGCGCCCTGCTCGGCGCGCCGCTTCAGCTCGGCGTCGCGGGCCGTGTTCTTCGCGGCCTCGTAGGCGGCGATGATCGCGGAGTAGTCGAGGTCGGAGACGCGGTTCTCCTTGAGGAGCGCGTTCTGCTCGGCGATCAGCTCGTCGGCCTGGCGCAGCAGCGCGCGGGCCTCGGCGTCCGCGCCGACCTTGACCGTCTTGGCAACGGGCTTCGCGGCCTCGCCCGTGGCGGGGGCCGAGAACTTCACGTACTTGCGGGCGACCCAGTAGCGGACCTCCTCGGGGGCCGCGACCAGGTACCAGCCGAGGTGCTCGCGCAGCAGCGTGACCTTGACGCCCTCGTTCAGCGAGCCGAGCTTCTCGGCGTTCGAGCGGCTGTCCAGGCGCAGCGGCGCGTCGTTGACGGTGACCGTGCCCTCGGTCTCCGAGTCCTTCTTGACGTGCTTGGCGAAGATCCAGACCGTCGCGCCCTTCGGCGAGCGGACCTGGTAGTAGTCGGCGTCCTCGCCGACGACGACGATCTTGTCGCCCTGGTGCAGGATCGTGGCGATGCCGCCCTCGTCCTTCTTGGGCAGGAACCGGACGTTCAGGGCGTCGCAGGTGACCTCTCCCTCGAAGGGGAAGTCGGGGTTGGCGGCGACCTTCTCCTGGCCGGACGGCGCGGACGCGTCCTGGGCGGCCGCCCCGGCGGCCAGCGAAACGACGAGAACGGCGGACAACGCGAAACGGGTCGACAGCGACATGGGCTTCCCCCTCTTCCTGTGAGACACCTATCCAAATCCCTCCCGCCGCGGGGGTCTCCTTCCCCCGCGCCGGGTTGTACACGCTAGGCGATCACCGGACCTCCGCCAGGTCGCGCCAGTCGGCCGTGCCCACGAGCTCGTTGGCCCGGTCCCGGTAGCGCGTCGAGCGGAGCTCCTCCTCCTTCTCGGACAGCTTCTTCTTCACGTCCTCGTCCTTCAGGTCGGGACGCACCGACACGACGTCCTCGGCGACCACGACGTACGACCACGAGACCTTGTCGCCGCCGACCTGGGATCCGGCCACGTGGTAGGCCTCGAGGCGGGCCAGCACGGGCTTCTCCTCGCCGACGACCAGGTTCTTGACGGTCGCGCCCAGGGACGACGGGCTGAGCCCGAAGTCGCCGCGCGCCTCGGCGTCGAAGTAGCCGGTCTGCTGCCACTGGTAGACGTCGGCCGTCCGGCGCCGGATCTCCGCGAGGGCGGCCTCGCCGCCCCGCGTGATCTTCTCGACGATCTCGGTGGCCACGCGCTCCGCGCGCTTGCGCTTCTCCTCCGCGGCGAGCTCCTTGCGGATCTTGTCGCGGATCGGGTCGCTGAGGTCGGGCACGTAGCTGTCGACCTTGCGGGCGAGCCGGACGAGGGCCTGGCCCTTGTCCGAGCGCCAGATCTTGTTGGGGATGTCCCCCGCCTGCGCGGCGAAGATCGCCTCGAGGACCGCGGGGCTCGAGGCCTTGCCGAGCTCGGCCTCGATCGACTCCAGCTTGCTGCGCTCGAAGGCGGAGCTGACGTTGTGGACCAGCTCGATCCCCTCGGGGACGTACTTGCGGCGGATGCCGTCGAGCACGGGCTCGGTGGCCGCGAGGCGCCGCTCGCGGACGGCCTTCGCCTTGTCGGCGGCGGAGGCGTCCTTCATCTCGGCCTCGACCTCGGCGCGGACCTTTTTCTCGATCGCGTCGAGGGCCTCGGCGACGTCGCGGCTGTTGATCTTCTCGACGAGCGCGGCGACGGCCTTCTGGGCGTCGAGGGTCTTGATCTTGTCGATGATCTCGGACTTCACCTCGGCCAGCTCCTTGAACTCCTCCTTCGGGGGCTCCTGGCCGTGGTCGTGGCCGTCGCCCTCGAAGTGGTCCGTGACCTTCACGAACTGGCGCTTGTTGTCGTCGTAGTACTTCTGGATCTGCTCGGCGGTCGGCTCCGCGGCCTTCTTCTTGAAGGACTCGACGGAGGCCATGAGGTACTCGACCTGGACCTTCTCGGGCAGGCGGTACTTCTCCTTGTCCTGCTCGAACTTCGCCGAGATCTCCTCGGGACCGAAGCTGCGGGCCTGGCCCGGGAGCGCGTCGGGGTCGACGCCGATGACGGACGCGCGGCCGGCCTTGGAGGAGGCCACGAGGCCCTGGACGACGTCGCCCCAGCGCGCGTTGGCCCCGTAGGTGTCGATCTCGATGGCCTTGCGGATCGCCAGGGTCCGCTCCACGAGGCGGCGGAACTCGGGCGGGTTGAGGCGGAAGAACGTCACCGTGAAGGAGAGCTCCGAGTCCGGATCGCCGGGCTTCGCCCCGCCCTTGGCGAAGAGGTCGCGGAGGTAGCCGTCGACCTCCTCGTCGCTCACCCGCACGCCCTTGTGGCGGGCGTCCGTGCCGAGGATGATCAGCTCGCGCGGGGCCTGCTTGATGTCGTCCTCGGTCGGCGTGTAGGCCGTGAGGATGCCGGGGCGGCCCTGGCGCTGGAAGAGCTGCTGCTGGATGTAGAAGGCCATCGGCTCCTTCGAGCTCAGCTGCTCGTTCATCCACTTCCAGCGGAGGTAGCCGAAGGAGAGCGCGCGGGCCTCCTGGAATTCGCGGCGGGTGACCTTGAAGTCCCCGAAGTACGTCGCGACGACCTCGTCCTGGTCCCCGGACACCCCGCCGGCCGGGGTGAACGAGATCACCAGGGTGATCGCCATGACGGCGACGATCGATCCCAGGATCCACTTCTGGTACTTGTGGACCGCGCTCGAAAAATGCATCGCTATTTCACTTCCTCGGGTCGGGGCAGGTCCTCCAGGGACCGGATGCCGAACGCCTCGAGGAACTCCTTGGTCGTCCCGTACTGGACCGGCGCGCCCGGGACGTCTTCGCGCCCCACGATCTTCACGAGCCCGCGCTCCAGCAGGGCCCTCAGGAGCTCGCCCGAGGCCACCCCCCGGATCGCCTCGACGTCGGCCCGCTTGACGGGCTGCTTGTAGGCGATGATGGCGAGGACCTCGAGCGCCGCGCCCGAGAGCTTCTTCTCGGACTTGGAGCGCTTGAGGCGCGAAATTATATCGGCGTGCTCCGGGCGGGTCAACAACTGCACCCCGCCGGCGATCTCCTGCAGCGCGAACGCGCGGCCCTGGGAGTCGTAGTCGGCCTGGAGGCGCTTGACGGCCTCCTCGATGTCGGCCGGCTTCGCGTCGGGGATCAGGTCTTTCAGGCGGGACAGCGGGACCGGATCGTCGCTCGCGAACAGGACGGCCTCGACGGCCTGCTTCACGTCCACGGTTCCCCCCTCTTCGTCCTTCGACTTGTCCGTACTTTACGATATGTAAATTACGAAATCAAGTCCGAAATCGCCGGGGCGAAGTAACTTAGGATGAAGTCCGCCCCCGCCCGCTTGATCGACGTCAGCACCTCCACGGCCGCCCGCTTCCCGTCGATCCAGCCCCGCTCCGCGGCCGCCTGGATCATCGAGTACTCGCCGCTCACGTGGTACGCGGCCACCGGCACCGAGAACCGCTCCTTCGCCCGGCGGATGATGTCGAGGTACGCGTGCGCGGGCTTCACCATCACCGCGTCCGCCCCCTGCTCCAGGTCCAGCTGGATCTCCAGCATCGCCTCGTCCCCGTTCGCGGGGTCCATCTGGTAGCCCGAGCGGTCCCCGAACTTCGGGGGCGACTCCGCCGCGTCCCGGAACGGGCCGTAGAAGCTCGACGCGTACTTCGCCGAGTAGGCCAGGATCGGCACCCCGGTCCGGCCCGCGCCGTCCAGCGCCGCCCGGATCGCCCCCACCCCGCCGTCCATCATCCCGCTCGGGGCCACGACGTCGGCCCCGGCCTCCGCGTGGGACACGGCCGCCCTCGCGATGAGCGGGAGCGTCGCGTCGTTGTCCACGCCGCGGTTCCGGATCACCCCGCAGTGCCCGTGGTCGGTGTACTCACAGAGGCAGACGTCCGTGATCACCGCGAGCTCCGGCGCCGCGTCCTTCGCGGCCTTCACGGCCTGCTGCACGATGCCGTTCCGCGCCCAGGCCCCGGAACCCTTCGCGTCCTTGCGGTCCGGGATCCCGAAGAGGATCAGCGCGGGGACGCCCGCCGACTTCAGCTTCCGGACCTCCCGCGCGAGCTCGTCCGTCGAGAGCTGGAAGACGCCGGGCATCGACTTCACGGGCCGCCGCTGGCCCCGGCCCGGCCGCACGAAGAACGGCGCGACCAGGTCCGCGGGCGAGAGCGTCGTCTCGCGGACCAGCGCCCGCAGCGCCGGCGTCGCGCGCAGCCGCCGGGGCCGACGCAGCAGGAAGTTCGGGGTCATGGCTTCGCTTTCCTCCACCAGGCCGCGACCGCGTCCACGAGATCCGGGAACGTCGCCGCCTTGGGTTGCACCACCACGCGGAAGCCGAGCCGCCTCGCGGTCTCCGCCGTCCGGGGCCCGATCGCCGCCGCGGGACTCCCCTTCGCGGGCCGGGCCAGCTCCGCGAAGTTCCGGGCCGTCTGCGAACTCCCGAGCACGACGAGGTCGTGAGGCCCGAGGGCCTCCAGCCGGCGCGGCCGCGCGATCCGGTAGACGACCGGCTCCACGACGACCGCCCCGCCCCTCCGCGCCGCCAGCGCGAAGTCCGGGCTGTGCGGCTCCGAGGTCGGGTGCAGGATCCGCCCCCGCAGCCTCGAGCCGAGCGACCTCCCCGAGAACTCGCGGGCGACGAAGTCCGGCCGCAGCCCGCGCGCCCGCAGCGCCGACGCCGTCGCCGGCCCGACGGCCGCCAGCTTCCGGCACGAGCGCCAGTCCAGCCCCGCCTCCAGCAGCGCGGGCTCGAAGCGCTCGACGGCGTTCCGGCTCGTGAACGCGACCCAGTCGAAGGTGTCCAGTTGGCGCAGTTCGCGGCGCAGAGGGCCCGCCGGGGCCGGGCGGATCTCCAGGCAGGCCCGGACCTGCACGGACGCTCCCAGGGACTGGAGGCGGAAGACCAGGTCGTCCGCGGCCGCCGCCTCGCGCGTCACGACCACGCGCAGCCCGTCGAGGGCCCGGGCCGGGTAGCGGCGCGGCGTCACGAGGGCGAAGTCCTCCCCCTCCGACCAGCGCGCGGGCAGGTCCTCGAGCGCGCAGACGGAGCCCCGGGAGAGCTGCACGGCGGCGCGGGGGTCCGCGCCCTTCGTCACGAGGTCCGGCACGATCCAGGCGAGGGCCCTGGCCGCCTTCGGCCCGAGGTGCAGGGCCTCCACGCCGTCGCGGAGCAGCAGGACGGGCCCGGGCTTCATGGGGCCAACTATAACCACGTGGACGCGATCATCCAATGCCGGTCTAATGGCTGCGTGATCCCCGATTGCGCGCTCGGCATCCTCGCGGGCGGGCGGGCCTCCCGCCTCGGGGGAGCCGAGAAGGGCCTGCTCGACGCCGGCGGCCGGACGCTGCTGGCCCGGGTGCTCGACCGGCTCGCCTCCTCCTTCGGCGAGGTCCTCCTCTCCGCGAACCGCCCCGGGGCCTACGCCGCCTTCGGCCTCCCCGCGTTCCCGGACCGGCTCGACGTCCGGTCGCCGGTCGCCGGGCTCCACGCCCTGCTCGGCGCGATGAAGTCGCCGAGGCTCTTCCTCGTCGCGGTGGACCTCCCGGGCGCGAGCGCCCGGCTCGCGGAGCGCCTCGCCCGCGAATCCGCCGACGTCGTCCTCCCGGTTTCCGAGCGCGGGGACGAGCCGCTGCACGCCGTCTACTCCCGGGCCTGCGGTCCCGCCATCGAGCGGGCCGTCGCCGCGGGCCGTGCGGGGCTCCGGGAATTCCACGACGGGCTCCACGTGATCCGCGTCCCGGCCCCGGGTCCGGAATGGCGCGACGGGCCGTTCGATCCGTATTTCAACGTCAACACGCCCGGGGACCTCGCCCGGTGCCGGGAGATTGCCAACCCTCCGGGCCGCTGCTAGGATTGCTCGACCCATGACGCCCCAGAATCCGGCGGCACGGCCCGTCCCGGGAGCCCCTTCGCTCGCGGACATCTACGCCCCGGTCCGGGGGGACATCGACCGCGTCGAGGAGCTGCTCCGGCGCGAGCTCCGCTCGGACAACCCCTTCCTGGCCTCCCTCCTCGAGCACTCCCAGAAGTTCCAGGGCAAGCGGATGCGCTCCGCGATGCTCCTCTACTCGGCCCGCCTCTGCGGGGGCGTCACCGACGTCCACGTCGCGCTCGCCGCGGTCGTCGAGCTGCTCCATGCCGCGACGCTCGTGCACGACGACGTGCTCGACGAGGCCCTGCTCCGCCGCCAGGAGGCCACGCTCAACCAGCGCTGGGGCAACGAGACGTCGATCCTCTTCGGCGACTACCTCTTCGCGAAGGCCTTCATCGTCTGCTCGCGGCTCAACAACCACGAGGCGAACCGCGTGCTCGGCCGCACCGCCCAGGACATGTGCGAGGGCGAGCTGTCGCAGTGCGGCACGAAGTTCGACGCGGGCCTCGACGAGGCCCGCTACCTGAAGATCATCGAGCTGAAGACGGCCCGCCTCTTCTCCACCGCCTGCGCGCTCGGCAGCGTCGGCTGGGAGGCCGACCGCCGGACCGTCGAGGCGCTCTCCGCCTTCGGCCTGAACTTCGGCATCGCCTTCCAGATCGTCGACGACGTGCTCGACATCGCCGGCGACGAGGCCGAGGCCGGCAAGTCGCTCGGCACCGACCTGTCCAAGGGCAAGCTCACGCTGCCCGTGATCCGGCTGCTCGCGACCCTCCAGGGCGCGGAGCGGGACGAGGTCCGGCGGCTCCTCTCGTCGGCCGACGGCGGCCCGGAGAAGCGCGACCGCATCGTGGGGCTGCTTCGCTCCCGCGACATCCTGGCGCCCTGCCGGGCCCGCGCGGACGACTTCCTCGCCGCGTCCCGCCGCGCGATCCAGGGCCTCGGCGACTCGCCCGACGTCCAGCACCTGCTCGACCTCACGTCGTTCGCGCTGAGCCGCCGCTCGTAGCCGGCCATGGACGACCTCTTCACCACCGCGAACCTCCTCAGCCTCGTCACCCTGACGGTCATGGAGGTCGTGCTTGGCGTCGACAACATCGTCTTCATCTCGATCCTCTCGGGGAAGCTTCCGCCCGACCAGCAGGGCAAGGCCCGCAACATCGGTCTCGTGCTGGCCCTCTTCGCGCGGCTCGGGCTGCTCTTCTCCATCACGTGGGTGATGTCGCTCACCCGGCCGCTTTTCGAGATCCCGATCCTCCACCACTCGATGTCGGGCAAGGACCTGATCATGCTCGGCGGCGGCCTGTTCCTTCTCTACAAGGCCACGAGCGAGATCTACGAGAAGCTCGAGGTGAGCCACGCGCACGACGCGGCCGCCCCTTCCGGCGCCGGGTCGACCGGGCGGGTGATCTTCCAGATCATCCTGCTCGACATCGTGTTCTCCCTCGACTCCGTCATCACCGCCGTCGGCATGGTGAAGAACGTCCCCATCATCATCGTCGCGATGGTGGCGTCCGTCGCGGTGATGCTGCTCACGGCGAAGTCCATCGGCGCGTTCGTCAACCGCCACCCGAGCGTGAAGATCCTGGCCCTCAGCTTCCTCCTGCTCATCGGCGTGCTGCTCGTCGCCGAGGGTTTCCACAAGGAGATCCCGAAGGGCTACATCTACTTCTCGATGGCGTTCTCGCTGCTCGTCGAGCTGCTCAACATGCGCTTCCGCCGGAAGCGGCAGGCGGCGGTCGTCCTCCACCACCCGTTCGAGGGGGACCCGCAGGCGACGCGGATCCTCCAGGGCGACAAGTCCTAGGCACTTCCCGCGGGACCGGCGGTTCGGGTATCGTTTCCCGGGATGAAACTCGTCCGACTCGAGGACGCCCGGCCCGGGCAGCACGCGGCGGCCGACGTGCTCGACCCCTCCGGCAACCTGCTCCTCGCGGCCGGGGGCGTGCTCACCGCGGCGCACCTCGCGCTGCTCAAATCCTGGAAGCTCACCCACCTGCAGGTCGACGAGCCCTCCGAGCAGGCCGCGGCCGCGCCGGTCGACCCGGCCAAGGCGGCGGCCATCGACCGCGAGCTCGACCACGTCTTCGGCCTGGTCGGCGACCACCCGATCATGGCCCGCCTCAAGCGCGCCGCGGCGGAGCAGCGCCGGAGGACCGCGCGGTGAGGCCCCCCGGCAAAACCACGGACGCCCACGAGCGCTTCCGGCGCATCGCGGGGACCATCGTCGAGCTCCCGACGCTGCCCGCGCTCCTCGACCGCCTCAACCGCGTCGTCCAGGATCCCGCGACGTCGGCGCAGGACGTCGCCTCGCTCATCGCGGCCGACCCGGTCCTGACCGCCAAGGTGCTGAAGGCCGTCAACTCGCCCTTCTACGGCGCCCCGAAGCGGATCAGCAGCGTCCACCACGCCATCGTCACGCTCGGCTTCGCGGCCGTCCGCTCGATCGTGCTCGGGTCCTCGATCGGCGAGCTCATCCCCGGCGGCGGCCGGGGCGGCCTCGACTCGCGCGCGCTCTGGACGCACAGCCTCGCCGTCGGCGCCGCGGCCCGGGCCATCGGGCGGCGCCTCCACCTCCCGCAGACCGACGAGCTCTTCGTCGCGGGCCTGCTCCACGACGTCGGCAAGGTCGTCGCCGACGTCCACCTCCGCGAGTCCTTCGCCCGGGCCGTCCAGCTCGTGCGCGACGAGGACATCCTGCTCCTCGACGCGGAACGCCGGACCCTGTCGATCACCCACGCGGAGATCGGCGCCATGGTCCTCGAGCAGTGGAACCTCGCGCCCGGGGTCGTCGACGCGGTGCGCTGCCACCACAACCCCGTGCTGGCCGAGCAGCAGCACCAGCAGGCCGCGGCGGCGGTGCACCTCGCCGACCTCATCGCGCGCGCGCTCGGCGTCGGCAGCGGCGGGGACCGGCGCATCCCCCGGATCAGCGACCACGCCTGGCAGGTCCTGGGCTTCCGGCCCGACGACCTCGACGGCCTGCTCGCCGAGGCGGCCACGGAGATCTCGCGGGCGGCCGAGAGCCACGGGCTGGGGGCCTGACGCATGGACGAGCGCAGCCTGACCGACACGACGGTTCGCATCCTCTCGGGGACCGCCCCGGGGGAGATCGCGCGCCTCCTCGCCTCCGGCCTGAGCTCCGTGACCGGGCACCGGACCTGCGCCGTGTTCTTCAACCGCGACGGGGTCCTCTCCCCCGCCCTGCCCGAGCACGTCCCCGACCTCGCGCCCGAGGGCGACGTCCTCGCGGCCGTGTGGAAGGAGGACGAGTGGCTCTCGCTGCCGTGGAAGACCTTCGGCCCGGTCACCTTCCTCCCGCTGCGCCTCAAGGGCGAGCGCGTGGGCGTCGCCTCCCTCGCCTGGCCCTCCCACCCGCCGACCCCGGAGGAGATCCGCGCCGCGCGCTACCTGGCCGACCACGCGGCCTTCGCGCTCCACACGTCGCGCATCCTCTCGTCGCGCCTCGACCAGTACGCGCTGCTGAACAACATCCTCGACAACATCTCGAACGGCCTTGTCGCCGCCGACCTCGAGGACCGCGTGACCCTGATCAACCGCAACGCGTGCACCCTGCTCGAGACCGGCGTCGCGGTCGTCGGCCGGCCGCTCGACGAACTTCTCCCGGCCCCCTTCCTCGAGGCGGCCCGCTCGCTCCGCGCCGAGGCCGTCTTCGGAAAACCCAGCGGCGAGCGCGAGCTCGTCCACCGGCTCTCCGGCGGCTCCGAGGTCCCCGTGGCGCTCTCCGTCTCCCCGCTCCGCGACGCGGGCTACGTCGAGACCGGCTTCATCCTCGTCCTGCGCGACCTCACGGCCAGCCGCGAGCTGGAGCGGCTGCGCCGCGTCGACGAGATGAAGTCGCGCTTCGTCGCCAGCGTCTCGCACGAGCTCAAGACGCCGCTGACCTCGATCAAGGCCTACACCGAGGCGCTCTCCGACATGGTGCGCGAGCCCCAGCCGAAGAAGTTCCTCGGCGTCATCGACGAGGAGGCGGACCGGCTGCTCGACCTGATCAACGACCTGCTGAGCACGGCCCACATCCAGTCGGGCCAGATGAAGCTCGACCTCGCGCCGGCCACGCTCCAGGACGTCGTGGGCGACCTGCTCCGCCTCTGGTCGCCGCCGGCGACGCACAAGCTCGTCCTCGACCTGCCCGCCGACCTCCCGCCGACGATGCTCGACCGCTCGAAGATCAAGGAGGTCGTGCTCAACTTCCTGACCAACGCGGTGAAGTACTCGCCGAAGGGCGGCCAGGTCCGCATCGCGGCCCGCCGCATCGAGGACGCGCTGAAGCTCGAGGTGACCGACCCCGGCATCGGCATCCCGAAGCCCGCGCAGGCCCGGCTCTTCCAGCCCTTCTACCGCGTCGACGACTCGCTGACCGCCGAGATCGGCGGAACGGGGCTGGGGCTCTCGATCGCGAAGGCGATCGTGGACCGGCACGGGGGGCGCATCGGCGTGGACTCCGAGCCCGGCAAGGGCTCGACGTTCTTCGTCCTGCTCCCGATCCGCGGCTAGTACATCGAGACGTTGTTCGGGAACTGCAGGCCGCCCACCGTCCGGACCTCCCGGCCCGCGGCGTCCACCTCGAGCAGGTGGTTCCGCTGCTGCTCGAGGATGAGCGTGTTCCCGTCGTCGAGCCGCAGGGCCTGCACCGGCCGCGAGAGCCCGTCCCGCTTCCAGACGACGTTCGACTTGGCGTCGATCTCGATCACCTGGCCGCGGTTGTTCTCCACGATGAGCGTGTTCCCGTTCTCGAGGCGCGACGCGCGCCAGGGGCGGAGCCCCGGGACGGCGGCCTTCCACGTGGTGGCGCCCTTCGAATCGACCTCGAGCACCTCCTGCGACGTGCCCACGAGCGTGTTGCCGTTGGGCAGGCGCTCGACGCTGATCGGCAGGTTGATCCGCGGCGAGGTCCACGCGGTCGAGTTGTCCTTGGGGTTCACCTCGACGACGCGGTTGCCGTAGTAGTCGGCCACGAGCACGTTGCCGTTCTCGAGCTTGACGGCGTCGTAGGGGTACTGCGCGCCCTCCCAGGACCACACCAGGTCGCCGCCGTTGCGCTCGCGCGGCCGGATCTCGAGCACCTGGCTCATGTTGGGGTTCGAGATCAGGACGTTCCCGTTCTCGAGCTTCCGCGCCGACCAGGCGTAGGCCACGTTCTTGCCGAAGCTCCAGAGCTCCTTGCCCGCCCGGTCCAGCTCGCGCACGCCGTTCTGGTCGCAGACGAGCAGGTTCCCGAGCGTCATCCGGGCCACGGCCGCCATCGAGACCGAGACGACGGCCTTCTTCTCCACGCGGACCGTCCCGAGCTGGTGCGAGAAGATCTCGACGCGGTCGCCGGCGAGGTTCCTCAGCGTGCCGAAGACCCGGTCGCCGTTGCGCAGCTGCACCCGGGCGAACCAGCCCGCGGTGGCCTCCGGCGTCCGGCCCGACGCGAAGAGGATCGAGCAGACCTCCGCCCGCGGGATCTTCGCGTCGCCGACCTGGACCTCGTCGGCGCCGATGGAGGCGATCTCGCCCACCGCGGCGCGCAGCTCCTTCTTCCCCGCCTCGGGCTGGCGGAACACCACGTCCTTGCCCCCGTCCTTCACCTCGGGGACCGAGCCGGTCGGCGCCGCGAGGACGACCTGGCGGAGCTCAGCACGGGGGACGAGGTAGGTCCCGTGCTCGGCGACGAGCTTCAGCCGGCCGGCGGCGTAGGACTCCACGCGCCCCGTGAGCAGCGCGCCGTGCTGCAGCCGCACCTTCTCGCCCGCCGCGGGCTTCACCTCGGCCGCGCGATCGAACACGACGCGCAGGATGTCCTCGGGGGCCAGGCGGCGCGTGCCCTCGGCGGTCTTGACGACGATCGTGCCGTCGGGCTCGACGGCCTCGATGCGGCCGGCGACCTCGAGGCGGCCGGGCAGGATCAGGACGTCGGGGCCGGCCGGGTCCTGGGCGGCGGCGGGCAGCACCGAGGCGGCGACGACCAGCGCGGCGAGCAGTCTCATGCGTGGCTCCGTTTCGGGAGGTGATACGGCCCCCCGGCCCGTCGGTTTACGGATTCCCCTTCCCCGTCGGCGGTTTCACGCGCTCCGTCCCGCCGGTCGCGTCCTTCATCGAGTCCGCGTAGAGGATCATCGACTCCGTGGCGAACAGGTTCTTCGTCTGCATCGTGACGCTCCGGCTCGCCTTGTAGGCGCTCGCATTGGACGCCACGTAAAGGCTGGCCTGCGCGTCGTAGCGCTGCTCCTCGAAGGTCGGCAGGACGTTGCGCAGGAGATCGTCGGAGACCCGGCGCGCGAACTCGGTGCCGATCGAGCGGCAGGCCTCCGCGGCCCGGACGATCGCCTCCTGGGCCTCGGGGAAGCGGCCCTGGTCGGCGAGGCGCCGGGCCTGCTCCTGGGCCTCCGCCGCCCGGATGACGGCCAGCTGCTCCGCGACGGCCGGATCCGGTTCGAGCGGCGCCGCCTCCGGGTCCACCGCGAGCACCTGGAGCTCCGCCTCGAGCCGCTCCGGCCCCTTCGTCCCGAGGTCGTGGTACTCGACGACCACGCGGCCCAGGCCCAGCGCCCCCGGCTCGGCGGGCGGGGTGACGCGGATCCTCAGCAGCACCTTGCGCAGCTCGTCGGCGTAGACGTCCTGCGCGAAGACGCGGACGCTCGACTGGCTCTCGTCGATCTCGGACTCGAAGTCGTTGAGCGACTTGAGCACGGTGACTCCCGGCGCCGCCTCGAAGCGGACCTTGACGGACTGCGCGACGCAGGACAGCAGCCCGCCGAGCTCGCGCCCGAAGAACTCGGGGACCTCGTCGGGCTGGCGGACGAAGTAGAAGTTCCCGCCGCCGCGACGCGCCATCGCGGAGAGCGCCTCGGGGTCGTGGTTGGCCCCGTACCCGAAGGTCGTGAGCCCCGTGCGATCGGGCCGGCGCCCGGCCGCCGCGAGCAGGCCCGCGCGGTCCGTCGCCCCCGTCGTCGGGAGGCCGTCCGTGAAGAGGAAGGCCCGGTTCACGTCCGCGGGCGAGCCCTTGAGCATCCGGTACGACTCCTCGACCGCGCCCGAGAGGTTCGTGGCGTTGAGGGGCCGGAGCTTGCGGATGGCCTTCGTCGCGGCCTCCCGCGCGGCGGCGTCCATCGCCACGAGCGGCGAGACGGTGAAGACCTTGTCGGAGAAGCCGAGGATCCCGAGGCGGTCGCCCTCGCCCAGGTGCTCGACGAGCCGCGCGAGGGAGTCCTTCGCGCCCGACATCTTGCGGCCGCGCTCCTCGCCCATCGATCCGCTGCAGTCGACGGCGATCGCGAGCGCGATCGGGGGCCGGGTCCGGGCACCGGCGGGGCGTCCGCGGAGCCCGACGAGGAGGTGGAGGACGCGCTGGGCCCCGGCCGCGATCACGGGGTGGTCCCAGCGGGACTCGAGCGTGAGGGAACCCACCGGGGCAGTCTACGGCATGGTGGCGCCGGGGGCCAACGTGCATTAGAATCCCGCGGGAATGCCCCGCATCATCGTCCACACGGCGCAGGGCTCCTCGACGCACGAGCTCGGGCCCATCCCGCTGACGTTCGGCCGGGACTCGGCCTGCAGCGTCCCCCTGCTCATCCCCGAGGCCTCGCGGCGGCACTTCCAGATCGAGCAGGCGGGCAGCGGGTACCGCGTCGTCGACCTCGAGAGCCGCAACGGCACCAAGGTCAACGGCACGGCCGTGACCGCGCAGCTGCTGCGCCACGGCGACCAGATCGAGCTCGGCCCGGTCACGATCACGTACGACGATCCGTCCTCGGGATCCCGGCCCCCGGAGCTGCGCTCGCCGGACTCGTCGCCCGACGGCCGGGCGAAGATCACGGGGCGCTCGACCGGCCGGGCCCGGGCCTCCGCGCCCTCGGCCGCGCCCTACGTCGCCGCGGGCCTCGCCGTCGCGCTCGCCATCGGCCTGCTCATCGCGCTCGGGCAGTTCTCGAATCCCGACCCGGCCATCGAGGAGGGCCGCCGAGCCTTCAACGCCGCCGTGCTGCTCGAGGAGAAGGACCCGCCCGCGGCCGCCGCGGCCTACGAGCGGATCGGCGTCTCGGCCGGCGAGTGGTACGACCGCGCCCAGCGCCGCCTCGAGAAGCTGCGCGAGGAGCTCAAGCGCCTCCCCACGCCGGAGGAGGCCGCGCTCATCGGCGCCTACGAGACCTGGATCAACGAGCACCCCTTCGAGCACGACGAGATCGTCCGCCGGGGCGAGGAGCTCCTTGCCCGGCACCCGAAGGGCGCCGTCGCCGACGCCGCGAAGCGCCACATCGACGCGACGAAGGCGGCCCGGGACAAGCTCAAGCGGCGCGAGGTGGACGACGAGGAGCGGGCCGTCAACGACCTGGCCGCGCGCCAGGACTTCGGCCAGGCCGTGGAGCGCGTGAACGCGCTGGTCGCGAAGCACGGGGCCGACCTCGACCTCAAGGACCGCCTCGTCCGCCTGCACGCCTCGCTCGTCGAGAAGGGCAAGATCCACGCGAAGGAGGTCGACGCGGAGGCCGGCAAGCTGCGGGCCGCCGGGAAGACGCTCGAGGCCAAGGATCTCTACCTCCGCCTGACCTCGCGGCTCGGCGGGGGCAAGGTGCCGGAGTTCGCCGACCAGTGCCGGGCCGCCACGCTGAACGCCGAGGGGCTCAAGTGAGCGGGCCCTTCGATCCGCCCGCCATCGTGCGCGAGGTCTCCGCGCGGGTCCGCTACGGCGAGACGGACCGCATGGGAGTCGTCTGGCACGGCAACTTCATCGGCTACTTCGAGACCGGCCGCACGGAGTTCATGCGCGCGGCCGGCCTGTCCTACGCCGAGCTCGAGCGCCGGGGCGTGTACCTCGTGGTCGTGGACGCCCGGGCGCGTTACCACGCCAACGTGGGCTACGATTCGGAGATCCGGATCCGGACGACGGTCGAGGAGCTGGGGCGGGCGACGGTCACCTTCGCCTACCGGGTGGAGGACGCCGCCGGGCGGCTCCTCTGCGACGGGAGCACGCGCCTCGCCGCGGTCACTCCTTCCTTTAAGCCGGTGCGCCTCCCCGACGACGTGGCGGACCTGCTCCGGCGCTGAACCGGGCCTTGATTTTCGTGACAGCGGCGACGGGTGGTGGGTATATTTCAACCTTTCTCGGGATCCTCTGTTTCTCGGAGAGCGACCTATGAAGCGGAGCCGGGCGTACCTGCCTTCCGTCGTCCTCCTCCTCTGCGCGTTCAGCTTCCAGGCCGACGAGAAGAAGACCTCCACGGCGCTGCTGGCCGACGGCCAGAAGCTGGAAGCCGACCTCCGCGCCTCCATGGTCACCCTCGGGCAACTCGGCGCCGCCATCGGCAAGATCGACGGGCAGCTCGAGAAGATCGACTCGGAATCGGCCCGCGTGAAGGTCGAGGCCGAGGCTTCCGATCCCGCGAAGACCCGCCTGGACCCCGTCCTCGCCGCGCTGGCCGCGAAGCGAAAGCCGCTCGAGGTCGAAAAGGCCCGCCTGGACGCGGAGCGCAACCGCCTGACGGGCCAGAAGCTCGCCGAGCGGGCCCTGGACCGTTACCGCAAGTCCGCCGACAAGGCCGCCGCCGAGGGCCGCAAGGACGTGCTCGCCCGCGCCCTGCTCGGCGTGGGCCGGGTCTCCGAGATCCTCGTCCCCGAGAACGTCGCCGACGCGCAGGCCGCCTACGGCCGCGTGGTCGCCGAGGCGGGCGACGTGGACCCCGAGGCCGGCGTGGCCCGCGAGAAGATCGCCCGGAAGGGCGTCGACGTCTACGTCGACCAGTTCGCGGCCTTCGTCTCCGACTGGCGCGACATCCTCCGGAACTCCCCCACCACGCTCATCGAGAAGAAGAACGAGATCTGGGCCAAGGTCCAGCCGCTCGGCGAGGGCGCCATCCACGGCCTGCTCCAGTCCCTCGGGCACCGCGACGAGGTCGTCCGCGGCTTCGCCGCCGAGATGCTCGCCGACGTGATCAACGGCGACGGCCTGGGCAAGGTGATCGAGCGCCTCAACGACCCCTCGGTCGACGTGCGCGCCGGCGCGGGCCTGGCGGTCAACCGCATCTTCGACAAGTGGACGCAGGCCCGGGCGTACGACCTCGAGGCCGAGAAGATCCGCGAGGACCTCGCCTCGCTGCAGCCGGACGATCCGAAGGCCAAGCAGGTCCTCGAGAAGAACCTGGCCCGCGCGAAGGAGAACGAGGAGAACGCCTCGAAGATCCGCGGCCGCATCCCGAAGGAGCTCGGCCAGAAGGGCGCCGTCGCCGAGCAGCTCACGAAGCTGCTCAAGGACGAGAGCGCCGTCGCCGCGGCCCGCATCGAGGCCGCCAAGGCCGTCGAGGCCCTCGGCGAGGTCACCGGCGACCTGGTCGACGGCATCCTCCAGGGCCTCTCCTCGAAGAACCGCTCGGTCCGCGAGTCCTGCTGCGTCGCCGCCTCCGGCGTCGACACGACGAACTCCGAGGCCAAGCACAAGCTCGTGGACCGGCTGAACGAGATCATCCAGTACGAGCCCGAGCGGGACGAGAAGCCCGTGGGCGAGCGCGACCTGGCCAACGACGTCGGCGTCCGCGTCGCCGCGGCGGGCTCGCTGGGCCGCATCGGCGCGGTCAAGTCGATCCCGCCCCTCGTCGAGGCGCTCTCCGACAACTCCTCCGCCGTGCGGGCCCGCGCCAACCAGGCGCTGAAGGACCTCACCGGCCGGGACTTCGGCTACGAGGCGAACCCGCTCATCTCGGAGCGCCTGAAGCCCGAGGAGCTGGCCGCCGCGCAGATCGCCAAGCGCCAGGAGGCCATCGACAAGTGGACGGCCTGGTGGAACGAGACGCTCGGCGTCGCCGTCCTCGTCGACCGCTTCTGGACCTTCCAGGCCCAGTGGAAGATGGGCGACCCGTCGCGCCTCTACGACAAGGACCTCTACCTGCGCGACCTGACGAGCCGGTCCTACATCTTCTTCGACCCGAAGGGCCAGCTGGAGCGCGCGGCCCGGGCCGCGGACCGCTTCGCCGTCCGCAAGAACTTCCTGCAGCAGGACGCGGTGGACCTCGGCGCCCCGGCGCTCGAGAAGCTCCCCGCCTACCTCTCCGGCGCGACGGACGGCGACAAGGGCCTCGCGCCCGACCTCCAGGCCCGCAGCCGGGCCTGCGTCCGCCTCTTCGTCGCCGAGACGATCGCCAAGCTCGTCGCGAAGCTGAGCGACTCCTCGAAGGTCTCCGGCCTCCGCGACAAGGTCTCCTCCGGCTCCAAGGAGGAGAAGGTCGGCGCCGCCCTGGCCCTGGGCTACCTCCCCGCCAGCGCCGTCACCGACGCCGAGCGCGAGGTGCTCGAGAAGCGCGGGCTGGAGGACGGCGAGGCCGAGGTCCGCGAGGCCTCCGCCCGCAGCCTCGCCCGCGTCGGAACGGCGCAGAATGGCGCCGGGCTTGCGAAGGTCGCCACGACCATCGCCGCCGACAAGGCCGGGGAGCAGGCGCAGGTCGCCGCGCTCTGGGCCCTGATCGCCACGAAGCCGAAGAACGCCGAGGTGGTCCGCGCGCTGGGCGAGATGGTGGGCGGCGACGCCGCCGACAAGCGCTCTCCGAGCCCCCTGGTCCGCGAGTTCGCCTGCGAGGCCATCGGCGCGATCGCCGATCCGTCCGCGCTGCAGAACCGCTGGATCGCCCGCGCCCGGGTCGACTCCGTGAAGACCGTCCGCGACGCCGCGGGCCGCGCGATCAAGGCGATCGGCGCCGCGTCGCCCGAGGCCGCCCAGGCCGCCGCCGACCTGCTCAAGGACGACAAGTCGAGCTCCATCGACCGCACCGGCGGCGCCCTCGCCCTCGGCGAGATCGGCGACGGCAAGTTCGCCCACGCGCTGGTCCGCCGGCTCGTGGACGAGAACCCGCCGACCGTGCTTTCGAAGGACAGCGACCCCTCGGTCCGCGCCGCCGTCTGCGAGGCCCTCGGCCTCCTGGGCGAGGCGGGCCGCTACGTCGAGGCCGGCCAGGCGCTCATCGCCTCGCTCACCGACGCCTCGGAGGAGGTCCAGCGGACGGCCTACGACGCGCTGAAGAAGATCTCCGGCGGCCCGCTGCCGGAGTTCAAGGTCGAGGACAAGGCCGAGGACAAGGCCAAGGCCGTCGCCGACATCCAGGTCGCCTTCGACCAGGCGAAGGGCTCCTGGAAGCAGATGGGCCAGTAGGTGAAGTTCGGGACCTACCAGCTCGGGGCGAAGACCTCCGCCTGCGCGATCGTCGGGGACCACGTCTACGACCTCGCCCAGGCGTTCTTCCGCTCCTTCAAGCGCCCGTTCAAGTACCCCGACCTGCTCGCGTTCCTCCAGGACGGCGGGCCCGAGCGGCTCGCCGGCGTCGACCTCGGCCGCCTCAAGGAGGACCGCAGCGTCGCCCTGCCCCGCCGCGAGGTGCGCCTCCGCGCCCCGCTGCTGCGGCCCCCGAAGATCATCTGCATCGGCCTCAACTACCGCGACCACGCCGCCGAGCAGAAGAAGGACCCGCCCGCCCAGCCGCTGCTCTTCTCCAAGGCCTCCAACGCCGTCGTCGGCGACCGCGACGCGATCCGCATCCCCCGCGGCATCTCCGACAAGATCGACCACGAGGTCGAGCTCGGCGTCGTCATCGGCCGCGAGGCCTCCAGGGTGAAGCAGGCGGACGCGGCGGCCCACGTGTTCGGCTACACGATCATCAACGACGTCACGGCCCGCGACCTCCAGCAGAACGACAAGCAGTGGTTCCGGGCCAAGAGCCTGACCTCCTTCGCGCCGATGGGGCCGCTCGTCGTCACGCCGGACGAGCTGGACGCCTCGAACCTCGAGCTGGAGCTCAAGGTCAACGGCGAGGTCCGGCAGAAGGGCACGACGCGGGACCTGATCTTCGACGTGCCCCGGCTCATCGAGTACATCAGCGCCTCGCTCGTCCTCGAGGTGGGCGACGTCATCGCCACGGGCACGCCCGCGGGCGTCGGCGTCTTCCGCAACCCCCCGGTCTTCCTGAAGACCGGCGACGAGGTCGAGGCCCGCATCCAGGGCATCGGCGCCCTCGTCAACCCGGTGGAATAGAGGACGCCCGCCATGGCCGAGCCGAAAGTCCGGGTCCGCTTCGCCCCCTCGCCCACCGGCGACCTCCACATCGGCGGCGTGCGCACGGCGCTCTACAACTATCTCCACGCCCGGCACACCGGCGGGACCTTCGTGCTGCGCATCGAGGACACCGACCAGAAGCGCAACCGCGAGGACTCCCTCGCCACGATCAAGGACGGGCTGTCCTGGTGCGGGATCGCGTGGGACGAGGGCCCGCACTACCAGAGCCTCCGCCTCGAGCGCTACAAGGAGCTGGCCCTCGAGCTGGAGAAGAAGGACCGCGCGTACTGGCAGGAGGACCCCGAGAAGGGCAAGGCGCTCCGCTTCCGCATCGACCGCGGCCGCATCGCCTGGACGGACCTCGTGCACGGCGAAAGCGCGATGGACACCTCGGCCGACCCCGACCTCGTCATCCTGAAATCGGACGGCTTCCCCACCTACAACTTCGCCGTCGTGGTCGACGACCACGACATGGGGATAACCGACGTGCTCCGCGCCGACGAGCACTACTCGAACACGCCGAAGCAGATCTCGCTCTACCGCGCGCTCGGCTGGGAGCCGCCGCGCTTCGGCCACATGCCGATCATCTTCGCGCCCGACGGCACGAAGCTCTCGAAGCGCGAGACCGAGAAGTACCGCGCCATGGGCCTGCCCGTCACCGTCAGCGAGTGCCGGGCGCTCGGCTACCTCCCCGAGGCCATCGTCAACTTCCTCGCCCTGCTCGGCTGGTCGCCCGGCAACGACCTCGAGCTGATGACGCTCGAGGAGATGGTCGGGAAGTTCACGCTCGACCGCGTGGGCCACACGCCCGCGAAGTTCCTCGTCGACAAGCTCCAGTGGATGAACGGCCAGTACATCCGCAAGACGCCGCTCGACCGGCTCGTCGAGCTCTGCCGGCCCTACCTCGCGGCCGCGTACGACCTCGCGAGGATCCCCGCGGAGCGCGTCCGCATGGCCGTCGCCCAGCAGCAGGAGCGGC
The DNA here is from genome assembly GCA_964464755.1 of uncultured Planctomycetales bacterium. Classification (GTDB taxonomy): domain Bacteria; phylum Planctomycetota; class MHYJ01; order MHYJ01; family JACPRB01; genus CAYXGZ01. The sequence goes on from CAYXGZ010000005.1 coordinate 39,374, forward strand.
TCAAGCGGCTCGACGAGATCGCGGGGCTCGTGAAGTTCGCGTTCGGCCCGCTCGAGTACGACCCCGCGGCCCTGAAGAAGCACCTCGACAAGCCGCTGCTCGCGGAGCTGCGGGCGGCCATCGCGGGCCTCGGGGCGTTCGACAAGGACGGGATCGACGCGCTGCTCAAGGAGCTGGCCGCGAAGCGCGGGGCCAAGCTCGGCGCCGTCGCCCAGCCGCTCCGCGTGGCCCTCACCGGGGGGACGGTCAGCCCCCCGATCCACGACGTGCTCCAGCTGCTCGGCCGCGAGGAGGCGCTCCGGCGCCTCGACGCCGCCGCCAACCTCCAGGTGCCCGCATGAACCCCGTGCTCGTCGTCGGCTCGGTCGCCCTGGACACCGTCGAGACCCCGGTCGCGCGCCGCGACGAGGTCCTCGGCGGCTCGGCGACCTACTTCTCGATCGCGGCCCGGCGCTTCGCGCCCGTCCGCCTCGTCGGCATCGTCGGACGCGACTTCCCCAAGGCCCACCGGGAGCTCTTCGCATCGCACCAGATCGACCTCGAGGGCCTGCAGGTCGGCCCCAAGCCGACGTTCCGCTGGCACGGGCGCTACGACGCCGCGCTGCAGGGCCGGCAGACGATCAAGGTCGACCTCGAGATCCTCGAGCACTTCCGGCCCGAGCTGCCCGAGACCTACCGGGACTCGAAGGTCGTCCTGCTCGGCAACACGAGCCCCGCGACGCAGTCGGCCGTGCTCTCGCAGCTGCGCAAGCCCTCGTTCGTCATGCTCGACACGATGAACATCTGGATCCAGACGGAGCGGACGGCGCTCTGGAACCTGCTCCCGCGGATCGACGCGCTCTGCGTCAACCACGAGGAGGCGTCGATGCTGGCCGAGACGCCCAACCTCGCGAAGGCCGTGCAGATCCTGCTCGGCGCGGGCCTGCGCTGCCTCATCGTCAAGCGCGCGGAGCACGGGGCCACGATCTACAACCGCCACTTCTCCTTCAACGTGCCCGCGGTGCCCACGCCGGACGTCGTCGATCCGACGGGCGCCGGCGACTCCTTCGCGGGCGGCTTCCTCGGCTACGTGGCGAAGGCCGGGTCGGCGGACGCCGAGCTGAAGCGCGCGCTGATTTACGGCTCGGTGATGGGCTCGCTCGCCGTCGAATCCTTCGGACCGGAGCGCACGTCGTCGGCGGCCGAGTCCGAGGTCGAAAGCCGCTTCAAGGACCTCGTGGGGATGATCAGCCTCTGAGGTGAGGATGACCGAGCCGAGGCCGCGACCCGCCGGGTCGTCCGCGATGCTGCCCTCGGTGCGGACCGGACGGGATCCCTCGGACGCGCCGACGCAGCGCGCCCACGTCAGCGAGCTCCTCAAGGTCCCGCTCCGCCACCCCCTGCTCGTCCGCGCGTCGATCGCCGCGGCCACCGCGTTCGTGCCGCGCGGCCTCCTGGCCGGCGGGGCCTGGCTCGGCCTGCTCCTGGCGGTCGCCGCGCTGCTCGACCTGCCCCTGGCCGGCATCGAGCCCGAGGGCCGGCGCCGGGTGGTCGCGATGGGCCCGGAATTCCTCCGGCTCGCGGGGCTCGCGGGCGCGGTGTCCGTCGTGGCCTGGGCGGCCCGCCGGCGCATCGACGGGGCGAAGCCGGACGCGGCGGGCGCGCTGGCGTGGCTGCGCCGCTCGATGCTGGTCGTGCTGGGCCTGCCGGTGGCCGCGGGCGTGGCGGCCGTCGCCTTCCGCGGGCTGGCGGCCGGGGCGGCGGCGATCTCCGATTCCACCGGCCTGCTCCGGGTCGCGGCGCTCTCGTCGTCGGCCCTGGTCGTGGCCACGATGGGCGTGCTCGCGATGGCGGTGGCCTACGTCTCGGCGATCGCGGCGATCGAGGGCTGCCCGGCGTCGGAGGCGGGCGCGGTGCTCTCGGGTCTGGCCCGTCGGGCGGCGCCGGCGCTGGCGCTGCATTTCGGCGTGATCGCGCTCTTCGCCGGCGGGGCCTGGTCGGCGAGCCACTGGGCGGCGGAGCGGGTCTGGGCGCTGGCGGGGCCGGGACCGGCGGTCGGGACGCTGCGGCACGCGCTGCTGGACGGGGCGCTCTTCCAGGCGGCGGCGTGGACTCCCGGGGCGGCGCTCCTGGGGGCCCTGGCGGTCTCGTCCTGGCTGCTGCTGCGGGAGAGCGACGTGACGACCCCCCTCCCCCTCGATCCCGGCGGGAAATAAAAAACCCGTCCACGCGGGACGGGCTTTTTATAGGCTGGCAACGACCTACTTTCCCGACGATGTAATTCCCGTCAGTATCATCGGCCCGTGGGGCTTAACGACCGTGGTCGGAATGGGAACGGGTGTAACACCCACGGCAACGGGTCACCAGCCGAGGGGGATTGTACGAATCCCCGGCCGCGAGTCAAGCGAAATGCGGCCGGAAATCACTCCCAGGCGATGATTCCCGGATCGAAGGGGTGGACCAGGTCGGGATGCCTCGGGAGGACGCGCACGGCCAGCCCGTGGCGGCCGCTCGACCGGCACGGCAGCATCGCCTGGAAGGCGGCCTTCCCGTGCGAGGGCTTGTCGACGAGGGTCATGGGAACCGCCGCCCCGTCGCGGATGTTCCCCGCGGAGTCGAGGGGGCCCGCGTAGACCTCGACCGTCACGTCGTCCGGACCCAGCGGCCCGAGGTGCACGTCGGCCTGGACGCGGAACTCCTGCCCCACCTTGAGATCGCCGTTCGCCGACGACGAGGTGCCGAGGACCCGGACCTGGGGCCAGGCGAGGCGGACGCGGGAGCGCCAGGCGGCGAGGTTGCGGGCGGCCGCGGAGCCGTCGCGCTCGAAGGTCCGGAACTTGCGCAGGCCGGGGACGTAGTAGTCCTCCGCGTACTCCATGACCATGCGGTGCGAGGAGAAGCGCGGCGCGAGGTGCTTGATCGAGGACTTCATCCGGGCGATCCAGCCGCGGGGCAGGTCGATGCGGTCGCGCGAGTAGAAGAGCGGGATGACCTCCTGCTCGAGGAGGTCGTAGAGGGCGCGGCTCTCGACCATGTCCTGGTAGGCCGGGTCGGCGTAGGTCTCGCCGTGTCCGATGGCCCAGCCCGCGTCGGGCAGGTGGCCCTCGTCCCACCAGCCGTCGAGGACGCTGAGGTTGAGGACGCCGTTCATCGCGGCCTTCATGCCGCTGGTGCCGGAGGCCTCGAGGGGGCGGCGCGGGTTGTTGAGCCAGACGTCGCAGCCCTGCGTGAGGTAGCGGCCGCCCTCGATGTCGTAGTCCTCGACGAACACGATGTGGTTGCGGAAGCGCGGGTCCCGGGCGTACCGGGAGATCATCTGGATGAACTCCTTCCCCGGCTGGTCCTGCGGGTGGGCCTTGCCGGAGAAGAGGAACTGCACGGGGCGCAGCGGGTCGCTCATCAGGCGCGCGAGGCGGTCGGGGTCGCTGAAGAGGAGGACCGCGCGCTTGTAGGTCGCGAAGCGGCGGGCGAACCCGATCGTCAGGGCCTGGGTGTTGAGCAGCTCGTCGGCGCGGCCGAGCTCCTGGGCCGTGGCGCCGCGGTGGGCGCCGGAGGTGCGGAGCTGCTTGCGGGCGTAGAAGACGAGGCGCTCGCGGCGGACCTGGTGGGCGCGCCAGAGCTCGGCGTCCGGGATCTGGTCGACGCGGGTCCACACCATGGGGCTCCAGGGCTCCTCGGAGTAGCGCGGCCCGAGGTAGGTCTGGTAGAGGGCGTCGAGATCGTGGCTGATCCACGACGCGCCGTGGACGCCGTTGGTGACGTGCCAGATGGGGATCTCGGCCTCGGGCAGGCCGGGCCAGAGGTGGCTCCACATCCCGCGGGAGACCTCGCCGTGCAGGCGGCTGACGCCGTTGGCGCGCGCCGAGTGGCGCAGCGAGAGGGTCGTCATGCAGAACGACGGGGTGCCGTTGCCGCCCGGCGTGCGGCCGAGGTCGAGCAGCTGGTCGGGCGACAGGCCGAGCTGGCCCGCCATCCCGGAGAGGTAGCGGCGGACGAGCTCGGGATCGAAGCGCTCGTTGCCCGCGGGGACCGGCGTGTGGGTCGTGAAGACGTGGGAGCCGCAGACGGCCTCGCGGGCCTCCTCGAAGCCCAGGCCCCGCTCCTCCATCGCCTGCCGGATGCGCTCGAGGATAAGGAAGGCGGAGTGGCCCTCGTTGATGTGGCAGACGGCGGGCTTGAGGCCGATGGCCTTGAGGGCCCGGATGCCGCCGATGCCGAGGACGATCTCCTGGCGGATGCGGTTCTCGCGGTCGCCGCCGTAGAGCTGGGCCGTGACGTGCCGGAACTCGGGCGGGTTCGACTCGCAGCTGGTGTCGAGGAGGTAGAGCCGGACGCGGCCGACGAGGAGCCGCCAGATGCGGATTCGGCAGGGACGGCCGGCGAAATCGACCTCGACCTCGACGGGTCGGCCCTGGGCGTCGGTCTCGAGCGTGACCGGCGAGGTGGTCCACTCGATCTCGGGATACTCCTCCTGCTGCCAGCCGTCGGCGCTGAGGTACTGGCGGCAGAAGTGGCGCTGGTAAAGGAGGCCGACGGCGACGAGCGGAAGCCCGAGGTCGCTGGCGGTCTTGAGGTGGTCGCCGCTGAGGATGCCGAGGCCGCCGGAGTAGATGGGCAGGGAGATGTCGAGTCCGTACTCGCAGGAGAAGTAGGCGACGAGATCGCCGGCGTGCTCGGGGTACGAGCGGTCGAACCAGCCCTTGCGGGAGAGGTGGTGCTTGCGGGCCTCGGCCATGCGCTCGAGGCTGGCGACGAAGCTGTCGTCGCGGGCGAACTCCTCGAGGCGGGCCTGCGGGAGCAGGCCGAGGAGGCGGAGCGGGTTCTTGCCCGAGGCCTCCCAGAGATCCGGGTCGAGGCGGACGAAGAGTCGGGTGCCCTCCCAGTTCCAGGTGGTCCACACGTCCATGGCGAGATCGCGGAGGAGCGCGAGTCGCCGGGGGAGGTTGGGGACGACCGTGAAGGGATGGATCTTCATGGAGGTGCGAGGAGTCTAGCGAGGCGGAGGGGTGGGCGTCAAACGGGACCTCCCGGGCCCGGGAGTTACCGGGAGGGAATGATGTAACTGGATGGGAACAAGTTCGCGGCCAGAATCTTTAGCAAATTCGATCAACCCATTAAGTATTCGCAACTCATTGCTGGACAAGCAATTTCAAACGCCTAGTCTGCAGACCTTTACGATTACATTGGCCATGCATGATCCCCATACGTAGAATCGTGCTGAATTCATGCGCAAATTCCAGATGGTGGAAGGATTTTTGCGTACTTGATGGGCGTCTCGGGGAATTTTCATTCCCAGGGACGTGGTGGAAGATCGGGGACGGGTCAGGTCCCCGCTTCCGGGCTCATAACCGGGGGGTCGATCATGCCGAAGTCGAGGCGCCGTAAGGGTGCGGTCCTGATCGTGGTCCTGGCCGTGTTGGCCGTGCTGTCCCTGCTGGGCACGACCTTCGCGATCATGAACCAGATCGAGCGCACCGTGTCCAAGAACCACTTGGACGAGATCCGCGCGAAGATCGTCGCGAAGTCGGGCGTCGCGTACGGCGTCTCCGCCCTGCAGGTGGATCCGCTCTCCCCCACCCTGCGCTACTGGGGCAACGACCTCAACCGCAACGGGCTCAAGGATCCCAACGAGACCCTCGACGGCGCCGCGGGCGTCCACGAGGTCGCGCTCGACTGGGCCAGGTACCCGTCGCTGGCGATCATGAGCGACGGCAACCCGCTCGACACGAACAACGACGTCAAGATGGTGACCGTCCGGGCTCCGGACGGGTCCATCAAGCCGGTCGGCTACTCGGGCGCCCACGAGGGCACGACGTACGCCGGCGGCCTGGACATGTACCAGCTGAAGGTCTCCGACCTGTCGGGCCGGATCTACCTGAACGACGGCTCGGCGATGTACCAGGGCAACCAGTCCAGCGTGAGCCAGAATCTCCGCCGGATCCTGAACGTCCTGGGCAAGATGAAGAAGATCGGGATCCCGCAGCTGGGCGACAAGGTCCTCCAGAACCGCCCGACGCGCGGCTACAACACGATCGAGGATCTCGGCCGGTTCCTGACCCCCGCCGAGATCCGCCGCGTCGAGCCCTTCGTCACCTGCCACGCCTGGGTCGACAAGAACGTGGCCAACCCCGTCCCCCTGAGCATCGACGTCGTGTCCGAGTACCCGGTGAAGTACTACCGCGGAGACCAGAACGTCTACCGCCGGGGCCGCGGCAAGAACAACTCGGGCTCGCAGGTCCGCGGGAACCTCCGCTGGTTCACCGAGGGCAACACCGACAAGAACCACAACGCCGTGTACGCGATGGACGAGCTGAACCCCTCGTACATCGAGATCGTGCACCGCGCCCCGGTCAACGTGAACGCCGCCTCCAAGGAGGTGCTCATCGCGCTGATCGCCGACGTCCAGGGCTTCTTCATCTCTGAGCGCCGCTCCTTCGCGCCGTACAACCCGTCGCCCGCGTCGGTGCCCCAGGGCCCCGTCACGATCCCCCAGAAGTACTACTCCTGGTGGACGGTCAAGCAGACCTACGACGAGAACGGCGAGGACTGCGACCAGCTCGGCTTCCTCTACAAGACCCTGCCCCTGAAGGCCCCCGAGTCCGGCAGCGACGAGATGGGCACCCAGGCCTCCGGCCAGGGCGCCTCGGCCGCCACCGTGGCCGAGCACATCCTCGCCTGCCGCGACCGCCGCGACTTCGGCGGCGTCGGCTACTCGCAGGCCTGGTTCGCCGGCACGTTCAAGACCTGGCCCCAGTTCAACGCGTTCGTCGACTCGCTCGTCGAGAACAACGTCCTCGTGGACACCCGCGAGGTGTTCATGGACTACGTCCCGGGCAGCGACTGGTCGAAGCTGAACGCGGTGCCCTCGAAGGCGGCCCGGAAGTTCGCCGCCTACGCGATCGGCGACGCCCTGAAGGCCAACTTCAACCCCAACCTGCACCTCAACGAGCTGAACCCCGACCACAACCTGCACCTGCGGGTGGACAAGACCGACCTGGTCGTGAACTCCACGGAGTTCACCTTCCAGCCCACGGGCGTCTTCCAGGTCGAGTCGATCGGCCGCGTGCTGCGCCCCGAGCAGCGCACGGGCTCCGGCGACGGCTCCGCGATGGCCATCGTCGCCGAGAAGAAGATCGTCGCCGAGGTGAAGGTCTTCGACGTCTACCGCGAGACCTCGCAGCGCCACTTCTACGCCGGCACGATGAAGCAGAAGGACTCCATCCTCCCCACGAACAGCGGCTACGCGCTGGAGACGGGCCCCGAGGTGGAGAACTTCATCGGCGTCGACAAGGACAACTTCGGCGGCTACTTCGCGACCGTCACCACCGAGGTGGACGGCTACCGCGGGTACAAGCCCAACTCGGGCCCGGTCGCGACCGGCTGGGGCTACGAGTACGAGGGCTACATCGGCCTGAGCACGATCGGCGGCGACGGCCAGGTGCGCCTGAAGAACAAGCGCGCGCACACGGTTCCCGGCGTGATCACCTGGCCCGACGTGGACCAGTACTCCAAGGACCGCGAGACCCTCCAGGTCCCCTTCCAGCACGACTTCGACGCCCGGTACAGCAACGTCGGCGACTACAAGGAGCTCGCGGCCATCGACGGCCCGGACAGCGAGCGCATCATGAACTACCCGGACCAGGACGGGGACGGCTACGGGCCCTACGGGCCGGCCACCGGCGCGGAGCTGAAGAACCGCCTCTCGCGCTCCTTCCGCCTCCCGCTGAACACGGCCGCCTTGGCCCCCGGCCAGACGACCGCGGCGGCCCCCCAGCTGCCCGCCCTGCCCAAGTACGCGCCCTCCGACCTGCGTCCCGACGGCTTCTACTCGGAGCGCAACACCGGCGCGGCCTACCGCCTGCGCCAGACGGAAGGGACCACGGAGAATCCGGACCAGAACACCGGCAACTTCGCGATCCACGGCGGCGTGGTGGCGATGTGGATCAAGCCCAACTTCTACCCCGAGCACACGGGGAAGATGCGCGGCCTGGTCTCGATGTCCCGCTGGCATGACAAGGGCTACTACCGCAACCCCGCGCCGTTCAACCTTACCTTCGTCCCGGGCCACGCGACCGCGGCCTACGTCGACAACAACGTGGACGAGCTCGCCCAGTGGCAGGGCACGAACGGCGGCGGCCAGCCCCAGGTCGGCGGCCAGCCGAACATCGGCGGCCCGATCGCCCGGAAGTGCGAGTACCTCGACCCCTTCGGCAACATGTACGACGGCAACCTGACCGACGGCAGCTTCACGAAGCACACCGAGGTCCGCCAGGGCGCCATCGGCCTCTCGCAGCTGCGGCCCGCCTCGCTGATGGGCTTCCGCGCGGCGACCCCGCAGGACGCCGGCTCCACGTCGAACAACGGCTACTCCTCGGACAACATCGACATCGAGAACTACGGCTGCACGTCGACGCTGAACCACAACCTCAGCTCCTTCGGCCTCGACTCCGGCAGCACGCCGAACAAGAACGCGAATCCCGCCCAGCTGCGCCCGAACTACCTCGAGGCGCACCGTTGGACCCACGTCATGATGTCCTGGCAGATGATCCCGCCGTGGTGAGGCAAGGCCCCCAGCTACGATCACCGGTTGGTGATCTGGGTCAACGGCAAGGCCGGCGAGTACCAGCCCGGTTCGAACGACCTCGCGCTCTACAACCAGCGCTTCTACGGCTCCAAGAACACCGGCTGCACGGGCCCGACGTATCCCCCGCTCCCCCGCTGGGACCAGAACCCCGGCGGCCTCCCCAACGCGATCCGCATCGGCGAGGTTTCCGACATGGGCCTCGGCGGCGGCTTCCCCCGCAACTACTCGCCCGACATGACGATCGACGAGCTCTTCATGTGGCGCATCATGGAGGTCTGGGGCGAGACCTCGAACAACATCGTCAACGAGGTCAGCGACCTGCGCCGCGGCGCCTCGCTGGTCTGGGCCGCCGGCCGGTACTACAAGCCGACCGACGACGCCGCCTTCACCTCCGCCCCGATCTACCTGCAGCCCCGTGACCGCGCCTTCACGCCCGCCGGAGCCTCCGGCGGCACGATGACGGGCTCGGACGGCGGCTCCGCCCCGATCGCTTCCTCCGGCAAGACCCAGGCGACCGCCAAGGCCCGCTCCCGCCTCATGGGCCTGAGCTGGACCTGGTACGCCGAGGACTACAGCCGGACCGACGGCAGCCCCGTGATCATCGACCACGGCGGCCCCTTCGGCACGCAGGACGCCCCCGGCGGCGGCTACTCGGTCCAGGGCTACTACGGCCAGCTGGAGTGCCAGCCCGTCCAGAACCCGAACCTGAAGTACGACAAGGACCTCGAGCGCGTCGTCGGCAAGGTCCTCAAGCAGGACGGCTCGATGGTCAACATCCTGCTCCAGGTCGTGGACGGCCAGGGCAACGTCAAGCGCGAGCTCGCCGGCCCCAACGGCCAGGGCTTCGTGGACGCCGGCTTCAGCCAGACCATCGACCCGGTCACCGGCCAGGCCTCCATCTCGATCGACGAGGGCGACGCCCTCCGCTACGTCGTCCGCTTCAAGATCCAGGGCATGTCGCAGGACACCGTCCTGCTCTCCAGCCCCGTCTTCGACGACATCACGTTCTACTACGCCGACAGCGAGGCCGAGTACCTGTCGTGGCGCCTGGTGAACACCACGACCTAGCATGAACCGCACACTCGCCGTTTCAATCTTGGCCGTCGCGGGAGTCCTGGGCGCCGAAGCCCAGGACTCCGCGCCCAAGGCCAAGCCGAAGGTCTACTGCGACCTGCCGAAGGTGGTCGAGGGGACCGGGAAGTTCGCCTGCCACTTCAAGTCGAACTTCCCCCCGGGGAGCACGCTGAAGAGCACCGTCTCCCGCCTCTACACCTCGATCAACTGGAGCCCCTTCCTGGTCACCCCGCAGGGGGCGACCATGCCCGTCGAGGTCGTCAACCTCACCCTGAACGTGCGCAAGGCCCGCGTGGCCACGCCGACGGTCAAGGTTGGCCGCGACGGCGCCTTCGTCCTCGAGTTCGAGCCCAACGTCCGCGGCGTCTTCGTCGTGGAGGTCCACTACTCGCCGTACCTCCAGCAGCGCGAGACCAAGCGCCTGGACGCCGACGCCAACTTCCAGAATTTCGTCATCGCCTCGGAGGCCGGCCTCGCCCAGAAGGCCGTCTACGAGTCGGCCGTCGAGTGCTACGACTTCACCCGCACCTTCTTCACGACCCTCCGCGACGCCATCAGCAGCTCGCGCGACACGAACGACTTCGAGAAGATCATCCTGCCGCTCATGGAGGACGCCGGGACCCGCACGCGCACGTCCTTCCACCCGGGCTGCTACTCCCTGATGCAGAACCTGAACGCCTACGTCGGGTCCATGCCCGCCGACCCCAAGAAGGACGGGCCCGACGACCCCCGCGTCTTCTCGCCGAACAAGATCGACATCAAGACGCGGAACCTCCCCTTCGCCATCATCCGGGAATCGCTCATGATGGCCGTCATCATGGCGCAGGAGGGCCTCAAGGAGGCCGTCCGCCTCGCCACCCAGAACGAGGACTCCGACGCCGGCGACCGGGTGCGCCTGCTCAAGGACCTGCTGGCCGACCTGGACAATTCGCTCGCGGGGCTCGGCAAGATCGACAAGAACGGCAGCCTGCCCCCGCTCATGTCCAAGACCGGCGTGAAGAAGCTCCTCACGGAGACCTCCGAGGTCTCCAACCGCATCCTCGACACCCGCGTCGTGGACGATAAGGTCCTCGAGGACCTCCAGAAGCGCCTCGCGGACGCGTCCTACGTGATCTGCGACGCGATGCTGAGCCTGGGGATCGAGAAGCCCGCGAAGAAGTAGCTTTCCGACCGCGATTCGAAAACGGCGTCCCGCGAGGGGCGCCGTTTTTCGTTTACGCCCGGCGGGGCCAGGAGAGGGCGTCCTCGATCGGGACGCCCAGGCAGGTGTCGACGAACAGCGCTTCCGCCTCCGGGAAGTCCGGGGGCGTTTCCAGGCCGCGGAAGTGCGCCCTCGCGATCGCCGCGAAGAGCAGGCGCTTCGTGCCCGACGCCTCGCGGTGCTTGAGGCGCAGGTGCCACTTCCCCTTGTTGTCCTGGACCTCCTCGCCGCCGTCGGGGTTGGCGTCGGCGAAGACCGTCTCCACGCCCAGCTCCTGCAGCGCCCGGACGAAGTTGTCGTCGCGGGTGTGCTCGTCGAGCCGGAACTTGCCGCAGATCGCCCGGGCGGCCGCGGAGACGCCCAGCCGGACCTCCGGGGCGAAGGACCCGTACTTCGGCACCGCGTAGTCCGCGAGGCAGAGCTCGGTCGTCCGCGCGCGGCAGCGCCCGCAGAACATCCGGCTGCAGACGGCGCAGCGGACCCGCTCGCGGCCGTCGTAGCGGCCGCAGTGCTCGCAGGCCAGCATCGAGAGGTCGGGGATCCGCGTGATCTTGTCTTTCAGCCGGGCCTCGTTCGACTCGAGGATGCGCACGACGGCGTCCCGCGAGAAACGGCGGCCGGGGATGCGCTCGTCCACCGCGCCCGCGGCCGCGACGAGCTCACGGGCCTTCGCCCAGGACGGCAGCCGCGCGCCCTCGAACGTGACGCGCCGCCAGTCGTCCATGAAGAGCTGGAACTTGTCCTTGTCCTTGTCCGGCTGGCGCGTGTAGTCGCCGATCTCCTGGAGCGCCCGAAGCAGCATCATGGAGTCGAAGGCGTCCACGACGCGGGCCTCGGACAGCGGCGGGATCTTCCGGAGCGGGGCGTCGAGCTTGACCTTCTTGGGCAGCGGCGGCGCGATCTTCCGCATCGCCTGCTCGGCCGCGTCGGCGAAACGGTTCGCGGCGGGGATCTCGTCCTCGACCTGCCAGAGCACGCCCTTGCTCTCGAGGTGCCAGACGGCGTGCAGGAGTTGCGCCAGGCCGCCCATCGCCTCGTCCAGCCCCTTCGCGGTCGCGGCGTCCTGGATCTCCTTCAGGCGGACCCGGAAGCCGGCCAGGGCGGATTTCCAGAGCTCCGCGACGGCCCGGAAGGCCTCGGGAGCCACGGCGGCGAGGGCGGAGGGGAGTCGGGCCGGATCCGTCTTCAGGAGGCCTTCCACGGCCCGCGGGAGGCCCGCGGGACCCTTCGCAAGTTCCGTCTCGTAGGCGGAAGGATCGGCCACGGGGCGGATTATAGGTCCGCCCCCCGGCTCCGGGAAGGAATTGCAGCGGGGAAATCCCCGGGATCGATGAAATCCCGCGCCCCCCGAGGTATGATCGGCGCCATGAAATCCGCCCCGCTGTTCCTGCTCGCCCTGCTCCTCGCACCCCAGGACAAGCCGGTCCTCGTGGGGCGGCTCGAGCGGTCGTCCTTCCTGAACTTCGTCGCCGCGTGCCGCGAGGCCCGCGAGATGACCGCCTCCGATCCCCAGGGCGCCGTCGACAAGCTCGGCGCCGTCATCTCCCACAAGGACTGCAAGCCCGACCGCTCCGAGTGCCGCGTCCGCATCGCCGACACGAGCGGCGGCTACGACGATCCCGTCGACTTCTATCCCTGGCAGCTCCGGGGCCTCGCGTACCAATCCCTCGCGAAGAAGGAGCCCGCCAACGCCGTCAAGCACCTCGCGGCGGCCGTGGAGGACCTCAAGTACTCGTTCGAGACGCGCAAGGTCGCCGCGAGCGAGGCCCTCCTCGCCGAGGCGAAGCGGCTCCTCGAGGACGCGAAGCGAGCCGCGGCTCCCAAGCCCGGGCCCGCCGACGACCCGCTCAAGAAGCTCAACGCCCTCGTCGACGAACACCTGAACCGCGACCGCTACAAGGCGGCCCGCGACGAGGTCCAGGCCGACACCCGCGTCGCCGAGAACGAGAAGGCCGAGCTCCTCCGCCGCATCCAGGAGCTCCACTCCTCCTACCTCTCCCGCGAGCTCGGGGCCTTCCTGCGCGACTTCCGCGGCTCCTGGACCGACCTCTCCGAACTCACCGAGGGCGAGCGCCGCTCGCGCTTCCGCCTGCCCCCCGGCGAGCAGCTCCTGAACTCCACCCCGGCCCTCGACTGGGCCCGCAAGCACCGGGAACTGCTCGTGGGCATCGACAAGGCCGAGCCCGCGAAGCTCCTCGCCGCGGCGTTCGAGGCCGCCGCGATCGAGAGCCCCGGCGCGCCGAACTCCTGGTTCCAGCAGTCCGCGTACCTCGCCGCCGGGGCGCTCCAGTCCTCGATCAAGGGCTGCGTCGACCGCGCCGCCTCCGCGCCCCGCGACGAGCGCCTCAAGCTCTCGGGCCTGGGCGCCCGGTCCGCCGCGCTCTGGAAGGACTTCGCCGCGAAGCTCGACCCCAAGGTCCGCGAGGCCCACGCCTCGGACCTCGACGACTGGGGCGGCCGCATCGAGCGCCTCGCCTCGAGCTTCCCCGTGGACCTCGCCGACCTCGACGCGATCGACCTGGACTCCTGCTTCGGCCCCGAGGCCGACGCCAAGTTCGACGAGATCGACCGCCGCCTTCGCGAGCTTTCCAAGAAGTCCGGCCTCTCCCGCGAGTCGCGCCAGCGCCTCGTGACGATGCACGCCCTCGCCGTCGCCCTGCGCTCGCTCGCGGCCGGCCGCAGCGAGGACGAGGCCCTCGACGCGCTCCGGAAGGCGGACCTGGACCGCAAGCTGGCGGAGGTCGGGGACTTCGGGCCGGAGGCGAAGCGCTACGGTCCGCGCGTGGAGAGGGTCCTGGCCGGGCTGAGGTAGCGGCCTACTCGGAGACCTGGACCGCCCCGCCCGCCATCTTCCCGGACACCAGGCAGGTCCGGCCATTCTTCAGCGAGCCCGCGGCCAGCCGCACGGTCGCGCGGCCCTGCTCGGGGTGCTCGAGGACGATCACGTAATCCCCGATCTCGAGGTCCTTCAGCACGGCGGGCGTGTAGACCTCGCCGATCTCGACCGGCTTGCCGTCGCGCGTCACCGAGGCCACCTTCGCGTACGGGGCCACGAGGAACTTCAGGGAGAAGAGGCCCTTCCAGGCCAGGACCTGCTCCGTCTCCGCGCGCAGCGCGCCGGCCGCCGTCCTCAGCGCGGCCAGCCGCTTCACCGGCGCCGTCGCGGCCTCCGCGAACGACGTCCAAGCCCGGATCCGCTCGACCTGGGTCTTCGCGCCGATCCAGTCCGCCCGGCGGGGCCGGATCCGGCCGAACTCGTCGTCGGCCTTGGCGAGCTGCTTGTCCCACCAGTCGACGAAGTTGTCGAGGTCGTTCTCGTTCTTCACGTCGGCCGCGAACACGGCCGCCGCCTTCGCGGCATCGGCCGACTTCGGGGCGAGCTCGGCCTTCCAGGTCTTGTACTCGACGAGGTCCTTGAGCGACTTCCACTGGTCCCGGGCCGCCCCGAGGCGCTGCAGCCGCGCCTCCTCCTTCGGGTCCTTCGGCGACGGCGTCGGCGCCACGATGATCGTCGTGTTGGGGCCCGAGGGCGTGTCCTTCTTGTTCATCATCACGACGATCGCCACGCCCGCGATGACCAGCGAGACGGCGACCGCGATGATGGCCGGGTTGCGCCGCACCTTGCGTACCGCGACCCGGAACGAGCTGGGCCGCGTCGCCTGGATCTCCTCGTTCTTCTGGAAGCGGAGCAGGTCCTCCGCCATGAGCGCCGCCGAGGCGTAGCGGTCCTCGCGGCGCTTCGACATCGCCTTGAGGACGATCGTCTCGAGGTCCACCGGGACCTGCGGGTTCACCGAGCGGGGCGGCGCGGGTTCCTCGGTGCAGACCTTCATGAGGATGTCCATCGCGGAGTCCGCTGCGAAGGGCGGCTTCCGGGTCAGGACCGCGTACATGGTCGCGCCGAGCGAGTAGACGTCCGTGCGGTTGTCGATCTGGTCCGACTTGCCCTGGGCCTGCTCGGGCGGCATGTAGGCGGGCGTGCCCATGATGGCGCCCGTCACGCTGATCGAGCTGTCCTTGTCGAGGGCCTTCGCGAGGCCGAAGTCCATGACGTAGGGCCACTTGTCGACCGTCAGCATCACGTTCTGGGGCTTCAGGTCGCGGTGGACGATGCCCTTCTTGTGCGCGGCCTCCACGCCTTGGCAGACCTTGATGAAGATGTCGACCGTCTCGCTGATGGTCAGCTCGGCGGCCGCCAGCGACACGCCGTCGATGAACTCCATCGCGAGGAAGTGCTGGCCCTTCGCCTCGCCGACGTCGAAGACCGGCGCGATGTTCGGGTGGCGCAGGCTCGCGGAGAGCTCCGCCTCGCGACGGAAGCGCAGGACGCCCTCGTCGTTCCCGTCCGCGATCAGGAACTTGATGGCCGCCCAGCGCTTGAGGTTCCGGTCGAAGGCCTTCCAGACCGTGCCCATGCCGCCCTTGCCGATGAGCTTCACGAGCACGTACTGGTTCAGCAGGTTCTTCGGGTCCTGCAACGCGGCCATCACGTCGGGCGGAAACGGGTCGGGCGACTTCGCGGGCCGCTCGACGGCCGGCTTGTCGCCCCGCTCGGTGTAGAGCGTCGTCTTCTCGCCCGGGATCGGCGGCTGGGAGACGGGCCCGAAGTTCGCGATCGAGAAGTCGGCCGGCGGCTTCTGGATCGTGGGGTCGGTCGAGGCCTGCTGGAGCGTCTTGTCGATCGGCTCCGGGGCCTTCTTCAGGGTGGGGTCGGAGCCCATCGGCGGCACGGGGGCGTCGGACATCGGGGGGAGATCATACCACGACCCCCCGCGGCCGGGCAATCAGCGCTCGAAGCTGACGTCGAGGTCGAGCTCCTTGTCGCCCCGCTTGACCCGCAGCTTCGTCTTCGCCGGGCACTTCTGCATGATCTCGATCAGCCCGTCGCGGCTCTTGATCGCCTTCCCGTCCAGCGAGACGAGCCGGTCCCCCACCTTGAGTCCGGCCCGCTGGCCCGGGTACTCCGGGATCACCTCGGTCACCGTCACTCCGTCGTCGTCGAGGTCGATGCCCAGGCGCCGGCGGCCGCCGTCGGCCTGCGCGTTGAGCATCCCGTCCCGGGGGATCATCCCGTCGAGGTTCGCCACGCCCAGCGCGCCCAGCGCGACGACGATCGAGGTGTGCTCCTCGTACTCCTTGATGCCCGCCTCGAAGGTGTCGAACTGCGTGTGGTGCGTCCGGGTGTAGTTCGCCCGGCCCGCCTGCATCCAGAAGAACCCGGGCACGCCCTTGCCGAGGTAGCTGTCGTGGTCGCTGCCGATCCCGTACGGCAGGCTCTTGACCGTCCGGATCTCGAACTTGAACTCCGGGTTCAACCCCATCAGCGGCGCGAACGCCTTCTCGAAGTGCGGGATCATCTTCTCCGTGGCCTGGATCCCCGAGACGTAGTTCGTCCCGCCGTCGTGCACGAGCACCGCGGAGACCTTGTCGCACTCCTTGGGGAACTTCCGGATGTGGCCCAGGGACCCGAGCAGCCCCTGCTCCTCGCCGCTCCACAGCATGAAGCGGATCGTGCGCCGCGGCTTCGCCCCGGCCGCCATGAGCAGGCGCGCCGCCTCCAGCGTGGTGACGACGCCCGTCCCGTTGTCGGTCGTCCCCGTGGCCCCGTCCCAGGAGTCGATGTGCCCGCCGACGATCACCATCTCGTCGGGCTTCTCCGTCCCGGGGATCTCCGCGATCACGTTGTAGAGCGGGATCGGGCCCTTCTTGAACTCGTTGCGAATGTCGAAGGTGAGGCGGACGTCCTTCCCCTCCCGCAGGTGGCCGGCGACCTTGTCGAAGTGCGCGCGAAGCAGCGTGATGTTCACCCGCTTCGGGAGGCTCTCCCACGAGATGCGGTGGTTCCCGTCGGTGAGGATCAGCTCGCCGCTGCCCGCCCGGACCAGCCCCGCCGCGCCCGCCTCGTCGCAGGCCGCCAGGAACTGGTCGTTGAAGTCCTTCGACGCGGGCGCCCCCGAGGTCAGGATCCACGCCCCCTTGAGGCGGGGGCGGACCTTCTCGAGCTCCTCGGGCGTCTTCGGCCCGAGCACCGCGGGGCCTTCGACCGGCCCCTTCGTCCCCGGCGACCACGACCTCGTGATGAACGTCAGGTCGAGCTCCTCCGGCGCCGTCATCTTCCCGGACCAGGGCCCGCGGTTGAAGCCGACGGGGAACGTGCCCCACTCCTCGAGGCGGCAGTTCTTCAGGCCCCACTCCGCGAAGCGGCCCTTCGCCCACTCCTGGGCCTGGGTCAGCCGGTCCGAGGACGTCAGCCTCGGTCCGATCTTGTTGACGAGGTGGTCGAGGTGGGCCATCACCTGCGGGTTCTTGCGGCCCTCCCGGATCACGGCCTCGACGACCGGGTCCTTCGGCGCCGCCTCCTCCTGGAATGCCGCGCCGGCGAGGGCGAGGATCGCGAGCGCGGGGGCGAGGAGTCGTCGCATGGAAGGTCCTTTCGTTTCCTTGGGATTCCGCGGGTCCTTGCCCTATCCTGCCGTGGAGGGGCCCGCCGGGTACGTCTAGGTATACGGTTGCCGAGGCTCCCGCGAGGAGAATCCCGATGAATTTCGCCGCCGCCGTGGCCGCCGCCATCGCCCAGGCCGACGAGGCCTCCTACGCCGCCCGCGAGGCCGCGGCGCCGCACTCCGCCGACGTCTCCGGCGGCGCGGGCGCCAACGTCCTCATCTGGACGTTCATCATCGCCTTCTGCGTCGTCGCCGTCCTGTACTACTCGCTCTTCTACTCGCCCGGCCGCAACCGCTAGGCTCTGCCTGGGAACCCCCGTGGCCGCGGTTGCGGCGCCGAAGATGCAGATGCAAGGAGAGCCGATGAGACGAACCCGAAGGGGGTTGTCGAAGAGGCACGACGCCGCAGATGCGTCTTCGTCGCCGCAACCCCGGAGGGGCGTGGCGATGGGCGTCGCATCCCTGCGTCCCTCGTCCTCGACAGCCCCCTCCAGGGCTCTTCTCGTCCTCGCTCCCCTCCTTCGCCGCCCTTCGGGGCGGCTTCGGAGGGCGCGCCGTAGCTCCCTCGGAAGGGAGCGGAGGCGGGCTTGGGCTGCTCGCCCCTCGCCACGCCGCGGCTCACGCGGGTTCTCAGACAGAGCCTAGACGCCCCGCAGCGTGGTCGCCTCGTGGACCCGCTGGATCGCCACCATGAACGCGGCCATGCGCAGCGACGCCTTGTGCTGCTTCGCCATCGCGATCACCTCGCGCCACGCCTTGTCGAGCTTCACCTCGAGCTTGCGGTTGACCTCGTCCTCCTCCCAGTAGTACTGCTGGAGGTTCTGGGTCCACTCGAAGTACGAGACCGTCACGCCGCCGGCGTTGGCCAGGATGTCCGGCACGACGATGATCCCCTTCTCGTCGAAGATGTGGTCCGCGTGCGGGCTGACCGGGTTGTTCGCGCCCTCGACGATGATCCTCGCCTTGACGGCCGGGGCGTTCTCCTCGGTGAGCACGCCGTTCAGCGCCGCGGGCACCAGCAGGTCGCAGGCCACGCCGAAGATCTCCTCGCGCCCGATCAGCGTCCCGCCCGGAAACCCGGCCAGGCCCTTCTTCGCCTTCAGCCACTCGCCGAGCGACGCCACGTCCAGGCCCTTGTCGTTCACGACCGTCCCGTCGATGTCCGAGACGGCCACGACCCTCGCCCCCTGCTTCGCGAAATGCTCCGCCGCGTGCGAGCCCACGTTGCCGAAGCCCTGCACGGCCACCCGCGCCCCGGCGAAGGGCACGCCGTACTCCGCGCAGGCCCGCTTGGCGATGTAGACCACGCCGAGGCCCGTCGCGGCCGTCCGGCCCTTCGAGCCGCCCAGCGCGATCGGCTTGCCGGTCACGATGGCGGGCGCGTACCCGTGCTTGCGGCCGAACTCGTCCATCATCCAGGCCATCGTCTTCGGCCCGGTGTTCACGTCCGGCGCGGGGATGTCCCGGTACACGCCGAGCGCCATGTCGATCTTGCGCGTGAAAGTGCGCGTCAGGGTCTCGAGCTCCCGGTCCGACCAGGTCCGCGGGTCGATGTTCACGCCGCCCTTCGCGCCGCCGAACGGGATGTCCAGGAGCGCGGTCTTCCACGTCATCAGCGAGGCGAGCGCCCGGACCTCGTCGAGGTCGACGCTGGGGTGGTAGCGGATGCCGCCCTTGTACGGCCCGCGGGCCCCGTTGTGCTGGACCCGGTAGCCGACGTACTCCTCCTGCGCGCCGTTGTCCCGCCGGATCGTGAGCTGCACCTTCAGCTCCCGGTAGCAGTTCCGCATCACGGAGCGGTAGTACTCGGGGATCCCGAGCCGCTCGGCGGCCCGGTTGTACTGCCAGTTGACCTCCTCGAACGCGGACATCT
Source organism: uncultured Planctomycetales bacterium (assembly GCA_964464755.1). Taxonomy (GTDB): domain Bacteria; phylum Planctomycetota; class MHYJ01; order MHYJ01; family JACPRB01; genus CAYXGZ01. The sequence continues at coordinate 58,528 of CAYXGZ010000005.1, forward strand.
TCCGGCGGTGCGTATCGGCCATCGTTCCTCCCGGGTGCTGTATCTCTATCGGCCGAAGAGGCGCCCGAGCTCCTCCTTGAGCTCCGACTCCTCCGAGACGTACTCGCGGATGCGGGCCGTCACGAGGTCCCGCAGCTGCTTCCGGCACGCGGCCAGCCGGTTGTTCACGTCCGTGTCCTTGATGCCGAACTCCTCGGCGAGCTCGGCGTGCGAGGGCGGCGGCCCCGCGGGGGCCAGCTGGTGCCGCTCGAAGAGCTTGTAGTGGTCCGCCTTCCCCTCCGCCTCCAGCGACCGCCGCAGGTCCCCCACGGCCAGGTCGAGCACGGAGTTGGCCCACTGGCGCTCGAAGACGCCGTCGGCCGTCGCCCCCGCCCCCGCCACGAGGCGGTCCACGAGGTCGGTCTCCTCGGGCGAGATGCTGACGAGGGCCCGGCCCCCGCCGCGCTTCAGCGCGGTGGCGTTGCGGTGCTGCTCGAGGAGGAAGAGGTGCAGGGTCCCCCGGAGGTAGCTCCGGAAGTTCCCCTTGTCGGGCTGGTAGCGCGTCAGCAGGCCGCCCTCGACCAGGTCGAGCAGGAACTCCTGCGTCAGGTCCTTCGCCTCCTCGTTGTTCAGGCCGCGCGCGGCCCGGACGTAGGCGTAGACCGGCTTCCAGTAGAGGCGGCAGAGCTCGTTCACGGCGCCGAGGTAGGCCGGGTCCTTGCGGTCCCGCGCCCCGCGGATCAGGCTCCAGCAGGTCGACGGGAAATCGCGACCCGCTCCGCCGATCGAGGTGTCTCCCGTTCCGCCCATGCTGCGCGCACATGGTAGCATGAAGCCCCATGAGCGCCACCCGCATCCCCCCGGAGGGATACGACCGCCTCCGGCGGGACCTCTTCGACGCTCCGGAGGAGGCGCCGCCCTCCCCCGCCCCGCTCGACCGGATCGGCAAGTACGTCGTCCGCCGCGAGGTGGGCCGCGGCGCCATGGGCGTCGTCCTGGAGGCCGAGGACACGGACCTCCGGCGCCGCGTGGCCCTCAAGATCCTCCGCGAGGGCGACGCGCCCCCGGAGCTCGTCGCCCGCCTCCACCGCGAGGCCGCGATCGCCGCGGGCCTCCAGCACCCCCACATCGTCCCCGTCCACGAGGTCGGCCTCGCCCGCGACTCCGCGGGCCGCCCCACCCACTTCATCGCCATGGACTTCGTCCAGGGCACGACGCTCGACGCCGAGCTCGCCCGGGGCCGGGACCGGGGGGAGCTGCTCGCGATGCTCGCCACCGTCGCCCGGGCCGCCCACCACGCCCACGGGCGCGGCGTCATCCACCGCGACCTCAAGCCCGGCAACGTCCTCATCGCCGCCGACGGCCGGCCCCTGCTCACCGATTTCGGCCTCGCCCACGGCGACTCCTTCGGCACCCGGCTCACCCGCACCAACGCCGTCCTCGGCACGCCGCAGTACATGGCCCCCGAGCAGGTCGAGGGCCGGACCGCCGAGATCGACGCCCGCACCGACGTCTACGCGCTCGGGGTCATCCTCTACGAGATCCTCGCGCGCCGCCGCCCCTTCAAGGGGTCGACCGTGGCCCACGTGTACCACCAGATCCTCCACGTCGACCCCGCTCCGCCCGGCCGGGTCCAGGCCGGGGTCTCCCGCGACCTCGAGATCGTCTGCCTCAAGGCGATGGACCGGGACCCCCGCCGCCGCTACGCCAGCGCCGCGGCCTTCGCGGACGACCTCGACCGGGCCCGCGTCGGCGACCCGATCTCCGCGCGCCCGCCCAGCCTCCGCTACCGCGTCGGGCGCACCGTGCGCCGGCACCGAGTCGCCTTCCTCGGGATCGCGGGAGTCCTCGTCCTCGCCGTCGCGGGGGCCGCCGCCGGCGGCCACCTGCTCCGGGAATCCGAGCGCCGCGCCGACGAGGAGCGCCGCGCGACGCTCGATTCGCTCCGCCGCCGCGCCGAGCTCCTGCTCGCGGCGGCCCTCCAGGCCCGGCGCGCCGGCGACCTCGCGGGCCTCCAGCGGCACGAGGAGGAGCTCGTCGAGTCCTGCCGCCAGGTCCGGGAGCGCCAGCCCGACGCCACCGAGCCGGACGTCCTGCTCGGGCGCATGGCCCGGGCCCGCCAGCGCAACGACGAGGCCCTCCGGCTCCAGGAGCGGGCCCTGCAGCGCGATCCCGGGAACGCCACGGCCCGCTACGAGCGCGCGATCCTCCTCGCCGCCGAGTTCCGCGCGCGGCTCTGGAGCCTCCAGCTCGACCTCGACAAGGACATCCTCCGCTTCCTCCGGATCCAGGGCTTCGAGCGCGGCGGCTCGCAGGCCTCCTCGCCCTCGTCGCTCGAGGACGCCGCCCGCGACGCGAAGGCCTCCGACCTGCGGCGGCGCCTCGAGCTCGACATCGCCCACCTCGTGAAGGGCGAGTCGGGCGCGCTCGGCCCGGCGCGGCGCCAGGTCCTCCTCGGCCTCCAGGCCTGGACCTCGGGCCGCGCCGCCGAGGCGACCGAGCTCCTGGCCCTCGCCGCCCGCCAGCAGCCGGACCTCGACGAGGCCTTCGAGGCCCTCGTGCTCCTCGAGCTCGACCGGGGACGCTACGCCGAGGCCGCGGAGTGGTGCACCCGGGCCCTCGCCGTCGACAAGGGTTACACGACCTGGCGGATCTGGCGGGCCCACGCGCTCGAGTACCTCGCCGAGCGCTCCGGCTGGAGCAGCGCCGAGGGCGACCGGGCCTCCGCGGCGGCCCTCGAGGACCTCGCGGCCCTCCTGCCGCTCGATCCGCGCTGGGAGCTCCGCTTCCTGAAGGCGCGCATCACGCTCGTCCGCGTGCAGGTGGCCGCCGAGAAGAACCGGACCGCCGCGCTCGCGACCGCCGCCACCGACCTCGAGGACGCCGTGCGCCGCGGGGCCCGCGAGATGGACGTCGCGCTGCTCCGGGGCATCCTCCAGGCCATCCTCGCCGGCGACATCTCGGAGGCGGGCCGGGATCCTTCGGACGCCTACCGGGCCGCCCTGGCGCGCATCGCCGTCGTCGGGACCGGGCCGGACCGCAGCGCCTCCGCGTGGTACATCGCCGGGGCGATCCGCAACAACTGGGGCATCTGGTGCCAGCGGAACGGGAAGCCCTCCAAGGACCAGTTCCAGGAGGCCCACCTCGAGTTCACCCGAGCCCTCGAGAAGGACCCCCGCATGAACGACGCCCGGTACGGGGCCGGCATCACGGCGTCCTGCCTCATGCTCGAGGCGCCCGACGCGGCGGCGATGGAACCCCTCTACCAGGCCGCGAAGGCGCACCTCGAGCGCTATCTCGAGGGCGACCCGCGCTCCCTCAAGGCCCTGCACGAGCTCGCCAAGACGCACGCCAATCGGGGCCAGCTGCAGCAGCGCACCGGGGCCGACCCGGATCCCTACTACGCCCGGGCCGAGGCCACGTTCGACCGGCTGCTCCTCGTGGCGCCCAAGGCGCTGGAGTACTGGATCGACCGGGCCGTGATCCGGACGAACCGTGGAAACCACGCGCGGCGGGCGGGCCGCGACCCCGAGCCCTTCTACCAGGCCGCGGCCGACGACTGCACGCAGGCCATCCAGATCACTTCGTCGAACGCCGAGGCCTGGAACCGCCGGGGCCGGGTCCGCTACGCCCTCTTCCAGGTCCGCAGCGCGGCGGGCCGCGACGCCTCCGCCGACATGCGCGCGGCCCTCGGCGACTGGGAGGAGGCCATCCGCCTCCGGCCCGCGCTGGAGCCGGAACTCCGGCCGTACATGGACACGCTTCGCCGCCTCCTGGGCGGCGAATGAATTTTCGAATTCCCTACAACCCCCCGCCCCGACCGCAGATCGATGTCGGGTGGATCTTCCGACCTTCATTGCACGGGGGATTTCGATGCGTTCGACCTGGCTCACGATCGCGGTGCTGCTCGCGACCTCCTCGGCCGTCCAGGCCCAGGATTCCTGGGAGAACCGGAGCAACATGCTCCGTTCCCGCAACGACCACGCCTCGGCCGGCTGGAACGGCTACCTCTACGTGTTCGGCGGCACGGCCTCCGGCACCGGCGGCTGGTACCACTCCCTGCACCGCTACGACCCCGCGACGAATTCCTGGTCCGAGCTCAACGGCATCACCGACTACGACGGGATCACGCCCGTCGGCTGGACGATGGCCGGCGGCGTGGCCCACGACGGCAAGCTCTACCAGTTCGCCGGCTACGTCCGCGTCACCTTCGGCTCCTTCTCGGACAACACCGCCTGGAAGTACGACATCGCGGGAGGCAGCTGGACCCGCATCACCGCCTCCGTGCCCTACTCGTTCACTCCCTGCCGGGCCGCCGTCGCCGCGAACAAGATCTACGTGACCGGCTACAGCGTGCTCAACCGGGTCGAGAACTACGAGTTCGACCCGGCGACCGAGGCCTGGGCGACGAAGCCCGCCCTGACGCGTCCCCTCTCGAACTACTGCATCGCCGGATTGAACGGCAAGGTCTACATCGCCGGCGGCGAGTCCCAGTCCACCTTCGAGTACACCTCCGAGATGTGGGAGTACACCCCCGGCGGTGCCAGCTGGGTCCGCAAGGCCGACCTGCCCATGGCCAGCGCCTACGGCGCCGGCTCGGCCGCCCGCGGCCGCGTCTTCGCGATGGGCGGCTGGAACAACTCCTACGCCGACAACATGGCCTACGACCCGGTCGCCAACTCCTGGGCCGTGTTGGCCCCGATGCCGGTCGGCGGGTACTTCCACTCCGCCGCCGCCGCCACCTCCGGGGGCCGCACCCGCGTCTACGTGACCGGCGGCTCCGACGACACCGCCTGGCTGCGCAACCGCTGCGACGCCTACGATCCGCCGTCCCTGCCCAAGCCCTCCGACCCCGCTGGCCTCTTCATGCGCCGCGTGGGCCAGGCCGAGAACCTGCCCGAGGGCGCGTTCACGGGCACGTCGATCGTGCTCGGCGCCATCCTCGCCGATCCGAACGGCTGCGACGTCTCCCTCGAGGTGGAGGCCGCGCCCGTCGGCGGCTCCTACACCGGCACCCCGACCGCGGTCAGCGCGTTCGGCGTCCCCGGCGAGTACTCCGTCCAGCTCGACGCCCTCTCGGGCGGCGGCTGGAAGTGGCGCGCCCGCTGCCGGAATTCCAACGAGGAGGTCAACCCCGCGGACTGGGTCGAGTTCGGCGCGGGCGATCCCGACTTCATCGTCGACCTGCAGCCCCCGACGACCCCCGGCGCGTTGTCCCCCGCCGACGGCGGCGTCGCGTACGTGCCCTCCGCCCAGGGCGGCAAGGTCACCTTCTCCTGGACCGCCGCGATCGACGACTCGCCGGATCCGGTCAGCTACTACCTCCAGGTCTCCGCGGATCCGTCCTTCTCGACGATCCTCGCCGTCGGCACCGCGACGGGCGCGGAGTCGGCCGACGTCTACCTGGTCCCGTCCGCCGCGACCCGCTACTGGCGGGTCCGCTCCAGCGATTCCGGCGGCAACACCAACGGAATCTGGAGCTCGGTGAACTCCTTCCGCGTCGACCTCGGCTCGGCGGACGGCGGGGACGACAAGAAGAACGTCCCCTGCTCGAACAGCGCGGCGGGCACGGGCTCGCTGGCGGTGGTCTTCGCGGCCGGCGCCGGGGCGCTGGCCCTCCTCCGTCGTCGCTAATCCGGTCCACCACCATCGCGGGGCCCGGCGGTACCACCCGACCGCCGGGCCCCGTACTTTTTCCCGCGGGCGTGCTATCATCCGCCCCCCGTGCCCCCCGCTCCCTCCGCTCCCTCCGCCTGGCGCAACGTCTGGGTCCTCGGACTCACGATCCTTTTCACGTTGACGGCGATCACCTCCTGGAACCGGATCATCGCGAACCGGCTCCGGGACCTCGGCGCGCATCCCGAGCTCATCGGCTGGTGCTTCTTCGCGTTCACGGTCGCCCACCGGATCCCGGGCCTCCTCGGCGGCTGGCTCGCCGACCGCTTCGGCCGCAAGCCGATCTTCGTCGCCTGCACCACGCTCATGGGCCTCGGGTTCATCGGCGTGGGCCTCGCGCGCACGCCGGTCGAGCTCACGATCGCCCTCTCCTTCTCGTGGGGCATGGGCGCGGTCCAGTGGCCCGCGATGGTCTCGCTGCTCATCGACTCGGTGGACTACGGGAGCCGCGGCCGGGCGCTCGCCATCCTCGAGATGTGCGGCATGTTCGGCTTCACCATGGGCCCGCTGGTCGGCGCGCTCGTCGTCGAGAAGGCCGGCGGCCTGGATCCGGCCTGGCGCATCCTGCTGCTCGGGTCCTGCGCCGTGTACCTCGTCGTCGCGGCGGTCCGCGCGACCTTCGCGCGCGAGACCTGGCGCGAGGAGGACCACCTCGAGCGCGACCCCGTGCAGTTCGGGCGGGCCCTGCTGCCGGTCTCGGTCTGCGTCCTCCTCATCGCGTCGTCCCTGCTCACCGAGGAGGGCCCCGCGGTCGGCCTCTACGTCGAGGACGCGACGGGCGGCAGCGCGGCCACGGTGAACTGGGTCCACTTCGCGGGCGGCGGAACGGCGCTGGCGGCCGCGTGGGTCGCGGGGCGCCTGACCGACCGCTACGGCCCGCGGAAGATCGTCGCGGCCGGGACCTTCCTCCAGGCGGCCTGCTTCCTCCCCTTCGCCTGGCCCGGGCTGCCCGGGTGGGCCGCGAAGGGGCTGTTCATCGCCGCGATGGTGCCCGTCGAGCTCTTCACGGTCGGCTACCAGAACCTCATCACCCGGATCGCGCCGCGCGGCCGGCGCGCGCTCTACGTCGGGATGTCCACGACGGCGACCGGGGTGCTGTCGACCTGGGCGCTCGTCGCCTGCGGCCACCTCTACCGCGAGGGCCCGCGGCTGCCGTTCATCGTCGGCGGGGCGATCGCCCTCGCCTCCTTCGTCCTGGCCGTGCCCCTCGCGATGCGGAAGGACGAGGCGTAGAATGACCCCCGCCATGAAGCTCGCCGCGAAGCGCTGCCTCCCCTGCTCCCGGAAGCTCCCGAAGCTCCCCGCGGCCGGGGCCCGCCGCCTCTCGCGGCAGGTCCCGGCGTGGACGCTCGCCCGGGGGCGCTTGAGGCGCGTCGTCGCCACGAAGGCCTTCCAGGACGGGCTCGACCTGCTCGTGCGGATCGGGCGCGTCGCCGAGCGCGAGAACCACCACCCCGACGTCGTGCTGAAATGGGGCCGCCTGGAGCTGGAGCTCTGGACGCACGCGGTCGGCGGGCTCACGGAGAACGACTTCATCCTCGCCGCGAAGATCGACCGGATCCTCGCCCCGTGAAGATCAAGTGCCGGCCGGAGGACTTCCGCGTCGAGGAGCGCACCGACGTGGCGCCCTCGTCGGGCCCGCACGCGCTGTACCGCCTCGTCAAGCGCTCCCTCGGGACGCCGGAGGTCGTGGCCGCGATCCAGCGGCGCTGGGACGTGGCGCGCGAGCGGCTCTCGTTCGGCGGCCTGAAGGACCGGCACGCGGTCGCCGTCCAGCACCTGACGATCTACCTCGGGCCCGCGCGGCGGCTCGCCCAGGAGAACTTCGAGCTCGAGTACCTCGGCCAGGTCCCGCACCCCTTCGGGCCGAAGGACATCAAGGCGAACCGCTTCGACCTGGTGATCCGCGACCTGGAGCCCGGCGAGGTGACGGCGGCGCGGGAGGCGCTGGACGCGGCGGGCCGCGACGGGCTGCCGAACTACTTCGACGACCAGCGCTTCGGGTCGCTGGGGGAGTCCGGGGAGTACATCGGCCGGGCCTGGTGCGAGGGGCGCTGGGAGCGGGCGGTGTGGCTGGCGCTCGCGGAGCCCAACGAGCACGACCGGCCGGAGGATCGCGAGCAGAAGCGGATCCTGCGGGAGACCTGGGGGGACTGGCCGAAGGCGAAGGCGGCGCTGGAGAAGTCGCACCGGCGCAGCATCGTCACGTTCCTCTCGGACCGGCCGGGCGACTACAAGGGCGCGCTGGGGCGGCTGGACCACGACCTGCGGAGCATCTGGCTGTCGGCGTTCCAGAGCCACCTGTGGAACCGGATGCTGGTGGACCTCGTCGAGGAGGTCGTGCCGGAGGCGGCCCGGGTGCGGATCGAGCTGAAGGCGGGGCCGCTCGCGTTCTTCGGTCCCCTGGAGGCGGCGGCGCGGGAGCGGTTGGCGTCGGCGCGGCTGGCGCTGCCGTCGGCGCGGGCGAAGGGCCTGGAGGGGCCGGAGCGGGAGCGGATGGAGCGGGTGCTGAAGGCGGAGGGGCTGACGCTGTCGGGGCTGCGCATCAAGTACCCGAAGGACAGTTTCTTCTCGAAGGGCGATCGGGCGGCGCTGTTCCGCGTGGGCGGCCTGCGGCACGGCGGCGGGCCCGACGAGCTGTATCCCCGGCGGCGCAAGCTGGAGCTCTCGTTCGAGCTGCCCCGGGGCTCCTACGCGACCATCCTCGTGAAGCGGATCACGCGCGGGGCGCTGGGGCTGGAGTAGCTACGGCTTCTGCTCCTTCTTCATCTCGGGCGCGAGCTTGGCCCCGAGGTACGCGGCCGGCAGGAAGGCCAGCAGCGTCGCGATCCGGAACCAGTCCGGGGGCGGGAGCATGTAGTTGTTCGCCAGGCCCGCCAGCGTGAGCAGCGCCCCGAGCACGAGGGCGTGCGTCGTCGGCGCGTTCCGCCCGATGCACGCGGCGAGGAAGCCGCCGGCCAGGCTGCCCAGCGACCAGCCGAGCAGGACCATGAACAGGGCGCCCTTGGGCGCGCCGGCGAGCAGCGTGCGGAGGGTCTCCCGGTCCGTCACGCCCTTCGCGAGCTGCCCGAGCTCCGGGTACAGGACCTTCCCGTTCGCGGCCTCGATCGTCATCATCACCGCGCTCGCGGCCACGAAGCCGAGCACCACCGCGAGGACGCTCCGCGCGAGCTTCCACATGGAAGCCATGATACCGGGCGGGACGGCGGTCAGAACCGCAACTCGACGCCGAGCAGCGGCCCCGAGGTCGTGAGCTCCAGCTCGGAGTCCGAGCCCTCGTCGTCCGAGTACAGCCACGTGCGCCAGCCGCCGAAGAACCCCAGCACCGGCCAGGGGCGGAAGACCATCACGCCCTCGAAGACGGTCACCGGCCGGGAGGCGATCAGGAAGTCCATCCGCAGGACGACCTCCACGCCGCCCGCCGGATGGTAGCCGAGGTCGAGCAGGAGGTTGACTCCCGTCATCGCGAGGTTCTCCCGGATCACGGTCCCGTTGTCCGCCTCGTAACGGACATCGAGATCCGCCCGGCCCAACCCGAGCCCGATGCCCATCTCGAACCCGAATCCCCGGTCCCCGTAGTCGATCGACGCCAGGATGTCGACCCGCGTCCGCCGGATCGTCCAGTCCACGTCGAGGGCCAGCGGCGCGTCGAGCTTCCGGCCCTCGATCACCACGTACCCGTAGTCGTAGTCGAGGGATTCGCCCGCCTTCGCCTGCGCGGTCTCCAGCTCCACCCAGAGGTCCCACGTGTGGCTGCCCCAGAACGGGCTCGTGATGCCGCCCGCGAGGGTCCTGGTGACCCGGAGGGCCGGGCAGATCGCCGTCGCGTCCCCGGCGTTCACGACATCGGGCGGAAGGGGGCCGTAGGTCACCTCGACCTCCCCTTCCGGGAAGGTCATGCAACCCGCCTGCAGGACGGCCAGCAGCGGGAGCAGGGCCGCCGCGGCCGTCCGGATCGCGCGAGCGAAGTCCATGCACCCCACCCGCCCGCAAACGGACGGCCGATCCGGTTCCACCGATTCTTGAACGCGACGCGGCCTCGGCGCTCGGACTTTTCCCGAGCGGGGCCGCCCGATTCCCCTACTGGCCCGATCCCTTAACGCGGTAAGGTAACGGAGATGACCCCGCTCCTCCTCGCCGCCCTGCTCGCCGTCCAGGCGGCGCCCGACCGCGCCGAGGCCCTCGTCCGCCGCATCGCCTTCCCCGCCGAGGCGGACGTCAAGGCCTGGCACGCCAAGGGGCCCGAGTACAAGACCGTCCTCGACGCCGTCCTCAAGCGCGAGACCTGGACCGCGGCCGTGAAGTCGCTCGAGGAGGCCCTCGTCCCCTTCGGCGACGACTGGACCTTCACCGTCGGCATCGAGGAGTGGGACGGCGAGCACCCCGCCCACGGCGAGCGCGCCGGCAAGGCCGCCACGATCCGCTTCAACCTCCGCAAGCTCGGCGCCTACGAGCGGAAGATGATCGACTTCCGCCGCCAGGACGAGGAGCTCCGCAAGCAGGGCAAGCGCATGGGCTGGAAGGTCCCGCCCCTCAAGTACGACCGCCTCGTCGCCCACGAGCTCGTCCACGTCCTCCAGGGCGCCTACGAGTCGCCGGGCTGGTTCCACGAGGGCATCGCCTCGTGGATCGGCGCCGACCCCAACTACGTGATGGGCTACCTCTTCGGCAACGCGGAGATCGCCGACGTCGAGACCGCGCCGCCCAAGGCCGACGACGTCTACGGTCGCGGCCAGCTCTTCTTCACGTGGCTGGAGCAGAAGTCGGGCAAGGCCGCGATCAAGAAGCTCGCGAAGGCCACGATCGGCGACGGGACGCCGGCCAAGGAGTCCCTCGAGAAGCTGCTCGGCATGGAGTGGGCGAAGATCTCCGCCGAGGAGCTCGCCTGGACCCGCGAGTACGGCCGCAAGAAGCGGCCGAAGTAGCTCAATCCTTCGCGACCCAGGCCTTCCAGGCCGACTCCAGCTCCGCGACCGACTTCGGCAGCCCCTTCGCCCCCAGCGCGGCCTCGAGCCCCTTCCCCTGCTTCAGCGTCGTGACGACGTGCCGGAAGGCCTCGGGCCCCAGCCCCTCCGCGAGGTAGGCGGTGATCGAGTGGGTCTGCGCGTAGAACAGCCAGCGGTCCGCCGCCTTCGGCTTGTCCGTCTTCTGCCGGCTGATCGGGTGCACGCAGGCGAAGAGCTCCGCCAATGGCTGGTGCGTGCCCGCCGCGACCCGCCTCCGCATCTCGCCCCGGTACGCCGCGTGCGCCCGCGGCCCCTCGAGCAGGTTCGCCACGCCCTCGTCGAGCCAGTCCGGCAGCGAGCTCCCGTACTGGGGTTCCTTCAGGCCCGTCCCGTCCATCCAGAAGATCAGCCAGAGGTGCCCGAGCTCGTGGGTCATCGTCTCGTCCGGTTCGTTCCCCTTGCCGGGCTCCCAGCGGAAGATCCAGCGCGCCCCGCCGGCGAGGTACTTGAGGTCGCCCTTTGCGTCCTTCGCCGGCCGCCCGTCCTGCGTCAGGACGACGGCGCCCCGCCAGGGCGCCGCCCCGAACAGCGCCTGGAAGCGGTCGCCCGCCGCGTCCGCCTCCCCCTTCGCCTTCTCCGCCGCCTCCGCCGCGCCGAAGACGTCCACGTGCCGGCCCGCGACGTGCACCTGCCCGAGCCCCGCGACGAGGAACAGGGTTAACAACATGGTTAATCACCTGTACCACGTCCGTCCCCGGGCCAGTACCGGAAACCGGCGCCGCGGGCTAGAATCCCCCCGTGAACCGACTCCTCCCCGCCGCCCTGCTCCTGCTGGCCGCCTGCGAGCCCGCGCGGGCCCCGGCCCCGCCGACCCCGACGCCCGTCCCCGCGGCGCTCGCCTCCGACCTCGTCGCGAAGTACGTCCTCGCCGCCGCCGATCCCACGCTCCCGATGACCTTCCTCTACCAGGGCGACCCCTCCGGCGCCGCGAGGACCGGGCCCCGCCTCGAGGAGTACGACGCGTGGTGCCGGGGCCGGGGCTTCAGCGGCTTCGAGCAGTTCCTCTCGACCTGGGGCCGCGTCCACCGCGCCCTCCTCGTCCTCGAGAACGAGGACCTCGAGCGCGCGATGCTCCCCCGGATCCGCGCCAACCTCGAGGCCCACCAGGCCGAGCTGAAGCGCGCGGACCTCGCGCCGGAGCGCCGCAAGGAGATCGAGGCGCTGCTCGCGGACTCCCAGCGCATGATGGACGACCTGGGACGGCTCCGCGGCGGCGTCAGCGTCCCCGCGGGCGACCTCGAGGCCGTGCGCCCCCACCAGGCCGCGCTCCGCGCCGCGCTCGACGCGCGGAAACCTAGGTAGGCTCGACGAAGTCCCCGCCCTTGACCTTCCCCGTGACCCTCAGCAGGTCCAGGGCCTTCGCCAGCTCGCCCGCGACCTTCGCCCCGCGCTTGAAGCCCAGCAGCCGGGCCCCGCGGTCCGGCAGGTCGGCCGCCGCGACCCGGAACTCCTTCCGCACGATGAAGAGGATCGCCGCGGCCAGCTCCTCGGGCGCGATGTGCTCCGCGTCCCGAGGCGCGTCCTCCGAGTCCCGCTTACGCAGCGGCGGCTCCGTCATCCCGACCGGCCAGTAGTAGTCCCCGCGCCGCCCCAGGCGCCGCTGGCCCTCCGCCCACGCGCCGGCCTCGAGCACCGACTGCTGGATCCGGGGCAGCATCCTCGGGATGCTCCAGTGCTCCGCGACCCGCCGCGCCAGGACCTCGAGGTGCACCGGCCCCTCCGCCTCGACGACGCGGACCACGACGTCCGCCACGCGGTCCACGGGCGCCGAGTCGAAGGCCTCCGGCCGCCCCACCTTCTTCACCTTCATCACCTCGTAAGAGGCCAGCCCGTCCGACGCCGCCGCCTCGGCCTTGACCGCGACCTCGCCGAGCTCGACGCTCGCCCCGGCCTTCGCGCGGCCCGCCTTCGCGGCCTCCACCTCCGCCAGGATCCGCTCCACCTCGCGGCCCGGGTTCCGGAACCAGTCCGGCGACCAGACCCGGTGCAGCCTCCAGCCGAGCGACTCCAGCACCTGGGCCCGCAACCGCTCCCGGTCCCGCGTCGTCGGCGCCGACTGGTACGACGGCCCGTCGCACTCGACCCCCAGCACGTGCCGCTCCCCGTCCCGGACCGCGAGGTCGATCCGGTAGTCCGAGCAGCCGACGCGGCGGTCCACCTTCAAGCCCCGCCGCTCCAGGGCCAGCGCGACCATCTCCTCGAGCCCCGGCTCCGCCGCGGGCCCGGCCGGCTCCGCGGCCAGGAACGACTCCGCGCCCCGCCGCGCGTACTCGAGGTAGCGCCTCAGGTTCCTCGCCCCCTCCGCGTCCGTCCTCGAGAGGTCGATGTCCTCGGGCAGGATGCTCGAGTACACCACCACGCGCTCGCGCGCCCGGGTCACGAGCACGTTGAGGCGCCGCGATCCGCCCTTCTGGTTGATCGGGCCGAAGTTCATGGCCATCTTCCCGTCCGCGGTCCGGCCGTAGCCGATGCTCAGGAAGATCACGTCGCGCTCGTCGCCCTGGATCGACTCCAGGTTCTTCACGAAGCAGTAGTCCGGCGCGTCGTAGGCGAAGCGCGCCTCGATCGACGGGTCGGCCCGCCGGAGCTTCTCCAGCGCGTCCTCGATCGCCTGCTGCTGCTTGATGCCGAAGGCGCCCACGCCCGCGCTCTTCGCCGGCTCGGCCTTGAGGAAGTCGAACACGGCCCGCGCGACGCGCTCCGCCTCGACCGAGTTCACGCCGGAGCCGCCGCGGTCGTAGACGCCATCCGCGACGTGGACGAACTCCACGCCGGGCCGCCGATCCGCCGACGGGAAGGTGTTCAGCTTGCCGTCGTAGAAGGTGCGGTTCGAGTACGCGATCAGGTCCTCGCGCCGGCTGCGGTAGTGCCAGCGGAGCATGCGGCGGTCCGGGAGGATCGTCGCGCACTCGTCGAGGATGCTCTCCAGCTCGCCCGGGTCGTCCTCCGCCGGGACCTCGTCGTCGGCCCCCTCCAGCTGGAAGAAGGCCGTCGGCGGGAGCTGCTTGCTGTCGCCCACCATGACGAGCTGGCGGCCGCGCGCGATCGAGCCGATCGCGTCCTCCGGCGCCACCTGGCTCGCCTCGTCGTAGACCACGACGTCGAAGGGCTCCATCGCCGGGTCGAGGAACTGCGCGACCGAGAGCGGGCTCATCATCAGGCAGGGCTTCACGCGGCGCAGCGCCTTCCAGGCGGCGAGGAAGAGGCGGCGCACGGGCAGCTGTCCGCGCTTCTTGCGCACCTCGCGCTGCAGCAGGCCGAGGTCCGAGCCCGGCCCCGCCTCGTATCCCGAGTCCGGGAGCTCCTGGAGCAGCTTGGCCCGGGCCCGCAACCGGTTGAACTCCACGAGCCGGCGGTCGAGCTCCCGGAAGGTCGCGACGCGCCGCTCCTGCTCGGCCCCGACGAACGACCCGAGGGCGGGCCGCTGAGGCAGCACCTCCTCGATCCAGCTGCGGAGGAACTGCCGGTCGAAGACCGCCTCGTAGAGCGACGGATCGACCGCGTCGAGCGCCGCGGGCAGCGCCACCGTGTCGCCGTCCCGGGCCGCGGCCAGCGCGGCCTGGTAGCGGCACCACTCGTCGAGCCGGTCCGGGTTGTCCCGCATCGCGACGGCCGCCACGCGCACCTGCTCGTGCGTCGGCCGTGCCTCGGGCCGCCCGATCCGCTCGGCGAGACGATTCCACGCCCGCTTGTAGTCCTCGAGCTCCGGCCCGCAGCTCGGCACCTGCCCGCCGGACTGCGCGAGCGCGGCGCCCTTGGCGGACACCACGCCGGCCCTCTTCGCGGCCCGAAAGCGCATCAGCCAGTCGCCGCGGTCGTTGGCGGCCCGCCAGTCGGTCTCGGGCCCCTTCCAGACGTCGCCGAACATCGACCCGTCGGCCGCGAGCAGCCGCTTGCGCAGCTCCCGGGCCTTGACCGCCTGCTCCAGGTCCTCGAGCGGACGCTCCGACACCGCCGTGGGCTTCTTCAGGCGCTTCAGGATCCCCCGGTAGCGCCAGAACGTCGGGCTCAGGAAGCGGAGCAGCGACCGGCCCGAGTCCCTCCACCAGGCGAGGATCGGCTCGACCTCGGTCTCCAGGATCTCCGGGGCGTAGCGCTCCAGCAGCGCCGCGCGGGCGTCCGCGAACGACTTCACGTCGAGCAGCAACGGGGCCAGCTTGGCCGGTTCATCCCAGGCCGGGTGCTCCATCGCGGTCCGGTCGGGACGGGGCGAGGTCGCGACGAGCCGCCCGAGGTCCTCGAGCGCCGTGGCGTCGGCGTCCTCGACCGGCACCGGGACATCCAGCGCGGCGGCCAGGGCGCGGAGCGGGCCCTCGAGCGCCGCCAGGGTCCGCAGCGCGGCGCCGATCTCGTCCTTGAGGGCCAGCTTCGTCTCGTACGAGGCGGCCTGCAGGGCGCAGCCGGACCAGGGGTGCTTCGCGACGGGATCGACGGCCGCCCGGGCCGCGCCGAGCGCGCGGATCCTCGCGCGGGCCGCGTCCACCCGCTCCCGGGTCCACGTCGCGGCGCCCTTGAGGACGACCGGCACCTCCGGCGTGGCGTGGTGCAGCGCGAGCCGGGTGAACGCGTCGTACGGGGACAGGGCCAGCGGCGCCACGGGGCCCTTCAGCTGCTCGAGGTAGGCCCCGAGCTCCGCCCGCACGGACGCGAGCCGGTCGAGCACCTCCTGCTTCACCTGCACGGCGTCGCGCTTCACGTCGAGCGTCCGGGCGATCTCGGCCAGGACCCGCGACTTCGAGGTCTTCTGGCTGTGCAGCTCGAGGCAGAAGTCGGAGAGCCCGACCTTGTGGAGCCGGTCGTACACGACGCGCAGCGCGGCCATCTTCTCGGACACGAAGAGCACCGATTTCCCCGCCAGCAGGCTCTCCGAGACGATGTTCGTGATCGTCTGGGACTTCCCCGTGCCCGGCGGGCCCTCGAGGACGAGGCTCCGCCCCGCCTTCACCGCGGCGATCGCCTCCTGCTGGCTCGAGTCGGCGTCCACGACCGCGTAGGACTCCTCCGGCCGCTGCCGGTCCAGTTCCGCGGGCCCCGGGATCGGGTCCGTCGGGAGCTCCGCGCGCGCCGCCGGATCCCCGCCGAGCAGCCGCACCAGCGGCCGGGTCGCGAACGCGGCCGACTGGAGCTCGAGGTCCTTGAACATGAAGAACTTCGTGAACGAGAAGAGCCCGAGCTGGATCTCGTCGCTGAGCCGGGCCCGCTTCATCGGCTCGACGGCCTTCCGGAACGACTCGAACCAGGCCGCCGGGTCGAAGCCCTCGAGGTCCTCGGGCAGCGGCGGGAGCTCGACGCCGTAGTCCTTCTTGAGTCGGAGGGCGAGCGCGGGGTTCAGCACCGGCTCGTCGTCGCGGCCCCGGAGCTTGATCCGCGTCTTCACCGAGGTCCGGACGAGGTCCACGGGCAGGAGCAGGACGGGCGAGTGCACGAGGTCGGCGGCGGACTCCGTCTCGTACCACTCGAGGAAGCCGAGGGCGAGGAAGAGCGTGGTGACGCCGGTCTCCTCGAAGACCGCGTTCGACTTCCGGAAGATCGAGAGCAGCAGCTCGTCGAGCCGGCCCTCCTCCACGTCGGTCTGGAGCTCCTTGTCGACGTGCCGGTCCTGGAGCGCGTCCCCGCCCGCGGGCCTCCAGTCGGCGGGCGCGCCCGCGGGCTGGCCGGGCACGAAGCCCATCGTCGTGCCCTGGAGCTCGACGAGCCGGAAGATCTCCTGCGGGAGCTCGTCCACGACCCGGAGGCTCGAGGCCTTCGACGGGCGGAAGTGGATGAGCCGGTTGCGGCGGGACAGGTCGACGAGGCGCCGCTTCCAGTCCTCGAGCCGGCGCTGCACGCGGTCGTTCGGGGTCGCGTCCACGTTCACTTCCTCAGCAGGAAGAGCGCGGCCAGGTCGATGACGAACATCGCGACGATCAGCGCCTCGAGCAGGAGCATCCGGCGGTTGTTGATCTCGGCCTGGACGAACTGGTAGATCTCGTCGAGCTGCTTGAGCTTGGAGTCGACGCTCGCCTCCCAGCGCCCGAGGTGGAAGCGCTCGTGGCAGGCGAGGTAGACCCGCGCGAGGTACCAGTCGCCCACGAACTTCGTGATGTTCGTGACCTCCTCGCTCATCTTCGCGACGTCGATGCGGATCGAGCGGAGCGAGCGGAGGATCTTCTCGGGGCTCCCGAGCACGCGGCGACGGGCGTAGTAGCGCTCGACGTCGTCGTAGGCGCGCTGGAAGTACCGGTCGAGGCGGTCGTCGAGGATGCGGAACTCCTCGAGCTGGAGGTTGGCCAGCTCCAGCACGTAGAGCACGTCGTCGAAGTAGCCCCCCCGGTCCACGACCAGGGCGGAGTCCCAGTCCACGAGGGCGTAGTCCGCGTCGGTGTACGACAGCCCGTGGCGCAGCGCCTCCGCGACCTGCCCTGTCGAAAGCCGGGCCGGTCCCGCCAGCTCGGCCAGCAGGGCCGCGATCTCGGCCCGGCGCGAGGCGACCCAGTCCGCCGCGGGCTGCTCGGGGGGGCCGTCCACCGCCTCGAGGCAGAAGACGGTGTAGGCCTCGGCCGGCGGCCGGTCCTTGGAGGGCTTCACGAGGTAGGGCCGCAGGCTCTCCTCGACCTGGCCCGCGAGCTGCTCCGCCTTCGCGTGCAGCGGGGTCCCGCCGACGGCGAGCTGGTGGTACGGGAGGAGCTCGCCGAGCGTCGCGACCTGGAATCCCACCTCGAAGGTGATGGAGATCACGCCGATCTCGAAGACCTTCACGAAGGGCTTGAGCAGGACGCGGCCGACGCCGGTGGAGACCTCCTCGGGCCGGAGGGCGATCGCGAGGGGCTTGTAGATGGGGATGTCGCGGGGGACGGTCTGGCCGACGCGGATCTCGAAGGGCGCGGGCTTCTCGGAGAGGACCATGCGGATCTCGGCGGTCCGGATCTCGCTGGCGACGTCGAAGGCGTACTGGTAGACGACGCGACCCTTGAGCATGGGCCGGGATTGTAGCACGCTCCGCCGGGAGCGCCCCGCGCGGAAAACGGCTAAGATACCCGCGTGAACCGCGCCCCCGACCGCCCCTCCCGCGTGGGCCGTTACGAGCTGCGCAGCCTCCTCGGCGAGGGCGGCATGGCCCGCGTCTGGCGGGCCTGGGACCCCCAGCTCAAGCGCGAGGTGGCCCTCAAGGTCCCCAACTCCAACGCGATGAAGCGCTGGAGCCGCGAGGCGACCGCGGTGGCCCGCCTCAACCACCCGAACATCATCACGATCTTCGACATCGGCGAGGCCGACGGGCAGCCCTACCTGGCCATGGAGCTGATCGAGGGCAAGGAGCTCGAGGACGTCTGGAAGGACTGGACCCTGCGGCAGCGCCTCGAGGCCCTGCGCCGGGTCGCCGCCGCGGTCGGCCACGCCAACGCGAAGGGCGTCGTGCACCGCGACCTGAAGCCCGGCAACGTGATGGTGACGTCCGAGGGCGAGATCAAGGTCGTGGACTTCGGCCTGGCCCGCGTCGCCGGCGAGCGCTCGCTCACCCTGACCGGCGCGCTCATCGGCAGCCCGGCGTACATGGCGCCCGAGCAGGTCCGGGGCGACCACGGCGGCCCGCCCATCGACGTCTACTCGATCGGCGTGATGCTCTACGAGGCGCTGACGGGCGACATCCCGTTCAACGGGCCCAACGCGCGCGCCATCTACGACAAGATCGTCAACGAGGAACCGGTCCCGCCGACGCGCCTCAGCCCCGGCATCCCGGTGGACCTCGAGACCGTCTGCCTCAAGGCGATGGACAAGGACCCCGACCGGCGCTACCCGGACGCGGTCCAGCTCGGCGAGGAGCTCCAGCGCTGGCTGGACGGCGAGGGGATCCGGGCCCGGCCCAGCACCTTCGCGACGAAGGTCGTGCGGCGGGCCAAGCGAGCGAAGTGGGTGCTCGCGGCCGTCGGGGCCGTGCTGCTCGTCGGCGCGATCGGCGCCGTCGCCACGGTCATGGCGGGCCGCAGCGCCGGGTCCGAGGCGCGGGCCGACGTCCTGGCGCAGGAGTCGGCGCTCGCCTACGCGGGCGGCGACCTCGACGCGAGCCGCGCGAAGGCGGAGGCGGCCCTGGCCCAGGCGCCCGCGCACCCCGCGGCGCGGTACTGGCTGGCGCGCGTGAAGCTCCGGGAGTTCCAGCGCCGCCGCGGCCTGCCCGACGTGCACATGACGGCCGGGATGCTCTTCGTCTCGCCGCCCCTGCCCGACTCGCCCGAGGACCAGAAGCTCCGCCGCGAGATCCTCGACGCGTTCCGGGGCAACAAGGGCCAGGCGATCGCCGAGGGCGTGCTCGCGATGTGGGACGGGGACTACGACCAGGCCCGGGAGCGCTTCGCCCGCGCGGGCGCGGAGGCGGGTTCGGCGTCGTGGGAGGCCAAGGTGCTCGAGGCGCAGTGCCTCTACTACCTCGGCCGCTTCGACGAGGCCGAGGGCCGGCTGAAGCCGCTGCTCGGCCTGGATCCGCGCGCCGTCGATCCGACCTGGGGCCGGCTCTGCATCGCCCGGGGCCTCCAGTCCCTGCTGCGGGGCCGCGAGGGCGCGGAGTGGTTCAACCTCGCCGACGCGGCGGGCGCGCGACTCGAGCAGGCCGGCGAGCGCGAGGCGGGCCGGGTGCTCCAGGCCCGGGCCCTCGTGGACGCGGCCCGGGTCGAGTACCGGCGGGGCCGGGATCCGCTGGAGCGGATCCAGAAGGCGCTCGACGCGCTGGCCGGGCACGCCGGGGCCGAGGCCCTCGTCACGGCCGGCGACGCGCACGTCCTCCGGGCCGATTTCCTCCAGTCGCGGGGGAGGCTCGATCCCGAGCAGCCGGAGGACTTCGTGAAGGCGGTCGCGGCGTACGAGCAGGGGCTCGCCGCCCGACCCGGGTACGGGTACGCGGCCCTGCGCCGCGGCGAGGCCCACCGCGCGTGGTCCCAGTTCCTGCACAACGTCGGAAGGCCCCGGGAGGCCTTCGTGGAGAAGGCCCGCGACGACTTCCGGCGGGCGCTCTCGATCGATTCCAACGACGTGGAGTCCGCGCTCGGCCTCGTCTGGGCCGAGGGCGTGCTGGCGCGCGTCGACCAGTCGTCGCGCGAGCAGGTGGTGGAGGCGCAGATCGCGGAGATCACGAAGCTCGGTGAGCTGATCCGCAAGCACCCGAAGTTCCCGCCCCTGAGGTGGGTCCGGGGACAGGCCTACTCCGCGCTCGCGGACATCTACCGGGCCCGGGGCGGCGGCGACCCGATCCCCTGCTACGAGAAGGGCATCCAGGACGCGGAGGCCGCGGCCACGCTCGGCCACTCCTTCCACGAGGGCTGGTCGCTCAAGGGCTCCCTCCTGGGCGAGCTCGCGATCTTCAAGAAGCAGTTGAACCAGGACCCGGGTCCGGACTACGAGGCGGCGGTCCAGGCCTTCGAGCAGGCGCTGAAGATCAGCCCCGACAATCCGCAGATCCTCGCGGCGCGCGGCGGCCTGCATCGGAACCGGGGCCTGCACTTCTCGCCCAAGGACCCGGATCCCCGGCGGCACTTCGAGACCTCGGTCGCCGACTACACGACCGCGATCCGCCTCCAGCCGGGGTGGCCGTACCACTACTCGAGCCGGGCCTTCGCGTACCGGGACTGGGGCAGCTCGAGCCGGCAGGACCCGGACCGGGCGATCGCGCTCTACCAGGAGGCGGTCAAGGACCTCGCCGAGGCGCTGCGCCTCAATCCCCGGCTCTCCGACACGCACCGGGTCCGGGCCATGACGCTCCAGTACCTCGCGAACCTCCTCGAGGGGCGGGGCCGGGATCCGGTCCCGATCCTGCTCGAGGCGCTGAAGTCCTGCGACGCCGCGATCCAGTCCGATCCCGGGTACGCGAAGACCAACATCGGGATCTACATGTGCCGGGCGAACGTCGTCCTGGAACTCGGCCAGCGCTACGAGGCCGCGGGCCGGGATCCGCGGGAGCAGTACGAGTCCGCGATCGCCGACTGCGGCAAGGGCATCGCGATCAACCCGAAGAACGCGGACATGTACCGGGTCCGGGCCCGGGCCCACCAGGCCCGGGCGGCACTCCTGGCCCGCGCGGGCCAGGACGCGCGTCCCCACCTCGAGGAGGCCCTCGGCGACCTCGGCACCGTGGTCGAGCTGGTCAAGGGCCAGCTGACCGAGCCCCTGCGCCGCTCGGACCGCGGCGACCTCGCGATGTCCCTCGGTCGCAACGAGCTCGCGGTGGAGGACTACCAGGCGGCCATCAAGGGCGGCGTGCGGACCGGGGCCCTGCACCTGCGGCTCGGGGTCTGCCAGGCCCGGCTCGGCCGGTTCGCGGAGGCGAGGAAGTCGCTCGCCACCGCCGCGGAGATCGACCCGCAGCTCGCCCCCGAGGTCGAACGGATCAAGGCGCAGCTCCCGAACTAGCGGAGCTTGTCCTTCGACTCCTCGATCGCGTTCCGCAGCTTGTCGCGCATCGGCGACTTTTCCGGGACCAGCGTCAGGGCCCGCTCGTAGTCCGCGATCGCCCCCCGGTAGTCGCCGAGATCCTGCAGGGCGTCGCCGCGGTTGCACAGCGCCGGCCAGAACGCGGGATCGATATCGAGGGCCGCGGTCAGGTCGGCGACGGCCGCCTTGGGGTCGTCGTTGCGGAGGTGGAGGTTGCCGCGGTTGAAGAGGAGCTTCGGGTTGCGCGGGCTGAGCCGGATGGCCTCCGTGTAGTCGCGGGTCGCCTTGGCGTAGTCCCCCGCCTTGCCGTGCAGCGACGCGCGCATCGCCCAGGCCTCCATGGTCGCGGGGTCGAGCTCGATCGCCCGGTCGTAGTCCTTGAGGGCGCCGCCCGAGTCCCCGCGCGAGGCGCGGATGATGCCCCGATTGACGTAGGCGTGGACGTATTTCGGGTTGGCCCGGATCGCGGCCTCGAAGTCCGCGAGGCCGCCGTCCTCGTCGTTCCGCTCCAGCTTGAGGCCGGCCCGGTTGAACCAGGCCTGGGCGTTCTTGGGATCGAAGCGGATCGCCTCGTTGTACGCCTGCATCGCCTCGTCGGTCCGTTCGAGCATCTGCAGGGCCAGGCCGCGGTGCATCCAGGCGTCGGTCGACCTCGGGGCGAGCCGGATCGCCTGGTCGAAGTCGGACAGCGACTCCTCGAGACGGCCCGAGTCGCGCTTGCGGACGGCGAGCTCCCACCACGCGTTGGCGAAGCGCGGGTGCCGGACGACCAGCGACTCGAGGATCTTGTCCGCGCCAGCCTCGTCGCCGGTGAAGATCAGCATCTTCGCCAGGTTGTAGGACGGCGACGGGTCCTCCAGCTCCAGTTCCACCGCCTTGCGGGCGTCGGCGAGCGCGCCCTCGAGGTCGCCGGCCTCCTTGCGGATCGCCGTGCGACCCAGGTAGGCCGCGTAGTGCGCCGGCGACCGGGCGATCGCCTGGTCGAAGCACTTGGCGGCCCCGACGGAGTCCCCCAGGTCGTGCAGGATCCGGCCCTTGTTGACCAGCCCCTCGGGGTACGGGGTGTCCAGCGCCACGGCGGCGTTCGCCGCCGCGAGCGCCTCGTCTAGCCGGCCCAGGTTCCGCAGGCAGTAGGACAGGGCGACCCAGGCCCAGTGGTGGTCCGGCTTCTGGTCCACGGCCTTGCGCAGGTCGGCGACCGCGCCCTCGTCGTCGAGGATGGCCTGGCGCAGCATGCCGCGGTCGAACCAGGTTTCGGCCCCGGCGTTTCCGGAAGCGATGATGCGCTCGTAGTCGGCGAAGGCCTGGTCCACCCAGGACTTGGCCGACGGGTGCTCCGGCTGCAGCGAGCGCTTGTAGCCCAGGACGTCGGCCCGGAAATCCAGGGCGGGGAGCCAGTCCCGGTGCCGCTCGAGGATGCGGTTGACGCGGGCGAGGGCCTCGTCCACCCGTTTGCCCTCCCAGTCCATGCGGCCGAGCGCGATCATGGCCCGCTCGTGGAGCGGGTCCGTGGCCAGGACCTCGTCGTAGATCCGCCGGGCCTCCTCCGGCGCCGACCTCAGCCGCGCGAGTTCCGCCTGGCCGTAGCGCTGGTCCACCTCGCGGAAGAAGGAGCTGCGGCCCTTGGCGACCGAGAGGTCCCGGATCGCCCCGTCGCGGAGGACCTTGAGGCGCGGGAAGCGGTCGTGAAGGGCGGACATCGAGACATGGACGACCGGGCGGCCCACGCCGCTGCTGAAACCGATCACGTGCCGCTGGATGTGCGCCTGGACCTCGTCCTCGTAGAGTTCCGTGAGGAGCAGGCCGCGCTCCAGGGAGGCCTCGGCGAGCGCGGGATCCAGCTCGAGGGCCCGGTCCAGCTCGCGCAGCGCCTCGGTGCGCCGGCAGGCCATGGCCTGGAAGCGCCCGAGGAAGTAGCGCCCGAGCGCGAACTCGCCGCCCGCGAGGGATTCCCGGCAGGCGCGGATGCCCTCCTCCGTCTTCTCGCGCGCGCGGCGGATCTCGCCGGCCCGGGAGTACAGCTCCGCCTCGTTGATGAGGCCCGCCACCTGCGCCCAGAGCTGGAGCGACCGGTCGCTGGCGGCCTTGCCCTGCTTCTCCCTCGAGAGGATGGGGAGCAGGACGGCCAGCGCGACGCCGACCACGACCAGGCCGCCGAGCCCGATCCCGAGCGCGAGCTTGCTCTTCCCCGCCTTGCGGCGGAGCCGGTACGCCAGTCCCGCCTTCCGAGCGCTGACCGGGTCGCCCTCCAGGTAGCGGTCGAGATCCGCGGCCAGGTCGTGCGCCGTCGCATAGCGGCGGTCGCGCTCCTTCTCGAGGCACTTGAGGACGATGGTCTCGAGGTCGGCGTCGACCTTGGGGTTGAGGCTCCGGGGCGCCGTGGCCTCCTCCTCCTGCAGCAGGCGCAGGGTGTCGTAGACGTTGCGGCCGCGGAACGGGGGCCGGCCCGTCAGCGCCTGGTACAGCGTCGCGCCGAGCGAGTACACGTCGGCCCCCTCGTCGACGCGGTCCGCCCGGGCCTGCTCGGGCGCCATGTAGGACGGCGTGCCGACGATGCTGCCGGAGATCGAGATCGCGGAGTCGCCCTCGACGGGACGGGCCAGGCCGAAGTCCATCACGAAGAGGTGGGCCTCGGCGCTGCGCGTCCCGGGACCCTCGCGGCCGCGGGCGCGGACCTGCACCATGAGGTTCTCGGGCTTCAGGTCCCGGTGGACGATGCCCTGGTCGTTGGCGTAGCCGACGGCGGAGGCGGCGTCGCGAAGGAGCCGGACGAGCATCTTCGGGTCGCGGAGGGGGAACTCGTTGAGCGTCGTGCCCTCGATGAACTGCATGGCGATGTAGTGGCGGCCCTGGGCGGTGCCCGCCTCGTAGATCGCGGCGATGTTCGGGTGGTTGAGCTTGGCGGCGAGCTGGGCCTCGCGCTGGAAGCGGGCGAAGTCCTCGTCGCCGCCCTTGAGGAACTTCAGGGCGACCCAGCGGCCGAGCTCGGCGTCCCAGGCCTGCCAGACCTCCCCCATGCCGCCCGAGCCGAGCTTGCGGGTGCGGACGAACTTGCCGAAGCGGGCCGAGGGGTCGGCGGACTGGACCCCGGGAGGGACGATGCTGGTGGAGCCGGTCCGGGATCCCGAGCCGGGCCTCGAGCCGGGCGCCGGGGTCGACGGGGCCTTGAGCGTCGGGTCGAAGTCCGTCGTCTTCCCGGGGGGCCGGGTGGATCGGGCGGCGGGGTCGCTGGGTTCGAGGGTGGCCACGGCGGGCCGATCCTACCACCCCCCCGGGGCCGCGGCCAGCACGTAACGAATGCTTGGCCCCGGCGGTCCATGTTGTTAAGCTGTTGACGATATCGGGGGGCGGCGCATGGACGACCGCGAGCGGGCCGAGGAGCTCCAGGCCAGGATCGACGGGCTGCGCGAGGTGATCGGCTACCTGCTCCTCCGCCAGGTGGAGCTGGAGCGCGCGGCCGGGAGGACTCCGCCCCCCCTGCCCGTGCGGATCCAGCAGATCCTCAACCCCGGGGCGCGCCCCTCCGTGCCGACCGCCCTTCCCCCCGCCCCGGCGCCCGTCGCTCCCCCTCCGCCCCCGAGGCCGGCGGTCTCCGCGCCGCCGCCGACCCCGGTGGCCGCGCCGCCGCCCGCCCCTCCGCCGGTCGCCCCGCCGCCCCCGCGGCCGCTCCCGGCCCCCGTGGCCGCGCCGGCCGCCCCTCGCGAGCCCGCCTCGCTCGAGGCCCTGATCGGCGGCCGCTGGTTCAACTGGGCCGGCATCCTCGCGATCCTCGTCGGCTTCGCCAGCCTCCTGAAGTACTCCTTCGACCAGGGCTGGATCTCCCACGCCTTCCGCTTCGCCGGCGGCCTCGTGCTCGGGGTCTCCATGGTCGGCGGGGGTCTCCTCGCGAACCAGCGGAAGTTCCCGATCCTCGCCCGCGGCCTCTGGGGCGGCGCGCTCGGCATCCTGTACCTCACGCTCTTCGCGGGCTTCCAGGTCCTGCGCAGCTCCGCCACCGGCGGCCCGCTCATCTCGCAGAACGCCGCCTTCGCCGGGATGATCGCCGTCACGGTCGGCGGCGCCGCGCTCGCCATCCTGGCCTCGTCGCGCACCGTGGCGGGGCTGGCCGCGCTCGGCGGCTTCCTCACGCCCCTCCTGCTCTCCACCGGGCAGGGCAACCAGCTCGTCCTCGGGACGTACCTCGCGATCCTCGTCGCGGGCTTCCTCGCCCTCGGCGCCTGGAAGCGCTGGGCCTGGCTCGGGTGGATCGCCTTCCCCGCCGTCCTCGTCTACACCCCGGGCTGGCTCTTCCCCCGCGGCGCCGACAAGGACCTCGCGACGATCCTCGCCTCCATCTACGTGGCCCTGTTCTCGCTGGAGCCGCTGCTGCGCTCGGCGTTCCGGGAATCCGCCCGCTCCGTGACCCTGTCCCTCCGGGTCGTGCTCTCCTCGCTGATCTTCGGGTCGGCGATCCTCGTCAACCTCCACGGGCCGCACCGGGACGCCGTCGGCGTCGCCGCCCTCGCCCTGGCGGGCTGGCACGTCGGGATCGCCCTCCTGCTGCGGAAGCGGGGCGACGCCTCCGAGCTTCCCGTCGCCCTCGAGTCGCTCGCGGGCCTGGCCTTCCTGCTCTTCCCCTGGGTCGAGCGGCGAATCCCCGAGGTCCACGTCCCGACGGTCACCGGCCTGCAGGCCGTCCTCCTGCTCGGGGCCGCCTCGTGGCGCGGCGCCGGCGCGCACCGGGCCTGGGCCCTGCTCGCCTTCGGCATCTCGTCGGCCACCCTCTACTTCAACGCGACGCCTGAATTCCTCGCCGAGCTCCGGCCCTGGACCCCGATCGCGAACCTCCGCGGCCTCGTCTACGCCGTCCTCGTCGCGTGCTTCGCCGGCGGGGTCGTCCTCTACCGCCGCCTCGAGCGGAAGCCCGGCGGCCTGGCCTCCGTGGAACGCACCGCCTCGTCCATCCTCCTCGTCCTCGCGACCAGCCTCCCCGCGGCCTGGATCTCGCTCGAGGTCGCCGACGCCTGGCGGACCTGGGTCCTGCCCCGCTTCGCGGGCCGCGAGAAGGAGGCCGCCGCCCAGTCCGCCGGCCTGCTGACGATGATCTGGGCCTCCTACGCCGCCCTCGTCGTGACCGTCGCGAAGCGCCGCGGCGAGACCCTGCTCCAGGGCTTCGGCCTCGCCTTCGTCCTCGCCACCCTCGTCAAGCTGCTCGTCTTCGACCTCGGCGAGCGGGGCGCCGTCATGACGACCTTCCTCGGCAACACCCGGTTCCTCTCGATGCTCACCGTGACGGGGTCGCTGGCCTGGCTGTCCTTCGAGTTCCGGCGCCAGGGACCGCCCGCCACGGACTGGAACTTCCTCTCGCCGGTCTTCACGCTCCTCGCCAACGCCTCCCTGGCCCTCGCGCTCAGCACCGAATGGATCGACCTCTGGAGGATCCGCCGCTGGGACGCGATGCAGGAGTTCGGCCTCGCGGGAATCTGGGCCGTGCACGCGACGCTGATGGTCGCCGACGGATTCCGCCGCGACCGGGTCCACCTGCGCGGCGGCGGCCTGGTCTTCCTCGGCATCGGCCTGCTCGCCTCGCTCGGCTGGGCCTTCGGCCCGACGTCCGTGGGCATGGACCGGGTCCTCTTCAATCCGCGCTGCCTCGGCGCGGGGCTCGTCGGGGCCGGGATCCTCGCCTCCGCCGCCATGTACCGGGCCTGGAACCCCCGGATCCGCAGCGTCGTCGAGGTCTTCGAGACGGCGCTCGACCAGGTCCTGGCCGGGCCGCTCGCGATCGTCGGCCACCTCTTCCTGATCCTGCTCGCGACCCTCGAGGCCCGGGACGGCGTCTCGGCCTCGTCGATCGGGCTGATCACCGCCGAGCACGCCCGGCAGATGAGCTACTCGCTGATCTGGACGCTGTACTCGATCTCGCTGGTCGCGCTGGGCTTCGTCCGCCCGTTCCGCGCGGTGCGCCTGCTGGCGCTCGGCGTGCTCTGCGTGACGATCCTGAAGGTCTTCCTCGTGGACCTGTCGTTCCTCGAGGGGATCTGGCGGATCCTGTCCTTCATCGGCCTGGGCGTGATGCTCGTCGGGGTGTCCTACCTCTACCAGCGCTTCAAGGACGTCCTCCTCAAGGCGGAGTCCGCCTGACCGGCAGTTCCATCGGCTCCTTGCCGACGCGGGCGCGGATCCAGTTGACCGCCTTCCCGAGCGAGGGGATCGAGACGAGGCGGCGCTCGAGGCGGAACTTGCCTGGGAAGTCCAGCAGCATCAGGCCGGCGAGGATCGTCAGGAACCCCTGGCCGGGCACGCCGGGGATCGAGAGCACCAGGCCGAGCAGCACGAGCACCGCCCCGCCCAGGTTCTTCAGCACGAGCACCGTCCAGCGCCAGGCCGGGTGCGCGTTCAGCAGGAACGGCGCCCGCTTCGTCCCCGTGAAGTAGTCCACCGGCAGGTTCAGGATGATGGCCGTGGCGAGGCCGCCGCTGAGCAGCACGCCGCCGATCACGATCCCGATCCAGGCCACCAGGGTCGCCCAGTTCCAGCCCATGGCCGTCACCATACCCCCGCCCGCCGGAGTTTCCATCCCGGATCCCCGCCCGGCCGCCGTTTTGGGCCGTTGCGGAATCCTGCGCACGGGGAGGGACTTTTCCGTCGGGGCCGGTTTCCGCTCGGGGCGCGGCCCGAGGCACGCTCCTTGCTATTCGAAGGGCAACAGAGGGAGTGCACCCGGTGAATCCACCTCCGATCGAGCCCTACCGCATCAAGGTCGTCGAGCGCGTGGACCCCACCACGCCCGAGCAGCGGCGCCGCATCCTCCGCGACGCGAAGTACAACCTCTTCCGCGTCGCCTCCAGCCACGTCTCCGTGGACCTCCTGACCGACAGCGGCACCTCCGCGATGAGCGACGCCCAGTGGTCGGCCCTCATGCTCGGCGACGAGGCCTACGCGGGCAGCCGCAGCTTCGCGCGCTTCGAGGCGGCCGTCCGCGAGCTCTTCGGCTTCCCCGAGGTCATCCCCACCCACCAGGGCCGGGGCGCCGAGCACATCCTCTTCTCGCTGCTCGTGAAGCGCGGGCAGGTCGTCCCGAACAACTGCCACTTCGACACGACGCGGGCCAACCTCGAGATGGTCGGCGGCGTGGGGATCGACTGCGTCGTCGAGTGCGCCTACGTCCCGTCGCAGGAGTGCGACTTCAAGGGCAACGTGGACCTCGACAAGCTCGCCAAGGTGCTCGACGCCGGCAACGTGCCGTTCGGCATGGCCACGATCACCAACAACTCGGGCGGAGGCCAGCCCGTCTCCCTCAAGAACCTCCGGGCCGTCTCGGCCGCGCTGCACGCGCGCGGGCTGCCCTTCATCCTCGACGCCTGCCGCTTCGCGGAGAACGCGTGGTTCATCCGCGAGCGCGAGTGCCCCGGCCGGCCGATCCGGGAGATCGTCCGGGAGATGTTCTCGCTCGCCGACGGCTGCACGATGAGCGCGAAGAAGGACGGGCTGGCGAACATCGGCGGCTTCTTCGCCTGCCGCTCGGCGGACCTGGCCGAGAAGTTCCGCCAGGTGCTCGTGCTCTACGAGGGCTTCCCCACCTACGGCGGCCTCGCGGGCCGCGACCTCGACGCCATCGCCGTCGGGCTCGGGGAGGCCGTCGAGCCCTCCTACCTCGAGCACCGGGTCGGCCAGGTCCGGCACCTCGCCGACCTGCTGGACGCGGCGGGCGTGCCCGTCGTGAAGCCGGCGGGCGGCCACGCGGTCTACGTCGACGCCCGCGAGTTCCTCCCCCACGTGAAGCAGGAGGAGTTCCCGGGCCAGGCCCTGGTCTGCGAGCTCTACCTCGAGGGCGGCGTGCGGGCCTGCGAGATCGGGACGCTGATGTTCGGCAAGCCCGGTTCCCTGCCCCGCCTCGACCTCGTGCGCCTCGCCATCCCCCGCCGCGTCTACACGGCCTCGCACCTGGGCTACGTCGCGGAATGCCTCGCGCGGATCTGGAAGCGCCGGGGCTCGATCCGCGGGCTCCGGATCGCGAAGGCGCCGGAGTTCCTCCGGCACTTCACGGCCGAGCTGGAGCCGCTGCCGGCCCCCGAGGGGGTGCCCGCGTGAAGCGCAAGCCGGCCTACGCGGAATCGGTGCTCGACCTCGTCGGCCGCACGCCGATGGTGCGGCTCCAGCGCCTCGCGCCCAAGGGGAGCGCGAAGATCCTCGCGAAGCTCGAGTACACGAACCCCTCCGGCAGCCTCAAGGACCGGATCGCGATCCGGATGCTCGAGGAGGCCGAGCGGCGCGGCGACCTGCGGCCCGGGATGACCGTGGTGGAGCCGACGAGCGGCAACACGGGCGCGGGGCTGGCCCTCGCCTGCGCGGTGAAGGGCTACCGGATGATCGCGGTGATGCCGGAGGCGATGAGCCGGGAGCGCTCGGCGCTGATCGCGGCCTTCGGCGCGCGGGTCGTCCTGACGCCCTGCCTCGACAAGACGCCAGGCATGTTCCGGCGCGAGGACATCGAGAAGGTCGTGGAGGTCGCCCAGCAGCTGGCGGCGCGGCCCGGCCACTACATGCCGAACCAGTTCGCGAACCCGGACAACCCCGCGGCGCACGCGGCGACGGCCTCGGAGATCTGGCGCCAGGCCGGGGGCCGCGTCGACGCCTTCGTCATGGGCGTGGGCACGTCCGGGACGCTGATGGGCGTGGGGCGCTGGCTGCGGAAGCGGAATCCCCGGGTGATCCGGGCCGCGATCGAGCCGACGGAGTCGTCGGTGCTGACGGGCTGCGAGCCCGGTCCCCACAAGCTCCAGGGCATCGGCGAGGGCTTCATCCCGGACCTCTACAAGGCCGTGGACGTGGACGAGGTCGTGCGGGTCTCGGACGACGACGCCAAGGGCACCGCCTGCCGCCTGGCGCGCGAGGAGGGCATCCTGGCGGGCTACTCGGGCGGCGCGAACGCCTGGGCCGCGCGGAAGCTGGCCCGGCGGCTCGGGCCGGGCAAGACGGTCGTCACCCTGATCCCGGACACGGGGCTGAAGTACCTCAGCACGGACCTCTTCCAGCCGGTCTCGGCGCTCTGCCGCGCCTGCGACGACCAGGAGCGCTGCGAGGCGAACCGGGCCGCCCTGCCCGCCGGCCTGGAACCGACCCGGGCGCCCTGACTTCCTTAACCCTGTTATCCCTCAACCTCGGGAAGTATTTTCTTGGAAGCGCCGGGCGAGCCTGTTACCTTCGGGCCCATGAGCGAAACCCGGAACCGCTTCCTCCGCGACGTCCACATCATCGCCCGCCTCGTCAACCAGACCTTCGAGGAGGGCTACCTCTCGCGCGTCTCCGTGGAGGGCCTGACCTTCGACCAGCTCAACCTGCTGAAGTTCCTCGGCCAGCCCAAGACGCTCATGGTCAAGGACGTGACGTACTTCCTCGACGCCTCCTACGCGGCCGCCTCGAAGGCCGTCGCCCGCCTCGAGCGCAAGGGGCTCGTGCGAAAGACCACGCTCGGCAGCGACCGGCGCGCCGAGATCATCGAGCTGACCCCCAAGGCCCGCGGCATCGTGCGCCGCTACGAGAAGCTCAAGGCCGACCGCGTCAGCGCCCTCCTCGAGGGCCAGGACGTGGACGGACTCTGCACGCACCTCGAGAAGACGATCGAGCTGCTCCTCAAGGAACGGGCCGTCGCGGGATATCCCTGCTTGGGCTGCGGCGCCTACTACACGAAGAATTGCTTCATCCGCGCCCACGGCCTCCCCTCCCGCTGCCAAGAGTAGCGCGGACTTTTCCGCACCCGCGGCGTACTTCTGCGCCGCGCCGCGGAATTCCTTAACCTAGGACTTCTGGCCGTCGCTTTGCTTCGATTCCCCCATCCGGGCTGGGCCCGGAGATCGATCCACCATACGTCTTGGGGGAACCCATGGCCGAGACGACCGCCGCCGCCCCGCCCTCCTCCGCCGCGCCCTCCGCGAGCCCGTTCGCGCGACCCACGCCGGTCTTCCAGGACCTCCTGTACTCGAAGAAGGACGGCGTCGCGACCGTCACGCTGAACCGGCCGGACACCTACAACTGCTACACCACGCGGACGCTCCAGGAGCTCATCGCGGCCTTCCAGGACGCCTCGTGGGACGACGCGGTCCACGTCATCGTCTACACCGGCGCGGGCACGCGGGCCTTCTGCACCGGCGGCGACGTCCGCGAGTACTCGACGATCTACACGCAGAAGCCCCGCGACTACTGGAAGTACATGGCGCTCTTCCGGGGCTACCTCGAGGCGATCCTCCACTCGGGCAAGCCCGTCATCGCCCGCCTCAACGGCATGGCCGTCGGCGGCGGCAACGAGAGCCAGCTCGCCTGCGACCTCACGGTCATCGCCGAGCACGCCTACGTCGGCCAGGTCGGGACCTCGGTCGGCTCCGTCGCCTGCGGCGGCGCGACGCAGTGGCTGCCGCTCGTCGTCGGCGACAAGCGGGCCCGCGAGATGCTCCTGCTCAACCCGAAGATCCCGGCCCGCAGGGCCCTCGAGTGGGGGCTCGTCAACGCGGTGGCCCCGAGCGTCACGCGCGGCGGCGCGTTCATCGAGAACCCCACGCCGGAGGACTGCGACAAGGCCCAGAAGAAGCTCGACGGCTACGCGATCGACCTCTCGAGGCTCGACGCGCAGGTCGCGGACTGGGCGGCCCAGATCAAGAACAAGTTCCCGGAGTGCACCCGCTACACCAAGGTCCAGACGAACACGCTGAAGGACCTCGTGTGGAACCTGACGGTCGGCCACGCGCAGGACTGGCTGTCCACCCACTTCGGCGGCCTCGAGCCCTGGGAGGGCATGCGCGCGTTCGTGGAGAAGCGCAAGACCGACTTCGGCAAGGTCCGCCGGACCGAGTTCCTCTGGGGCCCCCCCGCGCGGCAGTGCTCCTGCGGCGCCGTCGGGCTCCCGGGCGACTTCAAGTTCTGCGGGGTCTGCGGGAAGGCCCTGTGACGTCCCGACTCGCCCTCGTCACGGGGGGCTCCTCCGGGATCGGCCTCGCGGTCGTCCGCCGCTTCCTCGCGGCGGGCTACGAGGTCTCGGTCGCGGACCTCCGCCCCGCCGAGGGCGCGCGCTACTTCCAGGCCGACGTCCGGGACTCCGCCCGGGCCGACGAGATCGTCGCCTCCCTGTCCCGCCTCGACATCCTCGTGACCTGCGCGGGCATCTCGAAGGACGCCCCCCTCGACAAGCAGACCCCGGAGCAGTGGAAGGACGTCCTCGACGTCGACCTCACCGGGACCTGGGCCTACCTGCACGCCGCGGCGCCCGTCATGAAGCGCCAGGGCTCGGGGAAGATCGTCACCGTCGCCTCGACCGTGGCCCTGCGGGCCCGGCGCGGCCTCTCGAACTACGTCGCGGCCAAGGCGGGGGTCATCGGCCTCACCCGCGCGGCCGCCCGCGATCTCGGCCGCTACGGGGTCAACGTCAACGCGGTCGCCCCCGGGCTCGTCGACACCCCCCTGGCCTCCGCGATCCCGCCGGAGACCCGGGCGAAGCTCGCGGAGGAGACCGCCCTCGGCCGCATCGCCGTCCCCGAGGACGTCGCGGGGGTGGTCTGGTTCCTGTGCAGCGACGACGCGCGCCACGTCACCGGCGAGGTGATCCGCGTCGACGGAGGACAACTTGCCTGAAGCCGTGACCCTCTCGGAGCGCGGGCGCCTCGCGGTGCTCGAGTTCTCCAACCCGCCCGTCAACGTCCTCACGATGGCCGTGATGGACGCGATCATCGACGGCGTCGAGCGCGCCGGCCGCGGGAGCGCCCGCGGGCTGCTGCTGACCGGCGCCGGCAAGCACTTCAGCGCGGGCTCGGACGTCGGCGAGCACCTCCCCGGCTCGGTCGAGAAGATGCTGCCCGGGCTGACCCGCGCGATCCTCGCCCTGCGCCGCCTCGAGATCCCCAGCGTCGCCTGGGTGCACGGCGCCACGATGGGCGGGGCCCTCGAGCTCGCCCTGGGCTGCGACTTCATCGTGGCCGCGGAGGACTCGAAGCTCTCCCTGCCCGAGATCACCCTCGGCGTCTTCCCGCCCGTGGCGGCGGCGCTGCTGCCCGCGCGGATGCGCCCCTCGGCCGCGCTGGAGCTGATCCTGTCCGGCGAGCAGGTCCCCGTCGCCGACGCGCTGGCCACCGGGCTGGTCCACAAGATCGGGACCCGGGAGCAGGCCGAGGCCCTCCTCGAGCGCTTCGCGAAGCACCCACGCCCCGCGCTCGTCGCCGCGAAGCGGGCCGTGCGCCTCTCCGAGGAGGAGCGCCTGCACCGGGCCGAGCGGATCTACCTCGACGACCTGATGAAGTTCCCGGAGCCCCTGGAGGGCATCCGCGCCTTCCTCGAGAAGCGGGCCCCCGCCTGGAAATGAACCGGAGATCCCCATGAAAGCCGCCGTCTTCACCGGGTCCGGGAAGCCCCTCACGATCGAGGACCTCGACAAGCCCTCCGCCGGGCCGGGCGAGGCGATCGTCAAGGTCGCGGGCTGCGGGCTCTGCCACACCGACCTCCACTACCTCGACCACGGGGTCTCGACGTTCAAGAAGCCGCCGATCGTCCTCGGCCACGAGGCCGCGGGCTGGGTGGACTCGGTCGGCGCGGGCGTCGCCAACGTCGTTCCCGGCGCGGCGGTCCTCGTGCCCGCCGTGCTGACCTGCGGGGCCTGCGCGCTCTGCCAGGCGGGCCGGGCCAACATCTGCGAGAAGATGCAGATGCTCGGGAACCACATCGACGGCGCGTTCGCGGAGTTCGTCCGCGTGCCCGCGAAGGACCTCATCCCGCTCCCCGGGAACATCGACCCCGTCGAGGCCTCGATCGTCGCGGACGCCGTCACGACGGCCTACCACGCGATCGTCAACCGCGCGCAGGTCCTCCCCGGCGACCGGATCGCCGTCTTCGGCTGCGGCGGCGTCGGGCTGAGCGCGGTGCAGTTCGCCGCGATCCTCGGCGCGCACGTCACGGCGGTCGACCTCGACCCCAAGAAGCTGGAGCTCGCGAAGTCGCTCGGCGCCGCGGACGTGCTGGACCCGAAGCAGTTCCCCGAGACGGCGAAGGAGCTTCGCAAGCGCAGCGGCGGCGGCCTCGACCGGGCCCTCGAGTGCATCGGCCGGCCGGAGACGATCGGCCAGGCGCACGCGTCGCTCCGCACCGGCGGCCGGCTCTGCATCGTCGGCTACAGCGACAAGCCCGCGCAGATCGCGGTCGCGAAGATCATGTTCCAGGAGCAGGAGATCGTCGGCTCCCTGGGCTGCCGCCCCGCCGACTTCCGGCGCGTGCTCTCGCTGGTGCAATCCGGCAAGTTCCGGCTGGGCCCGCTGGTCACGGCGCGACGGCCGCTCGCCGAGATCGGCACGGCCCTGGACGACCTGAGGGCCGGGCGCTCCGTGCGCTCGGTGCTGATCCCATGAGCCCCGCCACCTTCACGGCCTGGCGCAACAAGCCGCTCGACGAGGCCCTCCGGGAGTGCCGCGAGCTGGTCGAGGACACCACCTTCCCCAGCGTCGCCGCGTGGCGGGCCGCCGGCGGCAAGGTCGCCGGCCACTTCCAGGTCTACTTCCCCGAGGAGATCGTCCACGCCGCCGGGATGCTCCCCTTCAAGGTGCGCGGCGCGCCGGTCGAGACGACGCGGGCCGACTCGCACTTCGGCTCGTACCTCTGCTCCATCATCAAGACCTCGCTCGAGATCGTCCTGACGAACGCGGTGAAGCTGGACCTCTTCGTGTCCCACCCGATCTGCGACGCCGCGAGGAACCTCGCGGCCATCTGGGGCCGGAACTTCGCGCACCCCTGCCAGATCCTCTACCTGCCCCAGAACCCGAACTCCGCGCACAGCTCCGCCTACCTGCGGGGCGAGTACGACCGCCTGCGCCGGCTCGCCGAGCAGGTCGCGGGCGTCAACGTGACGGACGAGAAGCTCCGGGCCTCCATCGCGGTCTTCAACGAGAACCGCGCGCTGCTCCGCGAGCTCTACGACCTCAAGCGCGAGGCCCCCTGGAAGATCGCCGCCGAGGACGCCTACGCGCTGCTCTCGCTGGCGGGCCTGCTGCCCCGCGAGGAGCACAACGAGATCCTGGCCGCGCTGCTGCCCGAGATCCGCAAGCGCACGGCCCGCGAGGAGGACCGGATCCGCATCGTCTTCGAGGGCGGCTTCTGCGAGCAGCCCCCGCTCGACCTGGTCCGCGTGCTGGGCCGGACCTGCTACATCGTCGACGACGACTTCCTGATCGGCCTGCGCTACCTGACCTCCGACGTCCCCGCCGCGGCCGATCCGCTCTTCAACCTCGCCGAGAGCTACCTGGAGCGCTCGACCTACAGCCCGGTGCAGCACGACCTACGCAAGCCGAAGGAGCACATGCTGCTGAGGCGGATCCGGGACGCCGGCGCGGGCGCCGCGATCATCGCCGCCGCGAAGATGTGCGAGCCCGGGCTCGAGGAGCAGGTGGCCTACATCAAGGCCCTCGACGCCGAGGGCATCCCCTACTTCGTCACCGAGTTCGAGGAGAACATGACGTCGTTCGAGGGGCTGGAGCTGCAGGTCGAGACCTTCCTCGAGAACATCCTTTTCGCCTAGGGGAACCCGATGACCACCTCCGCCACGGACCTCGTCGGACGCGGGAACCGCGACGGCGCCCAGCTGTTCCGCGACTGGTTCGCCGAGCTGACGGAGACCGCCGACCGGGGCGGCCACTCGGCCTACGTCTTCGTCATGGGCAGCCTCAACGAGGTCCTCAAGACGTTCGACCTGCCGGTGGTCTTCCCCGAGATCAACTCCCTGCAGACCGCCATCCGCCGCGTCGCCCACGAGTACCTCTCCCAGGCCGAGGACTACGGCTACTCGCCCGACATCTGCGGCTACGTGAAGGCCGACGTCGCCACCCAGCTCCGCCACGGCGAGCACCCGATGGGCAAGATCCCCCGGCCGAGCCTCGCCGTCCTCACGAACGCCTGCAACACCTACATCAAGTGGGCGGAGATCTGGGAGCGGATGCACCACTGCCCCGTCTTCACGATGGACATCCCGGGGACGCGGCAGGCCGGGCTGGCGTCCGGGCGCGGGGACCGGGACTTCGAGAACGACCGCAAGTACGTCGAGGCGCAGGTGCGCGAGCTCATCACGCTCTGCGAGCGGGTGACCGGGAAGAAGTTCGACATCGACAAGTTCCGGGAGGTCCTCGCCCACGCGAACACGGTCAGCGTGTCCTGGAAGCGCATCGTGGAGTGCAACCGCAGCCGGCCGGCCGTCTTCAACGCGCTGACCGACGGCACGATCTACATGGGCGTGGCGAACGGCTTCCGCGGCACGAAGCGCGGGGCCGACTTCTTCACGGACCTCGTCGAGGAGATGGAGCACAAGGTCGCGAACCGCATCGGGACCATCGGCGACGAGCAGTGGCGGCTCGTGTTCGTCGGCGTCCCCTGCTACCCGATGTTCCGGCGCTTCAACGAGCTCTTCACCCAGTGGAACGGGACGTTCGTGAACTCGACCTACCTGTACTTCGCCACGGGCGGCGCGAACACGGGCTTCGAGTACGACCTGGCGCGGCCCATCGAGAGCCTGGCCGAGGGGCTGCTCGTCAGCGTGCGGGACGCGATGGACAGCATGTTCCACAACGACCGCGTGGTCGAGGCCATGGTGAAGGACTACGCGATCGACGGGGTGATCTACCACCCGATCAAGAGCTGCCGGACGGTGTCGACCGGCCTCGCGGACGGGCGGCGCGCCTTCTCCTCGAGGGTGGACGTGCCGAGCCTCTTCCTCGAGAGCGACATGATGGACCGGCGCGTCGTGGCGGAGGCGCCGATGAAGAACCGCGTGGACGCCTTCTTCGAGGGGCTCGCGTCCCGGCGCCGCCAGGCGGCGGCGAAAGGCTAAGGGGGACCCATGGCATTCGCGGCGGGCGTGGACGTCGGATCGACGCAGACCAAGGCGGTCGTGATCGACGAGCGGCGGAAGATCGTCGCGCGGGCGATCACGGACACCGGGGCGAACGTCATCCAGGCGGCCGAGACGGCCTACCAGGAGGCGCTGACGAGGGGCGGCCTCTCCGAGCGCGAGGTCGAGTACGTCATCGGCACCGGCTACGGCCGCTACAAGGTGACCTTCGGCAACGCGCAGGTGACGGAGATCAGCTGCCACGGGCGCGGGGCGGTGCACATGTTCCCGGGCACGAGGACCGTCGTGGACATGGGCGGCCAGGACACGAAGGCGATCAAGGTCGGCGCGAACGGCGACATCATCGACTTCTGCATGAACGACAAGTGCGCCGCGGGAACCGGGCGCTTCCTCGGCGCGGCCGCGGCGGCGCTGGAGATCCCGCTCGGCGAGCTCGGGCCGACGGCCCTGCGGGCGACGAAGGCCGTGCGCATCAGCACGACGTGCACGGTGTTCGCGGAGTCCGAGGTGCTCGGCTGGCTCGGCAAGGGCAAGAAGGTCGAGGAGATCCTCTGGGGCGTGCACCAGTCGATCGCGACGCGCTCCGCGGGCCTCCTGCGGCGCGTGGGGGTCGAGCCCGAGGTGAGCTTCACGGGCGGCGTGACGCGGAACAGCGCGATGGTGAAGGCCATCGAGGAGAAGCTCGGCGTGAAGGTGAACGTGAGCGAGGACTCGCACTACATGGGCGCCCTCGGCGCCGCGCTCTTCGCCCTGGACCACATCCTGGCGGGCCGCGCCCCGAAGGCGGCCGGGAGGACCTCGTGAGCCTCACCGCGGGGATCGACGTCGGGAGCACCTACGCGAAGGCGGTGCTCGTGGACGAGCGGCTGAGGATCGTGGCGCGGGCGCTGGGCCACACGGGCTTCAAGCTCGCGGAGGTCGCCCGCCGCGTCTACGAGGAGGCCCTCGGGCTGGCGGGCGTGCCCGAGTCGGAGGTCGGCTACGTCGTGGCGACGGGCATCGGCCGCCACCAGGTCGCGTTCAAGGACGTGCACGTCACGGACCTCACGGCGAGCGCGCGGGGCGCGGTGCAGCTCTTCCCCGGCACGCGGACGGTCCTGGACGTCGGCGGCCAGACGATGAAGGCGACCCGGGTGGACGAGTCCGGCCGGGTGCTGTCGTTCCGGCTCAACGACAAGTGCGCGGCGGGCACGGGCGCGTTCCTCGAGAAGACGGCCCGCTACATGGGCTACGGGACGACGGAGATCGGGCCCCTGATGACGACGTCGAAGGCGCCGGTGCCCATCTCGGGCGTCTGCGCGGTCTTCGCGGAGTCCGAGGTCATCAACCACCTGTCGATGGGGACGGCGCCCGCGGACATCATGCAGGGCGCGGTGCACTCGCTGACGGAGCGCTCGGTGCAGCTGATCCGGCGCGTGGGCGGCCAGCCGGAGTTCACGCTGATCGGCGGGATCCTGCGCTTCGAGACGATGGGCCGGTCGGTGCAGGAGCAGCTGAAGCACCCGGTGAACGTGCCGCCGCCCGACACGGTGCAGTTCGTGCACGCGCTGGGGGCGGCGATCCTGGCGCGGAGGCGCCTGGAGAAGCGGCGGGGGACGGCCGCGACCGCGTGAGCGACGCGCCGCGGGGCGAGGGGCCGGATCTCAAGGCGGAGATCGAGCCCGACCCGGCCCTGGTGGCCGCGGGATGGACGCCGCGCTTCCTGGCGGACGCGGCGCGCTGCGCGGAGGCCGTGGAGCTCTACTCGCGGATCGGGTTCGAGGTGAGGATCCAGCCGGTGGCGCCGGCGGACTTCGACGAGAAGTGCGGGGAGTGCCCGGCGGTCGTCTGCCGGACCTACTCGATGATCTACACGCGGCGGCTCGGCGGTCCGGCGCACGCTTGACCCCCGGGAGGGGCACCGCTACAATGCGCCGCCTTCGGACTGATCTTTATCAACAAGCGGTCCCGCGGCCCCGTGCCGCGGGATTCGAGGTCGCGGGGTGGAGCAGCCTGGTAGCTCGTCGGGCTCATAACCCGGAGGTCGTGGGT
>CAYXGZ010000006.1:0-84715 GCA_964464755.1 uncultured Planctomycetales bacterium
GGTCGGGGGGTGGTGCAGCCTGGTAGCTGGTGGGGCTCAGGCCCCGTTGGTCGTGGTTTCAAACCCCACCCCCGCTACCATAGGGCGGACGTGCCCTTCCCGGGGAGCGGCCGCGACCCAATCGCCGACTTCCGCCTCCCGCCCCGGCGTCCTATACTGGGGTCCCCCAGCGCCGGAGGATGCGACCATGCCCAAGGCCTTCGTCAATCCCGACGACCTGCGACGTTTCGCCATCGACCTCAAGCGCTTCAACGAGGGCCTGAAGGCCGACCTCTCCGGCATCCACAAGCGCTTCTCCAAGCTCGGCGAGACCTGGCAGGACCAGGAGCACGCCAAGTTCGCCGAGACCTTCGAGCAGATGGTGCGCACCCTCGCCAAGTTCGCCGAGGCCGCGGACAAGCACGTCCCCTTCCTCCTCCGCAAGGCGGAGCGCATCCAGGAATACCTGGACCAGAGGTAGGCACCCATGGCCGGAGGACCCGCCCGCATCGACTCGCAGGACATCATCCGCGACATCCGCGCCCGCTTCGTCACCTTCAACGAGGTCTGCAGCAACGCCCTCATGTCCCTCGAGTCCGACGTGCGCAGCACCGCCACCTGGCTCCGGACCGACCGCGAGACCTACTGGAAGCAGCAGCACCGCCGGCGCGAGGAGGCCTACCAGATCGCCCTCAACGAGTACAACCGCGCCCGCGACGCCGTCGCCGGCCCCATGGGCAAGCCGAGCTACATCGACGAGAAGAAGGCCTACGAGCGGGCCAAGCGCTCCAAGGAGGAGGCCGAGCGGGCCATCGCCGCCGTCAAGTCCTGGACCCGCCTCCTCGAGCACAAGACCGAGAAGCTCTCCGGACCCTGCATCGCCCTCTCGATCCTCCTCGCCCACCTGACGCCCCGCGCCCTGGCCCGGCTCGACCGCATGGCCGACCGCCTCGACGAGTACTTCCGCCCCGGCGACGGCGGGAAGGCGGCCCCGTGAAGGCCCGCGGCGGCAACGGCGCGGTGCTCTCCGGCGCCCTCAAGGAGTTCATGGTCCACTGGGAGCAGACCGCCCCCTACTGGAAGGACGAGGCCCGGACCGCCTTCGCGAAGGAGTTCCTCGAGGAGCTCGTCCCCGCGATCCGGGCCGCCTCCAACGCCGCCCAGCAGATCGAGGAGCTGCTCCGCCAGGTGCACCGGGACTGCAGCTGAACCCATGAACAACACCCTGCGCTTCGACGCCCTCCGCACCCTCCTCGCGGACCTCAAGCGCCGCCTCAAGGAGATCCTCGCCGCCCGCGCCGAGGTCCAGGGCCGCGCCCGGGGCCGGCGCCGCGTCGCCGACGAGGCCGCCGCCAAGGCCGCCGGCGCCCTCGCCCGCGAGCAGGAGGCCCGGCTGCAGGAGCTCGAGGCCCGCGCCTCGGCCGCCCAGCAGGAGGCGGAGGCCGCCCACGCCGCGGAGCTCGCCCGCCTCGAGGAGGAGCACGCGGCCGCCGCCGCGGCCCGGAAGGAGGAGCTCTTCCTCCACCTCGGCCGCCTCAACGAGCAGCGCGTGAAGGAGAAGCAGCAGGCCCTCGCCGCGCTCCAGCAGAAGCACGCGGCCGTCGCCGGCCCCCTCGAGGCCGTCGAGCCGGGGCTCGCCGAGCTCCTCGCCGAGGCCACCGCCCTGCGCCAGAAGATCGAGGACTACGCCGCGGACCTGAGGCTCCCCCTCGAGGCCCCCGCCCCCCCCGCCTCCGCCGAGGGGACCCCGGACTCCGCCCGGGCCGCCCTGGAGGCCCTCAAGCGCGCGCTGCGGGAGCGCCGCCGCGAGCTCCGGATGCACTACGCGCGGCGCGGCCCCTGGGTCGTCGTCGCCCTGCTCCTCCTCGTCGCCCACGGCCTGGCCCTGGTCGGGATCTGGGCCGTGCGCCGCGACATCCTCGTGCCCGCCACGTTCATCGCCCCCGTGTCCTGGCTCGTCACCGTCGGCCTCGCCCTCGGCGTCCGCGCCCTCCTCCGGGGACGGGCCCGCGGCGTCCTCGAGGGCCTGCGGACCGACGCCCTCGCCCTCCTCGACTCGGTCCAGCGCCAGCAGGCCGCCCTCCGCGCCCGCCTCGACGACGCCGAGCGCTCCTACGTCGAGCAGATGAACGCGCTCAACGCCTCGCTCGAGGAGAAGTTCCGCGGGCCCGAGGACGTGGCCAAGCGCGCCGAGGCGGCGGCCCTCGACGTCCTCAACCAGCGCCGCGAGGAACTCGTCGCCAAGGCCCACCGCGCCGGCTGCCTCGCCTCCGACCAGGTCGAGGAGCGCTTCGAGCGCGAGCGCGAGGCGCTCCGGGAGCGGCACCGCGGCGAGCAGGAGCGCCAGGACACCGCCCGCGACCTGGCCGCCGCCGAGATCGACGCCGAGGAGCGCGCGGAGCTCGACCGCCTGGCGGCCCGCTGGAAATCGGCCGCCTACGGGTTCTCCCAGCTCGTCGAGGAGGCCCGCGAGCGCAGCCGCCGCGGCTACCGGCCCTGGAGCGACCCCGGCTGGAAGAACCCCGTCCTCCCCGACGAGTTCCCGCCCGCCGTCCACCTCGGCGACGTCGAGGTCGACCTGCGGGCCCTCGTCGACGCCCCGGCCGGCGATCCCGACTTCGGCTTCCCCGGCGACGGGATCGCCCGCCTGCCCCTCGCGCTCTCCTTCCCCGACCAAGGGTCGCTCTTCGCCGAGGTCGGCCCGGAATCCCGGGGCCGGGCGATGGAGACGCTCTTCGGCGCCCTCCTGCGCATCCTCACCGGCCTGCCGCCCGGCAAGGCGAAGTTCCTGATTTTCGACCCCGTCGGCCTCGGCCAGAACCTCGCGGCCCTCATGCACCTCGCCGACCACGACGAGTCCCTCGTCGGCGGCCGCATCTGGACCGAGACGGGCCACCTCGAGCGCAAGCTCGCCGAGCTGACGGAGCACGTCGAGAAGGTGATCCAGAAGTACCTGCGCAACCGCCACGCGACGATCGACGAGTACAACCGCGAGGTCGGCCCGATGGCGGAGGCCTACCGCTTCCTCGTCATCACGGACTTCCCGACCGGCTTCAGCGAGATCGCCGTCGAGCGGCTCGCCAGCCTCGTCGCCAGCGGGCCGCGCTGCGGCGTGCACACCCTGATCCTGCACGACCGGACGCAGAAGCTCCCCGCCTCCGTGGACCTCGCGCGGCTCCGGCACAACGGCCAGGTCCTCCAGTCCGGCCCCGAGGGCCTCGTCCT
This sequence comes from uncultured Planctomycetales bacterium, assembly GCA_964464755.1. Taxonomy (GTDB): domain Bacteria; phylum Planctomycetota; class MHYJ01; order MHYJ01; family JACPRB01; genus CAYXGZ01. The sequence continues at coordinate 3,205 of CAYXGZ010000006.1, forward strand.
CGCCGACGAGGTCGTCCCCCGCGCCCCGCTGAAGCTCGAGGAGCTCCCCGGCGCCGAGGAGCTGACCGCGATCCTCCACGCCGTCGGCAAGCGCAGCGTCGAGGCGAAGCGCGTCGAGGTCCCCTTCGACAACGTCGTCCCCAAGACGGGCGAGGAGTGGAGCCTGTCCTCCGAGACCGGCCTGCGCGTCGCCGTGGGCCGGGCCGCGGCCGAGCGCCTCCAGTACCTCGAGCTGGGCCGGGGCACCGCGCAGCACGCCCTCATCGCCGGCAAGACGGGCTCGGGCAAGTCGACGCTCTTCCGGGTCCTGATCACCAACCTGGCCTCGTGGTACTCGCCCCGCGAGGTCGAGTTCTACCTGATCGACTTCAAGAAGGGCGTCGAGTTCAAGACCTTCGCCACGCACGAGCTGCCGCACGCCCGGGTCGTCGCCATCGAGAGCGACCGCGAGTACGGGGTCAGCGTGCTCCGGCGGCTCGACCAGGAGTTCGTGCTCCGCGCGGAGCGCTTCCGCAAGGCCGGCGTCCAGGACTTCGCGGGCTACCGCAAGGCGGCCGGCGCCGAGCACCTGCCCCGCACGCTGCTCCTCATCGACGAGTTCCAGGAGTTCTTCACGGAGGAGGACTCCACGGCGCAGGAGGCCGCGCTGCTGCTCGACCGCATCGTGCGCCAGGGCCGGGCCTTCGGCGTGCACGTGATCCTGGGCTCGCAGACGCTCGGCGGGTCGTACTCGCTGGCCAAGGCCACGCTGGGCCAGATGGGCGTGCGCATCGCCCTGCAGTGCAACGAGGCGGACTCCTACCTCATCCTCAGCGACGACAACGCGGCCGCGCGGCTTTTGTCCCGGCCCGGCGAGGCCATCTACAACGACATGTCCGGCATGATCGAGGGCAACAACCCGTTCCAGGTGGTGTGGCTCTCCGACGAGACCGAGGAGCGGCGCCTGCAGTCCGTGCGCGAGCGCGCGCGGCGCGAGAACTGGACGCCGCCGGAGCCGATGGCCGTCTTCGAGGGCAACGTCCCCGCCGACCTGCGGCGCAACGGGCTGCTCAACCGGCGGCTCGCGGCCGGGGGCCCGGTGGACGGCCGCGGGCCGGACGTCGCCTGGGTCGGCGAGGCCAACGCGATCAAGGGGCCCACCGAGGTCCGCTTCCGCCGCCAGGGCGGCGGCAACCTCCTGGTCATCGGCCAGCAGCGCGAGTCCGCCCTCGCCGTCGTCCTCTCGTCCATCGTCAGCCTCGCCTCGGGCCGCGCGGTCGGAGGGGTCCGCTTCGTCGTCCTCGACGGCAGCCCGCCCGAGCTCCGCTACGGCCGCGGACTGTCCACGCTCGCCCAGCTCGTGCCCCACGAGATCGAGTTCCCGGAGTTCGGCGCCGCCTCGAAGGTGATCGAGGACCTCGACGAGGAGGTCCGGGGGCGCCTTGCCGGGGACCGGGACAAGGCGAAGCCCGTCTTCCTCGTGCTCAACGACCTCCAGCGCTTCCGCAAGTTGCGCCAGGACGAGTTCGACCTCTCCTCGGGCGGCGAGGAGGAGTCCGCCACGCCCGGGCAGCGGCTCGCCCGCATCCTCTCCGAGGGGCCGGCGCAGGGCGTGCACGCGATCGTCTGGTGCGACTCGCTGAACAACCTCAACCGGACGCTGAGCCGCAAGTCCCTGAAGGAGTTCGAGTCGCGCATCCTCTTCCAGATGAGCGCGTCCGACTCGTCGGAGCTGATCGACTCCCCGCTCGCCGGCAAGCTCGGCCTGCACCGCGGACTCCTCGTCGTCGAGGAGGAGGGCTCGATCGAGAAGTTCCGGCCCTACGCCCTGCCCGAGCCCGAGCAGGCGGCCGCGATTCGCGGGGCCCTGGCGGCGCGGTCGCGCTGAGGGGATCCATGCGCGTCGCGCCCCTCGGCCTGCTCATCCTCCTGTCCTGCGCGGCCCCGGAGGCCGTCCCGGAGCCCCGCTCCGCGGAGCGGACCTACCACGCGGGTTCGCCCCGGGCGACGTGCCTGGCCTGGTCTCCGGACGGGAGGCTGCTCGCGGCCGGGACCGAGGCCCCGGACGTGCGGATCTACAATGCCGCGTCCGGCGCCCTCGTGAACCTCCTCCCCCGCCCCTCGACGCCCGCGGCCCTCGCGTGGTCGCCCGACGCCTCGGCGCTCGCGGTCGGATCGACCGGCCGGGTCTCCCTGGTCGATCCGGTGAACGGCCAGGAGCGCGCGTACCACGAGCTCGAGGACTACCCGGTCCGCGCGGTGGCCTGGTCCCCGGACGGGCGCTGGGTCGCGGTCGCGGAGGGCGGCGCCCCGGGCCGGCCCTTCCTCGGCGCGCTCCACGTCGGCGACACGGCCTCCGGCGCCTGGGTCGAGCCGCTCCTCGGCGGCACGGTGAGCCCCGACTGGTACTCGCTGGCGTTCTCGCCGGACTCGCGCCTCCTCGCGGCCGGGTCGGGCCAGCAGCAGTCCTTCCTCCACCTCGTGCCGCTGCCCCCCGCCGCGACCCGCCCCCTCGAGGGGCACGTCCACGCGGTGCGCTCCCTCGCCTTCCTGACCGGCGGAAGGCTGCTCTTCTCGCTCTCGGCGCTGGGCCACGCCCAGGTCCGGGAGCTTCCCTCCGGGGACCGGCGCTTCCGCCTCGAGGAGCGGCTGCCCGACGGCCTGCACGGCGCCGCGGCCGACGCCCCGGGCCGGCTCCTGCTGCTCGCGGGTCCCGGGTCGCGCCTCTCGGTGATCGAGACCCTGACCTGGGAACGGCTGCTCGACGCCGAGCCGCCGGGCCCCTCGCTGCGGATCGTCACGCTGTCCCCCCGCGGCCATCGCTACGCGGGCCTCGACGAGGACGGGGCGGTGCGCGGAGGGGAGATCGACTCGCTGGTCGAGGGCGAGGCGCCCGCCGAGACCTGGGAGGCGCTGGAGGGCCTCGATCCCCGGCCCGCGCGGCTCGCGGCGCGGCGACTGCGGGCCGATCCCGCGGCGGCGGCCGCCCTGATCCGGGGCCAGTTCGTCACGCCGGATGCGCACCGCTTCGCCGGCCTCGTGGAGGGCCTCGCGAGCGACCAGCCGGAGCTCCGGGAGGCGGCGCAGGAGGCGCTGGCCCGGCACGGGCCGGCGATCCACGAGCTGGCGACCCGGCGCATCGCCGAGGGCAGGGATCCGGAGACGGTGTCCCGGCTGCGGGCCCTGGTGCAGGACTCCGAGGAGGCCCTGCGGCCCTCGGGCGCGGGGACCCGGGCCCGGCGCCGCGCGATCGCGGTCCTCGAGGACCTGGGCGCGCCCGGGCGGGCGGTGCTCGCCTGGATCGCGAAGGAGTCCCCCTCCCCCGCGGAGCGGGCCCTGGCGTCGGCCGCGCTGGCGCGCTAGCCCCCGTACAGCTTCGTCACGGCCGCCTGGAAGTCCTGCTGGAGCTTCATGGCCTTCGCGGTCTTCTGCTCCGGCGACTCCTTGCCGAGCATCAGCTTCTGGATGGCCGCCTGGAGCTCCGTCGCGAGCTTCTCGACCTTCTTTTGCTTCTCCGCGTACTCGGCCGGGACCTCGTAGGACGGGCCCGGGCCCTGGGCGGCCGCGGCGACCATCGCCTTGGCGCGGTCGAGCAGCTGCCGCGCGGGCGAATGGGACGGGTCGACCTCGACGCAGGTCTCGAGCACGGTCGCGGCGTCCGCGTTCTCGCCCTTCTCGACGAGGCAGGCGCCGAGCTTGTACAGGAGCACGGGGTCGCGGCCGTGGTGCTTCACGCCGAGGCGCAGGACCTCGATGGCGCGGTCGAGCGTCGCGGGCTCCATCAGGCAGCTCGCGAGGCCGTCGCAGGCCTTGACCCAGTCGTCGCTGTCCTCGGGCAGGCCCATGGCGCGCTCGAAGTGCGGGATGGCCTCGGTGCCCCGGCCCGTGTAGCGGAACATGTTGCCGAGCATGATGTGCGCGCGCCCGTGGTTGTCCGCGAGCTCGATGGCCTTCTGGAAGCGCTCGACGGCCTGGTTGACGATGGCGACGTCCGCCGCGGAGAGCCGGCCGCCGCGGAGCTGCTTCTCGACGGTCTTGGCGAGCCGCAGGCCCTCGTTGTAGACCTCGTTGGCGTCGAGGCCCTCGTCGGCGGGCGCGGGCTTCGCAGGCTTCGCGGCCTTCGGCGCCTTGGGGGCCTTCGCCGCCTTCTTCGCCTTGGGCGCGGACTTCTTCGCGGGCTTGCTCGCCATGGCTCCTCCTAGTTCCCGCCCTTGGGATGGCGGGTCCGGCGGCCGTCGAGGACCCCGTCCTCGATGTCCACCGCGGTCATGACCCGGGCGAAATCATCCCGCGTCACGACGCCCTTGTCCACGATCAGGCGACCCAGGGACTCGACGACCAGCTCGAGTCGGCCCAGCCGCTCCTCGAGGTCGTGGGACAGGTCCTTCACCCGCGCCGCGGAGCGGCGTTCCAGGCGCTCGGCCCGCTCCTTCAGCCGCTCGATGTCCGAGCGCTGCCAGTACTCGTTGTCGAAGAAGTACTTGAATATGCTCATCGGCACCTCCGGGGGATTCCGACTCGGCCCGGCCCCTCCCGTGACGGGGAATCAGCGGTTCCGGGGGACGTAGGGCGCGTCGAGGCAGCGGAGGAGCGTCATCAGCGCGTAACTCGTCCCGTAGATCTTGTGATACGACCACATCCGGTAGTCCCACCAGGACCCGTCCTCCTCCTGGTGCGGCAGCACGAAAGCGGCGAGGCGGGCCCGGCGCTCGGCGCGGTCCGCGGGCTCCAGCAGGTCGATGGCCCGCGCGGCGTAGTAGTGGCCGAAGTAGTAGTAATAGCCGCTGTTGAAGTACCAGGCCTCGTGCGGGAACTGGCGCTTGCGCCCGATGTCGAGGAAGCGGTGGTCGGTGAACATCCGGTCGAGGCCCGTCTTCAGGTCCGGGCGGGTGACCTTCCCCCCCCAGAGGAAGAGGGCGACGTTGCCCGCCTGGGCGCGGCCGAGCCCGCCCTTGTCGCGGTTCGCGAGGTGGGTCGGGTAGTAGCGGAACCCGAAGTCGTAGAGGTAGCTCCCGTCCGGGTTGCGGCAGCCCGCGAGCCCGCGGACCGCGCGCTTCACCATCGACTCCGGGACGTCGAGCCCGGCGCGGCGGGCCTCGGAGAGCGCGACGAGGGTCGCGGCCGTGCCGAAGCTCGTCGGCGCGCTCGCGGGCCGCTGGGCGCCCATCTCGAAGTCGTAGTAGTTCCACCCGCCGTACATGGTCTCGTAGGCGGCGAGGGCCTTGAGGTGCCGCTCCACCGCGGAGCGCAGGGACGAGCGGCGGATCTCCTCCTTCTCCGCCTCGAAGACCCCGGCGAGGGCCTGGATCGCGTAGGTGTGGGCCCAGACGTTGTAGATCTCGATGCCGTCCGCCCGGCGCGGCAGCGGCGTCTCGAGCATCCACTTCACGCCGCGGGCGACGGGCTCCGGCGGGGCCTTGGCCTCGCGGAGCGCGAGCACGGCGAGGGCGGTGACGGTGTACTGGAACCCCTCGAGCGCGCCCGGGACGGAGGCCCGGACGTCGAAGCCGGAGGTCCCCCGGGCCGAGCCCCAGGACCCGTCGGCGTTCTGGGCGGCGAGCAGGTGCGCGACGCCCTGCCGGATCGCCTCGTGGATCGGGCGGCCCCGGACCGGGGCGTCCTCGATCGGGACGACCGGGCCCTCCGGCGTCGGCGTGCAGGACGCCGCCACCGCGAAGGCCAGCGCCGCGATCGACCGGCGCATCGCTACTCCGCCTTCGCCCCGCCCAGGAGGACCTCTTCGCCCTCCTTGAGGCCGGACTTGATCTCGATCAGTTCGCCCGAGCGGCGGCCGGCGGCCACCTCGCGGGGGGCCGTCTTGTCCTTGAGGACGACGGTGACGAACTTCTTGCCGCCCTCGTCGCGCACCGCCGCGGCGGGCACCACGAGGACGTTCTTCAGCTCGGCGAGCAGGATGTGCACCTTCGCCTTGAGGCCGGGCACCAGCCGGGGGTCGCCCTTCGCGAGCGCGATCCGCAGCGGGTAGTTCTCGCCCTGCCGGGCGCCGACGAGGCGGACCGAGTCCGTCTTCCCCTCGAGCGCGAGGTCGGCGAACGCGGGCACCTCGACCTTCGCCGCGCCGCCGATCGCGAGGTCGCCGAGGTTCGCCTCGGGGAGCGAGGTGGCGACCGCGAGGGCGTCCGGCACGACGGTCGCGAGCACGGTCCCGGCGGCGACCTTTTCGCCGGCCTTGAGGTTGCGCGCCGCCTCCTCCACGCCCGTCCAGGCCCCGTTCTCGAAGTGGCCGTAGTACAGGGTCCCGTCGGCCGGGGCGGCCAGCGTCAGCGCCGCCTCGTCCTTCTTGAGCTTCGCGTGGTTCTCCTCGGCCGCCTTGAGGGCCGCCTTGGCGCGCTGCGCCCCGATCTCCTTGTCCTTCCGGTTGTGCGGGGAGGCCTTGCGGACCACGTCGAGCTGGTGGGCCGACTCGCGGGCCTGGCCGCGGAGCACCTCGACCTGCGCCGGGATGTCGTGGGTCTTGAGCCGCTCGGCCTGGATGCGCCGGGCCTCGAGGATCCGCTGGATCCGCTCGATCTGCCGGCGGGCCCGCTTGACGACGATCTCCGCCGTGGCGTTGGTCAGCTCCTCGGACTTGTACATCTTCTCGAGCTGCTCCAGCTCCTCCTTCTGGTCGGACAGGATGTCCTCGATCATCTTGAGCTGCTCGTCCACGCTCTTGATCTCGAGGCCCATCTCGACCTCGGTGTAGAACTTCAGGCGGTCGGCCGCCTCGCGGGCCTCGCGGTCGGCCTTGTCGATCTGGAGCCCGTCGGCCACCTCGCCGAGCCGGAGCTCCTCCTCGGCGCGGACCAGCCCGGTGCGGGCCGCCTCGACGTCGAGGGCCGCGGCGGCGAGCGCGTCGGCCAGCTTGGCGCTCTCGGCCTGGAAGCAGGTCTCGCCCTTCTTCACCTTGGCGCCGTGGGCGGCGGCCTGGGCGAGGACGAGCTCGCCCTGGTAGCCCTCGGGCTTGAACTGGAGGGAATGCCGTTCCGCGGGCTCGAAACTCCCGTCGAGGTCGACCTCGATGCGGAGCGTGTCGCGCTTCGCGATGGCGCTCTCCCGCTTCGCCTCCTCCGGGGCCGGCTTGGGCGGCTCGGGTTTGGGCGGGTCCTGCCGGGCGGCGAGGAGCAACACGGGGAGCAGTAGGGCGGCGCGGATCATTCGGGTCCTCCGTTCAGGTCGGCGGATTCTACTTCGCCGGGGCCGGGGGGTTGAGCGTTTTCGTGAAGGCCTTCCACTCCTTCTCGAGCTCGGCGGTCTTCCCCCGGAAGACGAGGTCGAAGGCCTCCCTCTGGCTCCGGCCCTCCACCAGGCGCCCGAGGTAGTCCTCGATGAGCGGGCGGTGCTTCCCGTCCCCGGCCTCGTAGAAGAAGTGCAGCATGGCCCAGGCCTGCGCGTAGCGGTACCCCATGGCCGAGCGCTCGTAGAACTGCGCCGGCGTCTGGTTCATCAGGTCCTCGAAGCGGAACGTCCGGTCGGACTTCAGCAGCGACTGGATCGTCCCCCAGCGCCAGGGCAGCGAGACGCCCTTGCGCGCGATCCTCCCGTCCTTGATGTCGACCGCGCTCATGTACTCCGCGATGCCCTCGTTCCACCAGTACGGCGGGTACTTCACCATCCCCCAGGCGAAGTGGTGGAACGCCTCGTGGAAGAGCACCTGGGAGCACTGCCAGCGGTCGACGTCCTCGAAGAGCACGAGCTCGTTGTTCGCCGCGTTGAAGTGCCCGCCGAGGTGGGCCCCCCGGTCGATCATCGTCAGCTCGTTCCAGGTGTAGAAGGCCTCGCGCGTGTTGAAGATCACGATCCGCGGCTTCGTCCGGGGCGCCCCCGGGTGCCACTTCTTGAACTGCTCCGCGTAGTGGGCCCGCACGATCTCCAGCTGGTCGGCGTACTCCTTCGTCCGCTCCGGCGAGATGTCCGTCACGACCCGGTAATGGGCCGATTCCACCTCGTGGACCGCGCCGAGCGACTTCGGCCCGCGCGCGAGGACCTGCACGCGGCGGCGCTCGTGGAGCACCCTCGCGCCGTCGGCCCCGAGCTTGCCGGCCAGCTTCATCTGCGCGTCCGCCTCCCGCCAGCCCGCCTGGTCGTTCGCGAAGCGCGCCTCGCCGAGCAGGAACCGGGCGTCGCCGGATCCGGGCGCCAGCTCCAGGGCCCGCTTCGCGCACTCGAGCGACCGGGCGAAATCCCAGGCCCGGTGCCAGGTCCGGCCGAGGGCCACCTCCGCCTCGTGGAACTGCGGGAAGATCTCGAGGGCCTTCTGGAAGTCGGCCCGGGCCGCGAGGACCTCGCCCCGCCAGAAGTTCGCGAGGCCCCGGAGGTACCAGGCGGCCGGGAAGTCCGGGTGCTTCTTGAGGAGCTCCTCCAGCTGTCCCAGGGGGACGCCCCCGCCCATTTCGTCGGCGAGGCGGCCCTTCAGCTGGTCGTACTCCGCGAGCTCGGAGGTCCCGAGGATGCGGAGCGTGAAGTAGCGGTCGTCCGCGCTCAGGCGCAGCCCGTCGGAGGTGCCCAGGCGCCGGCCGGTCTCCAGCCGCCGGACGGCCTCGAGCATCTCGAGTTCCGGGTTGATCGCCCGCTGGACGAGCATCTCCATCGTCGCGAAGCGCTTCTGCAATCCCGCGTCGTCGGTCTGGCCGCCCGCCGAGAGCGGGCCCGAGAAGGTCGCGGAGCCGCCCTTGACGCCCACGTGCAGCTCGCCCCGGGGCCGCTCCTCCCCCGCCCCGGCCGGGTCCTCGGCCGCGAGGATCTCCTCCTCGTCCAGCCGGACCACCACGCGCCGCTGCCGGACGGTCAGCCTCAGGCGCCGCTCGGCGGAGCCCGGCAGCGGGCCGGCCCGCCGCGCCAGCTCCGTGCGCTGCTCGTCCGCCCCCGCGAACTTCGAGCAGGCCGCGCCCTCGGGCCCGAGCACGACCTCGTAGCCCGCCCCGTTGCGCACGTGGAAGCGCAGCCCGAGCACGCCGTCGAAGGTCACCCGCCCGTCGACGTCGACCTCGTCGATGAACTTCAGCGACGTGACCTTCCACCAGGCCTGCGGCTCCGAGCTGAGCTTCAGGCGGCCGTCGGCGACCGCGACCCCGGGATCCGAGCCCTTGAAGTCCGAGGCCTGCCCCGCGTCCTGGAAGTTCCAGGTCACGAGCACGCCGGACGGCGGCACGTGCCGCACGGTCCCCTTGAAGTTCCCCTGGCCGGAGAACAACGACTTGATCTGGTCGTCGATCTGCTGGACCTTGTCGGCGAGGCTCTCGTCGAGCTTCGCGGCCTCGAGCAGCGCCTCGCGGGCCTCCGGGAAGAGCCTCCGCGAGATCAGGAAACGGCCGAGCTCGTAGCGGTCGCCGGCGTCTCTTCCGGCGTAGACGCGCCTCGCGATCTCGAGCGTCGACTCCGACGACACCGCGTTCCAGGGCAGCTCCAAGGGCGGCGCCCCGCTCCCGGGATCGAGCCGGAGCAGGTCGAAGTCGAACGCGAGCACGGACGCCCCGGCGTGGACATCCCCCCGGAGCGTGCGGACGTCGGCCTTCCAGCCGGCGAGCCGCTTCGCGAACTCCGCGTCGCGGATCTTCTCCTCCCGGGCCTCCTCCTCGAGCTCGGCCTCCGCCTTGCGGAGGCGCTCCAGGGACTCCGCGCGCTTGTCGGCGAGCCGGAGCAGCATCTCGTTCCGGCGCTCCTCGAGGGTCGGCTCGGGCGGCGGCGTCGGCGACGGTTCCGGGGTCGGGACCGGCGTCGGCACCGGGGTGGGAGTCGGGGTCGGCGCAGGCGTCGGGCTCGCGGTGACGGCCGCGGGGGTCGGGGCCTGGGCCGGGCGCCTCCAGACTCCCCACGCGGCGAAGCCGGCCACCGGGAGGACCACGAGGCCGGCCAGCAGCAGGATCAGGAGCCCGCGGCGGGACGGGGCGGGCGGAGGGGGCGGCGCGGGCTGGCGCAGGCGGAGGCGGGTGCCCCGCTCGGGCGGGACGGGAGTCTCGGTCATCCGGTCACGGCGTCTCGGGAGCCTTCAGCTTCTTGGCGAACTCGACCCATTCCTTCTCGAGCTGCTCGACCTTGTCCTTGAACACCTCGTCGTAGGCCTCGCGCTGCGTCTTCCCGCCCTTGAGGACCTCGAAGTACTTCTCGACGAGCGGCCGGTGCTTGCCGTTCTCCGCCTCGTAGAGGAAGTGCACCATGGCCCAGGCCTGCGCGTACTTGAAGCCCACGAAGCCGCTGTAAAACTCGGCCGGGCTCTCGTTCATGATCTCCTCGAACTTCTCGTGGTACCCGGCCGCGAGCAGGGCCTGGAGCAGGCCCAGGCGGCCCCGCAGGGTCCGCGAGCGCTCGGTCACCTTCCCGCCCTCGATGCGCAGGGCGCTCATGTACTCCGCGATCCCCTCGTTCCACCAGAACGGCGGGTACTTGAGCATCGCCGAGGCGAAATGGTGGAAGGCCTCGTGGTACAGCGTCTCCTGCGTCTCGAAGAGGTCCGTCTCCTCGAAGAGCACCAGCTCGTGGTTCTGGAAGCTGAAGTGCCCGGCCGCCTGCTCGTGGCGGTCCGTCGAGGAGAGCTCGCTGTAGGTGTAGAAGGCCTCGCGCGTGTTGAAGATCGCGATCCTCGGCTTGGCGCGGTCGTCGCCGGCCCACCACTTCCCGAAGCGGTCGAGGAAGGTCTTGCGGACGATCTCGAGCCGCTCGCCGTACCACTTCGCGCGCTCGAGGCTGATGTCCGTCACGACCTTGTAGTGCTCGGTCTCGACCTCGTGGATGCAGCCCAGGTCCCGGGGCCCCTTCACCTGGGCCTGGATCCAGCGGCGCAGGCGCAGCACGGTCCCGCCGTCCGCGCCGAGCTTGCTCGCGACGCGGAGCGACTCGTCCGCCTCGGCCCCCTTCGTCTTGTCCAGCGAGAAGCGGTACTCCCCGATGAGCAGGTGGGCCTCCGCGTGGTCGGGGCGAAGCGCCGCCGCCCGGGAGGCCAGGTCGAGCGCCTTCGGGTAGTCCTGGTAGGCCTCGGAGATCCGGGACAGCGCGAGCAGGGCCTCCACGAACTCCGGGAAGACCTCCGCCGCCTTGGCGAAGTCCTCGCGGGCCTTGGAGATCTCGCCGGAGTCCATCCTCAGCGAGCCGCGCAGGTACCAGCCCGGCGGGAAGTCGGGATGGTCCTGGATCATCTTGTCGAGGGCCTCGCGCGGCTTCTCCATCTTGCGCGAGTAGCCCGACGCGATGACCTCCGCGACGGCGTACTTCAGCGTGTCGTACAGGGCCAGCTCCTGCGAGCTGAGGATGCGCACCGTGAAGTACCGGTCGTCCGCGGAGAGCCGGACGCCCTCGGTCGTGCCGAGGATGCGCTGGATGCGCGCGTCCTCGCGGATCGCCTCGATCTCCTCGAGGTCCGGGTTCACGGCCCGGCGCAGGAGCATCTCGATCGTCGCGACGCGCTTCTCGATCTCCGCCGGGTCGAGCCGGCCGGAGACGACGAGCGGGCCGGAGACCACGATCTTCCCGCCCTGCCCGCCGAGCGTCACGGGCCCGCGGGCGCCCTGGTCGACCTTCGAGGCCGGCGCCTTGTCGTCGAACGCCAGCACCTCGACGCCGTCGAGCAGGAACTTGATCCGGCGGCCCCGCACGGTGAGCCGGAACTTCTGCTCCGCGGCCTTCAGCGAGGCCTTCTCGTTCTTCACCAGGTCCTGCGGCTCCGACTTCTCGTACTTCTGGATCGCGGCGGAGTCGCCGGCGAGGCGGATGCGGTACGCGCCCTCGCGGTTCCGGTGGAAGCCGACGGTGAAGACCCCGGTGCCGGAGACCGCGCCCTCGACGTCCACGTTCTCCAGGAACTCGAGGCCGGCGCAGTCCCACGACCCGCCCTTGCCGGGATCCATCGTCATCCGGCCGCCGCCGACGACGAGCGAGGGGGCCTCGCCGTCCCAGTCCGCGACCTGCTCGGGGTCCTTGAAGTCGTAGGTCAGCACGACCGAGTCCGGGGGCACCTGGCGGATCGCGCCCTTGAAGCTGCCCTGGCCGGAGCTGAGCTGCGCGACGTGCTCGTCGATGCGCGCGACCTTCTCCGCGAGGGACTCGTCGAGCTTCGCGGCGGCCTGGACGGCGGCCTGCCCCTCCTTCCAGAGGCGGCGGGAGATGTAGAAGCGCCCGAGGTCGTACTGGTCCTGCGCCTCCTGGCGTCCGTACACGAGCGGCCCGACGACGCGGACGGTCTCGGGCGCGACGAGGTTCCAGGGGATGGACTGCGCGGGCTTCCCGGGCTCGAGCTCGACCTGGAGGGCGTCGAAGGAGAAGCCCGCGAGGCCGACCTGGGCGTGCTTCTTGCCGGAGGCCAGGAGCACGTCGACCTTGCGGCCCGCGAACCGGGCGCGGAAGGCCGCCTCCGCCTTGCGCTCCTCCTCCAGGTCCTCCTTCACCTCGCGCCGCGCGGTCTCGAGGCGCTCGGTCCCCTTCTTGCGCTTCTCCTCGAGCCGCTTCAGGAACTCGGGGCGGCCGTCATCCGCGGGGGTCGGAGTCGCCGTGGGCGCGGGCGTCGGGGTCGCGCTCGGCTTCGGCGTGGGGGCCGGGGTCGGGGTCGGGGTCGCCGTCGGGGCCGGTTTCGGGCTGGGCGTCGCAGTCGGGGCCGGCGTCGGGGTCGTCGCCGCGACGGGTCCGGGGCCGGGCCGGGTCAGGACGAACGCGATGATGCCGCCGAGGACGGCCAGCACGCCGATCCCGCCGCCGATGACGAGGGGCGTGCGGTTCCGGGGCTTGGGACGGGACTGGGTCGCCCGCTCGCCTCCCGGCTTGCGACGGAGCGAGGTCTCCCCCCTGGGTCGCGGGGGCTGCTTACCGGGCTCGGGCATTCCAGAAGATTTACGTATTCGGGGTCGGATCACTAGGAAAATCCGCCCGGTGCCGGGCCCGGGCGCGACGGGCGGAACGCGCGGCGGCCGCCTTGCGGCGCTCCCCCTCGAGGACGCGCCGGGACGTCGAGGGCGAGCGCTCGGCCTCCACGCGGTCCACCAGCTCGCGCAGCGCGAGGAAGCGGTTGACCGTCCGGCGACGATCCTGCTGGCAGCGCACGACGTGCCCCTCGTAGCGCAGGAGCACGCAGTTCGCCGTCTTGTTGATCTTCTGGCCGCCCTTCCCGCCCCCGCGGACGAACTGCTCCTCGATGGCGCGGGGATCGAGGCCCAGGGCCGCGATCCGCCGGCGCAGGTCCTCGACCTTGCCGACCGAGACGCCGAAGTCCTCGTTGAGGTTCACTTGACCCCGGGGATCTCGTCGAGCCACCACGAGAGCCGGTAGGCGGCGGCGCGGGCCATCCGGCTGTCCTTCGCCTTCGCGAGCTCCTCGTAGGCGGCCTTCGCCGCGGTCCGGTCCCCCGTCTCGAGCGCGCGCGCCTCGAGGAACTTCGCGCGCCGGGCGATCTCGTCGCCCTGCTTCTTCTCGAGCCCGCGGAGCTTGTCGGCCCAGGGCTTCGCGCCGTCCGGGAAGGCGTCGGCCACCGCGCGCATCCGGGCCCACGACTCGACGTCGAAGGGCTTCTTCTTCGCGAGGCCCTCGGCGAGGCGGCCCTCGAGCCTCTTGAGCTCGACCGGCGCCCACTTCTCCACGGCCTTGCGCAGCTCGATCGCGCGCTTGCGCAGCTTCTCCTCGGTTTCCTTCGCCTCGAGCGGCTTGAGCTCGTCCATCGCGTCCTTCCAGCGTCCGGCCTTGAGCTTCCGGACGACGGAGGCCAGCTCGCCGGGCTCGGCGGGCGTCGGGGGGTCGTTCGGCCCCGCGAGCGCGATCATCGAGTCGCGGATGACCTTGTGGCAGCGCTCGTTGACGGAGTGCTCCATGCCGGGGATCTCGTGGTACTCGCAGCGGAGGCCGAAGCGGAGGAGCTCGTTGGCGAACTCGCGGACGCCCTGGACGACGTTGATGCTGCCGAGGACGGCGGTCTCCTTCTCCCCGACCATGCAGACGTAGGGCACGTCGGGGTATACCTCCTTGCGGTGGGCGCTGGCCATCCCGCCGTTGAAGAAGAGGCCGCGGAACGGCATGGACTCCGGCTCGTCCTTGAACCAGCGGTAGGCCCACTGGCCGATGACGCCCGCGCCCATGGAGAAGCCCTGGAGGTAGACCTGGTCGGGGTCGACGGGCTGCTCCTTGAGGGTCTTGTCCAGCAGCCAGCGGAAGGCGTTGCGCGTGACCTCGGGCCCCCAGCCCTCGGAGCCCATCTTCGCCTCCTTCTGGTACTGGCAGGCGATGACGAACACGGGGTAGTCCTTCGAGGAGACGTTCGAGAGGTTGCGGTGCCGGCCCTCCGCTCCGTCGCCGTTGCCGTGGAACACGTAGAGCAACGGGTAGCGGCGGCCCGGCTGCACCCCCTCGGGGGAGAAGAGGTACGCGTTCATCCCCGTCGCGCCCTCGACCTCCACCGGGAACTTCGAGTACTTCCCCGGCGGGTTGACGGCCGGCGGCGACTCGTCGCCGCCCCCGCAGCCCTCCTGGATCGGGAGCTCGCCCGCCGAGGCGAGGGACGCGGCGAGCAGGACGGCGGCCAGGATTCGCATGCGGAGCGCCTCCGAATCGGAAACCGGGGACCCGGGACGGGTGTTATCTTAAGCGATCATGAAACACCTGCTGCTGCTCCTCGTGTGCGCGCTTCCGCTGGCGGCCCAGGAGCCGGTTCCCGCGAAGTCGCCGGACGAGGCGTCGAACCTCGCCCTGCCCCCGGGGCTGCCGGCGGCCGCGGAGGAGGCCCTCAAGAAGGGGCTGGCGACGATGGACGAGGCGCGCCGCAAGCCGGCGGACGCCGTGGACCTCGCCGAGCAGGCCATCGAGTCCTTCCGCAAGGCGGAGCGGATGAACGGCAAGGCCTTCGCGCTCTGCTCCTACCACCTCGGCATCGCCCACCAGTGGACCAAGGAGTACAAGGAGGCGCAACGCCGCCTCGAGCGCGCCCTCGAGCTGAACCCGAAGTTCCACGAGGCCCTCGTCGAGCTGGGCGACGTGTTCGCGTGGCAGAAGTCCTTCCCCGCGGCGATCAAGACCTACGACCGCGCGATCGCGATGAAGCCCGATTTCGCCGTCGCGCACCTGAGCAAGGCCCTCTCCCTCTGCCGGACGGGCGAGTTCGCGAAGGCGGCGGCGGCCTGCGAGAAGGCGGGCGAGCTCGATCCGAAGCTGGGCGCGGCGAAGGCCGTCGGGAGGATCTGCGAGCACGAGGTCAAGGGGCCCGGGTGGGCGAAGACGTTCACGAAGGAGAGCGAGCACTTCCTCGTGATGACGGACGCGGACCAGAAATCCGCGGACTGGATCTCCGGGCACGTGGAGCTCATCTACGCGAAGTACAACAAGGTCTTCCCGCCGATCCCGAAGGGCAAGGACAAGTTCCGCGTCATCCTCTTCGCGGACCACAAGGGGTACATGGACTACGGCTCGCCCCCGGGGACGGGCGGCTACTACCAGTCGCTGACGCGGAAGCTCGTGCTGTACAAGCAGCCCAAGGACGCGGACACGATCCTCGTGACGTACCACGAGGCGTTCCACCAGTACCTGGACTACTACCTCAGCGACGCGCCGCAGTGGTTCAACGAGGGGCACGGGGACTACTTCGGGCCCATGACCTGGAACGAGAAGACGCGGCAGATGGACGTGCACACGAACTCGTGGCGCTTCGACCTGGTCAAGGCGGGGATCCGCGCCAACAAGGTCCAGTCGTTCCCGAAGATCATGACCATGACCCAGGGGGAGCTCTACGACAAGGAGACCGTGGGAATGAACTACGCCCAGTCCTGGGCGATGGTCTACTTCTTCTGGCACTACGAGAACGGCAAGTACGCCAAGTACCTGCAGGAGTACTTCAAGGAGCTCATGAAGGGCGAGGGGCTGCGAGGCGCCTACAACGACGTCTTCGGCAAGGCGCCCATGGCCCAGATCGAGCAGGAGTGGCGGGACTACATCCTCGCCCTCAAGGCGGGCTAACCGGGGCTTGCCGGGGACCGATCCTCCCCCTATATTTTTCACCTTCATGCCCAGCGCCACCTGCAAGTCCTGCACCACCGCGTTCGAGGTCGAGGGCACGACCGGCCCCTGCCCGCGCTGCGGCGAGGTCGTCACCGTCGACCTCTCCGTCAAGGTGCTCTGCTCCTGCGGCACGACGCTGAAGGCGCCGGCCAAGATGCGCGGTCGCGTCATCCGCTGCCCCAAGTGCACGAAGTCGGTCGCGATCCCGCGCGGGGACGAGGCGGAGCAGGCCCGGACCGTGAACGTCGCGGCGCACATCCTGCGCTGGGCCTTCGCGGCGGCGCTGGTCCCGCTGCTCGTCGCGGACCACCGGGCCGAGAAGAACATCCGGGACCAGCTGACGCGGGACGTCGGCAACCTCGTGACCTCGAAGGAGGACAAGGAGGCCGCGCAGGCGGCGACGCGCCTGAAGGAGAAGGTGGCGCTGCTGCCCGCGAAGAAGATCGGGACGGCCCACCTGCCGATCGGGGCGACCGCGCCGTTCATCTACGCTGGCATCTCGCTGGCGGCCCTGCTCGGGTTCTGCCTCTTCGCGTTCCGGTCGAAGGGCTCCGACCCCCTGGGCGCGGCGGGGGCGGCGGCCGTGGCGCTGCTCGCCGGCGCGGGGGCGGGGCTGCTCGTCACCGTGATCTTCCCCGCGCCGGTGGAGATGCCGGGCGGGGCCAGGACGCTGGCGGCGGCGGCCCTGGCCGCCGTGCTCGCCGAGACGGCGAAGTCCTTCGCGGCCGTGCGCATCCTGCGCAGCGGCCAGCCGACCCGGGGCAGCGCGGTGACCCTGGCCGCGGTGGCCGCGGGCCTGGGCTACGGGGTGGGCGAGAGCGCGATGGTCTCGATCAACTGGCTGAACGGCTCGGCGTACGCGGGCTCCTACGTCATCCACTTCATCTCGACGCCCGCGCTCCACGCGGCCTGGGCCGGCATGGCGGCCCTGATCTTCTGGCGGAAGCGCGAGGGGCTGCGCTCGGATTCGTGGATGGGCACCTGGATCCAGGGCGCCGGCGCGGCGATGGTGCTGAACCTGCTCTTCGGGTGGTTCCTGGAAACCGACGCGCAGATCCTGTCGCTCGTGGCCGGGCTGGCGTCCTTCGGCGCGTTCCACGTCCTGCACTACCTGACCGAGGCGCAGGAGTTCGAGGAATCCGGCCCGACGACGATCCAGGTCTAGCGCCCGGCCCTACGACTTCCGGTCCTCCTCGAACTCCAGCAGCTCGTCGAGCCGCTTGCGGAGGGCCGCGACGAACTCCACCCCCGGCGCCGCCTCCTTGCGGATCAGCTTCAGCAGCTCGACGGCGCGCTCGTCGCTCATCACGATCACGTCGAAGACCTGCTGGGCGGAGGCCCCGCCCTCGCGGGCGGGAGCGGCGGCGAAGTGGGCGTCGACCGCCTCGCGGATCGACTTGAGGGAGTCGTACCACCAGGGGCGGTGGTTCTCGATCAGGCGCTTGAGGTTGTCCAGGGCGGGCGCGAGCATCGTGGCGCGCTCGTGGTCCTTCAGGCGGGCGCCCTGGAGCAGGGCCTGGCGGGCGGCGGCCTCGTCGAGGTAGATCGCGCGGCCGACCTGCCAGGGCTCGTAGCCGTCCTTGAGGTCCGGGAAGATCTCGCGGGCCACCGAGGCGAGGCTGAGCGCGTCGATCTCGGTGCCGAGCTCCTCGAGGTCCTTGATCTCGTCGTCTGCCGGGACGATGACGATCGGCAGCAGGCGCGTGGGGGTCTCGCTGCCCTGGGGGACGGGGATCTCGGGCTCGGGGAGCGGTTCGACGGGCGCCTCGGCGCCGCGCTTGTGGGCCATCGCGGCGCGGATCTTCTCCTCGAGAGCCTGCAGGTCGGCGTCCTGGCCGGGCGCGTAGCCCGGGGTGACGGCCTTCTTCGCGGCCTCCGCCGCCTCGGCGGCCTGCCGGCGCTCCTGCTCCTCGGCCTCCTTGCGCGCGGCCGCCTCGAGGGCCTCGCGGCGCTTCCTGCGCATGGCCTCGAGGCCGCCCCCCTCGATCAGGCCCTCCATGGAGTCGCCGAGGAAGCGCCGGGTCTCGGCGCTGCGGCAGTACATGATCTTCTCCATGATGGAGATGATCTGCGGCGTGCGGCCCGGGAGGTCCAGGACCTCCGCGAGGGCGGCCCGCGCCTCGTCCATGGTCCGGATGATGGGAGAGGGGCTCATGGCTGTGGGGTTCGGCTGACTCAAGTGTACCGCCCCGCCCGCGAAACGGAAGGAATTCAGATTCGTCGGGGGTGTGGACGATGATGGGGTAGTCGGCTAAGATGAACCGACACGAGGAGACCCCCTTGGGCGGAACTTTGTTCTTCACGGTCCAGCAGGCGTCCAAGATCTGCGAGCTTCCCGAGCCCGCGATGCAGCAGTACATCCAGTCGGGGGAGCTGATCGCCTCCTTCAACCAGGCGGCGATGAACTACCTCATCCTCCAGGACGACCTGATCGCGTTCATGAAGGGCCGGAAGATGTTCGCCCAGATGCAGAAGCTCCTGGTCCACCGGGTCCTCGTCGTGGACCGCGACCAGAACACGACCTTCATCCTCAAGACCGAGCTGGAGCGCGGCGGCAAGGTCATGGTCCGCATCGCCACGAGCACCAAGGACGTCGAGCTCTCCCTCGACGCGAACGTGCCGGACGTCATGACGATGCACCTCGCGGCCGTCCAGCGCCAGCAGGACAACCTCGCGGGCGTCCTCCGCCGCTGCCGCGAGACGCGGCCCACGAAGCTCATCCTCTACCACAACCAGCCCGACGTCCTCGTGAAGAACGACGAGGCGACGCAGAAGCTCGTGAACTACCTGAAGGTCGACGCGCTCGTCAGCGTCGCCTCGGGGAACAAGGCCCTCATCATGAAGATCGAGGAGGCCCTGGGCATCGTCCGCCAGACCCGGGTCTACAAGCCGCCGTTCGGCGCCGCCCCGCCGGCCGCCCCGCCCCCTCCCCCGCCGCCCCGCTAGTCGACCGGTTCCTTTCCACCCGCCGGGCACCGCCGTATAATCGGCGCCGATGAAACTCCCCGGCCGCGTCGCGCTCGTCACCGGCGGATCCAGCGGCATCGGCCGCGCCGTCGGACGCCGGTTCGCCTCCGAGGGCGCGAAGGTCTGCTTCGTCGGCCGCCGCGAGGAGCGCCTTCGCGAGGCCGCGGGGGCCGAAGGCGCCTGGTGCGCCGCGGACGTCCGGCGCCCCGCCGACTGCGCCCGGGCCGTCGAGGCCTGCGTCTCCCGCTTCGGCGCGATCGACATCCTCGTCAACGCCGCGGGAGTCATCGGCAACGACGGAATCCTCGACGCCAAGCCCGCGGAGTGGCGGCGCATCATGGACTCCAACGTCGAGACCGTCTACGAGATGACCCGCGCGGCCGCCCCCCACCTCGCCAAGCGGCGAGGCGGCTCCATCCTGAACCTGAGCTCCGTGACCAGCCTGCGCCCCTTCCCCAACCTGCTCGCGTACTGCGCGAGCAAGGCGGCGGTCGACATGATGACGAAGTGCATGGCGCTCGAGTTCGCGCCGCACGGCGTCCGCGTCAACTCGATCAACCCCGGCGTCGTCGTCACCGAGCTCCACACGGTGACCGGCGCCGTGGCCGACTACCCGGCCTTCCTCGAGCGGGGCAAGGCGACGCACCCGCTCGGCCGGGTCGGGTCCACCGACGACATCGCGGCCCTCGCGCTCTTCCTGGCGAGCGACGAGGCCTCCTGGATCACCGGCCAGGTCCACGTGGCGGACGGCGGCCGGCAGCTGCTCAGCGCGCGTTGAGGGGGAACCCATGGTGACCATCGTGTTCGACAAGCCGAGGTCGATGAACCCCGAGGCGCTCGTGCGCGAGCTGCGGGGCTCCAGCCACTGCGCCGGCCTCGAGATCCTGCTCTGGGACGAGGAGATCACCGTCGAGGAGTCCAAGTCGGGCGACGAGCTCACGGTCAAGATCGACCCGTCGAAGCTGGAGATCAAGACGGAGGGCGCCAGCAAGGCGCTCGCCGAGAAGGTCGCGACCGCGCTGCAGGCCCAGGGCCTGCGCCGCCGCCCCCCGCCGGGCTCGGGCAAGGCGAAGAAGGCGCCCCGCCCGACCGCCCCGCCCCCCGAGCGGCCCTGACGCCTACTTCGCCGGCCGCTTCAGCGTGAGCGGGTCCGGCAGCTCCAGGTCGACGACCGGCCCGAAGTCCTCCGGCTTCACCGCGTGCTGCCCGTCGCCCTTCTTCATCGCCTCGACGTCGCCGACGAAGAGCGCCACGAACTTCGAGGGCTGCATGTGCTCCTTCGCGCAGCGCCGCACGTCGGCCGCCGTCACCGCCGCGATCTTCTGGCGGTAGACCGAGTAGAAGTCCTTCGGGTACCCGTTGAACTCCGCCGAGGCGAACGTCGACGCGATCCGCGCCGGCGTCGGAAAGAAGATCCCCGCGAAGCCCTCGAGGTAGAAGTTCTTCGCCGCGTCGAGCTCCTCGGGCGTGACGTCCTTCTCCTGCATGCGGGCGATCTCCTCGAGGCAGATCTTGCCCGCCCAGAGGCAGGACTCGCTGCGGCTCTGGTACTGGATCCGGAAGGCGCCCGTGTAGGCGATGCCGGGGCGGTAGTCGCTGCCCACGTCGTAGGCCAGGCCCTCGTCCGTCCGGACGCGGGCGACGAGGCGCGAGCTGAAGCCGCCGCCGCCGAGGATGTACGACATGATGCGGATCGGGAACGCGTCCGGGTGGTCGATGCGGATGCCGAGGTGGGCCAGGGTCACGCGGCCCTGGTTGACCTTGCCCTTGGCCGGGATGAAGTAGGCCCCGGGGACCGGGACGTGCTTCGGCTCCGGCACCTTCACGGTCTCGGCCTTCGCGACCGGCCAGTTGCCGAACGCGGATTCCAGCTTGGCGAGCAGCTCCTCGCGCCGGAAGTCCCCCGCCACGGCCATGATCATGTTCGCCGGGTGGAAGAAGCGGGCGTGGAAGGCCGCCAGGTCCTCGCGGGTGATCGAGGCCACCGAGTGCGAGGTCGGGTGCCGGTTGCTCGGGAAGTCGCCGTAGAGGAGCAGGTTCGACTCGCGGGCCTCGACGGCCTGCGCCGCGTCGTTGCGGGCCTTGAGGCGCTGGAGGACCTGCGCCTTGGCGAGGTCGAGCCGGTCCTGCGCGAACGCGGGGTTCGCCAGGAGGTCCGTGAAGACCGCCAGGCCCGCGTCGAGGTCCTTGCTCAGCACCGAGAGGCTCGCGGAGGCCTGCGTGTCGCCGACGCTGACGCCGGCCTGGGCGGCCAGGAACTCGAGCTCCTCGTCCACCTGCTCGGGCTTCCGGTTCTTCGTGCCGCCGACGCGCATCTGGCCGCCGACGAGCCCGGCGACGCCCTCCTTGCCCTCGGGCTCCCAGAAGGACCCCGCGCGGATGAGCACGCTGAGGTCGATTTTCGGGAGCGAGCGGTCCTCGACGGCGTAGACCACCATCCCGCACTGCAGCTGGGCGCGCAGCGGGCCGGGGTCCGGCACCTTGAACTCGGGGGCCTTGAACTTCAGCTGGTCCGGGTGGGCCGGGACGTCCTGGGCCCGGCCGGGGAGCGCCGCGAGCAGGGCCGCGGCGGCGATCAGGATGGCGTGCTTCATGGGATTACTTTCCACCTTCCTTGGGGGGCGCGGCGGCGCCCTTGCGCTTCACCGTGAGGACGTTCTTGCCCTCGGGAACGTAGTACTTCGCGGCCGAGCGCCGGATGTCCTCGGCCGTCACCTTGTTCGCGTCCGGCACGACCTTCATCACGTCGCGCCAGCTGTTGTGGATCTCGGCGAAGCCGAGGGCCGTCGCGACGCCGTCGTTCGTGTCGAGCTCGCGGACCATGTTGCCGAGCATCTGGTTGCGGGCCTTCTGCAGTTCGCGGTCGGAGACCGGCTCCGTCTTCAGGCGCTCGATCTCCTCGAGCAGCGCCTTCTCCAGGTCCTCGAAGCTCACGCCCTCGCGGGGCTGCGCCGAGATCTCCAGCGCCCCGCCGTACTTCAGGCCCCAGTAGGTGGCCCCGGTGGACAGGGCGAGCTTCTTGCCGTCGACCAGCGCCCGGTGCAGCCGCCCGGTGCGGCCCGAGAGCACCATCGCCAGCAGGTCCAGCGACGGCGCGTCCGCGTGGGCCTGCGCGGGGCCGTGCCACCAGATCTGCATCTGGGGCTGGGCGTCCGCCTCGGCCGCCATCCGGCGCTCGCCGACCTGGGCCGACTCGAGCGTCACCACCGCGGGCCGCTCCTTCTTGCGCTTCGGCAGGCGCCCGAAGTAGAGCTTCGCGAGCTCGCGGATCCGCTCCTTCTTCACGTCGCCGACGAAGATCGCCGTGCAGTTGTCGGGCGTGTAGTGCGTGTCGTAGTAGTCCTGCGCGTCGGAGTACGCGTACTGGTCGATGTCCGACATCCAGCCGATGACGGGCCAGCCGTACGGGTGGGACTGCCAGAACATCGACATGAAGGCCTCGTTGATGAGGCCCATGGGCGGCGAGTCCGTCCGCATCCGCCGCTCCTCCTTGACCACGTCGCGCTCGGGGTAGAACTCCCGGAAGACAGGGTTGAGGAAGCGGTCCGACTCGAGCCAGAAGAACAGCTCGACCTTCGAGCTCGGCAGGTCGACGAAGTAGCGCGTCCAGTCGTAGTAGGTCGACGCGTTGAGCCCGAGGCCGCCGTGGGCCTGGAAGATCTTCGAGAGGTGCTCGCCGACGGAGATCTTCTTCTGCTCGGCGACGAGGGCGTCGTACTTCGCGAGCAGGGCCTTGTAGGCCTCCTGGTCGGCCGCGTGGATCGTCGCCTTCAGGTTCCCCGAGGTGACGACGGTCGGCTCGCCGCGCCGCAGGGCCTCCAGGCCCCGGAGCTTCAGCGCGCGGACGTCGCCCATCACGGCCTCGATGGCCGCGTTGAGCTCCCGGTCCTTCTTCGGCTCCTTCGTCCCGATGGTGTCGGTGCCCTTGAACATCATGTGCTCGAAGAAGTGCGAGAGGCCCGTAATGCCGGGGCGCTCGTTGACCGAGCCCACCTTCCAGTAGAGGGCGCAGAAGGCCCGCGGGGCCCCGGGCCGCTCCACCGTCAGGACCCTCATCCCGTTCTCGAGGACCAGCTCGTCGACGTCGAGGTTGATCCCGCCGGTCGGCGCCGCGTCCTGGGCCGAGGCCCGGGGGACGCCCGACTCCGGCCATCCGCCGGCGGCCGCGAGGAGCGCCACCGCGAGGGCTGCCACGATCCGCATGTCCGAACCTCCGTTGATGTTCCCGTTGATACGGCCCGGGACGGGCCGCTATTTGAGGACCCCGAGCTTCTTCCCCACCTTCGCGAACGCGGCCAGGGCCCGGTCCAGGTGCTCCCGATCGTGGCCCGCGCTGATCTGCACGCGGATCCTCGCCTGGCCCTTCGGGACGACCGGGAAGAAGAACCCGACGACGTAGATCCCCTCGGCCAGCATCTCCCGCGCGAAGTCCTGGGCCAGCTTCGCCTCGTTGAGCATGATCGGCACGATCGGCGTGGTCCCCGGCTTGATCGTGAAGCCGCGCGCCTGGATCTCCTTGCGGAAGTACGCCGTGTTCGCCTCGAGCTTGTCGCGCAGGCCCGTCGAGCCCGCGAGCAGCTCGAAGGCCTTCAGCGCCGCCCCGACGATCGGCGGCGGCACCGTGTTCGAGAAGAGGTACGGGCGCGAGCGCTGGCGCAGCATCTGGACGATCGGCGCCCGGCCCGTCGTGAACCCGCCCGCCGCGCCGCCCAGCGCCTTGCCCAGGGTGCTGGTGATCACGTCGATCCGCTCCCGCACCCCGTGCAGCTCCGGCGTGCCCCGCCCCGTCTTCCCGATGAAGCCCGTCGCGTGGCTGTCGTCCACCATCACGAGCGCGTCGTACTTGTCGGCCAGGTCGCAGATCTCCGGGAGCTTCGCGACGTCCCCGTCCATCGAGAAGACGCCGTCGGTCGCGATCATGCGGACCCGCTGCGCTTGCGCCTTCTTCAGCGCCTCCTCGAGCTCCGCGAGGTCGCCGTGCGCGTAGCGGTAACGCTCGGCCTTGCAGAGGCGGATCCCGTCGATGATCGAGGCGTGGTTCAGGGCGTCGGAGATGATCGCGTCCTGCTCGCCGAGCAGGGTCTCGAAGAGCCCGCCGTTGGCGTCGAAGCAGGACGTGTAGAGGATCGCGTCGTCCGTGCCGAGGAAGGCCGAGATCGCCTTCTCGAGCTGCTTGTGCAGGTCCTGGGTCCCGCAGATGAAGCGGACGGAGCTCAGGCCGTAGCCGTGCGTGTCGAGGGCCTTGTGGGCGGCCGCGATCACCTCGGGGTGCGAGGAGAGCCCGAGGTAGTTGTTCGCGCAGAAGTTGAGGACCTCGCCCTGGGCGACGCGGATCCGGGCGGCCTGGGGCCCGAGGAGGACGCGCTCCTCCTTGTAGAGGCCCGCGTCGCGGATCCCCTGCAGCTCCGCCTCGAGGATCGGCCGGATCGACTTCTGCACCATGGAGCCCTCCCGTGAGGCGGGGATTATAGCCGCGTCCCCGCGGGAGGTCATGGATTCCGCCGGCCCCGGCCTACTTGTTGAAGAGGAACTCGCTGGAGTTCAGCAGGACCCAGAACGCGTCCTCGGCGCCCGACGGCCCCTTCGCGCAGACCGCCGAGAAGCGCGAGAGCTCCGAGGAGGTCGGCGGCCGCGTGAGCACGGCGAGGAACATCGCGCGCACCTGGTCCGACGGGTTCTTGTGCGTCGAGACGATGGACTGGAGCCGCCCGCCGCCGCCCCGGGCCGTCGCGATCGTCGCGCGCTGGATCGCGGGGCTGTTCATCATCACGAGCGCCCCGGGGATCGTGCCCTGGAACTCCAGGATCTCCGAGCCCTCGTCGTCCCCGAAGGCGTAGCGGAAGTCCCGGAAGGCCTGCAGCAGGTCCCGGCCCCGCATCACGGAGCCCGGGTCGCCCCCGGTGGTGGCGGCCGTCACGAGGGAGTTCATGATCTGCTCGGGCGTCAGGCCGCGGACCGCGGCGACCGCGTAGTACTTCTCCGCCTGCGGGGCCTTCGCCCGCGCCCGGGAACTGAGCTGGTACGTGTCCGAGAGCGCGAGCTCCTTGAGCAGCCACTTCACGTCGTGGCCGTGCGCCACGAAGTCCCGGGCCAGCTCCGCGAGCAGCTCGGGGTGGCTCGGGGCGTTGCGCGAGTCGAAGCCGTCGATCGGGTTCACGAGGCCCCGACCGAAGAGGTGGCCCCAGTAGCGGTTCACGGCCGCCTTGGCGAATTGCGCGGTCTCCGGCGAGGTGAGCAGGCGCGCGTACGCGGCCCTCGGCTCCTCCTTGGGCTCCGGCCCGGCCTTGCTCCAGAGGAACGAGGGCTTGATCGGGCCCTTCTTGCTGTCCGGGATCACGAGGCCGCCGCCGAAGCGGCCGCGCACGGGCCGGTCGTCGACGGTGAACGTGTAGTCCTTCTCGTCGCCCATGTTCTTCCGGCGCACGGAGAGCTGCGAGAAGAACGCGGCCATCCCGTAGAAGTCCTCCTGCGTCCAGGCGTCGAAGGGGTGGTCGTGGCACTGCGCGCACTGGATCTGCGTGCCGAGGAACACGCGGGTCAGCTTGCCCGCGACGGCCTGGGGCAGCTCGCGCTGGGCCTGGCGCTGGAGGCGCACGTAGAAGGCCGTGAGCAGGTTCTCCTCGGGGTCCGGCTCGGCGGCCTCGTCCTTCTTCTTCCCGCCCATCATCCCCCGGGCGAGCCCGCGCGGGTCGGGCATCACGCCCTTCGCCGCGATCACCTGGCGGACGAACTCGTCGTACGGGAGGTTCTTCTCGAGCAGCGGGCGCAGCGCCCGGTTCATGACGAGGCGGGCCGAGGCGACCTGGTTGTCGTCCTCGTGGCCGACGAGCGAGCCGGCCCACGTGGTCGCCCAGTGCTCGGCGTACTTCTCGGAGGCGAGGAGGGAGTCGACGAGCTTCTCGCGCTTGTCGGAGGCCCCGGACTCGAGGAAGGCCTTCGCGTCCTCGAGCGAGGGGATGCTGCCGACGAGGTCGAGGCTGACCCGGCGCAGGAACTCCGCGTCCTCGCTGCGCGACGAGGGGCTCAGCTCCTTCTCGGACCACTTCGCGCGGACGTGGTGGTCGACCAGCTTCCGGCCCGAGAGTCCGGCGGGGCCGCTCGGCGGGGCGGGAGGATCCTGAGCGAGGACCGCGGCGGACCCGAGCAGCAGGAGGGCGGCGGAGCTCAGCAGGCGCATGGTCACTCCCTTGGGGTTCGGCTACCGGGTATGAACCCGAGGGGGATGCGCGAAGTTGCGGGGAATCCGGAGGATTCCCCGATCAGCGGTACTTCTCGATGATCGACCGGATGTAGGCGGACTCCGGATGCCCCTTGCGGATCGCCATCTCGAAATCGGAGAGCGCCTCGGGGATCTTCTGCTGCTTGATGCGCACCGCGCCCCGGTTGTACCAGACGGCCGGCATCGTGTCGTTCATGCCCAGCGCCAGGGTCAGGGCCACCTCCGCCTCCGCGTCCTTCCCCACCTGCGCGAGCATCGCGCCCTTGAGCTGGAGGCTGAAGAAGTGGTTCGGGATCAGCTTCTCGGCCGCCTCGAGGTCGGCGAGCGCCTCCTCGAAGCGGCGCACCCGGCCCAGCGCGCTGGCCCGGTTGACCCGGGCCATGAAGGACCCGGGCCAGATCTCGATCGCCTTCGTGAAGAGCTGGATGGAGCGCTGGAAGTCCTCGGGCTTCCCCGTCTCGTCCACGACGTTCGCCAGGACGACGTAGGCCAGCCAGCTGCGGCGGTCGATCTTCAGGGCCGCCTCGAGGTTCTGGATCGCGTCCTCCCTCCGGCGGAGGAGGCGGTACATGTGGCCCTTCATCGCGAGCACTTCGGGGAAATTCACCCGCAGCGCCAGGGCCTTGTCCCAGCACGCCAGCGCGGCCTTGAAGGTCGGGGCGCTCTCGAGGTCGAAGCGCGCGTACTCGTCGACCCGGACCGAGTAGAAGTGCGCGTCGCCGCAGAGCCGCCAGAGCTCCTCGTTCGTGTCGTCCTTGTCCAGGACCCCCTTGGCGGCGGCGACGGCCCCGACGTAGTCCCCCGCGCTGTAGCGCAGGTGGGCGAGGTAGACGGCGTCCTGCCCCTCGCGGGCCGACTTCGCGGCCGCCGAGAAGTCCTCCTCCGCGCCCTTCTTCAACGCCTCCATCTCGTTCGCCCGGGTCCCGGAGAGCCCCTGGGCCCCGCCCCCGTCCGTCATCATGTCCGAGTAGCGCGTGATCCGGAGGCGGCCCCGGGCCGCGAGGGCGGCCGTGTGGCCCGGCATGAGCTCGATCGCCTTCCCGTAGTCGGCCTCGGCCTTGTCGCGGTCGAGGCGGAACTGGTGGATGCGGCCGCGGTAGTAGTACGCCTCGCCGAGGTCCGGCGCGTCCTTGATCGCGCGGTCGACGTGCTCCAGCGCCGCGGTGCAACGCTGGCGGCTCAGCTCGAGGTCCGCGGACGGGCGGTAGAGGTCCCGCTCGGCCTGCTCGAGGATCTCCTTCGCCTTGGCGAGCTCCGGGGCCGCGGACTGCGCCCGCCGCAGCTTCGCCTCCTCCTCCTTGCGCTTGCGCTCCAGCTCCTCCTTCTGGCGGAGCTGCTCCAGGGCGAGCGCGTCGATGATCTTGCGGCACTCCTGGATCCGCTTCGGGATCCTCGAGTCGCCGGGGTCGAGCGCCATGGCCTGGTTGTAGGCCTCCAGCGCGTCCGGGTAGCGCTTCGCCTGGAAGAGCGCGTCGGCCTTCAGCACGGCCTGCTGCGCGTGGCCCGATCGGTTCGACGACGTCGCGGCGAAGTACGCCACGGCGAGGATCCCGACGAGCACCAGGGCCGCCAGCGGCGCGAGCGCGCGGTTGCGGCGGAAGCGCTTCGTGAAGCCCGTCCAGAAGGTCGGCGGCTGGGCGTGGACCGGCTCCCCCTTCAGGAAGCGGTCGAGGTCCTCCGCGAGCTCCCGCGCCGACGCGTACCGGGCCGCCGGGTCCTTTTCGAGGCACTTCAGGATCACCAGTTCCAGCCCGCGGGGCACGGCCCGGTTGATCGACGAGGGCGGGGCCGCGTCCTTGTTGACGACGTGCATGATGGTCTGAAGCGGCGTCGACCCGGAGAACGGCGGGCGGCCGGTCACGAACTCGTACAGCGTCGCGCCCAGCGAGTAGATGTCCGACTTCGCCGTGAGCGGCTTCGACTGGGCCTGCTCGGGCGACATGAAGCTCGGGGTCCCGAGCGCCACGCCCGTGCGCGTCAGGTCGCTCTGGTTCTTCTGGCGGGCGATGCCGAAGTCCATGACGAAGACCTCGCCCTTCCCGTCGACCATGAGGTTCGAGGGCTTCACGTCGCGGTGGACGATGCCCTTGAGGTGCGCCTGGTGCAGGGCGAGGGCCGCGATGCGCGCGACCTCGACCGAGCGCTCGATCGTCATCTTGAGGTCGCTGGCGTTCTTGCCCTCGATGAACTGCATCACGAGGTACGGCCGCCCCTCCTCCTCGCCGAGGTCGTACATCGCCGTGATGTTCGGGTGCATGAGCGACCCGGCCGTCTGCGCCTCGCGGAGGAAGCGCTGGATGTCCTGGGGCGACGAGTCGCCGGTCAGCATCTTCACGGCGACCGCGCGGTTGAGGACCGTGTCCCAGGCCTTGTAGACCGCGCCCATGCCGCCGCGGCCGACGATCTTGAGGAGCACGTACTTCCCGAGGCGCTTCTTGGGGTCCAGCGCGGCCTTCGCGACCTCGGCCGGCGCCTGCCCGGGATTCTCGAACGTGGAGGTCTTGCCCACCGTCGAGGACGCCGCCGTCGCCGGGGTGGTCCGCGACCGGATCACTTCCTCGAGCGCCTCCATGGTGACGTAGCCCCGGCGCATGAGGATCTCGCCGAGGCGCAGGGGGCGGCCCTGGGAATCCTGCGGGTTGCCCGCGCGGATCTTGAGGCACTCCTTGACCTGCTCCGGCGTGACGTATTTCTTCTCGATGAGCAGCTTGCCGAAGAGGAGATCCTCCTCGCGGCTGCCTTTCGCGTCCGACGCCGGTTGCTCGCCCATCCTGTATGCCTACTCCCTAGGACGCAACGGGACCCGGTCCGACATCCGAATCCCGCGGAAATTATCGGCTATTCCCGCCCGTGGCGGCAGATCCCCCGCTTGGAGGGGGTCGCGACGAAATCGACCAGGCGGGCCACCTCGAGCACCCCGGCGAACTCCGCCCGGACCTTCTCGATCGCCGCCTCCCGTTTCATCGGCAGCCGGAACAGGATGCGGTAGGCGTCCCAGAGCGCGTCCACCGTCGCGGCGGGGACGCCCCGGCGCGAGACGCCGACCGCGTTGAGGCCGACGAGCCGGGCCCGGTACCCCGCGGCGATGCAGTACGGGGGCACGTCCTGCGAGACGCCCGAGCCGCCGGCGACCATCGCCATCGTCCCGATGCGCGCGAACTGGTGCACGCCGCACTGGCCGCCGAGCAGCGCGTAGTCCCCCACCGCGCAATGTCCCGCGAGCAGCGCGCCGTTCGTCAGCGTGACGCCCGCGCCGATGTCGCAGTCGTGGCCCGCGTGGCTGTCGCTCATGAAGTAGCAGTCGGGCCCGACCCGGGTCCGCCCCGTGCCGATCTTCGTGCCGCGGTTCAGCGTCGCCCCCTCGCGGAGGACGCAGCGGGGGCCGATCTCGAGCGTCGTGCCCTCGCCCGAGTCCTTGACGTGCTGGGGCGCGCCGCCGAGCGAGACGAAGGAGTGGACCCGGCAGCCCTCGCCGAGCGTGACGCCCGCGTGCACCACGGCGAACGCGGCGATCTCGACCCCCGCGCCGACGACGGCGCCGGGATCGACGAGGGCCTGCGGGTGGATGCGGGTCACCGGGGCGAATCTAAACCTTGGTAAGCAACCTGTAAACCCCTACCGCACGACCATCCCCACGGCGACGAGCCGGCCGTCCCGGCCCGCGAAGACGAGCTCCGAGACGCCGTCCCGGCCCAGGTCCGCGGCCAGCGGGGCCGCCGAGGGCGCGTCGCCGCCGAGGTACCACCAGCGCAGGCGGCCGTCCGCCTCGAGCACCGAGAGCTTGCGGTCGTCCGAGGCGACGGCGATGTCGAGCTTCCCGTCGCCGTCGAAGTCGCCCCACGAGGCCCGGTGGCGGATCGACTGGTCCGCGCGGTGTCTCCAGCGCTCCTCGCCCGACTCGGGATCGAGCGCCACGAGCAGCCCCTCCTCCGTCGACACGAGGACCAGCGGCCCCGTCGCGACCTCCGTCGGGATCGCGCCGAGCGTCCGCGTCCAACGCCGCTCGCCGGAGCGCAGCGACCAGCACGACGCCTCGCCGCCCCCGGCGACGAGGAGCGCGTCGGAGCGCTCGTCCACGGTCCAGGCCGCCACGGGCGTCGGCAGGTCGAAGGCCCGCGTCGACTTCCCGTCGGTCACCACGACGCGCCGGCCCTCGGTGACCGCGACCGTCGAACCCTTCCAGGCGGCGGGCGGCCCCATGGGACGCGCGCCGAGATCCACGGACCACGACTCGGCGGGCTTCAGCGCGAGCAGGTCACGGCCCGAATAGGCCTTGAGCGTGCCGTCCCAGGAGGCGACGACGGGATCCGGGATGCGATCGCCGTTGAAGTCCATGGGAGTCGCCCGCACGAGGCTCCGGGTGCCGGTGTCCATGTAATACCGCGCCGCGCCGTCGCGGCCCCGGAGACACAGGAAGCCCGCCGCGCCGACGCCCACGAGCAGGTCCGGCTTCCCGTCGCCGTCCGCATCGAAGACGACGGGCTGGCCGGGACCGAACTTCTTCGTCTCGTGCGTCCACAGGGCCCGGCCGTCCCGGCCGGAATGCGCGACGACCTTGCCGTCCTTGAAGCCGGCGACCACGTCGGGCACGCCGTCCTCGTCCAGGTCCGCGAGCACGGGCTCGGTGTAGACCGGCTCCCCGCCCCGGGTGCGCCACACGAGCGCGTCCGCCAGGTCGACCCGCTCCCGGACGTCGAGGCGGTCGTCCACCCGGAATTCGCGCCGCGCGAGCCGGTGCTGGGGACGGAAGAACTCCGCCCGGTATACCCCCTCGGAGACCCCGAGCAGCTCCACGGGCGACTGGAGCACGAGCTTCTGCGGCCCGTCGAGCCGGACCTCGCAGAGCGACGGCGAGGTCTGCAGGCTCATGCGTCCCGAGCGCGCCTCGAGCCGCTCGAGGCGGACCAGCTCGCCTCCGGCGGCGATCTCGACGGGCAGCTGCACGGGCCGGTACCCCGGCTTCGTGATGCGGAGCTCGTGCCGGCCCCGGGAGAGCGCGATCCGGGTGAGCGGCGTGACGCCCTCGGCGCGGACGCCGTCGATCCAGACCTCGGCCCCCGGCGGCTCCGTGCCCAGCGTCAGCTGCCCGGGCCTCCAGGCGAGGAAGACGCCGAACGCGAGCAGGAGGCAGCCCGAGGCCAGTAGCGCGGAGCCGAGCGCCGGGCGGCGGCGGATCCACGACCGCGCGACGCGCCAGGGCGAGGGCCCCTTCGCGGTCACGGGCTGGCCCATCAGGTAGCGCTCGAGGTCGCGCGCGAAATCGGCGGCCGTCGGGTAGCGGTCGGACTTCTCCTTGGACATCGCCTTGAGCACGATGCGCTCGAGGGGCTTGTCGATCGTCGGGTCGATCTTCCGCGGCGGCGTCGGGTCGTCCTCGATCACCTTGCGGAGCACGACGGCGGCCGTCGCCTCCATGAACGGGAGCTGCAGCGTCACGGCGTGGTAGAGGACGGCGCCGAGCGCGTACACGTCGGAGCGCGCGTCGAGGTCCTTGATGTGCCCGCGGGCCTGCTCGGGCGGCATGTAGTACGGCGTGCCCATCGCGGTGCCCGTCGAGGTGAGGAACGTGATCGACTCGACCTCCTTCGCGAGGCCGAAGTCCATCAGGTGCGGCTCGTCCTGGGCGTCCACGACGATGTTCGCGGGCTTGAGGTCGCGGTGGATGATCCCCGCCCGGTGCGCGGCGTGCACGGCCTCGGCGACGCGGACCAGCACGCGGACCTTCGCGTCGCGCGAGAGGCGCGGCGGGCGGTTCGCGTCGATCGTCCCGGCGAACTCGTCGACGAGCAGCTCGTCGAAGCTGCGCCCCTCGACGTACTCCATGGTGAAGTACGGCACGCCCTCGTGGATGCCGGCCTCGAAGATCTGCACGAGGTTGGGGTGGCGCACGCGGGCGGCGAGCTTCGACTCGCGCTGGAAGCGATGCAGGTCCTCCTCGGTGGCGATGTAGCGGTCGCTGAGGATCTTCAGCGCCACGACCCGGTCGAGCGACGTGTCGAGCACCTTGTAGACGGCGCCCATGCCGCCGCGGCCGATCTCCGAGAGGATCTCGTAGCGGCCGAAGGTGCGGCCCACGGCCAGGCCGGGGCGAGTGGCGGGCTCGAGGTCGGCGGTGGCCCCGA
Source organism: uncultured Planctomycetales bacterium (assembly GCA_964464755.1). GTDB lineage: Bacteria > Planctomycetota > MHYJ01 > MHYJ01 > JACPRB01 > CAYXGZ01. The sequence continues at coordinate 35,452 of CAYXGZ010000006.1, forward strand.
CCTGCTGCAGCAGTTCCTGCACCTGCGCCGTCGTGGCGAGGCCCCGGAGCAGGAGCACCTGCCACAGGTTCATCGGCGGCGTGGACGTCTTCGCGGCGTGGAGGCACTCGTCGACCTCCCGGTCGGTGACGAGGCCCCGCGACACGGCGAGGCGGCCCAGTTCGAATTCCACTTCGGCCATGCGGACTCCGGGCGGTCCCCCAGATCCTGACGCGAAGGGAACGGGACGGACGGCGTGCCCGCTTCCCCTCTCTCTCCCCGAACCCTGCGGCCGGCGAAACCCCGGCCGCCCGACCCACGTAGTTATATACTGGAGCGGGTCCCCGATTCCAGAGCGAGGTTGAGATGCCGGTCGCGTTCCGCCTGCTGCCCGCCCTGCTCCTGTTCCCCCTCCTCGCCGGCGCCCAGGACGGCCCGCCCGCCCCGGCGCCCGTCGACGCCACCGAGCTCATCGACCGACGCCTCCAGGCCGAGTGGAAGAAGAACGGCTGGATCGCCGCGAAGCCCGCCGACGACGCGGAGTTCCTCCGCCGCGTCCACCTCGACCTGCTCGGCGTCATCCCGCCCATCGACCTCGTCTCGCGCTTCCTCGCCGACAGGACGCCGGGCAAGCGCTCGAAGCTCGTCGCGGAGCTCCTCGACTCCGAGCGCTACGCCGAGAACTGGGCCGAGCTCTGGGAGGCCCTGCTCATCGGCTACGACGGCGCCGTGAAGAACGACTCGGGCGACTCGCTGCTGGCCTGGCTGCGCGACGAGGTCTTCTCGAAAAACCTCCCGTACGACGAGATGTTCCGCCGCCTGATCATGGCCAAGGGCAGCAACCGCGAGAACGGGCCCACGGTCTTCCTCTGGAAGCAGCTGCGCGCCGGCACCGGCGCCGTGGACGTGGCGACGAAGGTCTCGCGGCTCTTCCTCGGCACCCAGATCCAGTGCGCCCAGTGCCACGACCACCCCTTCGACAAGTGGACGCAGGACGACTTCTACGGCGTCGCGGCCTTCTTCGCCCGGGTCCGCCAGCGCAAGGTCCGGCCCGACGACCCCCGCGACCAGGAGTTCGAGATCGTCGAGGACCGCCGCGGCGAGGCGGCCTACGGCGACGGCAAGGCCCGCAAGGTCGTCCCGCCCAAGTTCCTCGACGGCGGGGCCCCCGGCCCCTTCGAGGAGCGCCGCGTCGCCTTCGCGCGCATCGTGGCCCGCCCCGGCAACGCGCTCTTCGCCAAGGCGGCCGTGAACCGCGCCTGGGCCCATTTCTTCGGCCGCGGGATCATCCACCCCGTCGAGGAGATCAACGACCGCAACCGACCCTCGCACCCGGAGCTGCTCGAGGAGCTCGCCGCCGAGTTCGCCGCGCGCCGCTACGACCTCAAGTGGCTCATGCGCTCGATCGTCGAGACGAAGGCGTACCAGCTCTCGAGCCGCCGGCCCTCGGGCCGCGAGGCCCCGCCCGCCAAGTCGCACGCCCGGGCCCTCGTCCGCCCGCTCTCGCCCGAGGAGCTGCTCAACTCGATCATCGAGGCCACGGGCTCCGAGGAGCGCCTGCGGATGCAGGCGAAGCGCGCGGGCGGCAACCTGAACGTCGCGAACTTCAAGCGCGAGATGCTGCGCCAGTTCCGCTTCACGTTCGGCGACGACGAGGACGTCGAGAAGACGGACTTCGAGGGCACGATCCCCCAGGCCCTGATGATGATGAACAGCGAGCTGCTGAACCGGGGCATCGTGGAGCGCGACCTGCGGCTCGACCAGGTCCTGAGGACCCGCCAGGCGCCCGCGGAGCGCATCGACGCGATCTTCCTCGCGATCCTCTCGCGGCACCCCACCCCGCGGGAGTACGCCCGCTACGGCGGCCACGTCCAGGAGTCCAAGGACGAGCGCCGGCCGTACGAGGACCTCTTCTGGACCCTGCTGAACTCCTCGGAGTTCATGTTCTCGCATTAACCGCGCAACTTTCCCCGGGGCGCGGGGTTTTCCGAATATCCAGCGATACGAGGACCGAATGAGCCATTCCTGCAGGGATTGCGGCGAGGTGCCCGGCTTCCGCGGCGCCCGCTGGTCGCGACGGAACTTCCTCGGCGCGGCGGGCGGCGGCTTCCTCGGCTTCGCCGCGGCCTCGCAGTCCGAGCTCCTGGGCGCGCCCGACCTCGGCCTGCTCCTGCCCCAGGACGGGCCCGCGGCCGCCAAGGCCACCGCGAAGTCCGTGATCGTCGTCTGGCTGGCGGGCGGCCCCTCGCACATCGACACCTTCGACCCCAAGCCGGGCGTCGACAACGGCGGCCCGACCAAGGCGATCGCCACCTCGGCGGACGGCGTGCAGATCGCGGAGTACCTGCCGCTGGTCGCCTCGCAGATGAAGCACGCCTCGCTGATCCGCTCGATGACCTCGAAGGAGGGCAGCCACGAGCGCGGCCGCTACCTGCTCCACACGGGCTACGCCCCGACCGGCACCGTCGTGCACCCCTCGATGGGCGCGATCACGGCCATGGAGACCGGCGCGAAGGACTTCGACCTGCCGAACTTCATCGCGATCAACAACCCGACCGAGGGCGCGGGCTTCCTGCCGCCCGATTACGCGCCCTTCGTCATCGACAACCCGAGCGCCGGCAACGACGGCCGCGTCGCCATCAAGAACCTCGCGCCCGCCAACGGCGACGACAAGCGCTTCCGCGAGCGCCTGAAGCTCCTCGAGGAGCAGGAGAAGGAGTTCGCCAAGGAGCGCTCGAGCGAGGAGACCGAGAAGCACAAGACGGCCTACGAGAAGGCCGAGAAGCTGATGCACACCCCCCTCCTCCGGGCCTTCAACCTCGGCGAGGAGAAGGAGGAGGTCCGCAAGGCGTACGGCTCCGACCGCTTCGGCCAGGGCTGCCTGCTCGCGCGGCGCCTCGTCGAGACCGGCGTGAAGTTCATCGAGATCGGCCTCGGCGGCTGGGACACGCACCAGGAGAACTTCCAGCGCGTCGGCGAGAACTGCCGCAAGCTCGACCCGGGCCTCGGCTCGCTGCTGAAGGACCTCGCGGAGCGCCGGCTGCTCGAGTCGACCCTCGTGCTCTGCCTCGGCGAGTTCGGCCGCACGCCCAAGATCAACAAGGACAACGGCCGCGACCACTACCCGAAGGTCTTCTCCGCCCTCATCGCCGGCGGCGGCGTCCAGGGCGGCCGCGTCGTCGGCGCCACCGATAAGGACGGCGTGGACGTGAAGGAGCGGCCCGTGTCGATCGGCGACCTGATGGCGACGGTGTACTCCTGCGTCGGCGTCGACGTGAAGAAGGAGATCTACTCGCCGCTCGGGCGCCCGCTCAAGTTCGTGGACAACGGCGCGCCGATCAAGGAGCTGCTGGCGTAGGACGTTCCCGCAGCCCCGCCACGGCGAGGAACGCGGCCAGCAGTCCGACGCCGGAACCGACCGGCCCCGCGGCGAAGGCCGCGAGCGCCAGGGCGAGCGGGACCAAGACCGGGACCGCCAGGGCCCTCGCCCCCCGCCCCCGGAGCCCCGCCGCGCGCAGCGCGAGCGCCCCGGCGAGGACGCCCCAGGCCCAGGGCCGGTGGGCGTGCAGCGCGGGGACGGCCGGGAAGACCGCGGCCGCGATCGAGGCCGCCAGAACCGCCAGGGAGTCCGGTCGCACGGCCCGATTAGACGGGATCGGGGGCCCTTCGCCAAGACCCCTTTCCCTGCCGGAATCGCTTGACGGCCAACGTCTAGGGTCTATACGATTTCGCGATTGCCCCTCCCGGGGCGGAACTCCATTGGAGATCCGGAGATGAGGAAGCCTCTCCTGTCGGCGGCGGTGCTCGCGGCGGCCTTCGCCTCGGCGCCCCTCGCGAGCGACGCGCAAATCCACCAGCGCTGGAAGCTCGACTACTCGATGGAGAAGCCCCAGATCCACACGCACCGGGCCCCCACCGGCGACCTCGAGGACTACTGGTGGTTCGCCTACACGCTCACGAACAACACCGAGCAGGTCGTCCCCCTCCTCACGGACATCGTCCTCTACGCCGAGACCGGCAAGGACCTCCAGGCCGACCTCTCGAAGGTCGATCCCGAGCGCATCAAGTCCGCCTCGGAAAACTCGGCCCGCGCCGCGAACCTGAAGTTCGGCCGCTACGTGTCGAACGTCGTCGTCCCCGAGGTCGTCGAGCACGAGATCATCGCCTACCACGCGAAGATCGGGAACCGCTCCGCGGGCATCCTGCGGGAGTCGATCGAGTCCCTGAAGGCCGGCGACGAGAAGGGCTCCCGGTACTACCTGAACCCGAAGGAGCTGCGGGCCCAGAAGTTCATCAAGCCCGGCCAGGTCCTCCGCGGGCTGGCGATCTTCCGCAACGTCGACCCCCGGTCGCGCTACTTCGAGGTCCAGGTCTCCGGCCTCTGGGACGTCCTGCGCATCGAGAAGTTCATCGGCGAGAAGGACGAGCTCGAGGACGTGAAGATCCACTACGAGAACCGCGTCCTGGTCACGCGCTACGACGTGCGCGGCGACGAGTTCGGCCGCGAGAAGGACGTCGTCGTCCAGCGCGGCATCGCCGACTGGTCCATCCGCAACATCGGGCCGATCGCCTCCAAGGAGACGCTCGCGAACCTCGTCGAGACGCTGCTCACCGTCCTGAAGCGGTGGGAGGAGTGCGTGAAGACGAACGTCGCGCCCGCCGACCTCGAGAAGGAGATCGCGAAGTTCAACCTCTCGCCCCAGGACTTCAACATCTCGGCCCGCGTCATCGGGCTGGCCCTCGGCAAGGACTTCGGCTACGACGTCTCCAAGAACCTCTTCGAGAACCAGGCCGCGGTCTGGCGCATCCACGAGTGGTGGGTGACGAACCGGAACCGCCTCGCGTTCAACGAGACGACGGGCCGCTTCGAGGTTCGCGAGGACATCCTGCCCGGCACCGTCCGCGACTAGCCTCCCGACGGAATCCCGCGGACCCCCGGGGCGACCCGGGGGTCCGTTTCATTTTCCGGCGGGCCAGCGGTGGCCACGCGCGATGGTGGCGCGCATGACGCGGCGGACCCGGGGCTTCCACTCCAGCGTCCAGGCCCGGTTCCAGCCCGCGTAGGCCCGGTAGAAGGCCAGGCGGTCCCCCACCGTCAGCGGCGCGGGCAGCGCGGCGTTGAGCTGCGCCAGATTGTGCAGGCGGCGCGACAGCGGGACCTCGCGGTAGAACGTCACGCGGTCCACGTCGATGACGAGGAACTCCGGGCCGACCTTCCGTTCCCGCACCAGGACGTTGTTCGCCTTCAGGTCGTGGTGGTAGACGCCGTTGGCGTGCAGGCCGCGGACGAAGCGAGCGAGGCGGCCGAGGAAGTCGCGGCGCTGCGCGACCGGGGCGCCGGGGAACTTCTTCGCGATGTGCCGGTCCAGCGTGTCCGCGTCCGCGATCCATTCCCCGAGCACGAGCCGGCCCTCGAGGGCCCAGAGCCGGGGCGTCGGGACGTGGCGGACCTCGAGCGCGTGCGCGTTCCTCCAGATCGCCCGGGCCTTCGGATCCTCCCGGACGAAGCGGCCCGCGTCGACCAGCCAGAGACGGCGGCGGCCGACGGCCTTCACCTCGCGGATCGGGTGCGCCCGGAGGATCGCCCGGGCCTGCTCGGGTTCGAGCGGCCGTCGCAGGAGCAGCCCGCCCGACTTCTGGAAGCCGGAGCCGGTGGAGAGGCAGCGCCCGGAGCGGCTCCGGGCGTAGCGCTCGCGGGCCGCCTCGAACTCCTCGCGCACGTCCAGGAGCCTCGCCTTGGGGACCCGGCCGCCGTGGTAGGCCTCGAGGAAGCGCACCTGGTCCGCGGGCCCGAAGAACGTGTGCAGCGAGTGGAGCAGGAAGCCCAGGCCCCGCGCCCGCTCGGACGCGGAGAGGTCGTCGTCGAGCTCGGCCCGGTGCACGTCGATGAGGTGCAGCACCGGCTCCGAGGGCGGTCCGGTGAAGAGGATGTTCCCGAGGTGGAAGTCGTCGTCCCGGACCCCGGCGTCGTGGACCCGGCGGACGAAGCGGCCGAGGGCGGCGAGCAGCGAGCGGCGCTCGGCGGGCGCGATGGGGCGCTCGACGGCGTCGCGCAGGACGCGGGTTCCGGGGATCTCCTCGGTCGCGACGAAGGAGCGCCCGTCGGCGACGCCCCAGGCGACGGGTCGCGGCGCGGGGATGCCGGCGGCCCGCAGGTGCTCGAGGATGCGGTATTCGTGCCGGGCCCGGTCGCGGAACAGGCGGCGCAGGCGCGCGGCCGGGCCCCGCGCCCGGAACTCCTTCACGTAGTAGACGGGCAATCCGGGGACCGAGATGCGGCGCACCGCCCGGGCCGAGTTCTCCTTGATGACCTCGGAGGGGTACGCCCCGCCGAGGATGCCCTCCGCCTTCCCGAGGAAGTCGGGATCTCCCTGCGCCTTCACGGCCAGAGCTCCCTCGCGGCGGCGACGACCTCCGCGGCGGAGATTTCGTCCACGCGCCCCGGCCGGTAGAGGACGCGGCTCCTCGGGTTCCACGGGGCGTACACGGCGGGGTCTTTCGGCCCGAACAGGGCCACGCTCGGCGTCCCCGCGGCGCTCGCGAGGTGCAGCGGGCCGGAGTCGGCCCCGACGAAGAGCCGCGCGGCCCGGAGGAGCTCCGAGAGGTCGGTCAGCGAGGAGGTCTCCGGACCGAGTCGCGCGGCGCCGCCCGACGCGGCGACCACCTCCCCGGCGAGCGCCCGCTCGGACGGGCCCCAGGTCACGACCGAGGGGCCGGGCAGCCCGCGGGCCACCTCGGCGAAGCGCTCGGCGGGCCAGCGCTTGAGGCGGCCGGCCTCGCTCGTGCCGGGATGCAGCACGGCGTAGGCCCCCGGCGCGAGGCCCTCGCCCCGGAGCCACGCGGCCACGCGGTCGCGGCTCGACGCGGGCTCGGGGAGCTGGTAGCGGATGGCGCGCGGGAACACGCCCAGCGGCGCGAGCAGGCCGAGGAACTTCTCGACGCGGTTCTGCCTCGGCGTCGCCGGCTCGGCGCGCCGGTTGGAGAACAGCCAGTTCCCCTCCTTGCAGTAGCCGCGCGCGTAGCCGACGCGCACGCCCGCGCCGGAGAACCTCGAGTGCAGCGCGCCCTTCAGGTTGCCCTGGAAGTCGAGGACGACGTCGTAGTCCTGGCCGCGGATCCCGCGGAGGTACGTCCAGGCCTCGGCGAGCAGGTCCAGCCAGAGCCAGGGGCGGCGGCGCATGCGGTCCCAGCGCCGGCGGGGGTAGACGTGGACGGAGTCGACGGCCGGGTGGCCCTCGACGACGCCCGCGCAGCGGTCCTCGACGGCGAAGCCGAGGTGGACGGACGGGTAGGCCTCGCGCAGCGCGGACAGCGACGGGAGCGTGTTGACCACGTCGCCGAGCGCGCTGAGGCGGACCAGGAGGATGCGCCGGGGGTTCATCTCGCGGACGGAGCTGCGTCCAAGAGCATATCGGCGTACAGAGTACGGCTTTTCAATGCCGATTCCTATTGCGGACCTGGAGTGTTAGGATTCGACACGATGGTCGTCCGTCTCGAAGGCTACGACACCGTCTATTCCGGCCCCCACCTCGTGCTGGTCCGTCCCGCCTGGAGGCCCCTGCTCCTCGAGGCCCTCCTGGCCGACTTCCGGGACGTCCCGCCCGGGGCGCGCCGCCGGATCGCCGGTCGCACCGAGCATTTCTCCTACCTCCCCGCGGGGGCCCCGGACCGGATCCTCGTCCGGCAGCTCGCGCGGGGCGGCCTCGTCTCGTTCGCGGGCAACCTCCACCTCGGCCTGGGCCGGGTGCTCCGGGAGCTCGCCGCGGCCGACCGGGCCGCGCGCGCCGGGCTCCGCGTCCCCGAGATCGTCGCCTGCCGGGCCACGCAGGCGGGCGGCCCCTTCTGGCGCTTCACGCTGGCCGTGCGCGAGATCGAGGGCGCCCGCGACCTGCTCGCCGTCCTTCCGGAGGCCGCGCCCGCCGACCGGCACCGCCTGCTCGAGGACGTCGCGCTCGAGATCCGAAAGCTCCACGAGGCCGGCGTCTACCACGGCGACCTCAACGTGAAGAACATCCTCGTGCGCGGCCGCGAGGTCTACCTCGTCGACTTCGACAAGGCCGTCGTGCGCCCCGCGCGCGAGCCGGCCCGCGACGCCGCGAACCTGGCCCGCCTGAACCGCTCCGTCGAGAAGCGGCTCCGCGACGTCGTCTCCCGCATCGACCGGCTCCGCTTCCTCGCCGCCTACGCGGGCGGCCGGGCGGGCCTGCCCGAGCTGGCCCGGCGCTGCGCCGCGGGCCTCGGCTTCCACCGGCTCTGGTGGTCCATCTCCGGGGCCCGATGAGGATCCTCGTGAAGGGCCTCAACTGGCTCGGCGACGCCGTCATGAGCCTCCCCACCCTGCGCTCGCTCCGGGACCTGCACCCGAGGGCGACGATCGACGTGCTCACGAAGCCCGCGCTCGCGTCGCTCTACCGCGCGGCGCCCTACGTCGACGAGACGCTGCCCCAGGGCTCCTTCCTCGGCACCGTGCGAGCGATCCGCAGGGCGAAGTACGACGCGGCGCTCGTGCTGCCCCGCTCGTTCTCGTCCGCGTTCCTCGCCTTCAGCTCCGGCATCCCGCGCCGCATCGGCTACGCGTCCGGCGGACGCTCGGCGCTGCTCACGGAGGCGGTCCCGCGCGACCCGGCGCTGCTCAAGGCGCACCGGGTCCACTACTACCACCACCTGCTCGGGGCCTTCGGGACCCCGCCGCGCGCGGCCGGCCCGAAACTCGAGCTGCCCGAGGAGGCGCGCGCCTGGGCCGCGGAACGGCTCCCGGGCCCGGGGTCCTGGGTCGCCCTGAACCCGGGCGCGACCTACGGCGCCGCCAAGCAGTGGTTCCCCGACCGCTTCGTCGAGGTGGGCCGGACCCTCGCCCGCGACCACCGCGTCGCCGTGATCGGCGGCCCCTCGGAGGCCGCGCTCGGCCGCCAGGTCGCCGAGGGCATCGGCGAGCGCGCCGCCTGCCTCGCGGGTCGCACCGACCTGCCGCAGCTCGCCGCCCTGCTCGCCCGCTGCGATCTCCTCCTCACGAACGACACCGGGCCGATGCACGTGGCCGACGCCGTCGGCACGCCGATCGTCGCCGTCTTCGGCCCCACGGACTGGATCAGCACCCCGCCGTTCGGGAAGCGCCACGAGATCGTACGGCACGAGATCGAGTGCAGCCCCTGCCTCCAGCGCGTCTGCCCGCTCGGCCACCACGACTGCATGAAGAAGGTCCGGGCCGACGTCGTCGCCGCGGCCTGCCGCCGCGTCCTCGGGGGCTCCCGATGACCCGCCCCACGATCTCCGCCGTCGTCATCTGCTTCAACGAGGAGGCCGCGATCCGCGACTGCCTCGAGTCGGTGAAGTGGTGCGACGAGATCGTCGTCGTGGACTCCAATTCCACGGACCGTACCGTGGAGATCGCGCGGGAGTACTCGCCCAAGCTCATCCAGCGGCCCTGGCCGGGCTACATCGCGCAGAAGAACTTCGCCCTCGAGCAGGCGACGAAGGACTGGGCCTTCTCCATCGACGCGGACGAGCGCTGCACGCCGGAGCTCCGCGCGGACATCGAGAGGGCGCTGGCGGCCTCGGAGGGCGTCAACGGCTACCGCGTGAAGCGCCACGTCCACTACCTCGGCCGCTGGATCAACCACGGCGGCTGGTACCCGGACTGGAAGGTCCGCCTCGTCCGCCCCGGCAAGGCGAAGTGGACCGGCGTCGACCCCCACGACAAGCTCGTGGCGGAGGGGACGACGCGCGACCTCGGCGGCGAGCTCGTCCACCTCACGTACCGCGACTTCGCGCACCAGCTGAGGACGATCGACCGCTTCGGCGACGTGGCGGTCGCGGAGTGGATGAAGGAGGGCCGCCGCCCCTCGCTGCTCAAGCTGCTCTTCCACCCGCCGATCAAGTTCCTCGAGTGCTGGATCTGGAAGCTGGGCCTGCTCGACGGCTGGGCGGGCTTCGTCATCGCGAAGGCCTCGGCCTTCTACGTCTTCACCAAGCACGTGAAGCACCGCGAGGCCTGGCGGGCGGCCCGGAAGTGAAGATCCTCCTGCTCATCGAGAAGTTCGGCGCCGTCGGCGGCGCCGAGCGGCAGGTCGCGATGCTCGCCACCGCGCTCGCGGAGCGGGGCCACGAGATCCGCGTCGCGGCCGGCGAGGCCGGCGCCCCTCCCCCCGGCGTGGGCGTCGAGTCGCTCGGCACCCGGGGCCACGTCGAGTTCGCGGAGGCCGCGCTCCGCTACGCGAAGGAGCACCCGGCCGACGTCGTGCACTCGTTCGCGCGCACGCTTTCGCAGGACGTGCTCCGCCTCGGCGGCGGCGTGCACGCCGAGTACCTCCGCCGCATGGAGGCCGCCCGCTCGCCGATCGGCCGCTGGTTCAGCCGCTGGAATCCCAAGGAGCGCCGGATCCTCGACCTCGAGCGCCGCTCCTTCGAGCCCTCCGCGTCCCGCCTGATCCAGGCCGTGTCGGAGCAGGTGCGCGACGAGGTCGTGCGCCACTACCGCGTGGACCCGGAGCGGATCGTCGTGACGCGCAACGCCGTCGACACGGCGCGCTTCCACCCGGGGCTGCGCGAGCACCGGGCCGCGGTGCTGGCCGAGCTCGGCCTGCCCGCGGAGTCCTTCGTCGTGCTCTACGTCGGCGCGGGCTTCCGCCGCAAGGGCCTGGACCGCGCGATCGGCGCCATGGCCGCCCTGCCCCCCCGATCCCAGGCCGTCCTGCTCGTGGTCGGCGGCGGCTCGACGTCCCGCTACGAGGCGCAAGCGGCCCGGCTCGGCGCGCCCGTGCGCTTCCTCGGCTCGCGGTCCGACGTCGAGCGCTGCTACGGGGCCGCGGACGCCCTCGTGCTGCCGACGCTCTACGACCCCTTCCCCAACGTCACCCTCGAGGCGATGGCCTGCGGCGTGCCGGTGATCGTGACCCGCGTCGCCGGGACCAGCGAGGTGATCCACGATGGCGTGGACTCCTTCGTCGTGGAGGACCCGGGCGAGCCGCGCGAGATCGCCGAGCGCCTCGCCCGCCTGATGCGGGGCCGGGAGCGGGACACGATGGGCCGGGCGGCCCGCGCGTCCGCGGAGCGCCGGCCCTTCCGCGCCGTCGTCGACGAGACCCTCGCCCTCTACGATCGCGCGCGCCGGCTCCCGGTTTTTTGACAAGGCCGCCGCCGGGCCTCTATATTCCGCCGGTCGCATGTCGCCCACCCGCAAGAACCGCGTGCTCGTCGTCATCCCCTCCCGCTTCGGCGCGCTCCGCCTGCCCGGCAAGCCCCTGCTCGACGAGACGGGCAAGCCGATGGTGCAGCACGTCTGGGAGCAGGTCTGCCGGGCCCGCCGCGTGGACCGCATCGTGATCGCCACCGACGACGAGCGCATCCGCCGCGCGGCCCAGGCCTTCGGCGCCGAGGCGCTGATGACCTCGGCCTCGCACCCGAACGGGACCTCGCGCTGCGCCGAGGCGGCCGCGAAGCTCCCCTGCGACTGGGTGATCAACGTCCAGGGCGACGAGCCGGACCTGGACCCCGAGTTCATCGACCGGACGGTCGACCTGCTCAAGGGCGCGGAGATGAGCACCGCCGCGACCCCGCACCTGCCGGAGTCCGAGGCCTCCAACCCGAACCGGGTGAAGGTCGTGACGGACAAGGAGGGCTGGGCGCTCTACTTCTCGAGGTCGCGCATCCCCTCCGCGGGCCCCTGCCTGCTCCACGTCGGCGTCTACGGCTTCCGCAAGGCCTTCCTCAAGAAGGTCGCGCGCTTCGTGCCGACCCCGCTGCAGGAACTCGAGCGGCTCGAGCAGCTCCGCGTGCTCGAGAACGGGCACCGGATCCGCGTCGCGGTCGTCGAGAAGCCGAACCCGGGCGGCATCGACACGCCCGAGGACTACGCGCGCTTCGTCGCGCGCTACCGCGAGTCGAAGTCGGGACGCAAGAACTGTCCTTGACCGCTTTCGAGGCGGCGTGATACATAGGGGATCCATGACGTCGATCCGCTCCGCCTCCCCCGCTCCCGCGGGGGACGCTGCCGGAGCGCGAGGGTCGGATCCGAGGGGGATGCACCGGTGACCAAGCACATCTTCGTGACGGGCGGCGTCGTCAGCTCGCTCGGCAAGGGCCTGACCAGCGCCAGCATCGGCCAGATCCTCGAGAGCATGGGGCTCCGGATCGCGATGCAGAAGTTCGATCCGTACGTCAACGTCGACCCGGGGACCATGAACCCCTACCAGCACGGCGAGGTCTACGTCACCAACGACGGGCTGGAGGGCGACCTCGACCTGGGCCACTACGAGCGCTACACGAACGCCGTCATCAACCACCACTCGAACTACACGACCGGCCGCATCTACTCGAGCGTCATCGCCAAGGAGCGCCGCGGCCAGTACCTCGGCCAGACCGTCCAGGTCATCCCCCACATCACGAACGAGATCAAGGACGCGGCCCACCGCATCGAGGGCCCCGAGATCGACGTCGCGATCACCGAGGTCGGCGGAACCGTCGGCGACATCGAGAGCCTCCCCTTCCTCGAGGCCGCGCGGCAGTTCACGCTCGACGTCGGGCGCGAGAACGTCATGTACATCCACCTGACGCTCATCCCGTACCTGCGCTCCAGCCACGAGATCAAGACGAAGCCGACCCAGCAGAGCGTCTCGAAGCTCCGCGAGATCGGCATCGTGCCCGACCTGCTCATCTGCCGCACCGAGGTCCCGATCTCCGACGACGTGAAGGCGAAGATCTCGCTCTTCTGCAACGTCCCCAAGGAGGCGGTCATCGACGAGAAGGACGTGGACTTCTCCATCTACGAGATCCCGGTGATGCTCGCCGACCAGGGCGTGCCCCAGCTCCTCTGCAAGCGCCTCGGCCTGCCGGACCGCAAGCCCGACCTCTCGCGCTGGATCCAGATGCTCGACCAGGTGAAGCACCCCGAGCGCGAGGTGACGATCGCGATCGTCGGGAAGTACCTCGAGCTCCAGGACGCCTACAAGTCGATTTACGAGTCCCTGCAGCACGCGGGGATCGCGAACCGCACCAAGGTCGTCGTCAAGAAGGTCCCGGCCGAGGACGTCGAGAAGGTCGGGATGGAGCCGTTCGCCCAGGGTGTCGGCGGCATCCTCGTGCCCGGCGGCTTCGGCGGCCGCGGCATCGAGGGGAAGATCCGCGCCGCGAAGTACGCCCGCGAGAAGGGCCTCCCCTACTTCGGGCTCTGCCTCGGCATGCAGATCGCCGTGATCGAGTTCGCGCGCAACGTCGTCGGCCTCGCGAAGGCCAACAGCGCCGAGTTCGACGAGTCGACGCCGGACCCGGTCGTGCACGTCATGGAGAACCAGAAGTCGCTCGCCGACAAGGGCGGCACGATGCGCCTCGGGGCCTACCCCTGCCGCGTCGAGGCCGGGACGCGCTCCGACGCCGCGTACCAGGCGCCGATCGTCACCGAGCGCCACCGCCACCGCTTCGAATTCAACAACGCGTACCGGAAGCGCTTCGAAGCCAAGGGCGCCCGGTTCGCCGGCATCTGCCCGACCAACGACCTCGTCGAGATCTTCGAGATCCAGGACCACCCGTGGTTCGTCGGCGTGCAGTTCCACCCGGAGTTCCAGTCGAAGCCGACGAAATCCCACCCGCTGTTCCGCGACTTCGTGAAGGCCTGCATCGCCCACGTCCGCGACGAGGCGCCGGCCGGCAAGGAACCCCGGACCGCGTCGGTATGACCGGGACGCCGGAGCTCCCGCCCGCGTCCGTCGAGGCCCTCGCCTCCCTGCTCGGCTCCCAGGCCCTCTACGCGCTCGGGCTCATCCCCGGCGACGACGGCAAGTCCCCGGCCCCCAACCTCCCCCAGGCGAAGTGGCTCATCGACCTCGTCGCCGTGCTCGAGGAGAAGACGAAGGGGAACCTCACGGCGGCGGAGTCGGAGCAGTTCACGCGGATCCTGCACGACCTCCGCATGGGCTACGTCGCGGCGACGAAGCGTCAGAGCGGGTAGCGTTCGCCCTCGCGGGCGACGCGGAAGCCGCGGAGCTCCAGCGCCTCGCGCGCCGGCCCGTCCACGATCAGCGGGTTCGAGTGGTTCAGGTGGATGAAGCGGACCCGCCCCGCCCAGCGGCCGAGCCGCGCCTCGCTCTCCCCCGCCAGCGGGTGCGGCACCCTCGAGGCGTCGCGGTGGCCGAGCTCGTCGGTCGACATGAAGGTGCAGTCGAGGAACGCGAGGTCGCAGGACTCCACGTGGTCCTCGATGCGGCCCGGCGATCTCGGATCCGCGTCCCACTTCTCCCACTTGTCGATGTCGGGGATGAAGATCGCCGTGCGGCGCGGGCCGCGGATGCGGTAGCCGACCGTGTCGGTGAACTCGTCGCGGTGCGGGACGAGGAAGGACGACACCGTGACGCCGTCGCCGAGGTCGAGGACCGCGCCGGGGGCGAGCGGGCGCAGCTCGACGTGGCGGTCCTTGGCGAGCAGGCTCCAGGGACCGTTGGCGGCGAGGAAGGCCGTCATGCGCGGCGTGCCGTGGACCGGGACCGCGTCCGCGGAGAGCGTCTCCTTGCCGAGGTACATCAGGCCGGTGTAGTGGCCGATGTGGCCGTGCGTCAGGAAGATGCCGTCGACGGGCTTGCGGCGGGGACGCTCGAGGCCCGCGACGAGCGCGTGGATTTGCGCGGGCAGGTCCGGGGTCGCCTCGAAGAGGTAGGCCCGGCCGAGCGCCCGGTTCACGAGTCCGAGGCTGACGACTTTCTCCGGGCGGCGCCGGCCCTCGCGGACGTCCGTACAGGGCGGCTTCGGGCAGCCGAGGTGCGGCATGCCGCCGTCCTGCGCGATGCCGAGGACGACGAGTTCCCAGCCGGCGGCCGGGGCCGGGGCGGGCGGGGTCGGCGCGCAGGAGACGGCCAGGGCGAGCAGCAGGGCCGCGAGGCAGGTGCGCATGGGGATCCCGATCATACGGCGTGGTGGAGCGGCGCGGCGCTCGCGATCGCCTCGGCCTCGGCGAGGATCGCGGTCGGCAGCGCCGGCAGCGCCGTGGTCTCCTCGAGCTGGACGGGCGCGGTCGCGCCGACGATGACGCTGGTCACCTCGGGACGGCGCAGGCACCAGGCGAGGGCGAGCTGGCCCGCGGTGCAGCCCGCGCGCGCGGCGAGGTCGACCCAGCGGCGCACGACGGCCTCGAAGTCCGGCTTGAGGTAGGCGAGGACGAAGCGGTTGTTCTTCTCGTCGGCGGCGCGGGATCCGGCGGGCCGGCCCGCGAGGTACTTCCCCGTGAGGACGCCCTGGGCGAGCGGGCTCCAGACGACGACGCCGAGGCCCTCGGCGGCGCAGGCGGCGAGCACGCCGTTCTCGATGTTGCGCTCGAAGACGTTGTAGGGCGGCTGGTCGACGACGGGCTTGTAGCGGCGGGCGGTGGCGCACGCGGCGCGGATCTGTTCCGGGGTCCAGCACGAGACGCCCCAGTGGTGGACGAGGCCGCGGGCGACGAGGTCCTCCATCGCGGTCACGGTCTCCTCGAGCGGGACCTCGGGGTCGTAGCGATGGCAGTAGTAGAGGTCGACGTACGGCGTCTTCAGGCGCTCGAGGGAGGCGGCGCAGGA
Source organism: uncultured Planctomycetales bacterium (assembly GCA_964464755.1). Lineage (GTDB taxonomy): Bacteria > Planctomycetota > MHYJ01 > MHYJ01 > JACPRB01 > CAYXGZ01. The sequence continues at coordinate 50,967 of CAYXGZ010000006.1, forward strand.
CTCGAGGACGTGCTTGCGGGAGAGGCCGCGGTCGTTGGGGCCGGGGCCGGTGGGCCAGTAGACCTTGGAGGCGAGGACGACGGAGGAGCGGCGGACGCCGTCGAGGGCGGCGCCGAGGGCGCGCTCGCAGGCGCCCTGCGCGTAGGCGTCGGCGGTGTCGAGGTGGTTGACGCCGAGGTCGAGCGCGCGGCGGACGACGGCGCGGGTGCGGTCCTCGTCGACGGCGCCGCCGTAGGTGAGCCAGCCGCCGAGGGAGACGCGGCTGATGCGGAGGCCGGTGCGGCCCAGGGCGCGATAGTCCATCGGCGGAGATTGTAGCGGAAGCTGCATGGGGCATGGAGCATTGGGATTGGAGGATTCCGGATGCCCGATGCCGGTACCCAGATGTCGCATGCCGGATGCCGGAGACGGGCTGTCGAGTGCTGGAAAGGTTAGGCACCAACGATCGGAGCCCACGGATCGGCTAGAACCTCCACCGGGCGACCTTGGATTCCAATACGCTCTGATGTCAAACAAAGGTACATTCTGGCGCAGGAGGAGGACTTGTGGCTTGGACTGAGCGCCGGTTCACCAAGGGAGAGATCGACAGGGCTGGGGACTTGTTCCGAATTGAGCAACCTCTTGAAGACGGATTGGTCAGAGCATACGAGGTTCTTGACAATTGGCGTTCAGCTCACAGCTTCCCCCTCAATGCGATGCAGATCTGGCTTCGGCGTAACGCACGGTCCGTAAGTAAGACTGCCCTGATCGCCCAGCGTCTCAAGCGCGTTGTCTCCATCGTTTTGAAGCTACGGCGCTTCCGTGACATGAAATTATCTCGGATGCATGATCTCGGGGGCTGTCGCGCCGTGATGACGAACGTTGACGAAGTCCGAAGGGTCGAGGCGCAATTCAAGAAGTCTGAGAGCAGACACGAACTCGCAAGATGCGACGACTACATTTCGGCTCCTAAGGATGATGGCTACCGGAGCATCCACCTGGTGTACAAGTACAAGTCTCAACAAACGCCTGCCTATGACGACCAGCGTATTGAGATTCAACTGCGATCTAAGCTCCAGCACGCATGGGCAACTGCGGTCGAAACTGCGGACACCTTCAATCGGGAGAACTTGAAGGGTGGCCAAGGGTCTGAGGACTGGAAGCAGTTCTTCAGACTCGTGAGTGCGTCCTTTGCCGCATTGGAGGGCACGCCAACCGTTGCCAACACGCCGGGCGACCCTAAAGCTCTCAGGGCGGAAATCGGCGCGCTCGACTACAGCCTCGGAGCTAGTAGGGTGTTAAACGCATTCCGAGTGATGGACTACTACAAGGAGAAGCACGGGCAAGATGGAGATAGGTTCTATCTGCTGGTGCTCGACTCTGAAACGAACCGAATTGAGGTCAAGAGATACCGCAAGGACGAGCAGAAGAAAGCGACCGCGGACTACCTAACTGAAGAACGTAGGATACGGGACAACCCCAAGGGCCAAGCGGTACTGGTGTCAGTAGACTCCTTGAGGTCTCTCAAGCGCGCCTATCCCAACTATTTCGGCGACACTACGTTCTTCCTCCAGCAATTCAAGCGCGTCATGAACTACTAGCTAGAAGCCGCTGATCGCACGCGCCTACTTCTTGACCTGCTGTATGGCGCGCTGGATCAAGGCTTCGATCTTCGGCTGAATGCGCTCGACCAGCGCAAACTGCGTCATGTATAGGCTGAAGACGATGTGATTCCCTTCCTCCGAGTCCATGTACTTGAGTAGGGCATCCAGGTACTTGGGCCGGAACTTCTCTTCCATCACGTCGCCGTAGAGCTTGGCCAGTTCCATCGCTCCTTCGCGCGCGATTTGGCCGTGTTCGGCTTCATCGAGCTTTCCGACGAAAGCCGGAGTCGCCCGTAGCTTTGCGAACTGGCTCAACAACAAGTCTCGGTACATCTGCTCCATCCCGAGTTGCTGCATGAAGCTGGCCACGCGCGCATCCATGTCATCCTCCCTCAAGGATCGTGGTACCCCCGGACGGGTTCGAACCGTCGGCCTGCGGTTTAGGAAACCGCCGCTCTATCCAATTGAGCTACGGGGGCGCGACGGCGATTATACGAGGGCGTCACGAATCGCCGCTCCACTTCGGGCTAATTGCTAACTGCTGATTGCTTCCCTGCTCTTCCCGCTCGCTGCTACCCGGCCGCGCACAGCACTTCCGGCGGCTCGCCCACGGCCACGATCGCGCCCAGGTGGACGCTGCGCACCCCCGGCTCCGCGCTCACCGTCAGGCCGCCCGCCGCCGGCTTCAGCCGCGTCGGCCGGTTCGTCGCCAGCACCTGCAGCGCCAGCACCTCGCCCGCCTGCAGCGCGTAGCGGCCCGCCAGCCGCGCCTCCACGTAGCACGGGATCCTCGGCTCCTCGTGCATCCGCCGGCCGATGCCGTGCCCGCAGTACTGCCGCACCGGTTCCGCCCCCTCCGCCTTCAGCACCCGCTCGATGCGCTCCGACAGCACCGACACGTCCGCCCCCGGCCGCGCCGCGTCCACCGCGTCCTTCAGCGCCTTCCCCGCCGTCGACACGAGCACCGCCGCCTCGCCCGGCAGCGTCCCGACCCCGTACGTGTGCGCCCAGTACGCGAAGTGCCCTTCGTCCGTGATCCCCAGCTGCAGCTTCAGCACGTCGCCCTCGGCCAGCGGGCGCGGCCCGGGCACGCCGTCGATCACCTCCTCGTTCACGGACGTGGTGATCGTCGCCGGGTAGCCCCGGTAGCCCTTGAAGGAGGACCGCACCCCGTAGGTCTCGACCAGGTCCGCCGCCAGCCGGTCCAGCGACGCGGTCGTCGCGCCCGGCTTCACGGCCCGCGCCAGGTCCCGCGCGATCTCGCGCAGCACCCAGGCCAGGTCCCGCATCCCGTCGAGCTCCTCCGGCGCGTAGACCGCCATGGGATCAGCGCCGGCCCTGGCGGTACTTCGCCTGGTAGGACGTGAACCAGCTCGTCATGTACTCGAGCAGCTTCCGCTGCGCCGGGCTCAGCGCCCCGAAGACGATCCCGGTCGGGTGCCCCGTCGCGCCCGCGGCGGGCTCCTTCGACCACACGACCTGCCCCCCGGCCTCCAGCGTGTCGGCGAACTTCGTCAGGTGCAGGGTGAACTTCACGGCCGTCCCCACCGCGAGCTTCTCCGTCGCCAGCACCTGCGCGCCCTCGGCGTTCAGGCTGCTCACCGAGGCCAGGAGGTTGCGCGACCGGCCGATCCCCATGAAGCCCGACTTCGTCAGCGTCGCCGTGTAGTCGTGGACCGCGAAGTGCTCCTCGGGGGCCGCGGCCTCCCAGGGCGGCGCCGCCGTCGGCGCGGGCCGCGCCCGGTCCGACGGGTAGCGGTCCCGCACCGGCTCCGCCTTCCCCTGCGCCCCGCCCGCGAGGAACTTGTCGCGCTTGCCGATCGCCGTGAAGATCTCGTCCCACTTCACCCCGATCGTGATGCGCTGCTCGCCCTCCACCGTCGCCGTCTCCACCCAGCGCACGACGCCCCGCGCGTGGAAGAGGTCGTTCGTCGCCGTCTCGCGGATCTCCACCGTCAGGACCGTCCCCTTCTCGACCGCCTCGATGACGCCGAGCCGGGCCCCGCCCGAGCTCACGTCGAGCACCGCGATCGCCAGGTTGCGCCGGCCCCGGATGCTCCGCCCCTCCTCGACCCGGTAGCAGGAGACCGTGAACCCCTCCGGCGTGCGCCGGTCGTGGCGCCGCGCGCTGCGGCCCGACGACGAGGGGGTGCGGTCCGTGGGCATGCCTCCATTCTAGCGATTTCGGGGAACCTGCGGCGCGGGCCCGCGTCCAAGCGGGCGTACCCTCAAGGAGGCCGCCATGAAGCGCCGCTGGACCACCCCCGTGCTCGCCGCGTACCTCGTCCTCTACTCCGCCGCGATCGCGCTGGCGTGCCGCGTCGTCATCGACGAGGACCGTTTCCAGCAGCGCCCCGAGCGCGTGCAGGCGATCGTCCACAAGTCCTTCCGCGTCGCCGCGACGGTGAGGGACCAGGTCGCCGACGTCGTCGTGAAGCCCGTCTTCCACAACCCGAACCCCTACGTCGTCGAGGGGACCTACTTCCTCTCGATCCCCGCGGGCGCCCAGGTCCGCGACTTCAAGATGAAGGTCGGCGACAAGGTCATGGAGGCCGAGCTCCTCGACTCGACCAAGGCCCGGCAGATCTACGAGTCGATCGTCCGCCGCCAGCGCGACCCCGCGCTCCTCGAGCTCGTCGGCACCCAGATGCTCAAGTGCTCGATCTTCCCCATCCAGCCGCGCTCCGACATCGAGGTCACCGTCGGCTACACCACGCTTCTGGCCAACGAGGGCGGGCTGCTCTCGCTCGATGTCCCCTTCTCCAACCAGTTCGGCGGCAACTACCCGGTCCCGGACATTTCCGTGGCCGTGGACATCGAGTCGAAGGCGGGCCTGAAGAACCTGTACTCGCCCACGCACGCCGTGGACATCCGCAGGAAGGACGACCACAAGGCGATCCTCTCCTGGGAGGCCCGCAACTACGACGTCCGCAAGTCCTTCAAGGTCTTCTGGCAGGTGAACGCCGACGAGGTCGGCTGTTCCATGCTCACGTACCGCACGGGCGCCGAGGACGGCTACTTCCTCATGCTGGCGCAGCCGAAGGTCCAGGTCGAGGGCGCGAAGGTCCTGCCGAAGGACGTCGTGTTCGTCTTCGACCGCTCCGGCTCGATGGCGGGCGAGAAGATGGCCCAGGGCAAGGAGGCGCTCAGCTTCTTCATCAACTCGCTGAACGACGGCGACCGCTTCAACATCGTGGACTTCTCCAGCGAGGCGTCGGCCCTCTCGGAGGGCCTCGTCGCCGCGACGAAGGAGGAGCGGGCCCGGGCGCTGAAGTACGTCGAGGCGATGAAGGCCGCGGGCGGGACGAACATCTCCGAGGCGCTCGAGAAGGGCCTCGCCCTGCTCGGCGACGACCCCGCGCGGATCCCGATGGTTCTCTTCGCGACCGACGGCCTGCCGACGGTCGGCGAGCAGCGGATGGAGAAGATCGTCGAGACGGCGCAGGCCAAGTCGGGCCGCGCGCGCGTCTTCGTCTTCGGCGTCGGGAACGACGTGAACACGCAGTTCCTCGACCGGCTCGCGGAGCAGTGCCGCGGGGCCCGGGACTACGTCGCGCCCGAGGAGAAGATCGAGGCCAAGGTCGGCGCGCTGTTCGAGAAGGTCTCCAACCCGGTCCTGGCCGACGTGGCCGTGGAGCTCGGGGGCGTGAAGGTGAAGGACGTCTACCCGAAGCGGATGCCGGACCTCTTCAAGGGCCAGCAGGTCGTCGTCTTCGGCCGCTACGAGGGCGGCGGGGCCGCTGGCCTCAAGCTCTCCGGCTCGGCGGGCGGCGAGAAGAAGGAGTTCCGCTACGACGTGCACCTCGCGGCCGCCGATCCGAAGAACGACTTCATCCCGCGGCTCTGGGCCGCGCGCAAGGTCGCGTTCCTCGTCGACTCGATCCGCATGGGCGGCGCCGCGAGCAAGGAGGTGATCGACGAGATCATCGCCCTCGGCAAGAAGCACGGCATCGTGACGCCCTACACGTCCTTCCTGATCACGGAGGAGGACGGGGCGCCCGGCGAGATGGGCCTGCGCGCCGAAGAGAAGCTGCGGCGGCTGGCGGACGACGCCGCGAAGTCGGGCGGCCGGCACGGCGCGCCCGCGGCGCCGGCGGCCCGCGGGGCCAGCGGCGACCTGAAGGGCGACCGGGACGCCGAGAACGCGGAAGGCGCCGAGCGGGGCCTTTCCGGCGCCACGAAGTCCGAGGGCGGCGGCCGGCAGGCGAAGATGGTGGGCACGAAGACCTTCATCCTGCGCGAGGGCGTCTGGACGGATCTCACCTACGACCCCGCGATGAAGGACAAGATCGTGAAGGTCGAGTTCATGTCCGAGGAGTACCTGAAGCTGGCGGCCGCCGACGCCGACCTGGCCAAGTGGCTGGGCGCGGGCGAGCGGGTGCTGGTTGTCCTGGCGGACAAGGTGCTCGAGGTCGTCGTGACGGCGAAGTGACCCGACCGCGATTCCGGGGGGCCCGTCCCGAAGGGGATGGGCCCCTTCCTTTTCCCCGCGGGGGTTCTTCTTGTGCCCCCCGGCCCGACCGCTATAATACCGAACCGAATTTCCCCGTTTCCGGACGGAGTTTCCGTGATCGATCACCGACTGTTCCTGCTGCTCCAGGACGCGGCCAAGCCGGCCGCCGACGCGGGCGCCCCCGCGGCCCCGCAGGCCGCCCCGCCGATCTGGATGCAGATCGTCCCCTTCGTGCTCCTCTTCGCCATCTTCTGGTTCCTGATGATCCGCCCCCAGCGGAAGCAGGAGAAGGAGCGCCAGGCGATGCTCTCCGCCATCAAGGAGAACGACCACGTCCTGACCCAGGGCGGCATCTACGGCGTCGTCGCCTCCGTGAAGGACAACGAGGTCGTGCTCAAGGTCGACGAGAAGACCGGGACGCGGATCCGCGTCACCCGGCAGGCCGTCGTCTCCGTCGAGAAGGTCTCGGCGGGCGAGGGCGCGCGGGCGGAGGCCCTTCCCAAGTAGCCCCGGACATCCCCGACATTTCAAAGACGGAGCCATGCAGGACAACAAGCCCCAGCTGATCGCGGTCATCGTCCTCTGCCTGGTCGCGGGCTTCATCGTCGCGCCCGCCGACAAGGTCCCGAAGTGGCCGGACTTCCTGAAGACCGCGAAGATCGAGCCCGGCATCGACATCGCGGGCGGCGCCGAGCTGACCTACCGCGTCCTCTTCCCCGCCTCGTTCAAGGGCGACAAGAAGGCGGAGTGCCAGAAGGTCACCGACGTCCTGGAGAACCGCTTCCGCGCCAAGCAAGGCGTGCTCCAGGAGCCGCGCTTCACCGTCCGCGGCGAGGACCAGGTCACCCTCCAGATGCCCGGCATCGACCGGGACCGGCTCGAGGACTACAAGCGCCTCGTGACGACCATCGGCCGCCTCGAGCTCAAGGAGGTCGCCAGCAAGGAGATCCACGAGCAGTACAACGCCAGCGGGCAGGTGCCCGCGGGCTTCGAGGCCTACCGCACCGAGCGGCAGGAGCCCGAGCGCTACCCCTGGATCAAGGACTACACGATCGTCCACCAGGAGTCCGTGATCACCGGCGAGGACATCGCCCACGCCCAGCCCGAGGTCAACCCCGAGTCCGTGATGTCGGGCGCGCCCTCCTACGTGATCCACTTCGAGCTGAAGCCCGACGGCGCCCGCAAGTTCGACCTGGCCGCCGACCGCCTCTACAAGCAGGAGCCCAAGGGCAAGATCGCCATCATCATCGACCACACGCTGAAGGCGGCCCCCGCGGTCCAGACCGACCGCTTCAACGGCAAGGGCCAGATCACCGGGAACTACGACCACGACGGCGCGTCGGAGCTCGCGTTCATCCTCAAGAGCGGATCGCTGCCCTTCGGCATCGGCCGCCTGGCGCCCGGCGGGAAGCAGATCGACAAGGAGCCCGAGGAGGAGAACTTCGTCGGCCCCTCGCTCGGCCAGGACTCCATCCAGCGCGGCATCTGGGCCTCGCTGATCTCGGCCCTCGGCGTCGCGATCTTCATGATCGCGTTCTACCGCCTCGCGGGCCTCATCTCGATCATCGGCCTCGCCATCAACCTCCTGTTCCTGCTCGCGGCGATGTCCATCTTCGGCGCCACCCTGACCCTGCCCGGCCTCGCGGGCCTCGCGCTGACCATCGGCATGGCCGTGGACGCGAACATCCTGATCTACGAGCGCATCCGCGAGGAGGTCGCCCGCGGCCGCTCGGCGGTCCAGGCCTTCGAGGCCGGCTACGAGCGGGCCTTCACGACGATCGTCGACTCCAACATCACGACGCTGATCATCGGCCTCGTGCTGTACTGGTTCGGCACCGGCCCCGTGAAGGGCTTCGCCGTGACCATGAGCCTCGGCATCCTCACGACGCTCGTCAGCGTCCTGTGGTGCTCGCGGGTCTTCCTCCGCCTCCTGGTCGACGGCGGCACGATCCGCGACTGGAAGATGGGGTCCTTCCGGCTGCCGACGCTCGACTTCGTCAAGCCGATGCGGATCTGCCTCGGCGTCTCCACCCTGATGGTCGTGCTCTGCCTGTTCGTGTTCTTCTCGCGCGGCGACAAGCAGTACGGCACGGACTTCAAGGGCGGCACGCGGATGCACTTCGCGTTCGCGGACGAGCAGACCATCGACGACGTGCGCAAGGCGATCTCCGGGATCTCCACCGTGGTCGACGGCAAGAACGTCGCCAAGTACTCGGACGCCGAGATCCAGATCATCGCCGAGGCGGGCCAGGGCCTGGCCGCCGTGTCCAAGATCGGCAACAAGACCGCCCGCGAGTTCCAGATGCGGACGGCCTCCTTCGACGAGTCCGGCCTGCGCCGCGACCTCCAGGAGGTCTTCAAGGGCAAGCTGAGCCACGAGCCCTTCGAGGAGCTCCGCGACCTGCCCGCCAACGACCGCGCCTTCGGCGGCCGGGGCCAGGGCCCCACCGGGCTCCTCGTCCACTTCCGCGCGGAGAAGTTCGACCTCGCCGCGCTCGACAAGGCCCTCGGCGAGCGCCTCAAGGGCGTGCTCGAAAAGGACGAGGCCGACGGGCGCCCCTGCTACAAGCTCGAGGAGCGGCCGGCCCCCGCGGGCGCCAAGGAAGTCCTCCTGACGATCTCCCGGCCCGACGCCGACGCGCCGGACGGCCGCCTCATGCAGGTCCGGGAGGTGATCCGCAAGCTGGGCAAGGACGGGGCCGTCACGATCTCCAAGGACCCCTTCGTCTCCGTCGAGAAGATCGGGCCCGCCGTCGCCGGCGAGCTGCGCGATGCGACCTTCTGGGCCATGATCTGGTCCTGGGCCCTGATGATCCTGTACGTCGCGGTCCGCTTCAACCGCGTCGCCTACGGCGTGGCGGCGGTCCTTGCGCTGGTCCACGACGCCATCATCGCCCTCGGCTTCACGTCCATCGTGGGCTGGCTGGTCCCGGAGACCTGGGGCGTCAGCTTCGAGATGAACCTGAACACGCTCGCGGCGATCCTCACGGTCATCGGCTACTCGGTCAACGACACGATCGTCATCTTCGACCGGATCCGCGAGAACCTCGGGACGATGAAGAAGGAGTCCTTCGGCGAGATCATCAACGCGAGCATCAACGGGACGATGTCCCGCACGATCCTCACCTCGTTCACGGTCTGGCTCACCTGCGTGATCCTGTACGTGTTCACGATGACCTCGGGCGGCGGCATCGCCTCCTTCGCGTTCCCGATGCTCATGGGCGTCTTCGCGGGCACCTACTCGACCGTCTACATCGCGGCCCCGATCCTGATGCTGTGGTTCAAGGGCAACCGCCCGCAGTCGGCCTGATCTTTCCGAGCGACTTTCCCGCGGCGGGGACGCATTTCGTCCCCGCCGCTTTTTTTTTTCGAAAGCCGGGTCCCCCGGTTGCCGATGTAACCCTTGGTCCCGGGTAATCAGGAGAGAGGGTATGAGCTTCAATCCGTCGTCCCCCGTCCCGTCCCCGCGCGGGTTCGCCCGCCGCGCCCTGGAGGTCCTCATGAGCGGCAAGGTCAAGGTCGCCGTCGCCATCGCCATCCTCGTCGCCCTCGGCTCCGTCGTGGGCTACGACCTGATGCGCGCCAAGCGGACGTCCGACACCGCCTCGACGCCGGACGCGTCCGGCCTCGTGGCCATCCCCGAGAACGCCCCCGAGTGCTCCACGCCCGACCTCGAGCGCGCCCTGCGCGACCTCGAGCGCGGAGGCTCGATCACGTCCGGCAGCGTCCCGGCCCCCACCGCGGCCCCGACGACCGCCCCGGCGCCCGCCCCCACCCTCCCCGGCCCCGAGTTCGCCGCCCCCGCCGAGGAGTACACCGTGCAGTCCGGCGAGCGCCTCTGCGACATCGCCGAGAAGAAGTACGGCGACGCCAACCTCTGGACGCTCATCGCCAACGCGAACCCCAAGGTCAACCCGAGCCGCATGCGCGTCGGCCAGAAGCTCGTCATCCCGACCCGCGGCGCCGGCGTCGAGACCGTCTCGGCCGAGCCCGCCGTCGAGAACGGCGTGAAGACCTACCAGGTCCGCCCCGGCGACGACCTCGGCAAGATCGCCAAGCGCCTCTACGGCTCGAACAGCGCCGAGATCCGCCGCCGCATCCACGAGGCCAATCCGGACGCCTTCGACAGCACCGGCGACCACCTCGAGGTCGGCGTCAAGCTCGTCCTCCCCGAGATCGCCTCGCGCCCCGCGCCCCGCGTCGCCGCCGGCGAGCCCGGGTCCGACCACACGACGCGCAGCGTCGACCCCGCCACGGCGGGCGGCCGCACGCACACCGTGGTCTCCGGCGACAGCCTCTGGAGCCTCGCCAAGAAGTATAAGGGCTCGCGCTCCCTGAACGCCTTCCTCGGCGAGATCGTCTCCGCCAACCCGGACAAGCTGAAGTCCTCGTCCACCGCGCTCCGCGCGGGCTGGGTCCTGGCGATCCCCGAGTAGTCCGACCCGCGATTCCGACGGCCTCCCGGCGACCCCGGGAGGCCGTCTCCGTTTCCGGCTTGCGCGGGGCCCGCCACCCCCCGACACTATCCCGATGCCCCTCCGGTTCTCCTGCCCCGCCTGCGCCTACGGGGCCGACGTCCCGGACGAGTACTCCGGCGCCCCGCTGAGGTGCCCCCAGTGCGGCGCGGCCGGCGGAGCCCCCGCGGCGGCGACCCGCCCCTGCCCCTTCTGCGCCGAGGACATCCGCCCCGCGGCCCGCGTCTGCCGCCACTGCGGCGAGGTGCTCGACCGCAACCTCGCCATCGCCAAGCAGAAGGAGCGCGTGCGCGAGGTCGAGCGGCGGCGCTCGCTCGTCCTGGCCGAGGTGCCGGGATCCCGCGCCGCGTTCGTCTGCGCCGTCCTCTCGATCGTCTCCGCCCCCGGCATCCTGCTCGGCGTCCTGCTCGGATCCACGGCGATTCTCCTCGGGGCCGCCGCGGTCCGCGACGCGAAGCGCTACCCGGACCTCGAGGGCCTGCAGCGCGCCAAGCTCGCCGTCACGCTCGGCGCCGTCGGCATCGTCGCGAGCCTGCTCGTGCTCGCCCTCCTCGGGCCCCGCCTCTTCAAGGGGGCCTAGTGTTCTTCGTCCCCGTCGACCGTCGCGTGAACGACCGGATCCCCTGGGGGATCTACCTCCTGCTCGCCCTGAACGTCCTCTCGTTCATGGTCGTGTACTGGGGCTTCGACGAGTCGGAGGGCGGACGCGTCTCGCGGATCTTCGACCTGCACGGCGCGAAGGCGTCGGACCTCTCCGCCGCGCGCTGCATCACGCACATGTACCTCCACGCGGGGCCGTTGCACCTCGTGGGCAACCTGCTCTTCCTCGTCCTATTCGGGATGAACGTCGAGCGGAGGATCGGCGCGCCGCTGACCTTCGTCCTGTACCACCTGTCCGGGCTGGGCGCGGTGCTGCTCTTCGCGGCCTTCAACCCGGGCAGCGACGTGCCGCTCGTGGGGGCCTCGGGCGCGATCTCGGGGCTCGTCGGGATGTACCTCGTGCTGTTCCGGAACCGGACGGTCGAGGTGCTCTGGTACGCGGTGGTCGTCGGCGGCATCGTGCGGCTTCCGGTGGTGGTCATCACGGGCTTCTGGGCGGGCCTGGAGGTCCTCCAGGCGCTCCTGCTGAACCACTTCGCGACGGTGGCCCACTGGGCGCACGTGGGGGGCTTCGTGGCGGGCGCCGGGCTGCTCGCCGTGCTCGTGAAGGCGGGATTCCGGGGCCATCCGGAGACCGTGCCCCCGCCCGGCGAGGAGCCCCGCCCCGAGGACCGCTTCGAGGAGCTGAACTACATCCCCGTCGCCACCTCGAGGCTGGGCGTCGACTCCGCCCGGCCCGACACGGCCATCCGCCGGCGCTCCGGCGAGACGAGCTTCCTCGTCGCCAAGTCCTGGGGCCCCGTGACCCGCTCCCAGCGCGCCGTCCTCGACGAAGTGCTCCCGGGCTCAGGCCCCTTCGCGGTCCCCGCCTGCCTGGCCCGGGGCCTCGCGCCCGCCCAGGCCGAGGACCTGGCCGCGCGACTCGATCGGGCGGGACTGCCCGTGCTCGTCTACCCCGAGCAGTACCTGCTCGCGCCCGCGCCCCTCGTGATCTCGGAGTCCGCGGAGTCGACCCCGAACGGGCTGCGCGCCCGGGACGTCACCGGGCGGGTGCTCGAGATCCCTCCGGCGTCGGCCTACCTTCTCGCGGCGGGGACGTTCCGCCGCGACGGGGCCCCGGTTCGGGTCGTCGATCTCTACGCGACGGACCCCTGGGTCGCGCTGCGCTGGAGCGAGGCGGTGACCGGCGCGCCGGTGATCCCCATCGCGGGCGAGCTGCGGAAGGCCCTCCCGGCCGCGCCCTCCGCGTCGGCCTTCGACGCGCTGGTCGAGGGACGGCCCCCCGGCCACGAGGCGGAGTCGCTCGCGGAGCTGGACGGGTACCACCGCTGGATGCTGCAGGTGTTCGCCGGCGGGAAGTTCCGGACGGGGACGGCCTAGGACGCGGCGGGCCCGGAGGCCTTGGCAGCCTTCGCCTTCGCGGCGGCCTTCTTGTCGGCGGCCTCCGCCTTGCGGATCTTGAGGTTCATCGCCTCGATCGCGCAGCAGAGATCGTAGATCCGCTCGTTCATCGCGTCCGCCTCGTCCTGGAGCTTGAGGTAGCGCTCGATGAGGAGGGTCTTCTCCGCTTCCAGGGCCTTCACGGCCTCGCCGCTCATGCCGGCATTCTACCAGACCGCCGACGTTCAAGGGAGCAGGTCGCGGGTGAAGGCGTCGAAGGGCTCGGCGACCGGCCGGTGGAAGCGGACGCGCATGCGGACGATGTCGGGCGCGCGGTTGGGCACCGGAAGGCTCACGCCCCAGGTCTGCACGGTCGGCAGCGGGGCCCAGGGTCCCGGTATCGCCCGGCCGGGGCATCCGCACCAGTCCGGCGGCTCGGGGTTCGCCCGGCGGAACGCGCGGCCGAAGCGGCCGGACGAGCTCTTGCCGTACACGATGATCTCGGCGTCCGGGGACAGCTCCACGAAGAGGTCGGTCGAGGCGAAGATCCGCTCCGCGAGCGCGCCCGGGACCGGGGCGGGCAGCTTGACCTGGACGACGCCGGCCTCGAGCCGGAACTCGACGCCCGCGTGCCGCCGCGACTCCCCCTCGCCGGGCCGCTCCCAGGTGAACTCGTGGTCGCAGAGCCACCAGGCCGTCCCGTGGATCCGCAACGACGCGCCCGCGACCTCGGGACGCCGCAGCAGCTGGAGGCCGGGGCCGTGCCGGAGGCAGCGTTCCGACTCGGACGCATCGACGCCGCCGTGGAGCTCGGCGTCCCAGTCGACCAGCGCGGCGGGGCCCGAGACCTGGGTCTCGAAGATCCAGCCCTCCGGATCCCCCTCGGCGGGCCAGGGACGGCGGGAGACGCGGAACGCGGCCCCGGGGACGCGGAGCGAGGCCTCGGCGGCCGGGAGGTCGAGGCCGAGCTTCTCGCGGCGCTGGACGGCCTCCTGCTTCTGCACTTCCTCGACCGCCCGAACGGCCTCGAGGAGCTTCCCCGAACGGACCCGGACCTCGGGATCGTCCGACGCCACGCCCGCGCAGAGCGCGGCCTTGGCGCGGGGGCCCAACTCCCGCAGGGCGGCTTCCGCCTCGTCCCGCTCGGCGGGCGAATCGGCTCCGAGGCGGCGGACGAGGTCGGCGGCGGGATCGTCCTGGATCCCGAGCCCGGAAGCGATCGCCAGGAGCAGCAGCAGGCGGATCATGCGGGGTTCCCCGTCCAGATAGACGGACAACGGGCGGGGAGGTTCGGAATTACGCGGGTTTTCCCGCCATCGCCGCGAGGGCCTCGGCGACCGGGACGAGGGGGCTCCGGAGCCCCGCGCGGGCCTTGTCGAGGACCAGGCCGCCGGTCGAGGGCCGGCGGGCGGGCAGGACGAATTCCGCCGAGGTCACGGGCTGGAGCAGCGCGGGGTCCAGGCCGTACGCCGCCACGATGCGGCGGGCCATCTCCACGCGCGTGAGCACCTCCGGCCCGGCCACGTTCCAGATCCCGGCCAGCCGCCGGTCGAGCGCCTCGACGGCCGCCTTCGCCAGCGCCGGCGCCCAGGTGGGATTGCCCGACTGGTCGACGTAGACCTTCGCGGCCTTGCCGGCCCGCAGGGTCCGGACGAGGAAGTTGTGGAAGTTGCCCGAGTCGGGATCGTCGCTGTAGACCATCGAGGTGCGCAGGAGCACCCCGACCGTCGCGGCGGCTTCCGCCTCGGCCTTGACGCGGCCGTACGCGCTGACCGGATCGGGCGGATCCTGCTCGCGGCGCGGGCCGTGGGCGCCCGAGTAGATGTAGTCGGTCCCGAAGTGCACGACCTGGGCTCCGAGCTCCGATGCGGCCTCGCAGACCGCCCGGGTGCCGTCGACGCAGATCTTCCGCGCGAGCGGCTCGTTCGCCTCGCACCAGTCCACGGCCGTGACGCCGCCCGGCAGGAGGATGCCCTCGGGTCGCAGCTCGCGGATCAGCGCCCGCACGGCGGCCCCGTCGGCGAGGTCCAGCTTCCGCAGGCCCGGGGCGACCCGGGCATGGCCCGTGCCGACGACCTCGCGGCCCGCGAGCTCTCGGAGCAGGCACTTCCCCACCTGCCCGCTGGCACCGATGACGAGGATCCGCCTCACGCGGCCGCCCCGGGAGTACGGGTCGAGGCGGGCGGCCCCTGCGGCGCGGCGGCGGACATGGGGCCCCACTTTACCCGCTGGCGCCCCGGCTGTCTGCCCCCTATCATGGGCCCCCGATGCCCGATTCCTGGAAGGGGAAACGCGTCGTCGTCACCGGCGGGGCCGGGTTCCTCGGCCGCCACCTCGTGCAGAAGCTCCGGGCCCGCGGCGCCGAGCCCTTCGTCCCCCGCTCCCGCGAGTACGACCTCGTCCGCAACGACGCGGCCCGCCGCCTCCTCGCGGACGCGAAGCCCGACCTCGTCATCCACGCCGCCGCCGTCGTCGGCGGCATCGGCGCGAACCGGCGGCACCCCGGGAAGTTCTTCTACGAGAACCTCATGATGGGCGTGCAGCTCCTCGAGGAGTGCCGCCTCGCGAAGATCCCCAAGGTCGTCTCGCTCGGGACGATCTGCTCCTACCCGAAGCTCACCCCGGTCCCCTTCCGCGAGGACGACGTCTGGAACGGCTACCCCGAGGAGACGAACGCGCCCTACGGGCTCGCGAAGAAGATGCTCCTCGTGCAGTCCCAGGCCTACCGCCAGGAGTACGGGCTGAACGCCGTGTTCCTGATGCCCGTGAACCTCTACGGGCCGCACGACAACTTCGACCTCGAGTCGTGCCACGTCATCCCCGAGCTGATCCGGAAGTGCTTCGAGGCGAAGGGCGAGCTGCCGGCCTGGGGCACCGGCACCCCGACCCGGGAGTTCCTCTACGTCGAGGACTGCGCGGAGGCCATCCTCCTCGCGGCCGAGAAGTACGACGGCGCCGATCCCGTGAACCTCGGCAGCGGCGAGGAGATCACGATCCGCGCGCTCACGGAGAAGATCGCCGGGCTCACGGGCTTCAAGGGGCGCATCACCTGGGACGCGACGAAGCCGGACGGACAGCCGCGACGGGCGCTCGACACGACCCGCGCGAAGCGGCTCTTCGGCTTCGAGGCGAAGGTGCGGCTGGACGAGGGCCTCAAGAGGACGATCGACTGGTATGGCCAGAATCGCTGAGCTCGGCACGAGCCACCTGCCGCCCGCGGAACTGAAGCGCCGCGCGGCGCGGATCCGCCTCCTCGTCTGCGACTGCGACGGCGTCCTCACGGACGGCGGGATGTACTTCACCGAGTCGGGCGAGGCGATGAAGCGCTTCGACACGAGGGACGGCCAGGGGATCGCCCTGCTGCGCGAGGCGGGCGTCGAGGTGGCCTTCCTCACCCGCGAGCGGACGAACTTCGCGAAGGCCCGGGCCGACAAGCTGGGGCTGGCGCACTGCATCCTCGGCGCGACCGACAAGGCCGCGGCGCTGGCGGGACTGCAGGGCGCGCTGGGCGTCGGCCCCGAGGCGACGGCCTACGTCGGGGACGACCACCACGACAAGCCCTGCGCGCCGCTCGTCGCGCTGTTCTTCACGCCCTGCGACGGCTTCCTGAAGCGCGCGGACGGCGTGCACGTCGTCACGTCGCTCGGCGGCGGCCGGGGGGCCGTGCGGCAGGTCAGTGACTTCCTTCGAGCAGCTCGCGGAACAGCGCCAGCAGGCGGGCGGCGAACGACTCCCAAGTGAACGCGGCGCTCCGCCGCTTCAGCTCCGCGCCCTTCTCCGCCCGATAGGCCGGATCGCCCGCGAGCCGGTCCAGGTTCCGGCCCAGCCCTTCCGCATCCCCGACCGCGTGGTAGAGCGCCCCGTCCCCCAGCACCTCGCGGTGGACCGGGATGTCGGAGGCCACGACCGGGCAGCCGAGGCTCGCCGCGTCGAGCGGCGGCAGGTGGAAGCCCTCGTAGATCGACGGCGAGGCCGATGCGACCGCGCCCCGGTAGAGGTCGGCCAGATCGGCCTCGGGGACGTACCCGAGCAGGCGCACGTTGGGGACCGAGGCCGCGTGCTCGAGGAGCCGGCCCGCCTTCCATCCGACGCCCCCGCACTGGAGGAGGACGAGGTCGGGGCGGGCGCGCATGGCCTCGAAGAGCACGGGCAGGTTCTTCCGGGGCTCGACGGTGTCCACGTTGATCACGTAGGGGCGGTCGAGCCCGAGCCGCGCGACGACCTCGGGCCGCGGCGTCGAGGCGGCCAGCCGCGCGTTGGCCGCGAGCGGGACGACGGAGGCCTTCGGCGCGAGCTCCGGGAAGTGGTGGACGAGGCGGTCCCGCGTGAAGCCCGAGATGCACGCGATGCGGTCGGCCCGGAAGAGGCCCTGCTCCAGGCGGCCCGCCCCCAAGCGGTTCCGCCATCCCATCGACTCCGGATGGTCCCGCCACACGAGGTCCAGGAGCGTGACGACCTTCGGGAGGCGCGGGGGCAGGTTCCGGGGCAGGAAGTGGCTGGCGCTCCAGAGGACGTCGGGGCCCCAGGCCCGGACGTCGCGGCCCACCCCGACGAAGACCCTCCAGAGATCGGAGAGGAAGTTCGAGCCCCGGGCGAGGCGGACCTCCGCGCCGGGCCACTCGATCGGCTCGCCGGCAAAGATCTGGAGGCGGAGTTCCGGGTCGAGCGCCGGGAGGGCCTTCGCGAACTCGTGGGCGAGGAAGCCGCGCCCCGTGGGGCGGTGGCCCATGCCCCTGGCGAAGATGGAGATATTCATCCGCGGGCCCGATTCCCCCGTGGTACAGTCTCGATCCGATCGCCGATCATACTCGATCGAATTCAACATGCGCGCGCTGGTCACCGGATCCACCGGCTTCGTCGGCACCCACCTCGTGCGCGAGCTGGCCTCGGCGGGCTGGAAGGTCGACCGCTTCCGGGGCGACGTGCGCGACCCCCGCGAGGCGCGGCGCTACCGCGGCGACGCCGTCTTCCACCTCGCCGCGCAGGCCAACCCCGGGCTCTCGTTCCGGGACCCCGCCGGCACCTTCGAGGTGAACGCCCTCGGGACGCTGCGCCTGCTGCGCGCCCTCGAGGGCTTCCGCGGCCGCGTGCTCGTGGTCAGCACCGGCGAGCTCTACCGTCCCGCCCGGAGGGCGCACCGCGAGACGGACCCCCTGCTCCCCCGCAACCCCTACGCGCTGAGCAAGCTGGCGGCGGAGGAGATCGCGCGGGCCCAGGACGGCCTCGACGTCGTCGTCGCGCGCCCCTTCAACCACACCGGGCCCGGGCAGCGGCCGCCCTACGTCTGCCCCTCGCTCGCGAAGCAGGTCCGGACGCGGCGCGTGATCCGCGCCGGGCAGCTGCGCTCGATCCGCGACTTCACCGACGTCCGCGACGTGGCCCGGGCCTACCGGCTGCTCGTGGAGCGCGGCCGCCGCGGCGAGACCTACAACGTCGCCTCGGGCCGGGGCCGGTCCATCCGGGAGATCCTCGACCTGCTGATCCGGCTCTCGGGCCGGAGCGTCCGGGTGAAGGTGGATCCCGCGCTGGTCCGGCCGCCGGACCACATGGTCGGGGACGCCGCGAAGCTGCGCCGGCACACGGGCTGGACCCCGAGCCTCCCCCTCGAGACGACGCTCCGGGACCTCCTGGGGTCCGCCTAGGCGGGGCGCCGCGACCGCGATATCATCTCCCGATCATGCAATTCCGCTGGAGCGCCATCTCGCAGCTCAAGCGCAACATCGTCATCAACATCGCCGGCAAGGTCTGGATCGCCGGGTTGATCGTCGTCATGATCCCCGCCCAGGTGAAGCTCCTCGGCCTGGAGGCCGTGGGCCTGCTGGGCTTCATCGCGTCGCTCCAGGTGCTCTTCACCGTGCTCGATCTCGGCCTCTCGTCCACCGTCACGCGGGAGGTGGCGATGGCTCCCCCCTCGAGCGGCGACCGCCGCACCGGGGAGCTCGTCCAGGCCCTCAGCTTCGTCTACTGGGCCACCGGCCTGGCCATCGGGCTGGGGATGTACGTCGCCGCGGAGTGGATCGGGCGGCGCTGGCTCCACTTCGAGAGCCTCTCGGACGACACCGCCGTGAAGGCCCTCCGCATCATCGGGATCTCGATGGCGGTCCGCTGGCCCATCGCGCTGTACTCCGGCGTCCTGGCGGGGCTGCAGCGGCGCGACCTGGTGAGCCTGCTCGACAGCGGCGCGGCCACCTTCCGGCTGCTCGGCGGCCTCGTGGTCCTGCTGATCTCCCGCGACCTGCAGCTCTTCCTGGCCTGGACGCTGCTCGCCGCCCTCGTGGAGCTGGCCGCCTTCATGCTCGTCGCGTCGTCGTCGCTCAAGGGGACCTCGCTGGTCCCGCGCTTCTCGATCGCCCCGCTGAAGCGGATCTGGCGCTTCGCGATGGCCATGAACCTGATCGGCCTGTTCACCATCGTCTTCACCCAGAGCGACCGGCAGGTCATCGCCAAGGTGCTGTCCGTCGAGGCGCTGGGCTGCTACTCGGTGGCGTACGGCATCGCGAGCCTGCTGGGCGGCGTGCCCGGGCTCGTGACCACCGCGATCTTCCCCACGCTCGCCGCCGACTTCGGCGCCGGGGACGAGGCGGGGTTCGTCCGCCGCTACGTCCGGGGCAGCCAGCTCATCATGCTCATGATCGCCTGGCCGGCCTTCGCGCTCATGTTCTCGGGCCACGACATCCTGCGGGCCTGGATCTCCGAGGAGATGGCCGGGCGCGCGGCGACCACGATGGCCCTGCTGGCGCTGGGCTTCCTGCTGAGCGCCCTGCACGTGATGGGCTACATCGCGGCGCTGGCGGCGGGCCGGCCCAACGTCTCGAACTGGGTCAACTTCTCGGCCATCTGGATCTACATCCCGGGCCTCTACTACTGCACCAAGACCTGGGGCGGCGTCGGCGCGGCCTCGGTCTGGGTCGGGCTCAACGCCTACGCGTCGATCCTCCTGCTGTCCGTGGTCCACGCGGGCATCCTCAAGCGGAGCGTGATCGCCTGGGCGGTCCGGGACGTGGGACCGATCATCGCCGCGGCCGCCCTGTCGGTCGCCGCGGCCAAGGGCCTCTCCCAGCTCGCGTTCCGGGGCAACGTCGTCGTGCTGGCGGCCCTCGGCGCGGTCGCGCTGGCGGCCTACGCGTGGTTCGGCCTCCGGAGGATCGGGACGGGCTTCCCCCTCCCGGGAGCGCCGGTCCTGGATCCGAAACCCAACGGGGGAGCGTAATCATGTCCATGGCCGTGCTGAAGAACATGGACCAGGTCCGCGAGGCGCGGCGGGCCATGGTCGCCCGCGGCGCGTCCGCCATCGACGCGCCGTGGACGGCGCTGCTCCGCAAGCTGCGGCTGGTCGGCGGCGTCGGGATCGGCGACTACCTGAAGAGCTGGGACGTCTGGGAGTCCGTCCAGTTCCTCGAGCGGAACGTCCCGAAGGACGCCCCCATCCTGGACATCGGCTGCTACGCCTCGGAGGTCCTCGTCAGCCTCCACCGCGTGGGCTTCACGAACCTGGCGGGGATCGACCTGAACCCGGCCCTCGACCGGATGCCGCACCAGGGCACGATCCGCTACCAGGTGGGCGACTTCCTGCGGACGCCCTACCCCGACGGCTCCTTCGCGGCGATCACGTCCATCTCGGTGATCGAGCACGGCTACGACGGCCCGGCCCTCTGCCGGGAGGCCTCGCGGCTGCTCAAGCCCGGCGGCTACCTCGTCATGTCCTTCGACTACTGGCCGGAGAAGATCGACACGACGGGCATCCGGATCTTCGGGATGACCTGGACCCTGTTCTCGAGGGGCGAGATCCAGGACCTCGTCGCGGAGGCGGGCCGGCACGGGCTGAGCCCGGTGGGCGAGCTGAAGGCGGAGGCCCAGGACGCGCCGATCGATTTCGGCGGCAAGAAGTACACCTTCGGCTGGCTGGTCCTGAGGAAATCGGGAGGCCCATGAGGGTGCTGCTCGTCACGGGCTCCTACCCTCCCGAGCCCTGCGGGGTCGGCGACTACACCCACCACCTCGCGAAGGCCCTGGCCGGCGTGGAGGGCCTCGACGTCGCGGTCCTGACGACGCGGGAGGACCGGCCCCCGGTCGAGCTGCCGGGCGTGAAGGTCTACCCCGAGGTCCCCCGCTGGACCCTGGGCTCGGCGCGGCTCGTGCGGCGGATCGTCGCGGAGCACCGGCCGGACCTCGTCCACGTCCAGTACCCGACGCAGGGCTACGACGGGATGCTGGCCGGCCTCCTGCCGGCGCTGTTGAAGTTGCGCGGCGCGCGGGTCGTCCAGACCTGGCACGAGTACTTCGCCTCCGGACTCCTCAAGGGGGTGTTCAAGGTCTTCGCCTGCGACGGGCTCGTCTACGTGCGAGCCGACCTGGCGGAGCGGCTGCCGGGCTGGGTCCGGCGCTCGCTGTCGTCGACGCCGATGGCCTTCGTGCCGAACGCGACGACGATCCCCCCGGTCGCCCTCGGCGCGGACGAGGTTCGGGCGCTCCGCGCCTCCCTCTCGCCCGATCGCTCGATCGTCTGCTACTTCGGCTTCCCGTATCCCCACAAGGGCGTCGACCGGCTCTTCGAGATCGCCGACCCGGCGAAGCACCACCTGCTGCTGATCTGCGACCTGGATCGCGGGAACGAGTACCAGGCCGGGATCCTGAGCCGCGCGCAGGAGCCCCGCTGGGCGGGCCGCGTCACCGTGACGGGGTTCCAGCCCGCGCGAAAGGTGGGCGAGTTCCTCGCCGTGGCCGACGCGGTGGTGTTCCCCTTCCCCGGCGGAGCCGGCTCGTGGAACACCTCGCTCAAGGCCGCCGAGGCGTCGGGCGCGTTCACGCTGGCCACGTCCGCCGACCCCGGCCTCCGCGGGCTCCAGCCCGGGACGAACACGTTCTACGCCGCCTGCGACGACCTCGCGGGCCTCAAGGAGGCCCTGGCGGTGCACGCGGGCCGGCGGATCGCGCCGCGGCTCGAGGATCCGTGGCGGGACATCGCCCTCGCCCATGAACGGCTCTATCGCCGGGTCCTCGAGGGGAGGAGGGCCGATGCCGGCGCCTGAAACGGGCCCGGGGCCGATCCGCCTCTCGGTCTGCATCCCGACGTACAACTTCGGCGCCTTCATCCGGGAGACGCTGGACAGCGTCATCCGGGAGGCCGGCCCGGCGACCGAGATCGTGGTCGTCGACGGCGCGTCCACGGACAACACGGGCGAGGTCGTGCGCGAGGCCCAGTCGCGCTTCCCCCGCCTCGCCTACCACCTCCTCCCCGCGAAGGGCGGCATCGATCGCGACATCGAGATCAGCGTGGAGAAGGCCCGCGGCGAGTGGTGCTGGCTGCTCTCCAGCGACGACGTGCTGGTGCCGGGCGCCCTCCGGCGCCTGGAGCAGGCGCTGCCCTCCGACACGGACATCTACCTTTGCAACCGGATCGAGACGGATCGCAACCTGGTCCCCGTTCGGGCCGACCGCTGGCTGGCGGGCCGGGCCGGCGACCGCAGCTTCCGCTTCCCGGGCCCCGAGGCCTGGATCGAGTACTGCCGGCTCGCGAAGTCCATCGGGGCGCTGTTCAGCTACATGAGCTCGATCATCGTCCGGAAGGCGGCCTGGGATCGCGCGTCGCACGGCGCGGAGTACCTGGGCACGAACTACGCCCACGTCGCGCGGCTCGTGAGCATCCTCCAGGGCGGGGGCCGATTGACCTGCCTCGACGAGCCCCGGGTGCTCTGCCGGGGCGAGAACGACAGCTTCCGGGACCGGGGGGTGCTGCGGCGCTACCTGATCGACTTCCAGGGGTACGACCGGCTCTCGCGCGGGCTCTTCGCCGACCCCGCGGTCCGGACGGCCTTCCGCGACGTCGTCCGGCGCGAGCACCGCTGGTACCTGCTGACGCAGGTCCGCCACGCCGCGGCCGTCTCGGGCCGGCCCTGGCGCGAGCTGGATTCGCTGCTCCGCAGTTATCGCTACCCGGCCTGGGAGCGCTTCCTCATCGACCGGCTGGGCTCCTCGAGAGTCGTCATGGGATTGGCCTTCCCGGCGCGGAGGGCCTACAAGCGGTGGCGCTCGAGGACGGCCCGGGCCCAGGGGTGACGTTTTTTCGTGGCCGGGCTCGGCGGCTTATGTGAGAGTGGCGGTCCATCGCCGCCGTCCATTTTTCGCACACCCGAATGAAGACCGCGCTGGTGACGGGAGTCACGGGCCAGGACGGTTCCTACCTGGCCGAGCTGCTGCTGGAGAAGGGATACCGCGTCGTCGGCACCACCCGCGACGTCCGGACGGCCGCGCTGCCGGCGGGCCTCGGTTCCCGCGTCACCCTCGTCCCGATGAACCTCCTCGACGCGGCCGACGTGCGCGGGGTGGTCGAGTCGGCGGCCCCGGACGAGATCTACAACTGCGCGGCCTACTCCTCGGGCGCGGGGATGTACGAGGATCCGGTCGGTCTCGGGGAGATCAACGGGCTCGCCGTCACCCGGCTCCTGGAGGCCCTCCGCGCGGCGCGGCCGCGGGCCCGCTTCTGCCAGGCCTCGAGCCGGGAGATCTTCGGCGAGGCGGCCCGGAGCCCGCAGTCGGAGCTCACGCCGCCCGATCCCCGGAGCCCGTACGGCGCGGCCAAGCTCTACGCCGACGCGATGGTCCGGATCCACCGCCGGCGCTACGGGACCTTCGCCTGCTCGGCGATCCTCTACAACCACGAGAGCCCGAGGCGCCGTCCCGAGTTCGTCACCCGGAAGATTACGCAGGCCGCGGCGGCCATCAAGCTCGGGCTGGCGAAGGACCTGGCCCTGGGCAGCCTCGAGGCCCGGCGGGACTGGGGCTACGCCGGCGACCACGTGCGCGCGATGTGGGCCATGCTGCAGGCGCCCGGGCCCGACGACTACGTCGTGGCCACCGGCGTCGCGCACACCGTGAGGGAGTTCTGTGAGGCCGCGTTCGGGCACGTCGGCCTGGACTACCGGGACCACGTGAAGGAGGACGCCGCGGCCCGGCGGCCCGACGAGCCGGTGGACCTGGTGGGCGACATCGGCAAGGCGCGGAGCCGGCTCGGCTGGTCCCCCGCCGTGGACTTCGCGGCCCTCGTGAGGATGATGGTGGACGCGGACCTGCAGCTCCTTTCCGCCAAGATGAAGGGCACCCACGATGCCAAAGTTTAAGGCCGTCACCCGCTGCCGCATCTGCGGCCAGGAACGCCTGGAGCGCGTCCTCGATCTCGGCTCGCAGATGCTCACCGGGGTCTTCCCCCGGGAGCGCAACGCCGACGTCACGGTCGGGCCGCTCCGCCTCGTCAAGTGCACCGGGGGCGCCGAGGCCTGCGGCCTGCTCCAGCTGGAGCACTCCTACGACCTCGCCGAGATGTACGGGAAGAACTACGGCTACCGCTCGGGCCTCAACGCGAGCATGGTGGCCCACCTGCACGGCAAGGTGCGCGCGATCCTCGCCCGCGTCACGCCGGGCCCGGGCGACCTCGTCGTCGACATCGGCAGCAACGACGGCACGACCCTCGGGGCGTACCCGCGCTCCGGGCCCCAGCTCGTCGGCATCGACCCGACGGGCGTGCACTTCCGCCAGTACTACCGCGACGACATCCACCTGATCCCGGAGTTCTTCTCGCGGTCGCTCCTCGCCGCCAAGTTCCCGGGCCGGAAGGCGAAGGTCATCACGTCGTTCTCGATGTTCTACGACCTGGAGTCGCCCCGGGGCTTCATGGAGGAGATCCGCGACTCCCTGGCCGACGACGGGATCTGGGTCTTCGAGCAGAGCTACATGCCCGCGATGCTCCGGACGAACTCGTACGACACCGTGTGCCACGAGCACCTCGAGTTCTACGGGCTGCGGCAGATCAAGTGGATGACCGACCGGACGGGCCTGAAGATCCTCGACGTCGAGTTCAACGACGTGAACGGCGGGAGCTTCTCGATCACGGTCGCGAAGGCGTCGCACCCGGCGGCCCCCTCGCCCGCCGTGGACCGCATCCTCGCGGAGGAGCAGGCCGCCGGGCTGGACACCCTCGAGCCCTACCGGGGCTTCGCGGAGCAGGCCCTGGCCTCGAAGGAGGCGGTGCTCGAGTTCCTCGCCCGGGCGCGGAAGGACGGAAAGTCGGTCGCCGCGCTGGGGGCCTCGACCAAGGGCAACGTCCTGCTGCAGTACTGCGGAATCACGGAGCGGGACATCCGCTGCGTGGGCGAGGTCAACGTCGAGAAGGTGGGCGGCTTCACGCCGGGCACCTGGCTGCCCATCGTGGCGGAGGCGGAGCTGCTCCGGAGCAACCCGGACTACCTCTTCGTGCTGCCCTGGCACTTCAAGCCGTTCTTCCTGAAGCTGCCCTCGCTGAAGGGGCGGAAGCTCGTGTTCCCGCTGCCGTCGCTGGAGGTCGTGACCCCGACCTAGAGGCGACATGCTCCCCAAGACGGACCTCTACGGCGTCGGAGTCACGGCGGCGGACCCCGAGCAGATCGTCGCCGAGGTCCGCGAGCGGGTGCGGCTCCGCGGGGCGCCCATCGTCCTCGCCGCGGTGAACGCGCACACGTACTCCGAGGCGCGCCGCGATCCCGAGTTCCGGGCCGCGCTGGCCGCGGCCGACATCGCGTGGACCGACGGCGTCCCCGTGCAGTGGGCGGGCCGGCTCACCGGGCGCCGGGTCGGGCGCCGCATCCACGGGCACGACCTCATGGTCCGGCTCCTGAAGGAGCCCTGCTCGCACTACTTCTACGGGTCCACGCCCGAGGTCCTCGAGGACCTGCGGCGGGCCCTCCCCGGGGTGAGGATCGCGGGGACGCACTCGCCGCCCCACGCGAAGCGCGCGGCGCGGGCGGACGTCTCCATGATCAACGACTCCGGCGCGGACATCGCGTGGATCGCGCTGGGGGCTCCGAAGCAGGAGCTCTGGGCCCAGCTCAACCGCGACCAGGTCCGGGTCCCCGTGATCGCCTGCGTGGGCGCGGCCTTCGAGATCCTCGCGGGCCGCCGCTCGCGCGCCCCCCGGGCGCTGCAGGCGCTGGGCCTGGAGTGGGCCTGGCGGCTCTCCCAGGACCCCGCCCGGCTCTGGAGGCGCTACCTCTCGACAAACGGCGCCTTCATCTCGCATATTCTCAGCGGCTGGCTCGCCGGCCCCCGCGAAAGGACACCATGAGCGCCCCGAAGATCCCCCTCGTCGACGTCGCCGCCGCCCACGCCGCCATCGGGGCCCCCCTGCCCGAGGCGATCCAGCGCGTGCTGGCCTCCGGCCGCTTCATCCAGGGCGAGGAGACGAAGCGCTTCGAGCAGGCCTTCGCGGCCTACTGCGAGACGACGGAGTGCCTCGCGGTGGACTCGGGCACGGCCGCCCTGCACCTCGCCTTCGTGGCCTGCGGCCTGAAGCCCGGCGACGAGGTCCTGACGACGCCCTTCACCTTCGTCGCCACCGGCACGGCGATGCTCCACGCGGGCCTGCAGCCCCGCTTCGCGGACATCGACCCCGTCGACATGAACCTCGACCCCGCGAAGCTGGAGGCGGCGATCACGCCCCGGACGCGCGCGATCGTGCCCGTCCACATCTTCGGCAGCCCGGCGAACATGACGGAGATCTGCCGGATCGCGAAGGCGCGCGGGCTGGTCGTCGTCGAAGACGCCTGCCAGGCCCACGGGGCCCGGCACCAGGGCCGCCGCGCCGGCTCCTTCGGCGACGCGGGCACCTTCAGCTTCTACCCCTCGAAGAACCTCGGGGCCGTGGGCGACGGCGGGGCCGTCGTGACGAGCACGCCCTCGGTCGCCGCCGCGGTCCGGCTTTCGCGCGACCACGGCCGGACCTCGAAGTACGAGCACGGCGTCGTCGGGTGGAACTACCGCATGGACGAGTTCCAGGCGGCCGCGCTGAACGTCAAGCTGCCCCGCCTCGAGGAGGGCAACGGGAGGCGCCGCGCGCTGGCCCGCCGCTACCACGAGAAGCTCCAGGGCCTGCCGCTCGTCCTGCCCCCGCAGGTGCCGGACGCCGCGTGGCACCTCTACGTGATCCGCACGCCGAAGCGGGACGCCCTGCGCGACCACCTGCAGGCCGCGGGGATCGAGACGGGCGTCCACTACCCCCTGCCCCTGCACCTGCAGCCCCCGTTCGCGTCCTGCGGCGGGAAGCGCGGGCAGTTCCCGCACGCGGAGAAGGCGGCCGACGAGTGCCTCTCGCTGCCGATGTACCCCGAGCTGGGCGACGCGGGCGTGGACCGGGTCGCGGGCGCCGTGCGCGCCTTCCTCAGCGCGTGAGCAGGTCGCCGAGCGAGGCGAGCCGGAAGTCCCCGTCGATCCCGTAGCCCGCGAAGCGCACGCCGGCGGCGCGGGCCGCCTCGAGGTCGTAGCGGGAGTCCCCGACGACCAGCGCGTCCGCCTCCCCCACCCCCAGCCGGCGGCAGGCCTCGTGGACCATGTCCGGATGCGGCTTGGCCCGGGGCACGTCCGTCCCGCCCACGAGGGCGTCCGGCTCGAGCGCCGCGGCCTTGAGGATCTCCCGGGCCAGCACGGCCGGCGTGTTCGTGATCACGGCCCGCCCGATCCCCCGCTCCGCGAGCCCCCGGAGGACCCGGGCGGCGTCGGGATCGACGCGGACCCCCGCGGCGTGGCGGTGGAAGTTCTCGGCGTAGTAGCGCTCGACGGTGGGCAGGTCGTGGCGCGGGAAGAAGCGCTCCACGTCGGCGGCGAGGCCCTGGCCCCACGAGGCGTGGAACTGCTCGCGGGTGACGACGGGGTAGCCCAGCTCCGAGGTCGCGCGGGCCATCAGCCCGAACCAGGCCTCGTAGGTGTGGACGAGGACCCCGTCCATGTCGAAGAGGACGGCCTTCATGGAAACGAAAAGGCCCGGGAGGGTGGTCCTCCCGGGCCCCTGGATTCCGTGATCTACTTGAGGTGCTTCGCCAGGATCTTGTTCATCTCGAACATCGAGACCTGCTTCTTGCCGAAGACCTTGCCGAGCTTGTCGTCGGAGTTGATCATCCGGCGGTTGGCCTTGTCCTGCAGGTTGTTCTTCTTGATGTAGACCCAGATCTTCTTGACCACCTCGGAACGCGGGATCGCCTTGTCGCCCACGACCTCGGCCAGGGCGGCCGACGGGGTCAGCGGCTTCATGAACGCGCTGTTCGCCTTCTTCGCAGCCATTCGCTCTCTCCTTTGAAAGTTTCGAGACGAGTGCCCCGGGAACCTCCCGGCGCCACGGGTAAAAAGCTATCTGAGTGGGGCCCCGGACGCAACGTTTACGAGGGTTTCCCCAGAGGGGAAATCCTAGTAGGCCCCCTTCCGGAGAACCACGGCGGGCAGGGTCCGGAGCAGGATGGCCGCGTCGAGCCAGAGCGACCAGCGGTCGATGTACTCGAGGTCGAGGCGCATCCAGTCGTCGAAGCGGACCTCGTTGCGGCCGCTGATCTGCCAGAGCCCCGTGATGCCGGGGCGCATGCTCATGCGCCGGCGGTGCCAGGGCTGGAACTTCTCCACCTCGTAGTCGGGCAGCGGCCTCGGGCCGACCAGGCTCATGTCGCCCTTGAGGACGTTCCAGAGCTGGGGGAGCTCGTCGAGCGAGCTCTTGCGGAGGAAGCGGCCGAGGCGGGTGACCCGGGGATCGTCCTTGATCTTGAAGGCGGGGCCGTCGAGCTCGTTCTTCGCCTCGAGGGCCGCCCGCTGGGCCTCGGCGCCGCTGGCCATGGTGCGGAACTTGTAGAGCACGAAGGTCCGGCCGTTCCGGCCGACGCGCTGCTGGCGGAAGATCGCTCCGCCCGGCGAGCCGAGGGCCACCGCGAGGGCCGTCACGAGGAGCACGGGCGAGAGCAGGAGGAGCAGGAGCAGCGAGCCCGCGATGTCCCCCGCCCGCTTCACGAAGAGCTGGAACTCGCGGGGCGGCAGCGCGGAGAAGGTCAGGAAGTTCCGGTCGTCCACGGCCGTCGTCTCGAGGCGGCTGGCGATCTCCTCGAAGACGGGGAGGTTCAGGTGCACGACGACGCCCATCGCGTCGCACTCCCGGACGGCCTTGAGCACCGGCCCGAGGTCCGGCTGCGTCACGACGAGGAAGACCTCGTCGACCACCTCGCGGCGGGCGATCTCCGGGACCTCGGCCAGCGAGCCCAGGACGCGGTAGCCCTCGAGCTCGCCGGGCGGGGACGCGCCCTCGGCGACCAGCCCCTTCACCTGGAAGACGCGGCCCGGCCAGGCGTCGAGGCGCCGCGCGATCCGGACGGCCTCGTCGAGGGCCCCGCCGACGAGGACGAAGTGGCGGTCGTAGCCCTTGGAGGTGTAGTAGGCCAGCAGCGCCCGCGTGGAGAGCCGCAGCGGCAGGACCAACGCGAAATGCATCAGCCCGACCATCGCGACCAGCGAGCGGTTCACCTCGTGGCGCTTCACGAGGGCGAGGATCGCGAAGACGGAGAAGACGGCCAGGCCGTTCGACAGGAGCAGGCGGGCGGCGTGCTGGACGGCGCCGTGCTGCCGGAAGGAGCCGTAGGCGTCGCCGGTCCACGCGAAGGCGCTCCAGAGGGCCAGGAAGACGGGGAGCAGCCAGAGGACGTCGGCCAGCGGGCCGACCTGCTGCTCGAAGTGCGGCTGCAGCGCGGCGCGCAGCGCGTGGGCGAGGAGGAAGGCGCCCGCGCCGAAGCCGAGTTCCAGCCCGTAGTAGGCCAGGACCCGCCGCCGATGGTGGATGCGACCGATCATGTCCCGGGTGTCCCGAGATTATACCGGCAATCCGGGATCAGTCGTGGCGCGAGGGACGGCGGGCGCGGCCGGCGTCCTTGAGGATGCGCTCCTCCTCGGCGAGGACGAAGTCCGACTCGACCATCATCCCCACGAGCTTCCGGAAGGAGGTGCGGGGCCGCCAGCCGAGGACGCGGCGGGCCTTGCGGGCGTCGCCCTCGAGGTGGTCCACCTCCGCGGGGCGCAGGTAGCGCTTGTCGGTCCGGACGTACTTCCGCCAGTCCAGGCCCAGGGCGCGGAACGCCTCCTCGCAGAACTCGCGCACGGTGTGCGTCTCGCCGGTCGCGATCACGTAGTCGTCGGGCCGGCGCTGCTGGAGCATGAGCCACATGGCCTCGACGTAGTCGCCCGCGAAGCCCCAGTCGCGCTTGGCGTCGAGGTTGCCGAGGTAGAGCTTCTGCTGGAGGCCCGCCTTGATGCGGGCCGCCGCGCGGGTGATCTTGCGGGTGACGAAGGTCTCGCCGCGCCGGGGCGATTCGTGGTTGAACAGGATCCCGTTGGACGCGTGGATCCCGTAGGCCTCGCGGTAGTTCACGGTCTGCCAGTACGAGAAGACCTTGGAGCAGCCGTAGGGGCTGCGCGGGTGGAACGGCGTCGCCTCGGACTGGGGCGCGGGCGCCGAGCCGAACATCTCGCTGGAGCTGGCCTGGTAGAAGCGGGCCGGGGCCCCGCTCGAGCGCAGGGCCTCGAGGAGCCGCAGGGTGCCCAGCGCGTCGGCGTCCGCCGTGTAGAGCGGGTTCTGGAAGGAGACCATGACGTGGGACTGGGCGCCGAGGTTGTAGATCTCGGCGGGCCGGAGCTTGTGCACGAGCGCGGTGAGGGCGTTGCCGTCGGTCAGGTCGCCGTAGTGCAGGAAGAGGCGCGCGGCGGGGTCGTGCGGGTCCTTGTAGAGGTGGTCGATCCGCTGCGTGGTGAACTGGCTCGTGCGGCGGACGAGGCCGTGGACCTCGTAGCCCTTCTCGATGAGGAACTCGGCCAGGTAGGAGCCGTCCTGGCCGGTCAGGCCGGTCACGAGGGCCTTCTTGCGCGCCATGAGGGAGCGGATTTTACCGGGATTCCGCGCCGGCGGCTACGCTTGGACGCGAAAAGCGGCCATCCACTCGGCGAGCATGGCGAGCGTCCAGAGCGCGCGGGAGCGGTCGACCCCGGCGTCGTGCTCGGAGAGCAGGCGGTCGATCTCCGGGGCCGCGAGCAGGCTCCGGATCGGGCCCCCGCGGAGCAGCTCGTCGCGGCGGGCCTTCAGCGGGCCGCGCAGCCAGGCGTCCATGGGAACGGCGAAGCCCTGCTTGCCCCGGGCCGCGATCTCCGGCGGGAGCAGGTCGCGGAACGCGTGGCGCAGGACGGCCTTCTGGACCCGGCCGCGGATCTTGTGGGCGGACGGGATGCGGAAGGCCAGGTCGACCACCTCCTCGGCGAGGTAGGGGCAGCGGACCTCGAGCCCGTGCGCCATCGAGCAGGTGTCGGTCTTGGCCAGCAGGTCGCCCGGGAGGTAGTTCCCGAAGTCGTGCCCGGTGGCGAAGCGGACGGGGTCCTCGGGGGCGTCGAGGCGCGGGTCCTCCCCCGGGAGGAGGCGGGCTCGCGCGGCCCGGTCGATCGGCGCCAGCATTTCGAGGTAGAGCGACCCGAGCGGGAGGTCGAGGCGGTCGAGCAGGTCCCGCGTCCGGGTCCGGTACTTGCGGTCGACCGGCAGGAGGCGCGCGGCCCAGCGCAACGGCGCGGGAAGGCGCTTCAGCTTCGCCAGGAGCCGCAGCGCCCGATGCCGGGCATAGCCCGCGAAGGCCTCGTCGGCGCCCTCCCCGGAGAGCGCGACGCGGACCTCGCGGGACGCCCCCTGGGCGAGGGTCCAGGTCGGGATGGCCGCGGAGTCCGCGAAGGGCGCGCCGAAGTGCGTCGCGAGATGCCGGCCGATCGAGGGGTCGGGGGCGTCGAAGCGGATGGTCCGGTGCTGCGTCGTGAACGCGCGCGCCACCGCCTCGGCGTGGGCCGACTCGTCGAGCGCGGGATCCTCGAAGCCGATCGAGTAGGTCTTCACGGGGCCGCGCCGGGCCATGAGGCCGACGAGGATGCTGGAGTCGAGGCCGCCGGAGAGGAAGGCGCCGAGCGGGACCTCGGCCTCGAGGCGGGCGTCGACGGAGGCGGTGACGGCCTCGCGGACGCGGCGGGCCGCCTCCTCGAACGGGAGGTCCTCGGCTTCCGGCGGGCCCGGCGCCCAGGGGCGGACGTCGAGCGAGGAGGTCGTCCAGCGCAGCAAGTGTCCCGGCGGGAGCGTGCGCACTCCCTCGATCATCGTGTACGGGGCCGGGACGTAGCCGCGCTCGAGGTAGAGGCCCAGGGCGTCGCGGTCGATCCGGCGCGGCGCCTCCAGCGCGGCGAGCTCGGAGGCGAAGGCGAGGCGGCCCCCGCCCGCGAAGTAGACGAGCGGTT
Organism: uncultured Planctomycetales bacterium; assembly: GCA_964464755.1. Taxonomy (GTDB): domain Bacteria; phylum Planctomycetota; class MHYJ01; order MHYJ01; family JACPRB01; genus CAYXGZ01. The sequence goes on from CAYXGZ010000006.1 coordinate 82,544, forward strand.
TCTCGCCCCGGCGGTCGCGGGCGGCCGAGAGCACCCGATCTCGGGAATCCCAGATCGCGAAGGCGAACATCCCGCGGAGCCGACCGAGCACGCCCTCGCCCCAGGCCTCCCAGCCGTGCAGCGCCACCTCGGCGTCGCAGCGGGAGCGGAAACGGTGGCCGAGGCCCTCGAGCTCGCGGCGCAAGGCGTGGTGGTTGTAGATCTCCCCGTTCAGGACGAGGTGGTAGCGGTCGTCCTCGGAGTGGAAGGGCTGCATCCCCCCTTCCCGATCGAGGATGGCGAGGCGGCGGAAGCCGAGCCGGAAGGCGCCGTCCGTCCAGGCGGCGGCCCCGTCGGGGCCCCGGTGCGCGAGGGAGTCGAGCCGGAGGTCGGCGCCGGGGTCGGAGCAGCCCGCGATGCCGCACATGGCTACTTCTTGAGGAACTTCTTCTCGCCGCAGGCGTAGGTGCTGCACCCCTCGTTGAAGGTCCAGCAGTCCTCGTGGTGCGGGGTGCGGCACTTGCGGCACACGACGCGGTTGTCGCCGGGGATGGGGTGGCCGCAGACCTGGCAGTGGACCTCGCCGGCGTCGGCGCCCGCGGGCTCGTCCACGATCTCGATGCCGCTGGCCTTCTGCCAGAACACGAGGACCCGGTCGAGCAGCGCGTCGGCGAGCCCGGCGAAGACGTCGAGGTCGGCCGGCGCGGCGAGGACGCCGAGCTTGCGGACCATGAGGCGCGACGAGTTCAGCGAGACGAGGACGTGGTCGTTGCGGCGGAGGCTGCGGAGGTCCTCGACGGCCCGCCGCGTGGGGGCGTCGAAGAACTTCCGGGCGAAGTCGGGGTCGCTGGACTTCACGACGAAGCGGGGGTCGAACTCGGGGTCGCCGACCTCGAGGTCCTCGAACGCGAGGAGGCCGGGGGCCTCGGGGCCGAGCTTCTGCGGGAAGACCTCGAGGCGGGTGGTCCAGCCCGCGGGCATGGTGTAGGTGACCTGGGTGTAGGCGCGCTCGGCGGAGTCGCCGGCCTCCTGGACGGAGAGGACGGCGCGGGAGTTGCGGTGGACCCAGGCGACGCGGGGCGGCTCGAAGGGGACGCGGTCGAGGGCCTGGCCGTCGCGCTGCTCGGCGAAGCGGGCCCAGGCCTTGCGGAGGTCGGGGATGGCGACGCCGTCCCAGGCGCGGCGGCCCGCGACGGGCGTGCCGGCGGCGGCGGACCGGGGGGCCTCTCGGAAGAGGTCGCTGACGGTCTGCCAGATCCACCCGGCGCCGTAGATGATGAAGACCAGGACGAAGACGATGACGAGTTCCATCGGGATCCGGCTATTAGACCTCGGGGCCGGGGGGAATGATACCGCCGATCGTCCGGAAAAAGGAAAACCCCCCGGTCGCCCGGGGGGTCTTCCGGAAGGTCGGGTTCCTTACGAGCCGAAGACGTCGTCCAGCTTGTTCTTGGCGGCCTGGCCGAAGTCCTTCGAGATGGACTCCGCCTCGGTCTTGCGCGTGGCGATCTCGTCGAAGAGGGTCGCGAGCTTGCCGGAGACCTGGCCGGCGTAGAGGCGGACCATGCCGAGGGTCGTCTTGTCGTCGAAGATGATCGCGAGGATCGTGCGCTCGCCGACCAGGGAGAGCTGGATGTTGTCCTTCTTGCCCTGGTGGAACATGATCGAGAACTCCTCCTCGCCGAGGAGCTTGGCCATCTGCTTGGTGGCGGCGAAGGAGCCGGCGACGAGCGCCGAGATCGTGTCCATGTCGTAGGTGGAGGCCTCGCCCGCCTTGGTGACGAGGTGGCCGTCCTTGTCGACGAGCAGCGCGCACTTGGCGTTCGCGCTCTTCAGGAAGCCCTGGAGGACCCGCTCGATCTTCTCGATGTCTTCCTTGTAGAAGACGAGGCGGGCCGACCGCATTCCCTCGTCCGACTTGCCCATGCCCATGTTCTTGCCTCCTGGACTGACTCTACCACGCGGCGGCGCCGGGGCGCCAGCAAATAGAACCCGCGCGACCGGACTTCATTTCTTCATCATCAGCATCGCGGCGACGCCGCCGGCGACGAGCAGCAGCACGATCACGATGGCCACGATCTTGCCCGAGCCGCCCTTGGGGGGCTCGGCGGCCACCGGGGCCCTCGGGACGGGCGCCGGGGCCGGCCGGGGGGCCGGGGCGGGCGCCGGGGCCGCCGGGACCGGCCGGGGGGC
>CAYXGZ010000007.1:0-78898 GCA_964464755.1 uncultured Planctomycetales bacterium
TCGGTCGAGTCGTCGAGGACCTGGACCTCGAGCTTGTCCGCGGGGTAGTCGATCGCGCAGGTCGCGTCGATGAGGCGCTCGACGACGTAGAGCTCGTTGAAGATCGGGAGCTGGACCGTGACGGGCGGGAGCTCCTCCCACTGCCGGGGCGGGACGTGGGCGTTCTTCTTGTGGCGGTAGTACAGGTACACCATGAGGTAGCGGTGGAACCCGTACATGCAGAGGATCGCCAGGAGCCCGAAGTAGGTGTAGAGGCAGATCTTGCCGAGGAGCGGCCCCTCGAGCGCCAGCGGGACGTTGTAGTGGAACAGCGGATGGCTCGCCACGGGACTCCGTGAAAAATGGAGCCGCCCATTATGGGGGCCGACCCCGGCCCCGTCAAGGGCGGTCCGCGATCCGCACATGCCGGAAGCGGAATATTCCGCCGGGCGCTAACCCGGCCCGCCCCCCGGCGTCCAAGCGGGGGAACCCGGAGGCCCCCCATGAACGCCCTCGCGACCGCCGTCCTCGCCCTGGCCGTCCTCGCCGGGCCCGCCGACAAGTGCCGGCCCAACGCGGAGCCCGGGACCTCGGCGGACGGCACGATCCGCGTCGTCCCGACGACCGAGTGGACCTTCGAGTGGCAGAAGAAGGGCGCCGACGGCGCCTTCGCCACGGTCCACAAGGGCAAGCTGCTCGAGGTGGGCCATCCCCACCTCTACGCCCACGTCTTCAACTCGGGCGTGTTCGTCGTCGTCAACCCGCACGGCGGCCACGAGCGGGGGAACCGCGTCGTCTTCTACCAGCCGGACGGCGCCGTGCTCCGGGCCAACGGCCTGGCGGACTTCCTGACCGCCGAGGAGCTCGAGGACCTGGCCCCGTCGGTCAGCCACATCCGCTGGCTCGGCCACGAGGGCGAGAAGTTCAAGATCTCCATCTCCGAGAAGGACGGGACCTACGAGCTCGTGACGAAGTGGGGCAAGACGATCCGCTTCGACGCGAAGACCGGCGAGCGGCGCAAGGAGGGCTAGGTCTTCCGGCCCTTCAGCGCCACGTAGAGCGTCGGCAGCACGACGAGCGTCAGCACCGTCGAGGTGATCACGCCGCCGATCACGACGGTGGCCAGCGGGCGCTGGACCTCCGCGCCCACCCCCGTGCTCAGCGCCATGGGGACGAAGCCGATCCCCGTGGTCAGCGACGTCATCAGCACCGGCCGCAGCCGCTGCCCCGCCGCCTTCCAGGCCGCCTCCCCCACCTCCATCCCGGTGGCGATGAACTGCCGGATCGTCGAGACCATCACCATGTCCGCCAGCACGCTGATCCCCGCCAGGGCGATGAAGCCCACGCCCGCGGGCACGCTGAAGGGCAGGTCGCGCAGGTGCAGCGCCCAGATCCCGCCCACGGCCGCGAACGGCACGCCCGTCAGCGCGCGCCAGGAGTCCGCGAAGGTCCCGTACGTCGCGTAGACCAGCCCGACGATCAGCGCGAGCACCAGCGGCACCACCCACGCGAACGTCGCCATCGCCCGCTCCAGGTTCTCGAACTGCCCGCCCCAGGAGATCCCCAGCCCCAGGCGCTGCGCCTCCGCGCCCAGCTCCGCCGCGATCCGGGCCCGCGCCTCCGCCACGAAGCCGCCGAGGTCCCGGCCCACCACGTTGCAGGTCACCTGCGTCTTCCGCCGGCCCCACTCCCGGTTCACGACCTGGGGGCCCGACACCCGGTGCACCTTCGCGAGCGCGGACAGCGGGATCCGCCCGCCCGACGGCGTCGCGATGACGATCCCGCCCACGGCGGCCGGGTCGCGCCCGTAGCGCTCCGGCAGCCCGAGCACCAGCGGGAAGCGGCGGTCCCCCTCCTGGAACTCGGAGAGCTCCGCCCCGCCCAGCGCCTCGACGACGTCGAGCACGTCCCGCGCCTGCAGCCCGTGCCGCGCGAGCGCCTCGGGGTCCGTCCGCACCTCGAGCACCGGCTGCCCCACCATCGGCTCCGCGGCCACGCCTTCCGCCCCCCGCACGCCCCGGAGCACCTTCTCGACCTTCGCCGCGAACTCCTTCATCCGGTCGAGGTCGTCCCCGGAGATCTTCACGCCGAGGTCCGCCCGGATCCCCGAGACCATCTCGTTGAAGCGCAGCTCGATCGGCTGCGTGAACGCGACGCTCATCCCGGGCAGCGGCGCCAGGACCTTCCGCATCCGGGCCTCGAGCTCCTCCTTGCCCGCCGCCTTCCGCCAGCGCTCCCGCGGGTGGAGCATGATGAACACGTCCGAGACCTCGAGGCCCATCGGGTCGGTCGCCACCTCGGGCGTGCCCGTCCGCGTCCAGATCGAGCGGATCTCGTCCGGGAATTCCGACTTCAGCAGCCGCTCGATCCGCGTGCCGACCCGGGCCGACTCGTCCGCGGAGACGCCGGGCAGGCGGATCGTGTTGATCACGATCGAGCCCTCGTCGAGCTGCGGCACGAACTCCGCGCCGAGCTTCAGGGCGATGGGGATCGTTCCGGCCAGCGCGACGAGCACCGAGCCCAGGACGAGCGTCCGCCAGCGCAGCGCCCAGCGCACGAGCGGCAGGTACAGCGCCTTCGCCGCCCGCAGCGTCCAGGGCTCCCGCTCCTCCCCGGCGGAGCGGCGCACCAGGAGGCTCGCGAGCACCGGCATCAGCGTCAGCGACAGGACCAGCGACCCGGCCAGCGCGAACATGACCGTCAGCGCCATCGGCCGGAAGAGCTTCCCCTCGACCCCGTGCAGCGCGAGCACCGGCACGTAGACCAGGAGGATGATCAGCTCCCCGAACATCGTGGGCCGCCGCACCTCGAGCGTCGCCTCCTCGACGATCTCGACGACGGGCCGCGACCCCCGGTCCTCCTGCAGGCGGCGCACGGAGTTCTCGACCATGATCACCGAGCTGTCCACGAGCAGCCCGAAGTCGAGCGCCCCGAGGCTCATCAGCGTGCCCGCGATCCCCGCCTGCAGCATCGCGCTGAAGGCGAAGAGCATCGACAGCGGGATCGCGAGCGCGACGAGGAAGGCCGCGCGGAAGTGGCCCATGAGCAGGAAGAGCACCGCGACGACGAGGATCATCGACTCGGAGAGGTTCCGCCGCACCGTGGCCAGCACGAGGTCGACGAGCTCCGTGCGGTCGTACACGACCTCGGCCCGGATCCCCGGCCCCGCCAGCCGCCTCGCCTCCTCGAGCCGCTCCCGCAGGCGCGCGGCGATCTCGTGGCTGTTCTCGCCCATGAGCATGAAGCCCAGGCCGAGCACCGCCTCGCCCCGGCCCTCCGAGGTCACCACGCCGAGGCGGGGCGCCGGGCCCTCGCGCACCTCGGCCACGTCGCCGACGAGCACCGCGCGGCCGTCCACCGTCTCGACCGCCACCGCCGCGATCTCCGCCGTCGTCGCCGCCCGGCCCAGGCCGTGGACGAGGATCCCCTCGCCCGCGGTCTCGACCGAGCCGCCGCCCGCGTTCGCGTTGGAGCGCTCCAGCGCCTCGCGGACCTGCGCGAGCGTCACGCCGTGCTTCACGAGCCGGGCCGGGTCGACCGCCACCTCGATCCGCCGCTCGAACCCGCCCCAGGAGTTCACCTCGGCCACGCCGCGCGCCGAGAGCAGGCGCGGCTTGATCACCCAGTCCTGGATCGTCCGCGCCTTCGCGAGGTCCCCGTCGTCCGCCGTGACGACGTAGTGGAAGATCTCCCCGAGCCCCGTCGCGACGGGCCCCAGCCTCGGCCGCTCCAGCGACTCCGGCAGCTCGACCGAGGGCAGGCGCTCCAGGACCTGGGCCCGGGCGAAGTAGAGGTCCGTCCCGTCCTCGAAGACGAGCGACACCTGCGAGAGGCCGTGCTTGGACAGCGACCTCAGGAGCTTCAGGCGCGGCAGGCCGCCCATCGCCTGCTCGACCTTCGCGCTGACCTGGCGCTCGATCTCGAGCGGCCCGAGCGCGGGCGCGACCGTGTTCACCTGGACGATCACGTCGGTGACGTCCGGGAACGCGTCGATCGGCAGGCGCGAGAGCGAGAACGCCCCCGCCGCCGCGGCGCCGACCGCCAGGGCGATGACGAGCGCCCGGTTTCGCAGGGACGCGCGGATCAGCCAGTTCATGCGGCCACCCCGTGGCCGTTCATTCCTCGCATCAGCCCGCTCCCATCTCGCCGCGCAGCACCTCGCCCTTGAGCAGGAAGCTGCCCGAGGTCACGATCTTCTCGCCCGGGGCCAGCCCGCCGAGCACCTCGACGAGCTCCCGCCCGGAGGCGCCCAGGTGGACCTTGCGCGCCTGGTAGACGCCCGGCGAGCTGTTCACGAAGACGAGCTTGCAGTCCCCGTCGTCCTGCACGGCCGCGCGGGGGATGCGGACCTTCGGCTCCTTCGCGGCCACCGCGACCGAGCCCGTCCCGAACATGTGCGCCCGCAGCAGCCCGTTGGAGTTGCGCACCTCGGCGTGCACCGCGAGCGTCCGCGTCCGCTCGTCCACGGCCCAGTCCACGGCGACGACCTGGCCGGCGAACTTCCGGCCCGGCACGCCGTCCGCCTCGAAGGACGCCTTCTGGCCGGGCTCGGCGCCGGCCGCCGCCGACTCGGGCAGGCGGATCGTCACCCACATCCGCGACGGGTCCGCGACCTCGAAGAGCGCGCGGTCCGGGCCCGCCGACTCCCCGCGCACCGCGGAGACCGCGACGAGCACGCCCGCCTGCGGCGAGACCACGTCGAAGAGCGGCGAGGTGTCCCGCGAGGTCTCGACCTCCTTGACGAGCTCGGGCGCCAGCCCGCAGGCCGCGAGCCGCTGCTCCGCGCGCCGGACGGCGAGCAGCGCCTCCTCGTGGGCCGCCTTCGCCTCCGCGAGCTCGCGGCCGGAGCTGATCCGCTTCTCCGCGAGCGCCTGTTCCTGGGCCAGGAGCCCCGCCTTGAGGTCCCGCTGGCCGAGCGCCAGCAGGAAGTCCGCCTTGGCCTGGCCGTAGTCCGGCGACTCGAGCGTCGCCAGACGCGCGCCCGCCTCGACCTCCTGGCCGGGCCTCACGTGGACCTGGCGCAGGACGCCCGCCACGCGGGGGGCCACCTTGACCCAGGTCGAGGGCACGTACGACGTCTCCGCCGGGCCCCGGAGGGTCTCCTCGAGGGGCCGCGCCGCCACCTCGTGGAGGGCGAGGCCGGCGCGCTCCGCGACGCCGGGCCCCAGCTTGATCCGCACGAGCGTGTTGGGGCACTCGCCCTCGCGGGGCTCGCGCTCCTTGCTGACCACCGTGCCGCCCCGGGCCTTCTCCGGGTTGCAGACCTCGCAGTCCGCGAGCGCCACCTTGTGCTCCGCGCACCAGCCCTGGGCCGGAGGCGGCGGCTGGGCCCCGGGCCATTTCCAGTCGTTCGCCGCCATCGCGAAGGCGCCCGCGAGCACCGCCAGCGTGACGACCGTGACGAGTCCCTGCTTCACTTGCGGCACCCCTCGCAAAGGTCGTGGTCCTGGTTCTCGCAGCCCGACTCCCAGCCGCAGTTCCGGCAGTAGTCCCAGGCGGTCCACTTGTCCCCGCCCTTCAGCTGGAACTTCGAGATCTCGAGGTACTGCGCCTTGGGGAACTTCCAGCCCAGGACCTTCGCCTCCTTGTCCCGGAGCTTGGGGTGCGTGATCACGCCGTGGCCCCGCTCGTTGTCCACGAAGGTCCAGAGCGTCCCGTCCTCCATCCGGAAGCCGAGGGCGTGCTTGGCGTGCAGCGTGCACTGGGAGTCGGCGCCGCCGTCCTGCCTCTCCAGCGTGCAGCCGATGCAGACGAAGGTGCCGGCGTATTCCTGCCGGTCCTTCTTGTCGCGCTTCTTGAAGGCGTCCTGCAGGGCGAACGTCGTCCCGGCCAGCGCGAGCACGATCGCGAGCGTCTTCATGGGGTCTCCTAGTCCAACGGGATTCCGGCCAGTTGTTCCACGTCCACGGCGGCCCGGTTCAGCTCCGCGACGGCGGCGGCCCGGGCCGAGCGCGCCTCCTCCAGGGTCCGGCGGGCGTCGAGCACGTCGAGCAGCCCCAGCCGCCCCGCCTTCCAGGCCTCCTCTGCCTGTGCGGCCGCCTGCTCCGCGGCCGGCAGCAGCTCCCCCTCCAGCGTCGCCGCGCGCTCCAGCGCCGCGGCCGTCTCCCGGCGCGCCGCCGAGAGCCGGGCCTCCAGGTCGAGCCGCACCACGTCCACCTGGAAGCGCGCCGCCCGGGCCCGCGCCTCCGCCGCGGCCGCCCGGCCCTTCCCGGCCCCGAAGCCCGGCAGCGGGATCTCGATCCCGGCCTCGAGGATCCCCTCCTCCTCGGCGTTGCGCCCGACGGCGATCCGGAGCTCCAGGTCCGGCGTCCGCTCCGCGGCGGCCGCCTCGGCGTCGGCGTCCGCGGCCTTCCGGCCCAGCAGCGCCGCCTGCAGCGACGGGTGCGAGCCCGCCATGAGGCCCGCGAGCACCTCGCAGGACGGGAGCTTCAGGGTGCCCGCGAGCGCGCCCTCCACCTCCCGAAACGGGAGCTCCGTCGCGCCGATCGCCGAGCGCAGCGCCTCCAGCGTCGCCGCGCGCGACTGGACGGCGAGCCGCAGGTCGCTCTCCGCCTTCGCGACGACGACCCGGGCCCGCAGGAGCTCCAGCTCGGGCGCGGCCCCCGTCTCCACGCGGGCCTTCGCGGCCTCGCGCAGTTCGAGGGCCGTGGCGGCGGCCCGGCGCGCGAGCTCCTCCGCCTCCCGCGCCGCGATCGCGTCAATCCACGCCTTCTTCGCGGCCGCGAGCAGCTCCCGGCGCAGGACCAGGTAGTCCATCGCGGCGACGCCCGCGCGGGCGTCCCCGGCCCGGCCCGCGGCGCCAAGCCGGCCGGTCAGCGAGAACGGCAGGGTGAGCCCGATCGTGCGCTTCGACTCGCCGGAGCGGAACTCCTCGACCTCGAGCCCGAGCACGGGCGCGGGCCGGACCCGGGCCTCCCAGGCCTCGGCGTCGGCGGCGTCGATCCCGGCGCGGGCCGCGGCCAGCGACGGATGCAGGGCCTGGACGAGCGCGAGCACGTCCTGCAGCCCGAGGCGCTCCTTCGCCGGATCGGCCTTCGACGGAGGCACCCAGCGGGCGTCGGACGCCGCGGGGTCGTCGAGGCGGACCGGCAGCGGCGAGGCGCAGGCGGCCAGCAGCACGGCGGCGGACAGGACGAGGGCGCGGACCATGGAATCCTCCCGGAGTCTGGACGGACGGGAAGCGCGGACGGTTTGGGACGGACTCCGGGACTAGAAGCGGAGGACGACGGTGCGGAGCGCGGCGAGGGGCGGGGATTCGCCGACCGGACCGTCGTGGGAGGCCTCGAAGACGGCGGGCGGAACGGGGTCGACCGGCTGGACGATCGCGGCGGGGGCGGCCGGGTCCAGGTCCGGCGTGCGGCCCGACTCGGTGTCCTCGTCGATGCGGAGCACCGGGATGTCGGTGCAGGTGGCGCAGCTCGAGATTCCGTCGGCGGAATCCTCGGGGCAGCAGCTGCAGCCGTACCCCTCGGCCGAGACGCGCGAACAGGGCTGGCCCGCGAACTCGACCTCGACGTGGCCGTCGGGGGCAAGGCAGAGGACCCGGTCCGTCCGCAGGCCGAGCGGGAGCACCGCCTGCAGGAGGACGACCGCGACCAGCAGCCTGGAAATCATGTCCACCCGACTATAACGCCGCCCGGGGGCCGGGGCGTCGGAAATCCCGGAAATCAGGCGCGGAGGCGGCCGCAGGCGACGATGTTCCGGAGGAAGAGGGCGACCGCGACGGGCCCGACGCCGCCGGGCACGGGCGTGATGGCGCCGGCGACCTTCTCGCACTCCTCGAAGTTCGCGTCGCCGACCGTCTTCCCGTCCGCCGTGCGGTTGATGCCGATGTCGAGGACGATCGCGCCCGGCTTGACCATGTCGCCGCGCAGCGTGTTCGCGCGCCCGGCGGCGAGCACGACGATGTCCGCGCGCCGCGCGTGGGCCCCGAGGTCCTTCGTCCCGCTGTGGGCGACGGTCACGGTGGGCGCCTGGGCGCCGAAGTTGAGCAGGAGCAGCGCGGCGGGGCGGCCCACCATCGCGCTGCGGCCGACGACGAGCGCGTCGAGGCCCCGGCAGTCCGGCCGGTGGGCCCGGAGGATCTCGATCGCGCCGCTCGCGGCCACGGGGCGCGGCCCGTCCACGCCCATCGCGAGCCGCCCGAGGTTCGCCGGGTGCGTCCCCTCGACGTCCTTGTCCGCGGGCACGAGCTGGAGCAGCTTCTCCTCGTCGAAGCCCTTCGGCATCGGCTGGTGCACGGTGATCGCGGTCACCGCGGGATCCGCGGCCAGCGAGGCCAGCAGGGCGTGCACCTCGTCCTGGGACTTCGTCCCGATCTCGTGGATGTCGTAGGCGATGCCGGCCTTCTCGCAGGCCGCCTTCTGGCGCTTCATGTACTGCACGACCGGCGCGCTGGTCTCGTTGTGGACCGCGGCCACGCGCAGGGGCCGGCCCGCGGCGGCCGCCTTGGCGGCCTCCGTGATCGCCTCCGCGATCGGCTTGCCCGGCAGGAGGATCGCGCCCACTACTTCTCCTTCCCCGTCAGGCCGACGACGTTGCCCTTCTCGTCGATGTCCATCAGCTCGCCCGCGGGCGAGGCCGACAGGCCGGGCATCGTCATGATCGAGCCGCAGAGCGGGTAGAGGAAGCCCGCGCCCGCCGAGGCGCGGATGTCCTGGATCGGCAGCCGGAAGCCCTTGGGGCGGCCCTTGAGGTTCGGGTCGTGCGAGATCGAGAGCTGGGTCTTCGCGACGCAGACGGGCAGCTTGCCGAGGCCCCAGGACGTGAAGAGCGCCATCTTCTCCTTCGCCAGCGGCGCCACGTCGATGCCGTCGGCCCCGTAGACGTTCCTCGCGAGCTGCTCGATCTTCTTCTCGATGGGCTGGTCGACGTCGTAGAAGAACTTCAGCGTCGCGGGCTTCTCGGTCGCCTTCACGACGGCGTTCGCCAGGTCGGCGGTGCCCGCGCTGCCCTTCGCGAAGCCCTCGCTGAGCTCGCAGCCCTCGGCGCCCGCGCGTTTCGCGATGGCGCGGATCTCGGCGATCTCGCTGTCCGCGTCCGTCGGGAAGCGGTTGATCGCGACGACGGCGGGCAGCCCCGCGCCGTGGACGATCTCGATCATCTTCTCGAGGTTCTCGGCGCCGCTGCGCAGGCTCTCGAGGTCCTCGCTGAGCAGCTTCTCGGGCAGCGGCTTGCCGGTCACGATCTTGAACTTGCCGGAGTGGGCCTTGAGGCCGCGCACGGTGGCGACGATGACGCCGGCCGCGGGCGTGATCCCGCTCGTGCGGCACTTGATGTCGATGAACTTCTCGAAGCCCAGGTCGGCGCCGAAGCCGGCCTCGGTGACGACGTAGTCGGCGTAGCCCAGCGCGATGCGGTCCGCGAGGATCGAGCTGTTGCCGTGGGCGATGTTGCCGAAGGGCCCCGTGTGGATGATCGCGGGCGTGTTCTCGATCGTCTGGAGCAGGTTCGGCATCAGGGCGTGGCGGACGAGCAGGGCCATGGCGCCGGCGACCTTGAGGTCCTCGGCCGTCACGGGCTTCCCGTCCTTGGTGCGGGCCATGATCATGCGGCCGAGGCGGGCCCGCATGTCCTTGTAGCCGGAGGCGAGGGCGAGGATCGCCATGATCTCGCTGGCCACGGCGATGTCGAAGCCGTCCTTGCGGGCGACGCCCTTGGCCTCCTGGCCGACGGTGATGTCGCGCAGGGCGCGGTCGTTCATGTCGAGGACGCGGCGCCAGTAGATGCCGTCGAGGTCGATGCCGAGCTTGTTGGCGAAGTGGAGGTGGTTGTCGAGGAAGGCGCTGCCGAGGTTGTGCGCGGCCTGCACGGCGTGGATGTCGCCGGTGAGGTGGAGGTTGATGTCCTCCATGGGCAGGACCTGGGCCAGGCCGCCGCCGGCGGCGCCGCCCTTGACGCCGAACACGGGGCCCAGGGACGGCTGGCGCGTGCAGGAGACGGTCTTCCTGCCCACGCGGTTGAGGCCCATCGCGAGGCCGATGGTCGTGACCGTCTTGCCCTCGCCCAGCGGCGTGGGGGTGATCGCCGTGACGACGACGAGCTTGCCCTGCTTGCGTTTCCCGGCCGCCTCCAGCGCGTCGAGCTTCAGCTTCGCCTTGTATTTCCCGTAGGGCTCGACGACGTCGTCGGGCAGGCCGAGCTCCCGGGCCACGTCGGCGACGGGCTTGAGCTTGGCGTTCTTGGCGATCTCGTAGTCGGCGGCGAGGCTGGCCATTCGGGGATTCCCTCGGGTTGTGAAGCCGGTGGGTGTAGCACACCGCGCGGAATGCATCAAGGGCGCGGGGAACCTGAGGAGGAACTAACGCGGTCCTAAGCGGGGCCGTAGCGGCGGGGGGTAGAGTCGGGCGGAGGCGACGTCCATGACCGCGGTTCCCCTGATCGTGCTGGCCCTGCTGCTCCAGGATCCCGAGCAGGAGCCCGCGCCCCCCCGCCCGGCGCTGGAGCCCCTCTCGATCTCCCGGGGCGAGACCTACTCGGGCTTCGACTTCACGGGACTGCTCTTCAAGCTCTCGGGCTCGACCCGGGTGCGCGAGTACTCCTTCATCCCCGCCCGCACGAGCCTCGGCAGCGACCTCGGCTTCTCGGTCTCCCAGGGCGCCCGGATCCGCTGGGAGCACGACGACGGCGAGACGCGCTGGTTCGCGGGGGTCGAGTACCTGCACGGCGAGGGACGGGGCCAGCCCTCGAAGGCCTTCCACTACGACGAGGGGAGCTTCTCCGCCGGCGTCCCCTACAAGGCCTGGACCAACATGTGGTTCGTCCGCCTCGGCGTCGAGCCGGACGCCTGGGGGCGGGGCCCCGCGCTGCGGCCGCGGATCGGCCTGCTTTACGCGAAGATCGACATGGGGATCGAGGCGGACGACGGCGAGGGCTCGACCGAGAACTACAAGCAGTTCCTCCCGATCCCCTTCCTCGGCCTCGCGTCGAGGGTGAAGCTGTCGGACTCCTTGAGCCTCGACGTGACGCTGGACTTCGCGGCGGTCCCCCGGATGCCGACGATCTACACCGAGGGGACGCGGATGTACATGGCGATGACGGAGCTGGAGTTCGAGGTGAAGCTGACCTGGACGCTGGACTCGGGCGGGACGATCTTCGCCGGATTCCGCTACCAGTACTTCGCGGGCCACCTCGACTCGTCCGAGGACACGAACGACCTGGCCTTCCACGCCCCGGGCCTGATCTTCGGCCTCGAGCTGAAGTTCTAGGGGCGGATCTCCACGCGACGTGTCGAAACGCGACGGCGCGATCCGCAGCCCGCGACGGGCGGCCCGTGGCCCGGCGTTTGCACAACCCCCCTCAACGCGCGACGGGGTAAACTGATGGCGATGGCGATGCTGAAGGCGAAGCCGAGGAAGTCCCTCGAGGACCTGGCCGCCCTCCCCGACGAGACCCGCGCGGAGCTCATCGACGGGGAGATCACGGTCATGAACGCCCCCCTGCCCCGGCATGGACGCATCGTCTTCGAACTCGGGGTCGCCATCCGGACCCATGTCCGGGGAAAGGCGGCCGGCGAGGTGTTCCTGGCTCCGGTCGACGTGGCCCTCCCGTCGGGCGACGTCGTCGAGCCCGACCTCCTCTGGCTGCGCCAGGACCGGCTGGAGATCGTCCGGACGCGGATCGAGGGCGCCCCCGACCTGGTCGTGGAAGTCCTCTCCCCCACCTCGCTCGACCGCGACCGGCACGTGAAGAAGGCGCTCTACGCGAGGAACGGCGTTCGCGAGTACTGGATCGTGGATCCCGACGCGCGGAGCATCGAGGTCTTCGCGCTCGACGGAGAGCGCTACGAGCCCGCGGGGTACTTCCTCCCGGGCGCGGCCGCCGCGTCGGTCGTCCTGGCCGGGTTCGCCGTCCCCGTGGACTCGATCTTCCGCTGAGGCCTACTTCCCCGCCATCGCCTTCTCGACCTCCTCGATCTCGCGCGGGGCGGACTCGCTCAGGCGCTCGTACCCGTCCTTCGTGACGAGGTAGATGTCCTCGATGCGGATCCCGAAGGCCGACTTGACGTTGTAGTACCCGGGCTCGATCGTCAGGACCATCCCGGGCTCGAAGGGCACCATGCCGCCGGAGTCGTGCACCGCCAGGCCGACCCAGTGCGACAGGCCGTGCCGCGGGCCGCCCGCCGAGGAGTGCGCGTAGGACCAGTCCGTCAGCCCGCGGTCCTCGAAGACCTTCGCGGCCGCCGCGTGGAGCTGGGCGAAGGTCGCGCCCGGCTTCAGGAGCAGCTCGGCCGCCTTCTGCGCGTCGAGCACCGCCTGGTACGCCGTCTTCTGCTCGCCGAGGTACTTCCCCGACGTCGGCAGCGTGCGCGTGATGTCCGTCGCGTAGTTGTGGATCGCCGCCCCGATGTCGCAGACCATCAGCGTGTTCGGCGGGACCGGGTCCCGGTTGTCGAAGTAGTGCAGGATGGTCCCGTTCTTCCCCGCGGCGCAGATCGACGGGAACGCCAGGCCGTCGCAGCCCTCCTTGCGGAAGGTGTCCTCGACGGTCTTCTGGATGACGGCCTCGTTCATCCCCGGGGCGAGGACCTTCATCGCCGCGAGGTGCGCCTTGCACGTCGCGTCGCTCGCCTTCTTGATCAGCTTGATCTCGTGCTCGGTCTTGACGAGCCGCAGCCTCGTGATGCGCTCCGCGAGGCCGGACGACACGACGTCCTTCCCGGCGGCCGCCTCGACGACCTTCTTGTTGTCCGCCCGGAGCTTGGTGAAGACCTTCTTCGCGCCCTTGAGGAGCTTCGCGGCCGTCGCGGGGAACTGCGCCCGCGGCAGGACCGTGATCCCCGGCCCGAGCTTCGCGCCGGCCTTCGGGTCCCGGCAGAACAGCCAGGCCTTCTTCCCCGCGCCGTCGAAGAGCAGCACGCCCTCGTCGTCGTGGAAGTTCGCGAAGTAGCGGAAGTCGTAGAGCGGCGTGTTGTAGTCCACGTCCTCGCGCAGCGACTTGAGCGGGCCGCTGTCGAGCACGCCCCAGGCGCCGTCCAGCGCCCCGAGCAGCCGCTCGCGGCGGCCCTGGAGCTCGGCGGCCGGGATCTCGAACTCCTTCGGCGGGGCCTGCGGGAGCAGGACGAGCAGGAGCAGCGCGGCGGCGGTCCTCACGGCTACTTCCCCGCCATGAGCTTCTCGATCTCGTCCACCTCGCGCGGCGCGGAGGCCGAGAGGCGCTCGAAGCCGTCCTTCGTCACGAGGTACATGTCCTCGATGCGGATGCCGTAGCCGCCCTCGCGGTTGTAGTAGCCGGGCTCGATCGTGATGACGTGCCCCGGGGCCAGCGGCCGGCCGTACTCGCCCGAGTCGTGCACGGAGAGGCCGACGAAGTGCCCGAGGCCGTGCCGCGGCCCGCCCTTCGTCGAGTGCGCGTAGGACCAGTCGGTCTTGTCCCGGTCCTCGAAGACCTTGCGGGCGGCCGCCTCGAGGTCGCGGAACGTCGCGCCGGGCTTGAGGACCTCCTCGGCGGCGCGCTGCGAGGCAAGGACCGTCTCGTAGGCCTCGCGGTGCTCCTTCGAGAATTTCCCCGACGTCGGGAGCGTGCGCGTGATGTCCGTCGCGTAGCCGCGGTGGGAGGCGCCGATGTCGCAGACGACCAGGGTGTCGGCCGGCATCTCGACCTTGTTCTCCATGTAGTGGAGGATCGTGCCGTTCTTCCCGCTGCCGACGATCGACGGGAACGCGAGGCCGTCGCAGCCCTCGGCCTTGAAGACGTCCTCGATGACCTTCTGGAGGGCGCCCTCGTTCATCCCGGCCTTGCAGGCCCGCATCGCGGCGAGGTGGGCCTTGCAGGTGGACACCGAGGCGTGGCGAATCATGGCCATCTCGGCGTCGCTCTTCACGACGCGCAGGCGCGTCAGCTCGATCGGGATGTAGCGCCCGCCCGAGCGGACCTCGGCCTTGGGGGCGAGCTCCTCGAGCCGGTCCTTCCAGGACTGGCGGAGGCGGGAGTAGACGACGGGCGAGGCGGACACGACGTCGCGGAGGAAGTCCTCGAACCGCGCGGCCGGCAGGACCTCGTCGACGCCGCTGCGGGCCTGGAGCCCGTCGGGCTCCCTGGCGAAGAGGAGCGACGACTTCGTGGCGGGCACGAGCGCGAGCACGTCGCCCTCGTGGTGGTAGCCCGCGAGGTAGGCGTAGTCGTAGCGGGGCGTGTTGCCGTCGATGCCGGCCTCGCCCTTGAGGAGCGGGTCGGCCTCGATGAGCAGGACGCCGTCGGGGAGCCGGGCCATGAGCGCGGCGCGGCGGGCGCGGAACTCCTCGACGGCGATGGTCGGGAGCTTCGGCTTCTCCTGGGCGGCCGCGGGCAGGGCGAGGAGGGCGAGGAGGGCGAGGAGGACGAATCGGGCGAAGCGCATCGTCGGGGGTCCCTCGGAGTCTCCAGAGGATACGTCGGCGGGGCCCCGGAAAATAACCGCGGCGCGATTATTTTCCGACAACATCCGCCGCGCCCGGACGTCCAAGGAGATGACGGTAGTGCGGTCCGGACCTTCCCGAGGAGCACTTCCCCGGATCGGGACGGATCGTGGCGGGCCCGGACGACCCCCCGGGCCCCCCGGCGGACGACCCCCCGCCTGCGCTTCCGCCACCCCGACCCGTCCCCCCTCCCGGGACGGGTCCTTTTTTTTTGCGAATGCGCGTGCAAGAATGGGGTCCCGGACGTCCATCCTTGCACAGGGAGACTCCATTCCATGCACGACACCGGTTCCGTCAGCACGTTCGAGAAGTACGTCCTCACCGAGAACCTCCTCAGCGAGGCCCAGGTCGCCACGGCGCGCGAGGTGCGCGAGGCCTTCGGCCAGGCCGGCATGGCCAAGTCGCTCGAGGAGACGGTGCTGCTGCTGAAGCTCCTGACGCCCGAGCAGATGGGCGCCGCGCTCGCGGCCATCAAGGACAAGTGGGAGATCTCGATCCCGAAGCCCAAGCTGTTCACGATCTCGGCGGCCCAGGACGCGGCCCTGCAGAAGAGGCTCTCGGACCAGGGACCGACCCAGGCCGGGCAGGTCGTCGAGTGCCGCCGCATCGCGGAGTCGATGAAGCGCTTCGGCCTGGAGCTGACGACGGCCGAGGTGCTCATCGCGAAGGGCCACTACACGCCCGCGGCGCTGCAGGACTCCGGGCCGCGGCTCGAGCCCGCGCCGCTCACCGAGGAGATCAACCGCAAGAAGCTGGAGGCCGCGGAGGCCGAGCGCTCGCCCGCCCGCTCGGGCAGCGGGGTGCGGAAGGCCGTGCAGGCGGAGGTCCCGCGCTACAAGGCCCCGGATCCGGCGAAGGTGAAGAAGCAGCAGACGCTGGTGCTGGTCGGGTCGCTGGGCGGCCTGGTCGTGGCGGTCGCGGTGATCGCGGCGATCGTGATGTCGAGGAAGACCGAGCCCGAGCCGACGCTCGCGGCCGCGCCGACGGCCACGCCGACGCCGTTCAAGTACGTGGCCGCGTACACGCCGACGCCCTCGCCGGGCGCGGCGCCCGTCGCGACGCCGGCCCCGACGCCGAAGCCGGTGGTCGCGCCCGCGCCCACGCCCGCCCCGACGCCGAAGCCGGTGCAGCCGGCGGCCACCCCGGCGCCGACGGCCGCGCCCCCGGAGCCCCAGCCGACGCCGGAGCCCACGCCGGAGCCGGAGCCGACCCCCTCGGCGCCGCCCGACGAGCCCAAGCCCGCGGATCCGGAGCCCGCGAAGCCGCTGCCGCCGGGCGAGGCGAAGAAGCAGGACCGCGAGGCCCGGGCGGAGGGTCTCTACAAGACCGGCAAGGAGCTCTTCGAGAAGGGCCAGTTCGCGGAGGCGCAGGAGGCGCTGAAGGGGCTGCGCGAGCGCTTCCTGACGAGCCGGGCCTACATCGACAACCAGGACGAGGTCAACCAGCTGATCGTGGACTGCGGCTACAAGGTGGCCGCGGCCGGGCTGGCGACGCTGAAGCCCTACCCGAAGGGCAAGGAGCACGTGGACACGATCCTCGGCTTCTCGTTCCTGCCGCCGCAGGGCTGGCGGGGGATCCCGAACTGGCAGGACCTCTTCGGGCAGCGGGACACGAGCGAGGCGGAGTACCGCGGCCGCTCGTACCGTTGCGGGCGCTACACGTCGCGCTGGCTGGATAGCCTGTACCTGGTGACGTACAAGACGTACGCGGCGCAGTCCATCGAGGAGGTGATCGAGGGGTCGCAGTCCTACTTCACGCGCTCGCCGTTCGAGGGGCTGAAGGAGGTCTCGCGGGACACGATCACGGGCGTGCACAAGGCGGTGCGGGTGCAGCAGGTGGACTCGAAGGGGAACCGGATCGTCGTGTACGCGTTCCTGGAGAATCGCAAGGGCTTCGGGCTGGCGTGCTACTGGAGGACGAGCGGGGACGACCTGTTCGGGTTCCGGCTGAAGAACGACGCGCGGCCCCCGTCGGACGAGGAGTGGGCGGCGGCGCTGAGGGTCTTCGACCAGACGGCGAAGACGTTCACGGTGATGGACCAGCAGATGCTCGCGGGGAGCCGGATCGCGGGCAAGAGCTGGGGGATCGCGGACGACGGCTGGTGCGTGCGCTGCAGCGACTGGGGCGTGCTGACGAGCAAGTCGGGGCAGTACACGATCGAGTACGCGACGCGGAAGGAGTTCGCGGAGCGGCTGGCGAGGGAGCTGGACACGATCTTCGCGTACTACAAGCGGGTGATCTACACGGGCAAGGGGATCCCGAAGTGCCGGGTGAAGCTCTTCGACACGGAGGACGACTTCCAGCACTACGGGCAGGCGCCCGGGGCGGCGGCGTACTGGAGCCCGGCGCAGGAGGAGATCGTCTGCTACCGCTTCGAGGGGACGACGGTGAAGCTGGACTCGAAGGAGGACATGACGATCGCGGAGGACCGGAACCCCGAGGAGGTGACGTTCAACATCATCTACCACGAGGCGTTCCACCAGTACATGTACTACCTGATGGGGCGGGACCGCGGGGTGTACGTGCCGAGCTGGCTGAACGAGGGGATGGGGGATTACTTCTTCGGCGGGCGCTGGACGAAGCAGGGGAAGTTCGAGATCGGGCTGAACGACTGGCGCCTGGCGACGATCGTGGGGGCGGTGAAGGAGAACAAGCACGTGCCGCTGGAGACGATCATCCGGTACCAGCAGTCGGACTACTACGCGCGGGCGGGGCTGTGCTACGCGGAGGGGTGGTCGATGAACCACTTCTTCATGAGCGAGGCGGGGAAGAAGCAGGGCTACGACGCGATCCCGGCGAAGATGTACAACCTGCTGAAGGGGAGCGGGAACTGGAAGGACGCGACGGACAAGGCGTTCGCGGGCGTGGACATGAAGAAGATGGAGGCCCAGTGGAAGGAGTACGTGCTGGGCCTGGAGAAGTTCCTGCCGAAGCCGAAGCCCGAGGACGCGCCGAAGGACGGGGAGCCGAAGAAGGGGGAGTAGGGGAAGGCCGGGGTGCCGGAGAGCAAGGCGTTCGTCTGGACGATCGACATCGCCTTCCTGCTGGCCTGGATCGGGGTCTTCGTTTCGTTCGGGCTCCTCTCGCTCCTCCCGGGGCGCCGGGTGGCCCGGGCCTGCCTCCTGCTCGGCCTCGTCACGCTCGTCGGCACCGCGTGGCGTGCGTACACAAATCTCCAAGTCGGTCCCGGCCGATCCGATGTCACCTCGCTGTCGGAGTGGACGGACCTGCGCGACGGATGGGTCATCGGGACATCGATCGCCCGGTTCATGGTCTGGCCGACGCTGCTGCTCGTCGTGTGGTCATGGGTTGAGTGGAGGCGACGGCCGGCGACGGGCGATGCTCCGAAAGAAGTGGAGTCGCAGAAGGTGTAGGGCGGCCCCCTACTTCCCCGCCAGAAGCGACTTCGCGCGCCGGGCCGAGGGGGTCGCCGCGTCGCCGGCCGCGATCGCCTCCAGGATCCCCCGCCCCGCCTCGTCCACGCCGAGCGATTCGATCCAGAGCACCGTCGCGAGGCGCCGGCGCTCGATCGGCCCCTCGAGCCGCCCCAGGATCCCGCGGATCCGCGCCGCCTGCTCCGCCGACGACGGCGCCGCCAGTCCCGCCCGCAGCGCCGGCTCGGCGTCCGTCCCCAGCGCGGCCAGTGCCGTCGCCGCGCGGTCCCGCGTCTCGAGGTCCTCCGCGTCCAGCTCGGCCAGCAGCCGCCGCTGCGCCTCGTCCACCGCGGGCTTGCCCAGGTAGCGTTCCCGCAGGAACGCCGTCGCGTCCGCCCGCGACTCCGCCATCGCCCGGAGGGCCTCCGAGATCTTCCGCCCGTCGGTCCCCTCGAGGACCTTCCACAGGGCCGCGATCTCCTCCCGCGTCCGGGCCCGCGGCCGGATCCCCGCCAGGTCGAGCTGGCGGCGGTGGGCCGCGACCACGGACTCGATCTGCTTGCGCAGCGCCTCGGGGGTCCGGTCCTTCATGGTCTCGACGACCTTCCCGTCGGGATCGAGGAAGAGGATCGTCGGCGTGGCCCGAACGTCGGAGAACCGCTGGGGGATCTTCCGGTCCTTCGAGAGGTCGACCAGGATCCGGACCAGCCCCTCGGACGCGAGGACCACGCCGTCGTCCGAGAGGGCGCCCGCGTCGAGGGCGCTGCAGGGGGCGCACCAGGACGCCCCGACGTACACCATCGAGGGAAGGCCCAGGATCCGCGCCTCCTCGAGGGCGGCGTCGATCTCCTCGCGGGACCGCCAGGAGATGCGGCCGCCGGGGTCGAGCGGGAGCAGCGCGAGGACCAGCAGCAGGGATCTCATGCCGGGAAAGTGTACTCCGCGGGATCCGCCCGCGGACTATGATCCAGTCCATGGCACACCCCCTGAAGACCGCCGTCCTCCTCGTCGCGCTCCTGGCCGGGCAGGATCCCGGGCCCAAGGTCCCCGCGCGGCTCGCCCTCAAACCCGGCGACGCGCTCTCCTACAAGCGCCGCTCGACGATCGTCCTCGAGCTGGAGGTCGAGCGGGGCGGGGAGAAGAAGAAGGGCCGGCACGAGATCGCCATGACGCTCGACGTCGACCTGAAGGTCCTGGAGGCCGGCGACACCCTCCGCTGCTCCATGGCCTTCCGCCGGGCCGCGTTCACGAGCAAGTCCGAGGGCGCCCTGGGGTCGAAGGAGTCCTCCTGGGAGCTGCCCAAGCCGACCGCCCCGGAGCTCCGCACCCTCGAGTGCGGGCCCGGCGGCCGCCTGCTGAAGACGGAGGGCAAGGACCTGCGGAGCCTCTTCGCCGAGGCGGGCTGCGACCGCCGCCTGGCGAAGATCCCGGCGGTCTACGGGACCGCCTACGGCGAGGACCCCCGGAAGCCCGACGGCGGGATCGTCGAGGGGATCGTGCTGCCGGCGGCGGAGTCGGCGACGTGGGAGCTGGGGCTGCACCGCATGTACGGGTTCACGGGCCTGATCGACGACTTCTCCGGCGTGCGGGAGGACTGGAGCTACGTCGCGACGGAGTCCAAGGACGGCGCGCTGACCGTGAAGGCAACGCTGGCCAAGGTGGTCGTCGGCCAGGCCTTCGGCGTGACGGGGCTGGAGGTCGAGAAGAAGACCGGCGAGGGGGTCGTCGTGCTGGACGCGGCCACGGGCCTGCCCCGGTCGACGGACCTGGCGTGGAGCATGACCTTCAAGGCCTCGGACGAGCGGCAGTCCTACGCGGGGACCCTCACGCGGACGGAGCGCTGCACCCGGGACTAGCGGCGGGACGACCATGAAGAAGGCCGCCTGGATCGCCGGGGCGGGGATCCTGTTCCTGGTCGCCGTCCTCTGGTATGCGCGACTTGCCTGGTACGAAGCGATCGCGCAAGACGCCGTCCAGGTCATCTCCTACGACGTGAGGGACCTTTACCTGCGGAGTCCCGGGGCCACCGAGGCGGACATCGAGCAGGTCATCCTGGGCCTGGGGCGAGGCGGCGTCATCGATGTCAAAAAGGACCGCGAGGGCCGGCCGACCGATCCCTGGGGAACGCGCTACCGGGTTCGCCACTCCGTGGACGGGACGGAGGGCCGGGTGACCGTCACCAGTGCGGGCTGGGACGGCACGTTCGGCAATCGCAACGACCTCGAGTTCGACCACCGTTACGAAGTGAAACCGCGCAAGTGATTCGCCGTCACGCGCCCGCACCGCCGGCGTCCCACAGGTGATGGACCAATACGAGAGCGCCCTGCACGCCGCCAGGCTCCAGCGCCCCTCGCGGCCCTGGGAGGCGCGGCTCGACCCGGCCGCGACCCCCTCGCCGGCGCTGCTGGTTCTTGGACTCGTGCTCGGGATCCTCCTCGTCCTCGGCCCGATCCTGGTGCGGCTCCTCGCCTGAGTCGCCCCCGAGGCCTCCCCGGGAACGTAGGCCCCGGGCGCCCGGTGCGCTAAGCTCCCCTCATGAACTTCTGGGCGCCCCGCCCCCGCCGGCCCCGCCGCCGCCTGGGCCGGCCCCGGCTCGCCACCGCCATCGCCGCCCTCATCCTGGCGCTGCTCGGCGGCGGCTACGCCCTGAAGAACCGGGCCCCGCGGACCTCCGCCCCCTCCGGCGGGTCCGAGGTCGGCGGCCTCTGCGGCGCGCCCCTCAAGAACGGCGGCACCTGCCGCAACCGCGTCGCCGACGGCGGCCGCTGCCACCTGCACCGCTAGGAACGACGCCTCGGAGGCCGGACATGATCCTGCTCGCCACGATGCTCGTCGCCGCGGCCCGCAACCCGTCGGGCGGACCGCCGCAGATCACGATCCCATTCGCGATCATCGCCGAGGCGACCCTCGTCGCGTTCCTCTGCCGGTACTCGATGCGGAGCACCCGCTGCCTGGTCGCCTGGCTCGTCGTCACGAGCCTGACCTGGCTCGCGATGATCGGGGGCCTGCTCGGGTTCGACCTGTCGGCCCCGAAGTCCCCCCACCCGCTCGCCCTCCTGGCCTTCGAGGCGGTCGTCGTCCTGGTCGAGGCGTGGATCCTCCGCCGGCTTTCGGGCCTCGCCTTCCTCCAGGTCCGGGAAGGGCCTCCACTCCCCTACTCCCGCACCCTCGGCGTGTCGCTCGTCGCGAACCTCCTTTCGTTCCTGCTTCCCCTCCTCCTGTAGGCACCCCCATGCGCCTGGACCGCACCGAGCTCGCCGAATTCCTCGAGTCCGTCCCCGCCGAGTGGCGCGGGCTCGTCCGGGACCTGCGCGACCTCGTGCTGCGCACGGCGCCGGAGGTCGAGGAGGCCGTCCGCTTCCACGCTCTGGCCTATTTCAAGCCGGGGCGGCCCTACGGCTCCATCGGCGGCAACGTCTGCCTCATCACCCCGAAGCCGGGCGGCGTCCGCCTCGAGTTCCTCCACGGCGCCTCCCTGCCCGACCCCGGCCGCCTGCTGCGCGGCTCCGCGAAGGCCAAGCGCCACGTCGAGCTCCGCGAGCTCCCGCGCCCGGGCCTTCGCGCCCTGATCCTCGCCGCCCGCCAGCACGATCCGGCCGGATCGAGGACGGCGCCGTGAATCTCGATCCGCACCTGCCGCTGCTGGTCCTGCTCGCGGGGATCGGGCAACTGGCCCTCGTGGTCGCCAGCCTCGCCATCCCCTCCGTCCTGCGCTGGAGGGAGGAGACCGCGAAGCTCCGCCCCTTGACCCGCCAGGTCTTCTGGACCTACGCCGCCTACATCTGGGCCTTCAACCTCGCGTTCGGCCTCGTGTCGCTGCGGCCCGCCTGGCTCCTCGATCGCTCCCCGTTGGCCGCGTCCGTCTCGGGCTTCATCTGCACGTACTGGGTCGGGCGGATCCTGATCCAGTTCTTCTACTTCGATCGGCGGGACGCGCCGCCCGGGTGGCACGTCCGGCTGGCCGAGGTCGCGCTCGTGGCGCTCTTCGCCTACCTCGCCACCGTCTACTTCCTGGCCCTGCGCCACGACCTGGCCCATGGCTAGCGGTTACCGGCCCGCGAGCCTCGAGACCCTGGCGGCGGCCGCCGGCCTGCTCGCGGCGATCCTGCTGGCCGGACGCCTGCTCTCGGGATTCCCGGGCCGGGGCGCCCGGCTCCTCGCCTGGACCCTCGCCCTCGCGGGGACCGCGGGCATGGAGCGGCTCGCCGCGGGGGAGCCCGCCGGGATCCGCATGCTCCTGGTGATCGGGGCCCTGCTCTACGGCATGAAGGCGATCGTCCTGGTGGAGGGGCGGATGGCGGGCGAGGCCGCGCTCCCGCTCCGGGCCTGGTTCGCCTTCACGGTCCTGTGGTTCGGCATGCGCCCGGGCCTCTTCCTCGACCTCGGGGCGCCGGCCCGGCCGGACGCCGCGGAGCACCGGAACCGGGGCGTCCTCCACCTGGCGTTCGGAACGCTGCTGGTCGGCGGAGCGGCGGCCACCTGGCACCTCGGCCGTCCCGCGTTGTCGACGGACGTCGCCCGCGCCGCGGCGACCCTCCTGCTCCTGCCGGGCCTGAGCCTGGCCCTGCACTTCGGCGTCTTCAACCTCGCGACGGCCGCCTGGCGCCGGGCGGGAGTGGACGCGCGGCCGCTCTTCCGCGCGCCGCTCCTGGCGCGCTCGCTCGGCGAGTTCTGGGGGAAGCGCTGGAACCTGGCGTTCTCGGAGATGACGGCGGCCGCCGTGTACCGGCCGATCGCCGGGTCCTGGGGCCGGCCCGCCGGACTGGTGGCGGCCTTCGCGTGCTCCGGCCTGCTGCACGAGGTGGCGATCAGCGTGCCCGGTCTCCGGGGCCTGGGGCTCCCCTCGCTGTACTTCCTGCTGCACGGACTCCTGGTCCTGTTCGAACGGGCCCTGCAGCGCCGGGGCCGGGGGCCGGAGACCTGGGGCGCGGGGGGCCGGGCCTGGACCCTGGCCTGGCTGGCGCTGCCGGCGCCGATCCTGTTCCACGTCCCGTTCCTCCGGGGCTGCATCTGGCCGTTGATCGGCATGTCCTGACCGGCCCCGAGGCCGGGCGTTCAACTTCTGCTGGACCCGACCCGGGGCGCGCGTAGACTGGATCGCGATCCTTCGCGGGAGGACGCGATGAGCGAGACGAGCTGCTGGTTCTGCGACCGGGCCGAGGCCGATCCCGCCCGGGCCGTCCCGGTCGACGCCGAGCAGTCGGTCAACGTCGGACTCAAGCAGGTCAGCACCCAGCCCGTCCTCGTCCCCCGCTGCGCCGCGTGCGCGGGGCGCCACCGGAGGCGGCAGAGCCTGGGCGCCGTGACGCTCACCCTCGTCGTCCTGTCGTGGATCGGCGGCCTGCCTCTCGTGATGATCGAGGGCAACGGGCCCGTCTACTACCTCGCCGCCTGCGTCGCCGTCACCCTGGCCAACGTCCTCTTCTGGCGCTGGCGCGACCGCTCCGACAACGCGAAACCCGTCTACGCGGCCGAGGATCACCCCGCGCTGGCCGAGCTCCGCCGCCAGGGATACTCGCTGGTCGTTCGACGCTAACCCCGGAACTCCGGCAGGCCCGGCGTCGGATCGATCCGGCCCATGACCGCGTCGTGGCAGCTCGAGCACACGAGCCCGCGCTCCTGGCCGTCGTGCGTCCCCCGGTGCACGTGCTCCTCGACGCAGGCCGGCAGCGCGAAGGCCTTCCGCAGCGCCGCCGTGTCCAGCCAGCAGTCGAAGTACACCCACTCGCGGCAGTTCTTCGACCAGGCCTGGCCGCGAGACGTCTCCCGGATCCCCCGCGCGAGGATCGCCTGCTCCAGCGCCTTCAAGTGCTCGCACGTCACGGTCTTCCTCCTCCCGAGAACAGCGTCGCGTGGATCGGCGCCAGCGCGCCCGCGCGTTTCGGGTCGATCCGCAGGACCGTCACCGGGCGGCCGTCGCTCCCGACGAGGACCACGTCGCCCCTCGTCCCCGCCGGCGCCAGAGCCTTCGGGCTCGAATGGACCGCCGGGCCCCAAAGCGAAACGCCCGCGACGTAGGTCTCGACCCGCAGCTCCCGCCGCGCCGCGTCGACGCTCAGCACCTGGCGGCTCCACACCGACATCGTGACCAGCGCCGTCGGCACGAGGACGAGCGCCGCGAGGAGCGCCGCCCCGACGCCCAGCGCCGTCGGGATCCCCGCTCCGCGACGGAGGCGGAGCAGGCCCCTCGCGATCGCCACGAGCGCCCAGAGCCCCAGGACCTGCAGCGCGGGCCCCGCGGCGTACTTCCACCAGGCCCGGGGCTCGACCGTCAGCACGACGCCGGAGGCCGTCGACTCGATCCTCGCTTTCCGGTGCAGGCCCGCGATCGGGAACTCCGGCCCTCCCGCGTCCGGCGGGAAGGTCTGCTCGAAGCGGCCCCCCGCGTAGCGCGGATCGGTGGGCAGGTGCCCGCCCGGGTCGGGGCAGCGCACGACGTCGCCCGCGGGGTAGGGCCGGCCCGTCGCCGGACAGGCGGCGCCCACCGTGCCGTTGGCGAGGTGCTCGAGGCAGCCGCGCGCCCGCCCCTGCCGCTGCAGCTCGAGGAACTGCGGGACGGCGACCGCCCCGAGGACCGCGACGATCACCAGGGGGACGAGCCGCTCGACGCATCCGTGCCGGAAGGCCATGCGGAGCAAGATACGGCGATTCCCGGGCGGCGCGCTACAATCCCCCGCGCCCATGAACCCGCCGCCGGCCGTCGACGATCTCCTCGAGGGGATCGACCTCGGGATCGAGGCCCACCTCGCCTGGAACCGGAAGCTCCTGCGCTGCGCGCTGCTGCGGGAGCCGCCCGGCGACGAGATGCTCGCGCCCGACGCCCAGGGGATCTGCCGCCTCGGGGCCTGGTTCGCCGCGGCGCGGGAGCGCCTCGACCGCCACGACGCGCGCGGGGCCGCCCTCGCGGACGCCGCGCACCTCCGCATGCACGACGCCGTCCGCTCGCTCTGCGGCGACGTCCTCGCGGGGTGCGCGGCCCGGGCCGCCGACCTCGAGGCCTTCGAGGCCGCCCAGGCCGAGCTGGTCCACCTCCTCACCGCGCTGCGCGGGAAGGTGGCGGAGGCCGCGGGGCACGTCGACGCGCTCACCGGCCTGCCGCTGCGGCACAACCTCGCGGCGATCTACGACCTGCGCCGCCGCGACGCGGCGCGGCAGGGCCTCTCGCTCTGGGTGGCGATCGCCGACATCGACCACTTCAAGGCCGTCAACGACGCGCACGGGCACGCCGCGGGCGACGCCGTGCTCCGCCGCGTGGCCGGGATCCTCGCGGGCTGCCTCCGCGACACGGACCACCTCTGCCGCTACGGCGGCGAGGAGTTCCTCGCCCTCGTGCTGGCCCGCGACGCGGCCGGCGCCGCGGGGCTGGCGGAGCGCATGGTGGAGGCGATGCGCGAGACGCCCATCGCGACCGGGACGGGCGCGACGCTGCGCCTGACGGTGACGGTCGGCCTGGCCCCCGCGGCGGCCGGGGACTCGCTCGAGGCCGCCTCCGCCCGCGCCGACCGCGCCCTCTACCGGGGCAAGGCCCTCGGCCGCGACCGGGCGGTGCTGGCGGCGGACTGAACCGGCCGGCCGTGCTAGACTGGACCCCATGATCCCCCTGTTGCTCGTCCTCGCCCTGGCCCAGGAGCCCGCCATGCAGGCCCCCTTCGACGCGATGGAGAAGGCGATCCGCGCCGGCGACGAGGCCGCGTTCCGCGCGGCTTGGCACCGCGCGGGCTATTCGGAAAACCTGGTCGGCGGCAGCGGCCTGCCCGGCCAGTCCGTGTTCAAGCAGGGCACCCGCAAGCGGTGGTACCCCAAGCCCGACCTCGAGGCGGCCGCGAAGCTCGGCGACGGCGCCGCGGCGATCGTCCCCTGCAAGATCTGGTCCTGGGTCAACGAGGAGGCCAAGGACGCCGTCGACTTCCTCGTCGTCAAGCACGGCGGGGCCTGGGTCCTGCTCGGCGGCGGCGAGAACCGCAAGGAGGTCGAGGCGCTCGCCGCGAAGTGGCTGAAGAAGGAGATCGCCGAGCCCGCCGCCCTCGACGCCGCGACCTCGAAGGCCGCGGCCGCGATCTTCGACGCGCTCGAGAAGGCCCTCGCCGCCAAGGACGAGGCCGCCTTCAAGGCCCCCTGGCACGCCGACGCCTACGCGAGGAACCTGGTCGGCGGCAGCGGCATCCCCGGGTCCGACGTCTTCGCCCAGGGCACCCGCAAGAACTGGTACCCCAAGCCCGACCTCGGCGGCGCGACCGTCCTCGAGGGCGCGCTGGTCGTCCCCTGCGGGATCTGGTCCCGGGCCGAGGGCAAGGCGCTCGACAAGGTGGACTTCCTTCTCGTGAAGCAGGGCGACGCGTGGGTCATCCTCGGAGGCGGCGAGCGGCGCCCGGAGGTCCTGGCCCTGGCCGAGCGCTGGCGCAAGAAGGAACCCCTCGATCCCCCGACCGAGCCGCCGGAGAAGTAGCCGACGCCGGGGATCGGGGCCGTGGTAGATTGATCCCGTGATCCCGGCGCTCCTCTCGCTCCTGCTCCTGCAGGCCCCGGCCGACGGCCGGGCGATGAGCTTCGCCGGCCCGGAAGGCGCCACCCGCGAGGTCCTCGAGAAGGCCGCGGCCGTCCTCGCCAAGCGCTGCGAGGGCGTCGGCTTCAAGGGCATCACGACCAAGGTCGTCGAGGTCGAGGGCCGGGTCCGCATCGCGCTCGAGTCCGCCACGAAGATGGGCAAGACCCAGCAGGACCTCGTCGCCCGCCTCGGCGTCCTCAAGGGCGAGAACCTCGAGCTCCGGCTGACGTGGCGGCTCGGCCCCGACGAGCTCAAGCAGTTCCGGCCGCCGAAGGACGGGGACGCCGGGACCGCGCCCGCGGGAGCCCAGTGGTTCCCCAAGATCGCCGAGGACGGCGCCACGGGCTGGATCCTCATGCGGACCGTCCCCGCCGTGAAGCCCATCCCCAAGCTCGAGATCCCCACGAACACCTCGAGCGGCGACCGCGACTGCTACTACGAGATCCCGGCGGGCGACACGCCGACGCTGCGCGCGAACCCGCTGGTCCGCAGCGAGGCGGCGATGCTCCTGCTCGACGGGAAGGTCTTCGACGGGCCCGGGAAGCTCGACTTCGGCGCCGTCCAGTTCGGCCGGCCCCTCCGGCAGGCGCGGTACCACCTCGGCTTCCGCCCGCAGATCTTCGACGCCTCGCTCCGCTTCCCCCTGCCCGTGACGCTGACCTGCATCAAGGGCTAGGGGCCCGCCCGGGTGGCGGCCGCGGCCGCGAGGACGGCGACTGGAGCCGCATCCTCCACGTCGAAGTTGTCCGCACCCGCGGGGCGGAGTACGCTTCCTCGGGATGGAGTTCTATCCTCCGGACGACCCTCGCAGCGGGCGCACCTTGCGCCTCTACGCCGCCCTCGCGGCGTTCCCGCCGCTGCACGGGCTGGCGATGTTGGTGCTCCTCCACAACTGCAACTCGGACCGCGTCGTGCCGGCCTTCAGCCTCCTGTCCGCCCTGCCCCCGGCCCTGGGCCTGCTTCTCTTCGTGATCCAGAGCCTGTTCCGAACGTTCTTCTGGGAATCGATGCTGGCGGCGGGCGGCGTCGTCCTTGCGTGCTGCCTCTGCAGCCAGGTCACGTACGTGTTCCTGGCCGCCATGAGCTGCTGAGCGGGCCCTCCGGACCGCGGGCTTCCCCTCAAGGTCGATGTTGCCGCCGGCCCGGCGACGTCGTACGTTCAGTTCGAATGCCGTCCCCACCGTCCGATTCACTTCGAGATCGCCGCACGTTGAAGCTCTACCATTTCCTGCTTGGCTTCGTTCTCGTCCACGGACTGGCGGTGTTCGTGCTCCGGGACTTAGACACGTGGAAGCACTTCGAGGTCGCCTACATCTGCCTGGCGGTGCTGCCCGTGGTCGCCGGGCTAGTCCTCCTGGGGATCCAGGGACTGTTCCGTGTGTTCTCTTGGGCATCGATCCCCGTGGCGGCGCTAGTGTTGACCTGCAGCAGTTGCTGGGGAGGCATCCTGGACGTCGTCTTCCGCCTCTGGGGCTGCTGAGCGGCCCGCTCTACGGAAACCTCTTCTTGTAGACCTGCTTGCCCCCCGCCTTGCGCGTGAGCTCCAGCGTCGCCGATCCCTTGTCGGTGCGGAAGCCGATCACCAGCAGGTCCTCGCCGTCCGCCCGCTTCGCGCGGATCTCCACCCGCTGGCCCTTGCAGCTCCCCTCGAACGTCGTCCCCTCCTCCTCCGGCGCGAAAAGCGTCGCGCAGAACCAGCCCGGGGACGTCGCCGACGCCACGAGCACGGGATGCTCCCCCAGCGACGGCGCCTTGAACGCCATCGTCCGCGTCTCGGTCGCCAGCTTGAACGGCGCGAAGTGCCGCACGCGCAGCGCCGCGCCGCCCGCCTTGATCCGCGCCCCCTCCGCGTCGCGCTCCACCTCGTTCCCCGGCGCCGTGTGCAGGAGCGACTCGTACTTCCTCGCCCCGCCGCCCTTCACGACCTCGTCGATCACCACGAGGTAGGGCTTCCCCGGCGTCGTCACCCACGCGAACGTCCGCTGCGCCTTGAAGACCGGGTTGTAGTCCCGGTACCCGTAGGCCGGCGCCTGGTCGCCCGCCGCCAGCACCGCCACGTCGTCCGCCGAGTACGAGAGCAGCTTCCCCTCGACCACCTTGCCGCCGCCCGAGATCCCCTGCCCCTTCCCCTCCACCAGGACCAGGTTGTGCCCGATCGACTGCTGCGCGCTGCCCTCCTGGTCCACGTTGGAGTAGTTCGTGTCCACGACGAACTCCGCGCCGTCCCCGTAGAGCGTGAACTGCCCCTGGTCCGACTGCCCGTGGCAGCCCGGCCGCCGCGCCCCGCATTCGAACGACGCCATCCAGTCCGCGTCGCCGAAGCCCGTCCGCGCGCTGACGAGACCCCGGCCCCGGAAGCGCAGGGCCCGGAACTCCGCCCCGGGCTCCGCCGAGGTCCCCGACTCCGCCTCCCAGAGGAAGCGGTACGGCGCCCAGGTCCCCTGCCCGGACTTCTCCCAGAGCCAGCGCGACGCCCCGTCCTTGTGGACCGCCGCCGCGTAGAGCGCGAGGTTGCCCGAGACCGTCCCGCCCGAGGCGTCGTTGAGCGGGTTCAGCTTCCTCGCCCCGGGCAGCAGGTCCGCCGTGATCCAGCGCAGCGCGCGCACGAGGCGCCCGTCGCCGAGGAAGTCCGTCCCGCCGTGCCGCTTCAGCGACGCCGCGAACGGCAGCGCGAGCGCGAGGCCGAACTGCCCGTAGAGGTTGCCCTCGTAGCCCGCCCCGTCCTCGTCGAACGAGGTCTCGACGTAGGCCTTCACCTTCCGCGCCGCGAGGTCCACCCAGGCCTTCGCGTCGGGGTGCTCGCCCCAGAGCGCGAGGCCCGCGAGCCCGACTCCCGCCATCGCGGCCATCGAGTGGTTGTTCGCCTCGACGGTCGCCTCCCAGCTCTTCTTCTGCGAGATGCCCGCGTAGTTCGCCTCGGCGTTGCGGCGGACGATCCCGCCGAGGTTGGCCTTCGCCTTCGCGGAGAGGTACGGGTGCGCCCAGTCGTAGGCCATCGCCAGCCCGTAGAGCAGCTCGCCGCGCGGCATGAACTCGTTCGCCGGCAGCTTCTCCTCGATCGCGCGGACGTCGAGCGCCTCGAAGAGCGCGGAGATCCTCGCGCGGTCATCGTCCGAGGCGCCGACGAGCCCGTGGAACGCGATCGTGGCCGCCGTCTCGGAGAGCCCGTGGCAGCGCGACTGCAGGCTGCCGTAGTTCTCGAGGGGCTTCGCGGGATCCAGCGACTCGATCGCGCGGCGCGCGGCGGACTCGAGCTGGGAGCCGCCCTTCGCCCGCTCGCGCAGGCCGGGGAGGTCGTCGGGGGCGATCACGACGCGGGGGTGGGCGGCCGGGACCTTGAGCGGGCCCGCCGCCTCCTGGAGGGGCGGCAGGAGCACGAGCGCGATCCAGGCGATCCGCATTCGGTTCCCTCCGGCCTTCTGCCTCCGCGGGCCCGCGCTATCGGGGATTCGGCCCCCCGGCGACGGGCTTCCCCACTATGATGCCGCCTCACCCAACCAAGGAGAACTGCGTGAAGACCCTGATCGTCGTGCTGGGCCTGGCCGGGATCGCGACCGCCGGCGCGCTGCAGGACGCCGCCAAGCCGACCGTCGCCGTGAAGTCGACGGACGTCAAGTGGGGCGAGCACCCGTTCATCAAGGACGCCCACCTCTGCGTCCAGGGCGGGGATCCCGCCAAGGGGTCCTCGGTCCTCCTGATGCGCTTCCCCAAGGGCATGACGGTGCCGGCGCACTGGCACACGTCGGACGAGGTCGTGACGGTCGTCTCCGGCCGCGCGATCTTCGGCAGCGGCGAGACCGTCGACGCGGCCAAGGGCGTCGAGCTGGGCGTCGGGAGCTACATCAACATTCCCGGCAAGAACCCGCATTGGGCGATCGTCCAGGAGGAGCTCGTGATCTCCGTGACGATGACCCAGGCCGCCGACATCCACATCTGCGGCGAGGCGAAGAAGTAGTCCGTTCCGCGGATCGACCGGCCCCGGGGACTCCGGTCCCCGGGGTCTTTTCTCATCGGGGCGCGCCGGCGCCCTCGCAGCATCCGCCCGGTTGCTTGCCGTCGGGCCGGGGCTCGCAGGCCACGACCCGCCCGCGCGCGTCGAGCGCGACGTGGCAGCAGTCCTCGATGGCCTTGCGAAGCTGCTGCCGGCCCCGCCGCACGCGGGACTTCATCCCCGAAAGCGAGACGCCGAGCATCCCGGCCGCCTCCCGCTGGGGCAGCCCCTCGAGCTCCGTCAGCGTGAGCGCCTCGCGGTACGGCGAGGGCAGCGCCGCCACGAAGGGCGCGATGGACGCGGCGAGCTCGCGCTCGACGGACCCCTCGTCCTCCTCCGCGGCGGCCGTCTCCGGCCGCTCCCCCGTCACCGAGGGATGCCGCGCGGCCGCGCGCCGGTGATCGGAGATCGCGCTGCGCGCCACCCGGTACACCCAGGGCCCGAAGCGTTCCTCGTCGCGGAGCCCGGAGAGCCCTCGCTGCATCCGCAGGAAGACGTCCTGGAGCACGTCGTCGACGTCCGCCCCCGGCACGCGGCGGGCGACGAACGGGCGCAGCCGCGCCTCGAGCTCGCTCCAGGCGCCCCGGGCCGCGGCGCGGATCACGAGCCGGACTCCGTCGAGCAGCAGGCCGGGCCGCAGCAGGATTCCCCGCCGGGTTTCACGGCCTCGATCGTCGCCGAGGCGACGTAGTTCTCGACGCCCGAGCCCGGCCTCCACTCGCGGATGAACTCGCGGCTCGACTCCTGGACCTCGACGCGGACGTCCTCGAACCCCGCGTCGCGGAGCAGCGCGCGGAGCGATCCGGCGTCCGCCGCGCCCCCGATGCACCCGGTGACCGAGGAGAGGTCGCGGACCAGGGCCTCCGGCAGCGGCCGCGTGGCGACCACGTCCGAGACGGCCAGCCGCCCGCCGGGCTTCAGCACGCGGAAGGCCTCCCGGAAGACCGGGGCCTTGTCGGGACTGAGGTTGATCACGCAGTTGGAGAGGATCACGTCGACCGTCCCGTCGGCGACCGGAAGGTGCTCGATCTCGCCGAGCCGGAACTCGACGTTCGCGGCGCCGACCTTGCGGGCGTTCGCGCGCGCGACGGCGAGCATGTCCGGGGTCATGTCGACGCCGATCACGCGCCCGGAGGGGCCGACCTGCCGGGCCGCGAGGAAGCAGTCGAAGCCGCCCCCCGCGCCGAGGTCGAGGACGGTCTCCCCGGGCCGCAGCGCGGCGATCGCGTGCGGGTTGCCGCAGCCGAGGCCGAGATTCGAGCCCTCGGGGACGGCGGCGAGCTGTTCCGGGGTGTAGCCGAGGGCCAAGCTGGCGCCCGGGGCGGGGCCGCAGCAGCCGGGGGAGCAGCCGGTCTCGCCCGCCGAGCGGGCCACCCGGCCGTACTGGTCGCGGACCGCCGCGCGGACGTCGTCCTTCGCTTGGTCGTTCATCGTCGCACCTCCTGCCCCTGAAGACGCCGGCCCGGCGGAAAAGACGCAACGGGGCGGGAACTTCCGACCTCATTCTAACGGTCGGGGGAGGCTACTTCTTCCCGAGGATCTCCTGGATGGCCAGGTAGACCTCCTTGTGGCAGGCGGTGTGGCCGACGCCGGGCAGGAGCTGGCGCGAGAAGTTCGTGTAACCCCATTCCTTGAGCAGGGCCTCGGCCTGGTTCCACTGCTCGGTCAGCATCGCGAGGTGCCCGTCCTTGTCGCCCTGGAAGGCCCGCACCGGGACGTCGCGCCCGCCCTCCGGCGCCTGCGCCGGCTTCGCGTAGAAGTTCGCGCAGGCCGGGAACGCGCCCCGCAGCCGAGCGGGCCGCGTGAACACGTTCCACCAGGTGAGGTTGCCGCCGCCCGAGTAGCCCGTGATGAAGAACCGCTCCTCGCCGCCGTAGTCCTTCCTCACGTCCTCCAGCGCCGCGAGCAGCCCCGCGTCGTCCCAGGGCAGGCGCCCGGACTTGTCCACCTCGTCGAGCAGCGACTGGGGGTACCAGGGGTACTTGTCCTTGTTCAGCGAGTTCGTGTTCGCGAACGTGCAGGGCGCCAGCAGGATCACGGGCACGTCGCCCCGGAATCCCGCGTGCCGCCGGCACTGCGCCTCGAAGCTGCTGCCCGCGCCGTCCACCACGACGAGCACCGGCCAGGTCCGCTCGGGGCTCCAGCCCTTCGGCAGCGAGAGGAAGTAGCGCAGCTCGTGCGCCGAGGCCTTCTTGAGCACCGGCTCCGCGGTCGAGTGCTTCGCCTCGAGGTCCCGCAGCGCCCGGGTCCGCGCCGGGTCCGCCGGGACCAGGCCCTCCTCGCGCGAGATCATCCGCGCCGCCCGCTTCCAGTCCTTCGCGAGCGCGCCGCGCCACTCCGCGTCGTACGCGGGCTGCACGCCCTTCGGGTCGAGCTCGAGGGCCAGGGCCCAGTACTCGTCGTAGCGCACGTCGTCCTTGTCCTCGTGCGGCTGGACCGCGAGCTGCCGCCAGAGGACCGAGACCTGCTTTCGGGTCGACGCCAGCTTCGCCGCGTGCTCCTTGAGGTCCGCCTCCGAGCCCCCGTCCTCCGCGGACTTCGCCGCTGCGGCCTTCCCGTTCGACGGATCCGCGGCCAGCGCGAGCTCGGCGGCCGCCTTCGCCTGGGCGCCCAGCTTCCGCTCCGCGCACCAGGCGGCGAGCTTCTCCCACGCGGCGCCGACGGCCTTCTTGAACTCCGCCTCGCGCGACGGCGCGGGCCCCTTGGCCTGCTGCCCCGACGCGGGGGCCAGCGACAGCAGCACGGCGAACGCGAGCGCGGCGGGTTTCATGGGGTCCTCGGGATGGCGATCAGGAAGGGAACAACCGGGGCCCGCCCCGCGTTGCCGGATTCCCGCTCCTACCGCCTCAGCGTGATCCGGAGCCGGGCGGACTGGGGCAGCACCCGGAGCAGTTCCCGGATCCGCTCGACGTTCTCCAGGTTCCGGACGTGCTTCTCGTGCTGGAGGATCCGGAACACCACCTTGTGGAAAGTCTCCAGCAGCTCCGGCTGCTCCAGCACCCCGGTTCCCGCCGTGTCGAAGGAGTTCAGCCATTTCGCAAACGACGATCCGGGGTTGATCTTCAACCCGGCCGCCACGTCGCACTGGGCCTCGAACAGCATCCCCAGGGACTCCATCCAGAGCGTGCGCCCGTTGTGGTTCTGGGCCTCCAGGCAGTAATGGATGTCCAGGAAGCCCTCCTTGACGATCTCCCCGTCCGGCTTGTACTGGCAGCCGCAGTCCTGGCAGATCTTGATCCGGATCTTGTCCTTGACGTTCAGCGACCCGCAGTGGATGCAACTTCCCGGGTGTCGAAAGATCTCCTTGTCCGTCTGCATGAACGTCCTCCAACGTGTCCCGGGCGCCCCACCAGCGCCCGCCAACGGCTGGCCGGCAGGTGGACGCCGAATTCCCGGGGTTCTGGCGGTATTAGACACAAGGACGCGGGGAAAAGGACAGGGTTCAGACAGAATTGCAGTGAACCGGGGCTTTCAACGCGACAGCAGATCCAGCACCGGCTCCAGCGGCCCCGGCTCGAATCCCAGCTCCAGGATCTTCACCCGCGCGGCGACGTCGAGCAGGCGCTCGACGAACGCCCTCTTGAGCTCGCCCTCCTGCAGCGTCGCGCAGAACGCGTGGGCCAGGAGCGCGGTCACCGCGGCCTTCGGCTCGACCGGCGAAACCGCCGGCGGCCCCGGCCGCCGCTTCAGCAGGAACAGCGCCGCGATCCCGACCGGCTCCCCGCCGGCGCCCGAGGGCGCGCGGAGCGTGGCGGCCACGTCCGGCCTCAGCTTCCCGGCGAAGGGCAACGGGTGCAGTCTCCCGTCCTCGATCGCGCAGCAGTCGTCCGCGAGCGCGCGCCACCCGCGGGCCGCCAGCGCCGCGGCGAGCGTCGACTTGCCCGTCCCGCTGTCCGCCGCGAAGAGCAGCGCCCCGCGAGGACCGAGCGCCGCGGAGGCGTGGATCACCGTCGCGCCCCGGGCCTGTAGCACGAGCGGGAGCGCGTCGCGGTCGTAGTCCGCGCGCACCCGGTCGGCGGAGACGCCAGGATCGGGGAACGCCTCCACCGCGCCCGAGGCCCCGAAGCGGTACGCGGCGACCCCGGGATGGCGGAGGGTCCAGCGACCGTCGTCGACGGCGACCCAGGCGGAGAGGCTCCCGTCGGGCCAGGTCCAGCGTTGCGCGCCGGGAGGGGGGGCGGACGGGGGGGGAGGATCGGAACGGACGACGAGCTCCGGGATCAGAGGCCGCCCTTGGCCGTGGTCTTGGGGTCGCCGTCGACGCCCGGCCCGGATTTGCCCCGGCCTTGGACGAGCTCCGCAAGCGTGCCGAGGTACTCGACCTTCGGCGCTTCCCAGGCCGGTTCGCGCTTCGAGTCGTCCATGCTACAGCCCACCCTTGTCGGAGCCCTGCGGATCACCGTCGTTGCCGGGGCCGGACTTTCCGCGACCCTGCACCAGTTCCGCCAACGTACCGAGGTACTCGACCCTCGGCGGCTCCCAGCGCGGTTCGGATTCAGGCA
The DNA here is from genome assembly GCA_964464755.1 of uncultured Planctomycetales bacterium. GTDB lineage: Bacteria > Planctomycetota > MHYJ01 > MHYJ01 > JACPRB01 > CAYXGZ01. Next base: position 34,788 of record CAYXGZ010000007.1, read on the forward strand.
TCGGTTAGATCGCGGCCAGCCACGCTTCGGCGGAGAGCGCGGTCCAAGTCCGCTTCCAGTGATTATCCCGCCCCTCGAAGTAATCCGCCATGCCTTTCCGGATTTTTCCCCCGTCGCCCGCGCCCAGCGCGGCGAGGCGCTCCGGCCCGCCGAGCCTCCGCCAGATCGCCGGCCCCTCCGAGCGCAACGCCCGGTGCACCATCCCGGTGAAGTCCACCTTCCGCCGGGGCAGCTCGAGTCCGGGCAGCCGCGTGGCGACGTAGTTCCGCAGCGGGCCCTTCGCCTTGCCTCCCACCAGGAGGTGTTCGGGCCGCATCCGCAGCGAGAGCTCCATCACGTCGCGGTCGAAGTACGGCAGGAACTCCCGCAGGCCCAGCGACTCGCCCCAGGCGTGGCCCGTGTCGAACTCCTGCAGCAGCGCGGGCGACTGGAGCAGGCGCCGGATCGAGCCCACGTAGGCGCCGTCGGGATCCGGCTCCGCGGGCCGCGAGCGCTCCGCGAGCCGGGCGTGCAGCTCCGGATCGTCCGGCAGCCAGGGGTGACGGCGGCGCGGGCGGGGCGGCAGGAGCTTCCGCGCCCCCTTCCCCAGCAGCGGCCGGATCGCCCCGTCCCAGAACACCGTCTTCGCGATGATCCACGCGGGGAACGCCGCGCTGCGCCGCCACGTCCGGTAGAACGCCCACAGCCCCTGCAGGTCGCCGGCGCGCAGCAGGTCCTCGGCCCAGCGCTCGTCCACGACGAGCATCTCGTCGCCGCCCGTGCCCATGAAGAGGTTGCGCCGGCCCCGGGCCGCGAGGTCGCGGAGCAGCGACGTGAACACCGACTGCCAGGGGCTGAGCACCGGCATCGGGAAGGACGACGAGAACGCGAGCGAGTCGCCGAGCACGCCGGGCCCCACCGTCGAGAACGACTGCGGCAGCCCGAGCGCCGCGGCGACGGCCCGCTGCGGGCCGGACTCGTCGCAGCCCGGGTGCGGGAAGAGCACGCTGACGGCCTCGAGCGGCGGCCTCGAGCCCCGCAGGTCGGCGGCGAGCGCCGCGATGCTCACGGAGTCGAAGCCCGCCGACAGCGCGATGCAGTCGACGCCCGCGTCGAGGTCCCGGGCGACGGCGCCGCGGAGCACCTCGACGAAGCGCGCGGCCTCCGCCTCGGCGGCCCACTCGAAGCCCCTCGGCAGCGGATCCCAGAGCCGCCGCTCCTCGAGCGCCGGCGAGAACGTCGCCAGGTGGGCGGGCGGGAGGCGCGAGATCCCCTCGAAGAACGTGCCCCGGACCTGCGCGTCGGGGCGGGTCGACTGCAGGTGCTCGGCGAGCACGAGCCGGTCGGGCCGCTTCGGGAGCCGGCGGTGGATCGCCGCGACCAGGCTCGAGACGAGGATCCTCGGCCCGTCCTTCGCGTGGAAGGCGGAGACGACGCCGGCCGGATCGCGCGCCACCTCGAGGCGGCGGCGCGGGGCGTCCCAGCGGACGGCGAGGAAGCCGCCCCGGGCGCGGTCGTAGGACTCCGCGAGCGGGCGCGCCGGGTCCAGCCCGTGCGCGATCCCCTCGACGAGGTGGAAGGACCCGTCCGGCAGGCGGGTGACGGGAGCGCCCTCGACGACGGGCGCCGGCTCCGCGGGGTCCCAGGACAGGAGCCACATCAGCGGAGCAGCCCTTCGCGGCGGAGCTCGGCGACGAGGGCGTCCACCTCGCGGGCGACGCGGTCGGGCTCGACCTTGAACTCGGCGGCGAGCTCGGCGCGGAGCGTCTCGAGGGGGACGCCGCGGCCGAGGCCGTCCCAGACGCGGGCGCCGGTGGGGTTGAGGGCGTAGATCCGGTTCGTCGCGAGGTGCACGAGCACGGTCTCGCCGCCCACCTCGCGGAAGACGACCTGCGGATCCGGGCGGGGATCGCTCATCGGCCGGATGATACCACGCGGCCGGGAGGGGCTACGGGGACTGCAGGACCTGGCCGGCGGCCAGGTCGCGGCGCGTGACGCCGGAGAGGACGATCGCGACCTCCTCGGGCCCCGCGGAGGCCTCGGGGATGCGCTTCGCGAAGATCTCGATCTGCAGGACCTTCACGGGGATGCGGATCCCGTCGCTGAGGAGGACGAGCGGGTCGCCGTCGCGCACGGTGCCGGACTCGACGATCCCCGTCACGGCCATGCCGAGGCCGGAGAGCGAGAAGATGTCCTTCACGGTGAGGCGGAAGGCGCCGCTCATTCGGCCCCCGACGCGGATCCGCCGAGGATCTGCTGGAGGTGGTGTTTCTGGTGGGCGAGGTAGTCCGTGATGACGAACTGGAGGTCGCAGGGCTCGTCGTCGCCGATCGTGCAGCGGGTGTGGAGGGCTTCGGGGCGGACGCGCTCGATGACGTGGGCGAGGTGGAGGTTGTAGGCGCGCCAGAGCTGGACGAGCTCGACCCAGCGGGTCTCGTGGTAGCCCTGGGTCTCGACCCAGTAGTCCTGGTCGTACCCGGGCCCCTCGAAGGCGGGGGCGGCCTGGGCGCGGACGAAGCGCGGGTGGTTGTTGGCCGCGGAGTCCACGAGGTGCCCGAGGATCTCCTTGGGCGACCAGCGGTCCGGGCCCGGGCGCACGGCGCTGGCCTGCTCCAGGATCCCGAGCAGGCGCGGGACGGACTCCGCGACGAGCTCCCGCAGGCCCTCGGCGACGTGCTTCATGAAGTCGGGCATCCTACCGGGACGCGAGCCGGGCGGCCACCCACTCCGCCTCCGCCGGGAAGCCGAGGCGGCGGAAGCAGGCCTCGAGGGCGCGGTAGCGCGCGGCGACCTCGAAGCCCAGGTTCCACTGCAGCTTGGCCAGGTCGTCCGGGCAGGCGTGGAAGGGATAGCGGTCGGCCTCGGCCTGGGAGTTGGCGCCCGACATGACGCAGCGGTACTTCACGCAGTGCGTGATGGAGAGGACGTGGCCGAGCTCGTGGGTGACGAGCTTGAGGGCGCGCTCGAGGCGCTTCCTCCCCTCCCCGAGCCGGTGCAGGGAGTAGACCCCGCGGCGGCCCTTGAGCGAGCCGAGCCCGAAGACGAAGTTGAGGTCGCCCGAGTAGAGGTCCTCCGACGTGATCCCCGCGAGCGCGAGGGCGTCGTCGGGCAGGTGCTCCTCGAGCGCGCCGAGGAGCTGGTCGCCGTTGTACTGCCCGCGGTCCTTCCGGAAGCAGGTCGCCGGGAGCGGGACCGGCGCGGCGACCGCGCAGGGGATCATGAAGTACGCCTCGCAGTAGGCGCGCATGGCCTCGAGCAGCTCCGCGTCGGCCGGGGCGCCGGCGCCCAGCGGCTGCAGGACGATCCGGGCCCGGTCCCGGGTGCGGCGGTTGGCGCAGTCCGCCTTGTAGTCCTCGAGGGTCTGCTCCTCCTCGGGAAAGCGCGCGAGCCAGTCGCCGGGCTGCGGGGGGCCCATCCTCTCGAAGCCCTCGTCGGCCGGGCGCGGCGGGGCCGGGGGGAGCTCCCGGCCGCAGGAGACGGCGAGGAGCAGGAGGAGACAGGCGCCGCGCATGGGGAGGAGGATAGCACGGAGAGTACAATCCTCCCGTGACTCCGGATCGCAAGCCCCCCTCGCCGCTCAAGGGCCGGACGCCGCCGGATTCCGACGGCCCGGGAAGGTCCTCCTTCGGCCGCTACGTCCAGCCCGAGAAGCTGGGGGCGGGCGGCATGGGGGAAGTCTGGAAGGCCTGGGATCCCGAGCTCCAGCGCTGGGTGGCCCTCAAGTTCCTCAGGGGATCCGACGGCCCGGAGATCGCGCGCTTCCAGCGGGAGGCCCGGATCGCCGCCGGGCTGGCCCACCCGAACATCGCGGCCATCTACGAAGTCGGGCAGGCGGACGGACGTCACTTCCTCGCGATGCAGCTGGTCGCCGGTACGACGCTGCGCCCCCTCGCGAAGGGGGATCCCCGGCTCCTGGCAGGCCTGCTCCGGGACGCCGCCCGGGCCGTCCACCACGCGCACCGCCAGGGCGTGGTGCACCGCGACCTGAAGCCCGACAACCTCATGGTCGAGGACGGCCGCCTCTTCGTGATGGACTTCGGGCTGGCCCGGCCGGCCGAGGGCGCCTCCGATCTCTCGGCCAGCGGCGCCATCCTGGGAACCCCGGCGTACATGCCGCCCGAACAGGCCCGGGGGGACCGGGTCGACGCCCGCTCCGACGTCTACGCGCTGGGGGCCACCCTCTACGAGCTGCTCTCGGGACGCAAGCCGATCCAGGGGCGCACCGTGATGGAGACGTTGCAGCGGATCCAGGACCAGGAGCCCGGGCCGCTGCGGGGGACGGACCCGGAGCTGGCGACGATCGTCGCGAAGTGCCTCGAGAAGGATCCGGCCCGGCGCTACCCCGACGCGGCGGAACTGGCCGACGACCTGGACCGCTGGCTCCGGGGCGAGGCCATCCTGGCCCGGGGGGCCTCCCCGGGATACCGGGCGCTGAAGTTCCTCCGGCGGCGGAAGCTCGCGCTGGCGGCGCTGGGGGCGGCCGCCATCGCCGCCGTGCTCCTCCCGATGTGGATCTCCTCGCGGCGGGAGGCGGGTACCGCCCGGGACGCCCTCGACGAGGCGAGGCGCCTGCTCCCCCTGCAGGGGGAGCTCGAGCGCCTGGAGTTGAACGCCCACGTCCCCGGGTTCCGCCTCGCGGACGAGGACTTCGCCCGGTACGAGCGATTGGTGGCGGAGCTTCGCCGGGCCCGGCCCGGCGCGAAGGCCCAGCACCTCATCGGCCGGCTCCTGGAGACGCTGGCGGATTCCCCCGGGGCGGAGGCGGCCTACCAGGCCGCGCTGGCGGCGGACCCCGGGCACGGGGAAAGCGCCGTGGCCCTGGCGCGGATGGCCGTCGAGGGCGCGTTCCTGGACGCGGGGGTGAGGTACGACGATCCCTACTGGATCGCCCAGGTCGCGGCCCGACGCACGGAGGCCGAGTCGCGCCTGGCCCGGGCCCTGGACAGCCTCCAGGGGGAATCCCGGGACCTGGACAAGGCCCGCGCGCTCCTCCTCATCATCCGGAACAAGGGCGGCTCCACCCCGGTCGACCTTTCGGCCTACGTGGCCAAGTGGGCGGGCAAACCCTTGGGCGAGGAATTCCTCCTCCTGGACGGGTCCCAGCGCGGACGGGCCGACCTCATGGAGAAGGCGTGCTCCGGGATGCCGTCGCATCCCGCCAGCCTCACCCTGTATGCCTCCCAGCTGCGTTCCAACCCGGATCTGTCGCTGAAGCACCTGGACAGGGCCTTGCAGGTCAACCCACGCTACTGGCCCGCGGCGCTGTTCCGGGCCATCCTCCGGAATCTCCGGGAGGATCGGGCGGGCGCCGTCGCGGATTACCGGACCGTGCTCCGGTGGAATCCCCGGTACCTGCCGGCCCGGTGGGGCCTCCTGAGCTGCCTGTCCTCGATACCGGACTACCCCGCGCTCGAGCAGGAAGTCCGGGGGGCGCTGGACATCGAGCCGGAGAACCCGACGACGCTCATGCACCGGATCACGCTGGAGCGGCACCGGGGCCGGCTGGAGATCGTGAAGGAGATCACGGAGGGCATCCTCCGGCGCCATCCGGACTTCGCCCCCGCGCTCATGGAACGGGGCCGCGCGGCCATGAACCGCGGGGAATGGGCCGCGGCTTGCGCGGACTTCGAGGCGGCCATCCGGTCGGATCCCTCGGAGGCCGGCCCGCACCACTACCGGGGCTGGACGAAGTTCCGCCAAGGGGACATCCCCGGGGCGCTGGAGGACCTGGACACGGCGATCCGGATGGACCCCCGGCTCGCCGAGTCCCGGTACGCCCGCGCCTTTGTCTTCCGCCACCTGGAGCGCTGGAAGGAAGCCCTCGCGGACTGCACCGAGGCCCTCCGGCTGAAGCCCTCCTACCCCGGCGCGCTGGAGATCCGCGGCCAGGTGCACCTGGCCCTCGGGAACCTGGCCCAGGCGGAGGCCGACTACACGAAGCTCATCGAGATCCAGCCCGAGGGGCCGGTGGGGTGGACGGGACGCGCGCGGGTGCTGGAGCGGACCGGCCACCGGGCCGACGCGATGGTCCACCTCGAGCGGGCGCTCCGGGTGAAGCCCGACCACGTGGAGGCCCTCTGCCTCCGGGCCACCCTGCGCGCCTCCGCCGGCGACCTCCCGGGGTGCCTGGCGGACTTCGAGGCCGCGATCCGGGCCGAGCCCGGGGACCCGAACGTCCGCCACAGCCGGGCGAACGTGCTGTTCCAGCTCGGGAGGTTCGCCGAGTCGCTTCCGGACTACGACGAGACCCTCCGGCTCCACCCGGGCCGCGTCGAGGCGCTGCTGGAACGGGGCCGGGTGCACGCCGCGCTGCAGCACGTCGCCGAGGCCCGCCGGGATCTCGAGGCCTTCCTGCGGGCGGCGCCCCGCGACCACCCCCAGCGGCCGGAGGCCTCCCGGGCGCTGGCGGCCCTGCCGCGCTGACGTCCCTTGCGGGCCGACGGGCGAGCCCCTTATAGTCCCTCCTTCACTCACGGGGGGTCCATGCATCGTTCCGGAACGGCCGCCGCGATCCTGCTCCTGCTGGCCGGCACCGCCTCGGCCCAGGACCAGCAGCTCGGCGCGCGAACCAAGGCGATGGGCGGCAGCTACACCGCGTTCGAGGACGACCCGGTCTCGATCTGGCTGAACCCCGCCGGCATCGCCACGCAGCCGTCCTCCGCCGCGATCGCGTACCAGACCTACACGACCTACCCGCTGCACCGGAAGGACGACTTCGGCGTCGTCACGTTCTCCGCCGAGGCGGAGACGACGCTCGTGGACCCCGCGCTGCTGCCGTCGTACGTCGGCATGGTGCTCAGCCTGGGCTCGACGGAGTCCCCCTGGGCGCTCGGCCTCTGCTACGCGAGGCCCTACGTGCTGAACTACAGCTTCGACCAGGTCAGCGACCCCTTCCAGACCACCTTCACGGCCGACAGCAACATGCAGGAGTCGTTCAGCCGCTTCCGGGCGGCGCTCGCCAAGGACTTCCGCTTTTCGGAGCCCGGCGCGTCGACCTGGTTCACGCACCTCTCGGTGGGGATCGGCCTCGACGCGGGCTTCGAGCGCTGGGAGTTCAGCGGGACGGAGAACGTCACCGACAACGCGACCTCGTACGGCGCGGGCTTCGGGCTGCTCCTGGGCCTCTACGACAACACCGAGGACCTCAAGTTCAACCTCGGCCTGGCCTACGCGACGGGCATCGAGTACTCGTTCAGCATCGACCCCGACATCTTCCCCGCCTTCGACATGCCCGCGCAGCTGAACGTCGGCGCCACGGCCTACCTCCTCAAGGGCCTGCCCCTGCGCATCACGCTGGACTTCCAGTTCATCTCCTGGAGCGAGGTCGCGGTCGATCCCACCTTCGCGGGCCAGCCCGGCTTCGAGGACTCCTTCAACTACTCGCTGGGCCTCGAGTACCGGGTCGCCGCGGGCGCGGGCGTGTCGCTCTACCCCCGCCTGGGCTTCCGCCACTTCGACGCGCCCTGGGAGGACAAGGACGACCTGCCGGTGACCGGCAACTACCGGCTCGTGCTCGACACGAAGGCCGAGGCCTTCAACGTGACCACGCTCGGCCTGGGCCTCTCGTGGACGGGCGAGGGCGGCAAGAGCAAGACGGTCAACTTCGCCCTCGAGGTCGGGGGCGACTCCTACAACTGGGCGCTGGACTACACGTTCGAGCTTTGATCCGGAGGTTTCCGTGCGCATCCGCTCCTGGTTCCGGAAGGCCGCGCTGCTCGCGTCGGGCGCGGCGCTGCTGACCGCGTCGACCTGCGAGGGCAACATCGACGAGGGAGGCACCGTCCCGAGCACGACCTTCCGCGTCTCGGTGAAACCCTTCGGCGAGGAGGCGACCGGCGGCGACAGCCTCAACGCGTCGATCTCCGCCGACGGGCGCTTCGTCGCCTTCGAATCCGACGCGACGAACCTGGTCCCCGGCGACACGAACGGGTTCCGGGACATCTTCGTGAAGGACCGCGCGACGGGCGCGATCGAGAACCTGACGCTGCTGACGGAGATCGGGGAGTTCGAGCCCCGGCCGCACGACTGCTTCAACCCGCACATCTCGGCCGACGGGCGTTACGTCGCCTTCGAGACCCGCGGCCAGATCGGCGGCGGGCCGCTGCCGGGCAGCGTGCACGCGACGCGGAACATCTACGTCAAGGACCGCACGGTCCCGGGCTACGCCTACATCCGGGTCGTCGACTACATGTGGCCGGACGCGGACTGCAACAACCCCTCGATCTCCGCCGACGGCCGCTACGTCGCCTTCGAGACGACCTCGACCAACCTGGAGGACGCCCTCGGCACGCCGTTCGGCAATCCCGGCGGCAACGCCCAGGTCTACGTCGCGGACCTCTCCACGACGCCGCCCGCGGTGACGCTCGTGTCCCGGGGCAGCGCCTCCGCGACGACCTTCGCGAACGACTACTGCCAGCGGTCCCGGATCTCCTCGGACGGGAACTTCGTGGCCTTCGACACGACCGCGAACAACCTGGCCGCGCTGGATCCCGGCACGGACTTCAACTCGGACATCTACGTCGGGACGCGGACCGGCGCGCCCTGCACGCTGGCCTCGGTGCAGACCGGCGGCGCGGTGAAGGCCGCGTCCTTCTGCCAGCGGCCCGCGATCTCCGCCGACGGCCGCTACGTCGTCTTCCACGGCAGCGACAGCGCCGGCCTCGTGGCCGGGGTGACCCTGGACGCCGTGTACGTCCGGGACCGGACGGCCAACACCACGGTGCTGGCCGCGCTCGAGCCGGGCTACACGAGCTTCATCATCTTCGCGATCGACGCGCTCGGGATCTCGGACGACGGGCGCATCGTCTCGTACAGCACCAACCGGATCCAGGGCCCCTACCCCGGCACCTTCCACCGGCAGATCTACGTGGTGGACCTCGCCACGGGCGTGATCCAGCGCGCGTCGGAGACGCCGTCGGGCGCCCAGGCGACGCGCGACTGCACGGAGGCCGTCCTGTCCGCCGACGGCCGCTGGGTCGCCTGGGCCACGGTGGCCGCCGACCTCGTCGTGGACGACTTCAACGGCCTCAACGACGTCTACATCCGCGGGCCCCTGAGGTAGCTTCCCATGGCGCTCCGCCTCCGCTTCCTCGACGGCCCCCGCGCGGGGCACGTGCTGGAGTACGGGGACGAGATCGAGCGCGTCGTCCTGGGCCGCGACCCGCAGCGCTGCCGCGTCGTCTTCCCCGCCGACCAGGTCGTCGTCGGCCGCGAGCACGTCGCCCTGCGCCGGGAGCTGGGCCGCTACCGCCTCGTGCTCAACGCCAAGGACCCCGTGTTCGTCGGGAGGAGTCCCGCGAAGGACGACCAGGAGCTCGAGTCGCCGGCCGAGATCCAGCTCGGCGTGAACGGGCCGCGGCTGATCATCGAGACGCTCGGCAACTCGGAGCTGCCCGAGACGATGCGCCGGACCGACCGGATCCCCGGCCCCGCTCCCGGTCGGGACACCATGGTGCGCGGCCTCGACCGGGGCCTGCGCCGGACCCGGGCGATCACGATCGCGGCCATCGCCGTGCTGACGCTCGGCCTCCTCGCCGTCGCGGGGGTCGCGGGCGCGGGCTGGTGGTCCTCCCACCAGAGGCTCAAGGAGCTGGACCGCGCGCAGTCGGCGACGATCCGCGAGCTGAAGGACCGGATGCAGGCGCTGCGGGAGAAGATCCAGCCCCGGATCTCCGAGGCGCTCGCGAAGGCCTCGCCCTCCGTGTACCTCGTCGTGATCCGGGACGCGAAGGGCCACGAGGTCGGGGCCGCGACGGCCTGGGTCGTGGGCGAGGGGGTGCTGGCGACCAACGCGCACGTCGCCGACCTCTACGCGAAGGCGGTGCCCGAGGGCGGCAGGCTCCTCGTGCGCTCGAACGCGGCGGCGCCGGTCGACTTCACCGTGACGAAAGCCGAGCTGCACCCGGGGTACTCGGAGTTCCAGCAGATCTGGACGGACTACAAGCCGGGCAAGGACTCGCTGGGCCCCACGCTCGAGCAGCTCCAGCAGGTCAGCGCCTGCGACATCGGGCTGCTCCACGTCGAGGCGGCCGCGGGGCTGGCCCCGCCGCTGCCGCTGGCGGATCCGCAGACGATCGAGGCGCTCGCCGCGGGCGACGTCGTGGGTTACGTCGGCTACCCGATGGAGTCGATGGCGCTCGGCGGGGTGAACGTGAAGCAGCCGACGCCGCAGATGCAGGTCGGCAACGTCACGGCCGTCACGGACTTCTTCCTCATGAAGTCGACGGGCGACGGGCAGCTCGTGCAGAACTCCCTGCCGATCCTGGGCGGGGCCAGCGGCAGCCCGATCCTCGACGCGGCCGGCCGGGTCGTGGCCCTGGTCAGCGCGGCGAACCTGACGCTGGACGCGTCGGGCACGAAGCGGATCTCGACGGGATCCGGCGTGAACTTCGGCCAGCGCGCGGACCTCCTGCGGGAGCTGCTCGACGGCAAGGCGGCGCAGGCCCAGGAGGCGCGCTCGGCGCGCTGGAGGCGCGACATCACGCGCTTCGTATCGCTGCGAAACAAGCTCGTCGAGGTCCAGGTCGGCGCGTGGATGGAGGGCTTCCCGGGCCGGACCCCGACGCGGGTCGCCAAGGAGAGCGGGCCGACGGCGTCCGAGCACAGGCCGGGGACTTGGACCTGGTCGAAGGTCCTCGAGCTCAAGGGCGACTGCCTCGTGGTGGCGGTGAGCGGGGCCGACTCGCCGGTGAGCCTCTACGCCTTCGACGCGGCGGGCGGGTCGTGGAGCGACGAGCACCTGCTGGCCTCGGACGTGGCGACGGCGTGGTACTCGGTGATTTCGTTCCCCGCGGGCGGGAAGGTGGACCTCGTGGTCGCCTCGGCCGTGAAGGACGTCCCGGTGACGATCCACGTCTACCGGGCGGGGCACTAGTTCTCGTCGGCCAGGCGCCTCGCCTTCTCGAGCGCGGCCGCCACCCCCGGCAGCGCGACCACGCGCTCGAGGTCGGACGCCGCCTTCCGGGCCAGCGCGCGGCGGGCCTCGCCCGGCCCGGCCGCGTCGGCGAGCTTGAGCGCGAGCTTGCCCCGCGCCGCGTAGCCCTCGCGGCAGGAGTCGTCCAGGCGGATCGCGGCGTCGAAGTCCGCCACGGCCTCCGCGGTCCGGCCCTGGAGCTGGTGCACGTGGCCGCGGCCCACGTGGGCCAGCGGGATGCGGCGCTCGACGCCCGCCGTGTAGTCCTGCATGGCCTCCGGGAGCCGGTTCATCTGCAGGAGGATGTTGCCCCGGTTGACCCGGAACATCCCGTCGGCGGGATCGGCCTTCACGGCCGCGTCCGCGTCGACGAGGGCCTCCTCGAGCCGGCCCTGCTGGCGGAGGACCGACGCCCGCATGCTGCGGACCATCGCGACGCCGGGGGCCAGGCGCACAGCCTCGTCGAAGTCGGCCCGGGCGTCGTCGAGCCGGCCGAGGGCCATCCGGACCGCGCCCCGGTTCTGGCGGTACGACCACTCCCGGGGCTCGAGCTCGACGGCCTCGTCGAACGCGGCCAGGGCGTCCGTCGCGCGCCCGAGCCGGACCAGGGCGATCGCCCGGGCGGAGACCCAGGGCGCGGGGCGGCGGACGCGCAGCGCGGCGTCGAGGCGCTCGAGGCCGGCGGCGGGCTCGCCCGCCCAGAGCCGGGCCTGGCCCGCGAAGTACGCGGCCTCGGCGTCGCCGGGGTAGGCCGCGAGGTAGCGGTCGAAGCCCTCGCCCGCCTCCTTCGCCCGGCCCAGGGCCAGGAGCTCGAGGGCCTCGAGGAGGGCGAGCGCGTCGGCGTCCGCCCGCGGGGCGGCCCGGGCCGCGCGGAGGTCCCGCGTCCAGCGGACGCGGCTGGCCTCCTGCTCGGGCGACTCGGTCGGGAGGCCCTCCTCGGACTTCCCGGCGACGGAGAAGCGCTGCCCCGCCCCGGCGAAGTAGTCCTCGAGGCCCGCGCGGGCCCGGCCGGCCAGCGCGACGAAGCAGGCCGGGTCGAGCTCGAGGGCCCGGTCCCACTCGCGCAGCGCCCCCGCGGCGTCCCCCGCCGCCCGGCGCGCCGCGCCCAGCAGGGCCCGGCCCTCGGGCCGCTCGTCGGTGCTCACGGCCAGCTCGGCGGCCGCAACGGCCTCCGCGGCCCGGCGGGCCAGCGGCCCGGGGCCAGCGCCGGACTCCCCCGCCGCCCGGCGGTAGCGCGACCAGGCCTCGTGCGCGGCGGCGTGGCGGTCCGCGGAGTCGCGCGGTCGCCGGTCGGGGGGGAGGCGGCGCTGCTCCTCCGCGCGGCGGCGGACCTCGGCGTCCGCCGCGGCCCTCCACGCGCCGACGCCCCAGGTCCCGGCGGCGACGGCGAGGACGAGCGCGGCCGCGACGAGGGCGGCGGCGGGGCGGCGGCGCAGGCCCCACCACGCGCGCAGCACCGTCGGCATCCGGCGCGCGAGCACGGGCTCGCCGACGAGGTGGCGCGCCAGCTCGTCGGCGAACTCCCCGGCCGACGCGTAGCGGTCGCGCGGGTCCCGGGCCATCGCCTTGAGGCAGACCGTCTCGAGGTCGGCCGGGGCCGAGGGCTCCAGGCGGCGCGGGGGGACGGGCTCCTCGCGGAGGATGCGGTCGAAGATCTCGACGGCGGTCGCGCCCCGGAAGGGGGTGCGGCCCGCGAGGGACTCGTAGAGGATCACGCCGAGCGAGTAGACGTCGCTGCGCGGGCCGACGGCCGCGAGATCCCCCTTCACCTGCTCGGGGGCCATGTAGGCGGGCGTGCCGATGGCGGTGCGCGAGCGGGTGAGGCCGCGCTCCTCGTCGGCGACGCGGGCGAGGCCGAAGTCCGCGAGGCGCGGCTCGCCGTCCCGGTCCACGAGGATGTTCGCGGGCTTCACGTCGCGGTGGACGACGCCCTCGCGGTGGGCGTGGTCGAGGGCGCGGGCCGTCTTCTCGAGGAGGACGACGCGGGCCCGGAGCTCGGCGGGCGACTCGGGCGCCGGGACGGCGTCGAGCGGCGGACCGTCGACGTGCTCCATGGCCAGGTAGCGGACCCCCGAGGCCTCGCCGACGTCGTAGACGCGGACGAGGTTCGGGTGCTGGAGGCGGGCGGCGGCCCGGCCCTCGCGGGCGAAGCGCTCGTCGAGGCCCGGCCCGGCGGCCGAGAGGACCTTGAGGGCGACGTCGCGGCCCAGCTCCGTGTCGCGGGCCCGGTAGACGACGCCCATGCCGCCGCGGCCGAGGAGCTCCTCGATGACGTAGCGGCCGAGGCGGGAGCCGGCCGTCAGCAGGCCCGGCGGCGCGGGGAGCTCCCCGAGCCCGAGGAAGTCCTTGAGCGCCTTCGCGCCGGGGTCGGTCAGTCCGCTCATCGCCACGCGTCCTTCAGGAGGTCCAGCTCCTGTTGTACTTCCACGTCGTCCAGGGCGTACTCGCGGATGCGGGAGACGAGGATTTCCCGGAGCCGGGCCCGGGCGCGGGCGAGCTGGTGCTTGACGGCGTCGCGGCCCAGGCCGCGCTCGGAGGCGATCGTCTCGTAGACGCGCGAGGCGTCCGCCTCGCCGAGCTCGGCCTGGCGGCGGAAGATCGCGAGGGTCTCGGGGTCGGCGTCCCGCTCGAACTCGGCGAGGGCGCCCTCGAGCAGGGAGCGGGCCCACTCGCGGTCGAAGACCTGCTCGGGGGTGCGGCCCGAGGCGGCGGGGACGGCGGCCTCGAGGCGGGGGTCGGCGAGGTCGAGGCGGACGAAGGTCTCGTCGCCGCCGCGCTTGGCCGCGCGCTCGCCGCGGTGCGCGTTGGAGAGGAAGTTGCGGAGGGCCGCCTTGAGGAAGCCGCGGAAGCGGCCGCGGCCGCGCTCGACCTTGGAGAGCACCTTGCCGGACAGGAGCCAGGTGAAGAAGGACTGGGTGAGGTCCTTGGCGTCCTCGCTCGACTTGCCCCAGCCCGCGCGGATGCAGTGGTAGGCGGGTTTCCAGTAGGCGGCCACGAGGGCGCCGAGCCGGGCCCGGGCCTCCTCGTCGCTGGCCTCGCGGGCCTCCTCGAGGGCGGACCAGAGGGTGCTCGGGAAGGCTCCGCCGGGGCCGCCGAGGCTGGTGTCGCGTCCTCCCATCGCCTCCAATCCTAGCACGAAATCGCAACTATTTGGATTCCAGAAGGATCGGATCGGATGAAATTCACCGAATCCGCGCCCTCGACGGCGAGGAGCGGTTACTGGGGGCACGGTAACCCCGGAGGAATCATGAAGGCCACGAGGATGGTGGGCGTGCTGGCGGCGCTGGCGATGGCGGTGGGCTGCGGCGGCGGGGGTGGCGGCGGCGGCGGTTCGGCGCCCGCCCCGACTCCGGCTCCCGTCGTGGTGACCCTGGACGCGGTGACGATCTCGCCCGGGGCGCCGACGGTGGCCTGGGGCGGCTTCGCGACGCTCTCGGCGCTGGGACACTACTCCGACGGCACGAGCTCGCCGGTCGCGGTGACCTGGCACTCGTCGAACCCGGCCGTGGCGACCATCGACGCGGACGGCCTGGCCGTCGGCGTGGCCAAGGGCGCGGCGACGATCACGGCGACGACGGCCGGCGGCCTGGTGGACCAGGCGACGCTGACGGTGACCGAGGTCGACGTCGTCTACGGCGCGCACTCGACGCTGGGCCTCGTGGTCTACCCGGTCTCCGGCGGCGAGCCGGAAACGGTCCCGCTGGCGGCGGCGGCGGGGAACTCGCTGCCCGCGTGGACCATGGTGGCGGGCCTGCAGCCCGTCGCCGGCGGCGTCTACCTGCTCGAGCGGGTGGACGCGGGCGGCTCGCGGCTGCACTACGCGGACCTGGCGACGGGGCTCGTGAGCCTGAAGGTCTCGTACCCGACGTACCACTGGTCGCTGGCGAAGGACTCGGCGGGCCGGATCTACAGCATCGCCAACAGCGCGACGACGAGCGGGGAGATCTGGCGCTACACGCCCTCGACGAACTCCGCGGGGCTCTTCAAGGACACGGGGATCTCGCTGGGCTGGCACCTGGAGATCGACTCCTCGGACAACGTGTACGCGATGGGGATCATGCCCTCGGGCGGCGGCGCGTGGATCACGCGGGTGACGCCGGCGGGCGTGCAGTCGACCGTCGTGGCGGCGCCGACCGACCAGCCGATCGTCTTCAGCGGCGGCTTCGCGCGGCGCTCCGACGGCTCCTTCGTGGCGGGGCTGGGCACGATGAGCGGCCTGCTCTACACCGCCCGCGACGGGAACGCCGACGGGGACTGCCTGGACGCGGGCGAGCGGAACACCGCGGGCACGGGGCTCGGCGAGCTGCGCGGCCTCCTGGCCCTGCCCTCGGGCGTGCTGGCCAACGACCTCGACGCCAACGGCGCCGTCCGCGGGATCTGGCTGCTCGTGGACGGCAACGGCGACGGGGACTACCTCGACGCCTCGGAGAAGACGATCTGGAGCGCCGAGGCCTGCGACAACGGCTGGACCGCGGGCTGCCTGCGGACCGGGACCTACGCTCCGCTGCCGGCGGCTCCCCCGACGGGCGGGACGGGCACGGGCGGGAGCGGCACGGGCGGCACCGGAACCGGGTCCACCGGCGGCACCTCGACGGGCTCCGCCTCGGCCGACTAGGCGACCACCATCCTCGGACCGGCCCGGCGGGAAACCGTCGGGCCGGTTCTATTCCTAGTACTTCCGGTCCTTCCAGCGGAGGAAGGCCTCGAGGAAGGGGTCGATGGCGCCGTCGAGCACGGCCTGGACGTTGCCCGTCTCGACGTCGGTGCGGTGGTCCTTCACCAGCGTGTACGGGTGCAGCGTGTAGCTGCGGATCTTGTTGCCGTAGCCGATCTCGCCCTTCTCGCCGTAGAGCTTGGCGAGCTCGCCGTCGCGCTTGGTCTCCTCGAGCTGGTGGAGCTTCGAGGCGAGGCTGCGCATGGCGACCTTGCGGTTCAGCTGCTGCGAGCGCTCGTTCTGGCACTGGACGATGATGCCGCTGGGCAGGTGGGTGATGCGGACCGCGCTCTGGGTCTTGTTCACGTGCTGGCCGCCCGGCCCGCCCGCGCTGTACGTGTCGATCTTCAGGTCCTTCTCGTTGATGTCCACCTCGACGTCGTCGTACTGGGGCGTCACGTCGACGGCGACGTAGCTCGTCTGGCGCTTGTGGTTGGCGTCGAAGGGCGAGAGGCGGATGAGCCGGTGCCCGCCGACCTCGCCCTTGAGGTAGCCGAAGGGGTACTTGCCGCGGACGTCGAGCACGGCGCGCTTGATGCCGGCCTCGTCGCCGGCCTGGTAGTCCACGAGCGCGGACTGGTAGCCGTTCTGGTCGAGCCAGCGCTGGTACATCCGCAGGAGCATCGCGGCGAAATCCATGGAGTCCGTGCCGCCCTCGCCCGCGTGGATGGAGAGGAAGACGTCGCGCGGGTCGTTGGGCCGGTTGAAGAGCGTCTGGAGCTCGATCTGCTCGACGGCCTTGCGCAGCGCCGGGAGCTTGGCGGAGATCTCCTCGAGGTGGGCGCGGTCCTTCGCGTCGTCGCACATCTCCGCGAGGCCCAGCTCGTCGGCGACCTGGGCGGAGGCCCCGAGGTAGGACTCGACGACGGAGTTCACGCCCTTGAGCTCGGCGACGACCTTCTGGGCGGCCTCGGCGTGGGTCCAGAAGTCCGGCGCGTTCATCTTCTCCTGGAGGGCGCGGACCCGTTCCTGCTTGCGGGCGACCTCAAAGAGAGTCCCGGAGCGCGGCCAGCTTGGCGTCCAGCTCGCGGAGGGCGGCGACGAGTTCGTCTCTCATGGGGGTGGGTCCAGGTGGGGGATTATCGGGTTCAGGCGCGGCGGCGGAGGAGGCGCAGCGCGGCGAAGCACGCGAGGGCCACCGCGCCGACGACGAGGTTGACCTTCCAGGCGGGGGCGCCGCCGTCGTCGTCCGCGGCGGAGGCGCGGCGGGGGGCGGAGCGCGCGGGCTCGCGGGCCAGCGACGACCTCGGCTCCTCGGCCCGGCCGCCCGGCAGGGCGGCGGCGAGCGCGTCGGCCCGCCCGGCGAGCGAGGAGTCGGCGGCGCGGACCTGGGCGAGCACGGAGAGGACGCCGGCGCCGCGCTCGAGCCGGCCGGCGTCGTGGAGCTTCTCGAGGACGGCGAGCCGCAGGGACGGCGCGAGGGCGGGGTCGGCGTAGAGGCCGGCCAGCTCGCGGCGGGAGGCGGGCGTGCCCATGGCGACGAGGAGGTCGATCTCGTGGAGCTGGCGCTCGCCGGGGGCGCCGCGGCGGACGCGGTCGGAGAGGGACTCGGCGGCGGCGTCGGTGCCGGAGGCGGCGAGCGCCTCGTCGAGCTCGCGGACGAGGGCGACGGCGCGGGGGTCGCCGGCCTCGGCGAGGAGGAGGGAGGCGCGGGCGCGGAGCCCGGGGTCGAGCTCGGGGTCGAGGGCGAGGCGGCCGATCTCGTCGACCCAGCTGTCGCGGTCGCGGAGGCGGAGGAGGTTCTCGGCGGCCTCGACGCGGACGGGGGCCGGGGCGCGCTCGTCGCGGACGGTCTCGGCGATCTCGCGGAGGCGGCGGGCGAGTTCCTCGAACTCGGTCTCGGCCGGATCCTGCGCGAGGGCCAGGAGGAGCACCCAACCCATCATGGGTTCATGCTACCTCGGGACGCGGATCGCATGCAACCCCGAGGTCCCCGGCCGTGTCGGACCGGTGGAGCGGAATAAGGAGGAGCCATGAAGGGAACCGGGATGGCGCTGGGGATGGTCCTGGGCGCCGCGTTGATGGGGGCGGGGATCCTGCTGGGCGGGCGATCGGGCGAGGCCCACGCGTCGCCGCAGTCGGTGGACAACAACGGGAAGTACGCCGTGGCGGTGGGCGGGACGGCGGCGGGGGTGAACGACCTGGTCTGGGTCCTCAACGAGCACCCCGTGCACCCTGGCCTGAAGGGGCGCGAGGAGGACAGCAAGGTGGCCAAGCCGAACCGGGTGGCCCTGTGCCTCTACAAGGCGACGAAGAACGGGGACGCGATGAAGCTGGTCTCGGTCCGGGACATCGCCTACGACGTGGAGATCCAGAACCTGAACCAGGAGACGCCGGAGGTCCGGCAGATCATGGAGAAGCTGAAGGGCGAGATCGCCCGCAAGGAGAAGGAGAAGGACGACAAGTAGGGTCGCGCGTCTATTTTCGGGGCCCGCGCAGGGCCCGCCTCCCCGGGGACGTCTGGAATACCGGACCGGTCCGTCCCCGGGTGAAGGTGCTTGACATCCCCGCGAAAGCGGAGGTGTAATTGACCGGCTCGGGGAACCTTTGGAGGGTCCGATGGCGCAGAAGTGGTCGTTCTTCGCGATGGGCGTGATGTCGGGGCTGATCCTCGTCCTGGGGTACGCCCTGCTCATGGTCTCGCACCAGAATCCCGCCCACGCCATGCAGTCGGTGGACAGCGGGGGGAAGTTCACGCTGGCGACGGGCAGCACGACCCAGGGGGTCATCGACCTGCTCTGGGTGCTGCACGAGCACCCGCCGCACCCCGGGCTGAAGAGCCGCGAGGAGGACTCCAAGGTCCTGAAGCCCACGCGGATCTCGCTGTGCCTCTACAAGTCGACGAAGAACGGCGACTCGATGAAGCTGATGGCGGCGCGGGACATCGCGTACGACATCGAGTTCATGGATTACAACCAGGAGAAGCCGAGCGTCCGCGACATCATCGAGACGCTGTCGAAGCAGATCAAGAAGGAATAGAATGGACCCGCGGGGCCGGGCCCCGCGATATCGCCGGAGGTGATCGATGGCCGACTACTTCTCGTTCGAAGACGTCCTGAAGGAGCTGGAGCTCTCCGAGGAGGACCTCAAGCGCATGGTCTCCGAGGGCGAGCTGCGCGCCTTCCGCGACGAGAACAAGATGAAGTTCAAGAAGGAAGACGTCGACCACCTCAAGAAGGGGCGCATCACCGAGCCGACGATCATCCTCCCCAGCACGCCCTCGGGCGGGCAGGACGAGACCGTGCTCGACCTCGACATCGGCAAGGAGACGGCCGAGATCCAGGCTGCCGGCGGCGACGAGCTCCTCGTGGGCCAGCCCCAGGAGGAGGAGCAGGTCGGCGTCGAGGAGACCTTCATCGACGAGGAGAACGACTCCGGCCTCACGACCGAGCCCCTGAAGCTCGCCGACGAGGTGGAGACGGCCGAGACGGTCGAGAGCGAGGCGGTCGAGGAGGAAGTGGCCGCGCCGGCCTCCGTGAAGGCCCCCCGCCGCCGCACCCAGCAGATGCCCGTGGCGACCGAGGACGAGCTCGAGCGCCGGCGCCCCTCGCCGGTCTGGGCCTTCGTCCTCATCTTCGCGTTCGTCTCCGGCCTCTACTCGACCCTGTTCGGGATCGACACGATCCGGCTGACGGGCGCCGGCCAGACGGGCGAGCAGCCCTCCGGCATGACGGCCGGCGTCGGCAAGTGGGTCCTCGAGCAGTTCTGGGGCGACCCCGCCTGGACCAAGTTCCACGTGAACAAGTTCCCGGACCAGAAGCAGCCCCCCTACGAGATCGGCTCCAGCGAGAAGTACCCGATCAAGCACACGACCTACAGCGGCCCGACCTTCCACAAGATCGACACGGCCGACCGGCCGCCCGTGAAGTAGCCCTTCCCGCCATCCCGGAAGGCCCCCGCGCGACCCGCGGGGGCCTTTCTTTTTCCCCCGGAATTCTCCATTTTCATGCTTGACATTCCATGCTTTACGACTTATAAATTACGCGTCGTCCGAACGAGGAATCCAAGGGAAAGAGGGGGTTAGCCATGTCGGTCCGCATCGTCTCCGTCCTCGGCCTGGCCGCCGTGCTCGCCGGCTCCACGGCCTGCTCCACCGTCTCCGTCGACGAGTACAACCGCGTCGCCACCGCCCAGAAGGAGTACGTCGCCACGCTCGAGGAGCGCAACGGCAACCTGGAGCGCGAGAACGAGGAGCTCCGCCGCGCCGCCGACGGCGCCGCGCTCGCCAAGACCACCGACGAGCTCTACGCCCAGATCGCCCGCCAGCTCGAGGCGGCCCTCAAGGGCCTCGACGACGGCGACGACACCCTCGCCTTCAAGGACGGCCGCTGGACGCTCGGCACCGACCTCCTCTTCGAGACCGGCAGCTGGACCGTCAGCGCCAAGGGCCAGGAGATCCTCAAGAAGTTCGCCTCCGCCCACCGCGCCCAGAGCGTCCGCTACCGCATCGTCGGCCACACCGACCGCGCCCCCATCGTCAGCAGCAACCTCAAGGCGAAGCTCGACACGGACACCAACATGGAGCTGTCCGCCCGCCGCGCCATCGCCGTCATGGGCGCCCTCAAGGCCGCCGGCATGCCCGAGGGCTCGTTCGCGGAGTGCGTCGGCATGGGCAACAGCCAGCCCCGCGTCGCCAACGACAAGAACGCCGCCAACATGAAGAAGAACCGCCGCGTCGAGATCTACGTGCTCGGCAAGGCCACCCTGCCCACGTCCGCCGACAAGCAGCCCGAGGCCCCGAAGAAGAAGTAGTCCCCGCCTCCACCGGAACCCCCCGCGGCGACGCGGGGGGTTTCTTTTTTCCCCCGGATCGCGTATCCCGGTGCGCATGCTCACCGCCGCCGAGCGCCGCGCCCTCCTCGCGCTCGCCCGCCGGGCCGTCGCCGACGCGGCCGCCGGCCTCCCCTCGGAGCTCCCGCCCGGCCTGCCCTCCGCCCTCCTCGCCCCCGGGGCCGCCTTCGTCACCCTCCACCGCGACGGCGAGCTCCGCGGCTGCATCGGCCACGTCGCCGCCCGCCAGCCCCTCGCGGAGTCCGTCCTCGAGATGGCCCGCGCCGCCGCCACGGAGGACGACCGCTTCGAGCCCGTCGCGGTCGACGAGGTCCCCCTCCTCGAGATCGAGATCAGCGCCATTTCGCCCATGCGCCGCGTCGCCCCCGCCGACGTCGTCGTCGGCCGCGACGGCCTGCAGATCCGCCTCGGCGCCCGCTCCGGCCTCCTCCTGCCCCAGGTCGCCGTCGACCACGCCTGGGACGTCCCGACCTTCCTCGTCGAGACCTGCCGCAAGGCGGGCCTGCCCGCCGACGCGTGGAGCGCCCCCGGCGCCGAGCTCCTCGCCTTCACGGCGGAAGTCTTCGGCGAGGAGAACTTGTAGCCGGTCCCCGCGCTGGCTACCGTATGGCGATGCGCATCCTCCCCGTCCTCCTCGTCCTCGGCGTCCTGGGCTCCGGCTGCTCGTCCTCGCCCAAGAAGATCCCGATCCGCTGCCACCCGCCGGAGGTCATCGTCGTCATCCTCGACGACCCCGCCGCCAGCGCCCTGCTCTACGCCAAGGAGTCCGAGAAGCTCCTCAAGAAGGTGGTCAAGCTCCTCGCCAAGGAGCTCGCCCCGGAGCTGGTCGACAAGCTCGCCAAGTACTCGCTCGACGAGCTCGTCGCCCGGATCGTCTGCTGGCTGCACCTCGACAAGATCCCGACCGCCGCCGTCGCCGAGGTCCGCGAGATCTTCGGCGCCGTCCCCCGGGGGATCCGCGAGGAGCTGCTCGGGACCCTGGGCGTCGACGACTTCGGCGTCTCCCCCATGGAGCTCAAGCGCAAGACGCTGAAGACCTACGCGATCCTGGGCTGGGCCCCGGGCTTCAAGGCCGAGGTGAAGACGCTGCACCCGGGCAAGTCGCCCGACGAGATCACGATCACGCTGGCGCCGAAGAAGAGCTGATCAGACGTCCAGGCCCATCGCCCGCATCAGGCCGATCGCGTTGCTGCGCGTGACCGTGCCGGGCTTGAGCCGGTAGTCGAAGGCCATCCGCCCGCCCTCGAGGTGGTCCTCGAAGTGCACGTTCGCCGCCCGCGGCGCCAGCGCGTCGGCCACCTTCGCCAGCGACAGGTCGTGCGTCGTCACCAGCCCCGCCGCCCCCCGCGCCAGCAGCCCCTTCACGACGGCCTCGCTGCCGACCGCGCGGTCGTGCGAGTTCGTCCCCGCGAGGATCTCGTCCACGAGGTAGAGCACCGGCCCCGCCGCCGCGAGGTCCGCCACGAGCTTCAGGCGCGCGATCTCCGCGTAGAAGCGGCTCGTCCCCTCCTGCAGCGAGTCCGTGCGCCGGATCGAGGCCGCCAGCTCCGCCCCCGAGAGCCGCAGCCGCTTCGCCCGGGCCGGCAGGCCCAGCCGCGCCAGCAGCGCGTTCGTCCCCACGGTCCGCAGCAGCGTGCTCTTGCCCGACATGTTCGAGCCCGTCACCACGAGCACCGCGGGCCCCTCCCCGCCCACCGAGACGTCGTTGGGCACGCACTTCCCCGGCGGCATCAGCGGGTGGGCCAGCCCCTCCGCCTCGAAGCGCGGCGGGCCCTCCACGAACTCCGGCCACGCGTCCTCGGGATGCTCCGCCGCGTAGCCCGCGAGCGCCGAGAGCGCCTCGATCTCCGCCATCGCCCCGATCCAGGCCCCCAGCTCCCGGCCGCGCGCGAGCCGCCAGCGCTCGATCGAGAAGGCGACCAGCGGCGTCCAGCAGAACGCCAGCGCGATCGGGTGGAAGAGCTGGTTGCGCCGCGTGTCGAGACGGTCGACGAGCTTCCGCAGCCCCGCGAGTTCCCGCGCCACGCCCGCCCCCAGCGCCTCCCGGCGCCGGCGCAGGAAGTCCGACGCGAACTCCTCGCGCTCCAGGCGGCCGAAGACCTCGGCGAGCAGGCCGATCTCGCGGCCCCGGGCCTCCACGGCGTCGACGATCCTCGACGCCCGGCTCCGGCACGCGCCGTGCACCGCCAGCGAGAGCACGAACGCGCCGAGCGGCCAGGCGAAGGAGACCCCCGCCGCCCAGGCCACGATCGCGCCGGCGTTCGCGACGGCCGCCGCCCCGGCCAGCGCCGGCAGCAGCGCGGGGACGCCCACCGGCGGGGCCGCGCCCCAGGCCGCCAGCTTCTCCGCGTCGCCCTCGTCGCGGCCCTCCGGCCCCAGCAGGTCCAGCTCCTCGCGCAGGTCGAGCCGCGGCATCAGCTCCTTCAGGCCCTCCCGCCGCTCGACCGCCCCGGTCCCCGGCTCCTTCATCCAGCGCGCGAGCACCGCCTCGCCGGCCCGCGTGCGCGTCGTCGCGAGCAGCTCGAACACCGACGCGCGGCCGAAGAGGTCCAGGTCGTCCGCGTAGCGGTGCCCGGGGTCCACGTGCTCGGCGCCGGTCCGGCCCTTGCCGATCCAGGTCCCGTCGATGCGCTCGAGCGCGCGCTCGTGGAAGCGCGCCCCGCGCCGGGCCCGGCGGCCCCGGTCCTTGGCCCGCTCGTGGAGCAGGACCAGCGCGAAGAAGGCGGTCGCCGGGAGCAGCAGCCAGCCCGGGCCCAGCACCTGCGGGCCGAGGAGCAGCCAGGCGAGCACGACGCCGGCGAGGAAGACCGCGACCCGGGCGTTGGAGAGGCGGGCGTCGGCGCGGTCGGCATCCTCGGCCTCCCGGCGCCGGGCCTCGAGGCGCGCGGCGATCTCGTCGCGGATGGGCATGGCCGACTAGGCTACTATTTCCGCGTCACCACGTCGTCGGGCAGTTCGTTGACGTCGTCGTCCTTCCGCGGGAAATGGCGGGCCAGCTGGGCGCCGACGTCGGCGACGGCCGCGGCCAGGCCCTCGGCGGGCGCGCCCCGGCGGCAGGCCTCGACGATCACCGCGACCTCCTTCTCCCACGTGCCGCCCGGGGCCTTCTCGTGGATCGCGCGGTCCGCGAGCACGACGGCCTCGTGCTCCCGCAGCGAGAGGAGGATGAGCACGCCGGTGGATCCGGCCGTGCGGCCGATGCCCAGGTCGACGAACTCGCGCTCCGCGCGGCGCCGCACCCAGCGGTGGGGATCGGCGGGGACCAGCATGCCGAGGAGGAAGCCCGCGAGGCCCGTCCCGCCGGCGAGCAGGGCGTCGATCCCGTCGGGATGACCCCAGGCCTGCACGTGGCGGACCGCGTAGGCGACCGCCGCGCCGGCGACGAGCAGCACGAAGGACGGCCAGCGCAGGACCGGGACGCTGCGGCCGACGATGAGGACGCGGATCTCGCCGGCCGTCGTCGCCTCGGCGGCCTGCACCGCGGCGCGGACCCGCTCGCGGCCCGCGTCGTCCAGGAACGTGGCGGGGTTCACCATGAGCCCGAGGCGCCCCCGCCGCCGAAGGAGCCGCCGCCGCCCGACCAGCCCCCGCCCCCGCCCCCGCCCCCGCCCGAGGAGCGGCCGCCGCCCATCCCGGACATGAGGATCCAGCCCGCGCCCCCCCAGCCCCGGCGCCGCCGGGGCGAGAAGACCGACAGGAGGATCACGATCGCGATCAGCACGAGAGGCTTGATCACGTTGGAGCTCACCTTGGAGGCGGGCTTGCCCCTGTACTCGCCCTTCACGGCGCCGACAACGGCCGCCAGGCCCGCCAGCGCGCCGTCGCCGTAACGGCCCTTCTTGAAGTGCGGGATCATCTCGTCGCGGATGATGCGGGAGGCGAGGAGGTCCGTGAGCCGGGCCTCGAGGCCGGTGCCGATCTCGATGCGGCACTTGCGGTCCTGGACCGCGACGACGACCAGGACGCCGTTGTTCTTCCCGGACTGCCCGAGGGAGCACTTGCGGGCGACGTCGATCGCGTACTCCTCGATGGCGCGACCGTCCGTCGTCGGGACGACGAGGAGGGCGACCTGCGTGGAGTCCGAGGCCTCGAGGGCCCGGACGAGCTGCAGGGCCTGCGCGGCCTGCGCGCGGGAGAGCACGCCGGCCCGGTCGACGACGGGCTGCGCGAGGGTCGGGATCTCCTGCCCCGCGGCGGCCGCGAGGAGCAGCCCCGCGAGGAGGAGGTGCATCACCTAGAACTTCACCTTGGGCGCGTCCTTGGCGCCGGTGTCGGACTTGAACATCCCGCGCTCCTTCCAGCCGCCGCAGAACGGGAGGAAGCCCCACTTCTGGACGGTGGAGTTGTAGTCGCCGGCCGCGGTGTTGAAGTCCCGCCGCGCCGTGTTGATGCGGTTCTCCGTGCCCTCGATCTGGGACATGAGGTCGCGGAAGCTTTCCGTGGCCTTCAGGTTCGGGTAGGCCTCGGTCGCGACCCCCGTGAAGGCGCGCAGGGACGCGAAGAGCTCGGAGTTCAGCTTGTCGTAGCGCTCGAGCTGCGCGGGGTCGTTGCTGTCGAGCTTGGCCTGGCGGATCTCCTTCACGACGCCGAGCATCGTGTTGCGACTGGCGACGATCTTCTCGAGCGTGGCGGCCTCGTACTTCGTCGCGCCCTCGACGGTGGCGACGAGGTTGGGGACGAGGTCGAGCCGGCGCTGGTAGGCGCTCTCGAGGTTGCCCGAGGCGACCTCGGCCTTCTGGTTGAGGTCGATGATGGAGTTGCGCTTGGAGAACGCGAACAGCAGGGCACCGACCACGACCAGGCCGATGACCGCGATGACGCCCAAGACTGCCTTCATGATTCCTCCGGAGGCTGGACGCCCGGGCTCCGCGAGGGGAGCGCCGGGTCCGTACGAAACGGGTTTCATCTACTTCTTCCAGTGATAGCGGCCGCCGATGTTGGGCCGGGGCTCGACCCCGCCGAGCCGGGCCGCGTCCGGGACCGTGGACCGCGGGATCGAGCGGCCCTTCGCGGGCATGGGCCGCCGGGACTTCCAGTACTCCCAGGCCAGGAAGGCCCCGAACGCCGTGCCGGTCAGGCCGACGATCGCGAAGATCCAGGCTTGCGAATAACCCTGCAGGAGTACGCCCATGGCGGGGATTATGACCGCGACCGGCGGGATCCGTTACCTCATTTCGCCGTCGTGAAGCTCCACGCCTTCGTCCAGGTCCCGCCGCCCTCCAGCGCGATCTCGAACTCGACCGCGTAGGTCCGGCCCGGCCGCAGCCGCTCCTTCGGGATCAGCGCCACCAGGTCCGCCTGCGGGCGGTCGGCCCGCGCGGGCCGCTCCGGCCCCGACACCCAGGCCGGAACCTCCGCCCCGTCGAGCGTCAGCTTCCCCTTCGCCGAGACCGGCCGCGGCTTCGCGTCGAACTGGATCGACACCGGGTAGCCCGCCGAGGCCTTCGGGTCGGGCAGCGGATCCGGCGACTCCCTCCCGCCCAGCGCGAACTCCAGCGGCACGCCCTTCGCGTCCACCGGCGGGTACGCGACCGGCCCGGCCTCCGTCGCGACGATCCCCGAGACGTCGATCACCACCGTCCCCCGCCCCTCCCCGTCCCAGGCCCAGCCCACGCCCACCTCCCTCAGCCCCGAGTGCAGCAGCGGCTGCCGGTGGTAGATCGCCGCCACGAGGCTGTCCACCGCGTCCCGCAGGTCGCGCCGCGTCCCGAACTGGTGGATCACCGAGACCTTCGCCGCCCGCGCCCCCTCCTCCGTGTAGCCCGGCCGCCCCGGCTCCTCCGCGTGCGCGTTGCCCCCGGGGTTCCGCGCCAGGTACAGCGCGTGGAGGTCGCAGGCCCGGTGCAGCGAGTCCTTCGCCGCCACGGCCGGCACGCCCGCCGCCCTGCGGAACGAGTTCAGCCGCGCCACGAAGTCCGCCACGCCCACCGACGCGGGCCTCGGCGGCGCGGGACGCACCCGCCGGATCCGCCAGACCGGCACGCCCTTCACGGTGACCTCGACGGAGTCCCGGCCCGACACGAGGTCGTGCGGCGCGTGCGGCCCCGCGTAGATGTCGACGCCCTCCTCCTTCCCCGCCGTGGTCGCCAGGACCCGCAGGGTCATCGTCGTCCCGTCGCTCTCCCGCTGCAGCGAGAGCTGCTCCGCCCTGCCGACCGCCACGCTCGGGACCTTGAGCGGCTTGTCGAGCGTCGCCGCGGGCAGCCGCACCCGCTCCTCGCCGTCGACCCGCACCACGACGAACTTCAGCCCGGGGAAGGCCGAGTTCTCGAGCGCCTCGACGACGCCCTTGGCGCCGGGCCCCTCGTAGAGCGTCACGCCGTCGACGGCCACGACGAGGTCCGCCGCCCCGCCGCCCGCCACCGTCGTCCGCTCGCGGAGGTCCGCGCCCGCCGGGCGGTCCTGGAATCCGGTCAGAATCGCCAGAACCGTCGCGAGCCGGGCCCCGTTCATCGCGAGGGAGGGTAGAATCGCACCATGAAACATCTCGCGCTCCTCGCCGGTCTCGTCGCCTTCGCCGCCTGCGCGGCCCCGCCCCGCGAGCAGGAGATCATCCGCGCCGCCAAGGACAAGGTCTTCCCCGCCGTCGTCTTCATCAAGCCCATCCGCGAGGAGTTCCGCGGCGGCAAGAAGGAGAAGGTCCAGATCTTCGGCTCGGGGGTGATCATCTCCGCCGCGGGCCACGTCGTCACCAACAACCACGTCGCCGAGAAGGCCTCCGAGATCCGCTGCGTCCTCTCCGACAAGGAGGAGGTGGGCGCCAAGGTCGTCGGCCTCGACCCCGAGACCGACCTCGCCGTCCTCCAGCTCGACCTCTCGGCCCGCAAGGCGAAGACCCCCCTGCCCCTGGCCGAGTTCGGCGACTCCTCGCGCATCGTCGAGGGCGACCTCGTCATGGCCATGGGCGCGCCCCACGGCCTCGAGCGCTCCGTCTCCCGCGGGATCATCTCCAGCGTCGAGCGCACCTTCGAGTTCGCCCCCTACAACACCTGGTTCCAGACCGACGCCGCGATCAACCCGGGCAACTCCGGCGGGCCCCTCGTCGACGAGGCCGGCCGCATCATCGGCATCAACTCCCGCGGCATGCGCGGCGCCGAGAACCTCGGCTTCGCCATCCCCTCCAACTCGGTCCGCGAGGTCGTCGACGCCCTCCTCAAGGACGGCCGCGTCGTCCGCGCCTGGACGGGCCTCCGCTTCCAGGCCCTGCGCGACTTCAGCAAGAGCACCCGCCTCGACGCGACCCGCGGCGTCCTCGTCGCCGGCGTCGACCCCGGCTCCCCCGCCGCCAAGGCGGGCTTCAAGTCCGGCGACGTCCTGCTCTCCATCGGCGGCCGCGAGGTCAACGGCATCTACGAGACCGACCTCCCCGCCGTCGAGCGCGCCTTCGCGGCCCTGCCCCTCGCGAAGCCCACCCGGATCGCCTCGCTCCGCGCCGGCGCCCCGCGCGACGCCGACGTCGTCCCCGTCGAGAAGGGCCGGCAGGAGGGCGCCGACCTCGAGTGCGCGAAGTGGGACCTCACGGCCAAGGAGATCAGCCCGTTCTCCGACCCCTGGCTGCACTTCCAGAAGCACGAGGGCGTCTACGTCCAGGGCCTGAAGTACAACGGCAACGCCCGGGCCAGCGGCCTCGACCGCATGGACATCCTCGCCGAGGCCGACGGCAAGGACCTCAAGAGCCTCGAGGACCTCAAGGCCGTCTACGAGGCCTCGCTCAAGCTCCCCAAGGGCAAGCGGGTCCTGCTCTTCCGCGTGCTCCGCGAGGGCTACCCCCGCTACGTCGCCCTGGATTTCGAGAAGGACACCCAGGACATCGAGGAGGATTGATGCGCCGCGCCCTCGCCCTGCTGCTGCTCCTGCCCGCCTCGCTGTCCGCCCAGGACCGGCCCGACGGCGCGGTCCTGCGCAAGGTCCACGAGTCGGTCCGCCGCTCCCTCGTCGGCCTCGAGCTGACGCTCAAGAAGCCCTCGCGCCTCGACCGCGAGTCCCGCGAGCGCCGCGAGGAGCGCCGCGACGCCGACGGCCTGGCCCAGGAGCGCCTGACGCTCGACACCTGGGGCGTCGTGCTCGACGCCGCGGGCCGCCTCGCCATGGCCGACCCCGGGCTCGACCCGTCCTCCATCGAGAAGATCGCCGGGACCTCGCCGGACGGGTCGCGCTTCGAGGCCGTCGTCGACGGCGTCGGGCGCCGCCACGACTGCCTCTACCTCAAGGCCGACCCGCCGCCCCCGGGCGCCGCGCCGCTCGCGTTCGAGGACTTCGAGCCCTTCGCCCTCGGCGACGCGTACAGCGCCGCCTACGTCGAGCGCGTCGACGGCCGCTGGCACGTCAACCTCGGCGCGTACCTCGTCACCAACGCCCCGCTGGCGCCCGAGAAGGGCGCGTTCCGGCTCACGGACCGCGTGCGGCCGGGCTCGGTCGTCCACGACGCGAAGGGCCGCTGCGTCGGCGTGGCCTTCGACGACACCCTCTGGAGCGAGCCGGGCGGCGACTCCTTCCTGGGGAAGGCCTTCGCGGCCGAGGCCCCGGTGCCGCTGAAGGAGCTCGAGGACTCGACCAAGGCGCTCAAGGCCCGGATCGGCGCGGCCGCCCACAAGGTGGAGCTCGAGCTGCGCGTCGAGGCGGAGGACCGCTACGGCCGGGACGCGGGACCCGGCAGCAAGCTCGTGCTCTACGGGCTGCCCGTCGACGCGGCGGGGACCCTGGTGGTGCCGAGCGACCTGCCCGCGGCCGTGCTGCGGCGGGTCGAGACCGTGACCGTGACCCCGCCCGGCGGCGCCCCCGCCGAGGGGACGCTCAAGGGGCGCTTCCGAGACTTCGGCGCCCTGCTCGTGACGGCGCCCGGCGTCCTGAAGACCCCGGTGCAGGACGCGACGGTCCGCGCGCTGGCCCGCGGGCCGCTCTACCACGTCTGCGGCCTCGAGGAGAAGTTCGGCGGGCTGAACGTCGAGGTCGAGCCGCGCCGCATCCTCCGCATCGAGAAGGCCCCCAAGGGCGCCTGGCGCGAGGAGTTCCGCCGGCCGACCCGGCTCGGCTCCTTCGTCGCGGACGCCTCGGGCCGGATCGTGGGGCTCTACGTCGAGGAGCGCGAGGACGGCGACCTCGAGGACGCCCACGAGGAGGAGGAGATGGAGGCCTACTCCTGGCGCCGCGGGCGGAGCTTCGCGCCCCCGCACCGGCGGAAGATCCGGCTCTTCGCGGACCTGGCGCCGCTGCTGGCCGACCCGGAGCCCCGGCTCGACCCGCGCGCCAAGCCCCTGCCCAAGACCGAGGAGAAGCGCCTCGCGTGGCTGGGCGTCGAGTTCCAGGAGCTGACCCGCGGCCTCGCCAAGCACTGGGGCCTCGAGGACCGCGAGCTCACCAACGACGGCCGCCGCGGCCTGCTCGTGACGGACGTCTACCCCGGCTCCCCGGCCGAGCGGCTCGGGATCCGCGAGCGGGACATCCTCCTGAGCATCACGCCCCCCGGCGAGGGCGCGAAGCCCACCGACCTCGCCGCCCCCGAGGAGCGCCGCTACGGGATGCGCGACTCGGCCGCCCCCTGGCGCCCGCGCAAGAACGTGCTGACCTCGATGCTGACCCAGATCGGCGAAGGCAAGGAGGTCGGCCTCGAGGTGCTCCGCGGCAAGGAGAAGCTCAAGATGAAGCTGAAGATCGAGCTGGAGCCCAAGAGCTTCGAGACCGCGGAGAAGCACAAGGACGCCGGGATGGGCCTGACGCTGAAGGACCTGACCTACGAGGCCCGGTACTTCCACCGGCTGGAGCCCGCGGTCGAGGCGGTCGTCGTGTCGAAGATCGAGTCGGGCTCCCGCGCCGAGGTCGCGAAGCTCGAGCTGCTCTCGCTGATCACGCGCGTGAACGACGAGCCGGTGGGCTCGCTCGCGGACTTCCGCAGGAAGGTCGAGGCCGCGCGCAAGTCCGGGGCGAAGACGCTCACGCTCACCGTGCGGAACCTCGGCCAGACCCGGCTGGCCGACGTGGACCTCGCGGAGGGGGAATGATCGCGGCCCTGCTGGTGGGGGGACTGCTCATGCAGGACGCGGGCCTGAAGGAGGCGGACGCGGTCTTCGCGAAGCGCGACTGGGGCGCGGCCCTGGAGAGCTACCGCAAGGTCGCGGAGTCGGCGTCGGGATCCGACCGGGTCGAGGCCCTCGCCCAGGTCGCCCGCTGCCTCAGCCTGCTCGGGAAGCTCGACGAGGGGCGGCCCTGGCTCGAGAAGGCGGCGAAGCTCGCCGACGCCGCCCAGCCCGGCGGCTGGTCGCGCACCCTCGGCGTCCGCGGCATCTTCGAGCGCGAGTCCGGCGACAAGGCGGCCGCGCGGAAGACCTTCGAGGAGCTGTACGCCTACTGCCGGGACCGGAACCTGCCCCGGCGCGCCGTCGACGCCGTCCACCACCTCGCCCTCGTGGTCCCGCCCGAGGAGCAGCCCGCCTGGGCGCTCAAGGGGATCGCGGAGGCCGAAAAGCTCGGCGACGAGGCCTGGCTCGCCGTGCTCTGGAACAACCTGGGCGCGACGTACGAGGATCTCAAGCTGCACCCGAAGGCCCTCGAGGCCTACCTCAAGGCCCGCGACTACCACCACAAGACCGGCGGGGAGTTCCAGAAGCATGTCGCGGACTGGGCGGTCGGCCACGCGTACCGGCTGCTCGGGAAGACCGCCGAGGCCCGGCCCCTGCTCGAGGCCGCCCACGCCTGGGGCGCCACCCAGGACGGCGAATGGAAGGGCTGGACGAAGAAGGACCTCGGCCTGGTCCTGGCCGCCCTGGGCGACCGCGAGCGCGGCGTCGCCATGGTCAAGGAAGCCCGCCAAGCCCTACTTGACGCCGGAATGGACAAGCACTGGCCTGAATCGATTGTAACTCTTGATCAAGAACTGGAGACCATCAAGTAAATCGCCACTTGATATTGCTCAGTTGCATCAGCCAATATCAAGCGTCGACATCATCCTCGAGCGCGACCGGGCCCTACTCTGCCGCGTCGTCGCCCGCATCCGCATCGGGCTCGGGCGGGATGGGAATGGGCTGAGGGCACACGGGCCGGGGGTCCACGCCCAGGAGGCGGACGTCCGCGTCCACCACCGCCTCCAGCAGCGCGCCCAGGGCCCGGGTCCAGTCCCGGGGCGAGTTCTTCGCGAGGATCCCGCCGAAGGTGGGCGTCCAGCGGCCCAGGTGGGCCTCGAGGAAGAGCCGGCTGCTCCCCAGGCTCCGCTCCGCGCCCTCCAGGTCGCCCCGCTCCCGCGCGTCGGCCTCCTTTAGGGCGAGGAAATACGCGAACTCGAGCTCGGAGGCCGCGTGGTCGGGCCGCTCGCCCGCGTCGGGCCGGGGCCGCAGCCCGTGGGCGGAGTAGAAGGCGGTGACGTCGGCGAGATCCTGCGACTCCTGGAACGCGTGGGAGCTGCCGTAACGGGTCTCCAGGGGCGGCCACGCCGGGGGGATCGTGTGCCCGTAGGTCCCCAGATGGATCTGCTCCAGCGATTCCGCCGACAGCCCGGCGAGGATCCGCGCGACCCCGGCCAGCGCGGGGGCTACGGCCTCCGAGGACCAGAGCCCGGCGGTCTCCGGCGCGGGGAGGAACTCGCGCAGCCGCTCCAGGGTGCCGGCCTTCGGGTAGCGGAACGCCTCGGCCAGGAAGCGGTGGTACCCGGCGCGCAGGAGCGCGTCGTCCAGGGCCCGTTCCGGATCGGCGACGGTATCCATCCTAGATCGAGTTCGCGTGCTTGGCGGGGCGGATGTGGAAGGGCTCCTCCACCTGCGTGCGGAAGAGCTCCTGGCCGTCCTTCCCGAGGGCGATCACCGTGTCGTTGAACAGCTCGAACTTCCTCCCCCGCACGTTGGCCTCGTAGACCTTGGGCCCTTCCTCGATCTTGTAGCTGTAGATGATCCGCTGGTCGCGGCGGAAGAGCTGCATCACGGCGAGGGTCTCGCGGTCGGGCACCGTGTAGCGGTCCACGGCCTCGTCCACGCCGGGGCCGAACATCTGGCGCAGGTACTCCTTGGGCACCCAGCGGGGCGGGATGTAGTAGCCGTTGGGCTCGGTCCCGAACTGGGGGTACAGCGGAAGGGCAATCTTCGCGATCTTCACGAGGTAGTAGAGGGGGCTGCGGCGCTCCTCGGCCCAGGAGCCATCGGGGTTGACCTTGGCGAGGCCCTGGAGGCGGATCTGGCCGACGCAGCTGGACATGCAGCGCGTCTCGGTGGGCACGTTCCCCGTCAGCGGCTCGCGGCCCTCGATGCGGGGGTAGCAGGCGACGCACTTCTCGGAGACGCGCGTCGTCGGGCGGTACATGGCCTTCTTGTAGGGGCAGGCCTCGACGCACTTCCGGTAGCCACGGCAGCGCTCCTGGTCGATGAGGACGATGCCGTCCTCGGGCCGCTTGTAGACGGCCTGCCGGGGGCAGGCGGCGAGGCAGGCCGGGTAGGTGCAGTGGTTGCAGATCCGTTGCAGGTAAAAGAACCAGGTCTTGTGCTCCGGCAGGGAGGCGCCGTCCTTGGAGAGGCCGAAGGGGCCGCCCTCGTAGGCGGTGGAGGTGTCCTCGCCGATGTTGGGGTAGCGCCACTCCTCCTCGGTCGGGAGGTAGCCGAGCACCCGCTGCTGGGCGTCGGGGTTGAGGCCCCGCTTGGCGGCCTCGAAGATCGTCATCCCCTGGTAGACCCCGTAGGGCGCGTTCTTCGGGTCCTTCTTCGCGGGATCCCACTCCATGGACTCGTCGGTGCCGGCGTGGGCCCGGTCGAGGAGCTGGAGGATCTTGCGGTCCCAGTTCTGGGGGTAGCCGCCGTAGGGCTTGGTCTCGACGTTGTTCCACCACATGGACTCCTGGCCCTTGGAGAAGGTCCAGGTGGACTTGCAGGCCATGGTGCAGGTCTGGCAGGCGATGCAGCGGTTCGTGTTGAACACGAACGCGAACTGCCGGTCGGGATGGTGCTCCTCGTAGGGGTACTCCATCTCGCGGCCGAGCTGCCAGTTCTTCGCCTTGGGCATGTGAGCTCCTATCCTTTCGGCGCGGCCGGGGCCTGCTCGGCCCGGACCGGCGCCCATTGCGCGAGGACCTCGTCCACGATCCCGTTCACGAACTCCATCCCCCGCTCCGCCGCGATCCGGTGCGTCCCGGCGTAGTAGGGGTCCCGGAAGAGCCGCAGGATCCGCTCGCGGTCGAAGCCGAGGAGCAGGAACTCCTCGACCACCGCGGTGGCCATGTCCCGGTCCGAGGTGGGGGTCCCCGGGACGCCGACCCCGTGGAATTCCATCGGGTCGGCCGGATCCGATTCGTCCTTGGGCACGTCCGCCTCCTTAGGTGGTCAGGTCGCCCTTGAGGTAGCGCTTCATGAACTCGCCCTCGTGGCCGGGCATCATGCCCGTGCCGACGGGCGCCCAGGTGCCGACGCCGTTGGGGCCGCCGTTCTCGGCCTTGGTGACCTTCACCAGGGTCTCCTTGGGCACGGTGTTGACGGCGTGGTTGTCCGCCTCGCCGCCGAAGAGGAAGCCCATCCGCGCCTTGGCCTTGTGGAAGAGGCTGTCGAGCTGGTGCATCGGCATAAGCCAGCCGCGGGTGATCGACTGCTGGGAGCCGTAGCGGAAGCTCGACTGGTAGCCGGTGTCCTCGGACTGGGCGCGACCGTCGGGCCGGGTCTCGTGGGCCTTGACCGACTTCTCGGTGGCGATGAAGGGGGCGTGCTTCATCATCACGATGCCGTAGGGGTAGGCGGGGTTGTACTTCGCCCGCAGCATCAGCCGGGCAACCTTGTATTGGGGCTCGTCGGGCTTCCAGCCGAGGTAGGGCCGGTCCGCCGGGTTGGCGTCCACGTACACGTAGTCGCCGTCCTCGATCTTGAGGTCCCGGGCCGCCTGCGGGTTGATGTGGAGCTGATGCTCGCCGACGCCCGGGGCGCGCTTGTCGCTGCGGTAGGGGTCGCCGAACTGGTTGTTCCAGATGAACTGCCAGTCGGTGACCTGCCACTGGGAATGCGTGGCGTGGCGGGTCTTCGGGGTCAGGCAGAAGAACTGGAAGCCCGCCTCCCAGAGGGGGTTCTTCGAGTGCTTCACCTCGGACCAGGGCTTGCGGATGTTGCGCACCTGGCGCTCGTCCCAGCCCATGTGGTCCTCGGGGATGCCGTAGGACTCGGGGCGGACGTAGGGGTTCGAGCTGACGATGACGTTGGGTAGGAAGGGGGTGGCCTCGGGACCCTCGCGGTGGACGATGAAGTTCTCGCCGTACTCGATGACCTCGTCCTCGTCGTTGTAGGCCTGAAGTCGCCCGGTCGGGGTGAAGAAGGGCTGGCTGTCCACGACCTGCTCGTAGAAGGGGATGCGGGGGTAGGTCCGGAAGAGGAAGAGGGCCGACCCCGGCTCGCCGTACTTGCCGGCCATGATGTCGGAGACCTTGTACCCGCGGGTCGTCGTGCTGCCGTCGAGCAGCCTCTGGATGTAGACGTCCGAGCGTTTCTCGTGGGCGAACTTCCACATGTCGGTCAGCCGGGGCTCGCCGATCTCGTCGCCCAGGGCCTTGGCGGCCCGGGCGAGGATGAGGGTGTCGTCGAGCGTGTCGTAGACGGGGGGCACGCCCCCCTTCCAGATCTGCAGGAAGGGGTTGGAGCAGGAGCCCGTGACCTCGAGGTCCTGGAACTCCATCCAGCAGTTGGCCGAGAAGACGATGTCGGAGTACTCGACGGTGGAGGTCATCTCGATGTCGGTGGAGCAGATGAGCTCGATGCCCTGGTTCGTCTTCATGAGCATCTGGTACGCCCACTTCGCGTTGTTGAAGAGGTTCACGTTGGTGAACCAGAGGAACTTCGTGGGCGTGGGGAGGTGGGTCTTGCCGGTGAAGCAGCGCCGGCCCTTGGCGGGCGTGTCGACGATGAGGGGCTTCTCGTCGTAGTTCCAGTAGGCGGGCTCCTCGTCCTGGGTGAAGGCGTGGGCGTGGATGCCCTTGCCGTCGGAGGCCGGGTCGAGGTCGAGGTGGAAGGGGTCCTCGGCGATCCAGCCCTTGAAGCCGGGGCCGGTCCACTCGGAGCCCTGGAAGAGCGCGGCCTTGTAGTTGCCGGCCCAGGTGTGGGACCCGGCGCCGGGGAGGCCGATGTTGCCCGTGAGCATGAGGGGCAGGTACGACGCGCGGTTCGCCTCCGTCGCGTGGAACCAGTGGTTGATGCCCTCGCCCTGGTGGATGGCGACCGGACGGGTCGTCGCGATGTCGTCGGCGAGGCGCCGGATGAGCTCCTTGGGGGCCCGGGTCATCTCGGCGACGCTGTCGAGGTCGTAGTCCTTGAGGTGGACGTTCTTGTAGAGGTCGAAGAGCGGGCGGACCTCGATCTTCTTCCCGTCCACGCCCTGGACGCTGAAGGTCCCCTCGAGCGCGGGGTCCAGGCCCAGCTTGTCCCACGCGGCCCCCACGTCGTCGCGGGTGACGACCCTGGGACCCCCGGATTTCGCGTCCCAGACCATGTAGTCGCCCAGCTTGTCGTACTGGGCCTTCGTCAGGCCGTGGACCTTGAAGCTGGGGCCGCCGGAGAGGTCCGGAGACGTGTACCCGGCGACGACGTCCTTCGGCTGCAGCCGCTTCAGCGTGTCCGTGCGCACGAGCAGCGGGAAGTCGGTGAAGCGCTTCACGAACGCGGCGTCGTACTTCTTCTCGTCGATGAGGAGCTTGGTGATGCCCAGGAGCAGGGCCGCGTCCGTCTGGGGCCGGATCGGGATCCAGTAGTCGGCCTTGGTCGCCGGCGGGGAGTACTCGGGGGAGATGACGACGATCTTGGCGCCGCGCTCCATGCACTCGATGAAGAAGTGGTTGTCCGCC
This sequence comes from uncultured Planctomycetales bacterium, assembly GCA_964464755.1. Classification (GTDB taxonomy): domain Bacteria; phylum Planctomycetota; class MHYJ01; order MHYJ01; family JACPRB01; genus CAYXGZ01. The sequence continues at coordinate 70,968 of CAYXGZ010000007.1, forward strand.
CGCTTGTTCTCGACCAGGTTCTTCCCCATCTGGATGTGGAGCTTGGTCGTGCGGAAGTCGTTGATGTCGCAGTCCGAGGCCTGCAGCCCGTGGACGAAGGGGTGACCCGGGGCCTGGTCGCCGTGCCAGGTGTAGTTGGACCAGATGCGGCTGCCCTTGGCGTCCTTCTCGCCGACGCCGCGGACCTTCGCGTCCAGCAGGGCGAGGCCCTGCCCGTAGCGGTACATCCCGTACTTGCCGATGACGCCCAGCAGGCCCATGCCGCCGCGGACCTTGCAGGTGCGGGTGCCGGCGCCCTCCCAGTGGGCCAGCATCTCCTCGGGGTAACCCTGAGCGAGGAGGCGCTTGCGGCCCGAGTCCCCGCTGTACTTCTTGGCGATGTGGACCACGCCCTTCGCCTGGTAGCGGAAGGCCTCCTCCCAGGGGACGCGCACGAACGAGTCCGTGCCGCGGGAGTCGAACTTGTACTTCCGGTGGTTCTCGGGGGTGAGCTCGGGGAAGCCGTCGTCGGCCCACTGCTTCCACATCTTGCGGATCATCGGGTAGCGCAGCCGGTAGGGGCCGTAGAGGCGGCGCTGCATCGTGAACCCGTTGGAGCAGCCCCGCGGGTTCCAGTTCACCGTGGCCTTGTTCCCGTACAGGTCGGCGATGCGCCCGTTGTCGTAGTTCTGCTCGCTGCGCAGCACGACGCCGTTGCGGACGAAGCCGCGCATCCGGCAGGCGTGGGTGCAGTTCGGGGAGCAGACCCAGGTGAAGCTCCGGTCGTAGCGGTACTGATCCCGGTAGATCTCCTCCCACTTCCGGTCGGGGTAGTGCGCGAGGGGATTGGGGATGTCCTGCAGCGGCTGGAGCGCCCGCAGGTCGAGCCCGCGGGCGAGGAAGGCCGAGCCGCCGGCCCAGCCGGCGTGCCTGAGGAACTGGCGCCTAGACTGCGACATGTCCACCTCCGACCGGGGTTGGCGCGCCCATGAAGCGGGCGCGGAGTTCGTAGCTGTCGATGCACTGCCGGCAGGCGCCCCGGGCGGGCGACCAGGCGGGGAAGTCCGCCCGGACCGCGGCCAGAAGCGCCGGGGCCTTCGCCTCGAGGTCGGCGGCCCACCCGTGCGTGGGGAAGTTGCAGAGCGGGCAGAGCGCGCCGGGCCCGCCGCCGTGGAGGTCCACCCCGGGCACGAGCCGCTCCGGATGGCGGGCATCCTCGACCAGCCCGGGCCAGGTGACGTCGCTCCCATCCCAGAACGACCCGACCACCGTCTCCCGAACCCCGGCGGGCAGCCAGGGCAGGACGTTCGCGGCCGTCCGCGCCCATTGCTCGCGGGTCGCCGCCCCGCGCCGGCCCTCGCGCTCGAGGCGGCCCGCCACGTTGAGGTTCCAGAAGAGCCTCAGGCGCGCGCGCACGAGGTTCTCCTCGGCGGGCCGGTCGGCCAGCCGGCCCTGGATCCGGTACCCGAAGGCCGGCCGAAGCATGTCGGCCACGTGCCGGAACTCGTGACGGAAGAACCCCTCCGCGGCGGCAAGGTCGTCGAACCTCGAGGGACGGACCCGGACCCTGGCGCGGGGCCGGCCCCCGTCCGCCGAGGCGAGGTCCGCCTCCTCCTCCGCGGGGCCCGGCGCGCGTTCCACGGAGACCCCGGCGACATCCAGGGCGGCCTCCGCGAGCGCCCGCTCGAGCGGGGCGGCGAAACCCAGCTTCCGGAAGAACGAGGCCTGGATCCGCTCGAAGCCCGAGATCCGCACCGGTTCCGGAAGCGGGTAGAGCGGATCCGCGAGCAGGTGGTACTCCCGCGACCACGAGGGATCCCCCGCCGCCTCCCGCGCCAGGAGGGCCCGGGTGACGACTTCGTCGAGGATTTCCGGATGGTAAAGGACGTCCATGCTAGTCCAGGGACAGCCGGTACCAGTTCGTGACGGACTTCTGCCCGTTGCGGTCCCCGGCGCGGCCGTCCCAGACGGCGAAGGAGATGGGAATCTCGCGGCCCGGGGTGAACGCCGCGCCGCGCGGATCGGTCGGGGCGAGGGCGCGGGACACCTGGACCTTCCAGGTCCCGCCCGCCCAGTTCCCTTGGCCCTGCACGGCCTGCCGGTCGGCCGGCAGCGACCGAAGCGTCCCGAACCCGGCGGCGTCGAGGTCCTCGACGGGGGAGTTCCGGTCGGGCCGCGACATCGGGTTCCCCGCGGCCCAGCCGGACTGGAACGCCTTGTCGTGGTTGGAGAGCGCCGACGGGCGGTTCCCCTTGCCGGCGACCGTGGCCTCGTCCTTCTCGAAGGGATAGGCGTCGACCACCATCCCGGGGTGGGCCTTCTCGACGTCCTGGTGCCCCGCCAGGTCGGCCTGCCAGTCGGCCTTCCAGTGCCAGAGGTTCACGGGCCGGTCGGCGTTGCCCATCATGATCGGCGTGTCCATCCCCTTGAGGGCGAACTGCAGCGCGACCCCGTCCCGGAAGTCCTCCGGCCGCAGCGGGGCGCCGTCCTGCGCCCCGTCCGCCCAGGAAAGCTGGAAGGCGATCCGGGCGCCGTCGTGGGCCGCGCGGACCTTCAACCGCCTCGGGGCCAGGGTCCGGTGGAAGAGGAGGTCCAAGGGCAGATCCACGGCCGGCACGCGATCCCAGGCGGGATCCGCGGGATCCTTGGGCAGCGCGGCGACCTTCGCGGCCCGGATTCCCGAGCCCGCCGGCAGGACGGCGACCCGATCCTCGGTCTTCCCGGCGGAAAGCGACTGGACGTAGTGGACCAGGCTCCAGCGCTCCACGTCGCTCATCTGGTCCGGGCCGAACGCGGGCATCGGCGTACCCGCCATGCCCGCGGCGAAACGCAGGTAGACGTCGCGGTTCGAGGCGCCCCCCTTGTAGAGGCCCTGGGTGAAGTCGTTGGGCCGGATGGGCTGCTCGAGGCTGTCCTTGAGGTCCGCGGCCGAGGGGCCGTCCGCGCGGCCCGTGTCGCCATGGCACTTGATGCAACCGACCCGGACATACACCTCACGGCCGCGGGCGACGGACTCCGGCGTGGCGGCGGGCTCGGGGGGAACCGCGATGGGTTCACCGGCCGGCCCCTTCTCGAAGTGGTTGAAGAGCGTGGCCCCGGCCTTGTCGCGGGCGCTCGAGAGCGTCTTGACGTGCCGCACGAGGGACTGCCGCTCCACCTCGCCGAGTTGCCGCCAGGAGGGCATCGACGACCCCGGCATGCCGTTGGTGATCGTCGCGAGCAGGTCCGCGTCGGTGGGTAGCCCGGCCGTACTGCGGACCTTGAAGGCGCCCGTGCTGAAGTCGCGGGGTCGCGGCCAGAGCAGGTAGGCCGCGGGGCCGTCGCCCCGGCCCTCGGGCCCGTGGCAGGTGGAACAATAGGTGGCGAAGAGGACTTTTCCGTCCACGATGGGCGCGGGGGTCGGCGCCGGGTCCCGCCGGGGCGGGGCGTCGCTGCAGGCGGCGATCGTGGCGAACAGGGCGACCGCGGCGACGAGCGCCGGACCGCGCGGGGTCGGGGGAACCGTCATCTCCGCTCTCCTCTCGTCCTTGGCGGCCGGTTCAATGTCCGGTGACTATTCTATTAACCAAGTTAATATCCTATGGTATTTAGCCCTGTCAATAGACCGGACGAGTAATCCCACCCGTCATTCATGTGATATAGTCCCGCCATGCCCAAGAAGCTCAAGGACACCTATCCCCGCCTCGGCGAACTCCTCGTCCGCAAGGGCGTCGCCACCCACCACCACATCGACGAGGCCCTCGCCGTCCAGCGCGCCCACCTCAACGACCGCAAGGCCGCCCCCAAGCTCGGCGACATCCTCGTGGACCGCAAGGTACTCAGCCCCAAGGTGATCCGGGAGATCCTCGAGGAGCAGAAACTCGGCCGGGGCGAGAAGCGGACGCTGTCCCTGGGGCTGCGCAACCGCGGCGACGTGGCCATCCTGTCGCTGGCCGGCCGCTTGGACCAGTCGAAGCAGGACCACGTCACGAAGGTCTTCGAACGCCTGATGAACCGCGGCTTCCATCAGGTGGCCGTGGATTGCCGGAAGTTGGTCTACCTGGACAGCCACGGGATCAGCGCGTTCGTGGCCTACGTGGACGAGGCCCGGGCCCGCGGCGGCGACGTGAAGTTCTTCGGGCTCCGGGGCGATGCACGGTTCACGCTGGACCGCCTCGGCCTCTCCGGCTTCCTCCAGGTCTTCCCGCAGGAGGCGGAGGCCGTGAAGGCCTTCCACCAATCCATCGACGAGATGATGTCCCGCGGCAGTCTCGGCGAGGTCGTGGGCGTCCACAACCAGAAAACCTTCCACCTCTCCTATTGCCCCTCCCTGGCCAAGGTCCACGAAGAGGACCGCGTCTACTTCGAGAGCCGCAAGCACGCCAAGGACGCGGGCAAGTCACCCTGCCGGAAGTGCAAGCCCTGAACTTCCCGTCCTTCTAGGTCTTCACTTCGTTCTTCAGATAGGAAGAACGTACCCGTAACAACCGGTTTGTTGGGGTTGTGGGTGGGTTGTTGATAAGTGATGTAAATAACCGCCGTCCAAGCACTTCAGTAATCGCACGCCTGTTGAAATCTCGGGAGAGTCTGGGGAGCTTGCGCCCGGACTTTGCCCGGAGATCGTGGAGAGATTCCGGGTCGGTGGGAAGGGGCGTCCGGGTGGGTGGAAAGGATGGAAGTTTCCGGGGAGCTCCCACCGGACTTCAACAGTCATTCTCCGCCGGACTTGAGCAGGCGGCGGAGGTCGTCGAGCTCGGCGGCGAGGGCGGGGTCCTGGGCGGCGGCGGCGGCGACGCGGCGGATGCCGTAGACGATCGTGGAGTGGTCCTTGCCGCCGAAGGTGGCGCCGATCTCGGCGAGGGAGTGGGAGGTGAACTCCTTGCAGAGGAACATGGCGACCTGGCGGGCCTTGGAGGTGGACTTGGTCCAGGTGCGGCTCTTGAGGTCGCTCTCGCGGAGGCCGTAGTACTTGGCGACGACGCCCTGGATGCGGGGGACGCCGACGCGGGCGGGGCCGCTGCCGAGGTCGCGGAGGACCTCGCGGGCGAGGGCGAGGTCGACGGGCCGGTTGCTGAGGGTGGCGTAGGCGATGAGCTTGATGACGGCGCCCTCGAGCTCGCGGATGTTCGTCTCGACGCGGGAGGCGACGTGGGAGAGGACGTCGTCGGGGACGTGCTGGTGGCGGGCCTCGGCCTTGCGGCGGAGGATGGCGACGCGCATCTCGAAGGTGGGGGCCTCGACGCGGGCCTCGAAGCCGGCGAGGAAGCGGCTGACGAGCTGCTCCTTGAGGGCGCGGATGTCCTTGGGGCCGGAGTCGCTGGAGAGGATGATCTGCCGCCCGGCGAGGTGGAGGGCGTTGAAGGTGTGGAAGAACTCCTCCTGGCTGGACTCCTTGCCGGCGAGGAAGTGGACGTCGTCGATGACGAGGACGTCGGCGCCGCGCATGCGGGAGCGGAAGGCGTCGATGCGCTTGCGGTTGAGGGCGTTGATGTACTCGTTGACGAAGGTCTCGCAGGACAGGTAGAGGATGCGCGCCCCGGGGTCGCGGGCGAGGACGCCGTGGCAGAGGGCCTGGAGGAGGTGGGTCTTGCCGAGGCCGACGCCGCCGTGGAGGAAGAAGGGGTTGTAGAGGGCGGCGGGGCTCTCGCTGACGGCGACGGCGGCCGCGTGGGCGATGCGGTTCGTGGGGCCGGTGACGAAGGAGTCGAAGGTGTAGGCCGGGTTGAGGTCGAGCCCGGGGGCCTCGCCGGGGCGGGCCGGGGCGGCCGGGACCGGCGCGGGCCGGGCGAGCGGCGGCGTGTCGCCCATGGGGGCGGCGAAGACGGCCATGGCCTCGGGCGAGTCGCTGATGCGGAAGACGATCTCGGGGACGCGCCCGAAGACGCCGCGGAAGGCGTCCTCGAGGGGGCGGCGGATCTCGCGCTCGAGCCAGTCGCGGCAGAACGAGTTGGGGACGGGGACCTCGACGAGGTTCTCGGAGACGGACTCGAGGTGCAGGTTGCGGCACCAGGTGCGGTAGATCTCGGGGGGCACGGCGCGCTCGAGGCGCTCGAGGATGCCGTGGCGCTCGCCCTCGGGGAGGCGGCTCACTTGGCCACCTGCCCGGCCTTCGCGCGGCGGAGGGCCCACGTGAAGGCCTCCTTGGCGCCGTAGGTGGCGCCGGCGAGGAGGGCGAGGAGGACGATCCAGAGGAGGAGGCGGGTGGCGAGGGGCGGTCCCTCGACGACGAGTCCCTCGCGGGCGCGGTCGCGGCGGGTGGCCGGGGCGGCCGCGGGCTGGGGCTCGGCGGGCGTCGGGGTCGCGGGGGCGGCGCCGCGCGGGGTGCGGGCCTCCTCGGGCAGGCCCGAGTCCTCGGGGTCGAGGACGAAGACGAAGGCGTGGGAGCCGATGGCGACGCGGTCGCCGGGGCGCAGCAGGGTGGGGGCGGTGACGGGCCGGCCGTTGAGGCGGGTGCCGTTCTTGGAGCCGAGGTCGGTGACGAGGTAGCCCTCGTCGCCGAGGTGGAAGCGGGTGTGCTGGCGGGAGAGCTGGGGGTCGTCGAGGAAGACGCCGCCGTCCTTCTGGCGCCCGACGACGAGGGGGCCGGCGATGCGGTACTCGCGTCGGTCGGCACCCGACTCCAGGATGATGCGGGCCACGGCGGTCCTCGTGCTCTAGTCGAACTGGCCGGGACCGTCGACAGCGGGGGCGGCGGGCGGGACGAGGACTATGTCGGGGCCCGACGACGGGCCGACGAGGTCTCGTTCGGAACGACCGCTTCCCCCGGTCCGGTCCCCTCTCCCGATCCCCACGCGCCCCGGGCGTTCCCCGGGGCGACGGACGGATTCTAAACCGGTTCCAAGCGCCGTCAACGTTTTGACCGCCCGCAACATGAAATATGGGCGGCGTGCTCTCGGGGGCACATGGAAAATGCATGCGCCTTCCCGGCTATCGCATCGAAAATGGGCCGCCCGGATCCGGGGGGATGCGGCCCGGCTCCGCGCTTGGTACCCTGTCCGCCGGATTCCGCCAGTTTCACCGAACCCGATCGGGGACCCGATTGTCCGAACCTGCAGATCCGCGGGGGCCGAACGCCGGGCCGGACGACGCGACGCTCGTCGAGCGCGCCAAGGACGGCCGGGCCGACGCCTTCCGCGCGCTCTATCAAAAGTACCAGGAACGGGTCTTCGCCACGGCCTACCGCATCGTCGGCCACCGCGACGCCGCCGCCGACCTCGCGCAGGAGGTCTTCGTCAAGGCCTGGGAGCAGCTCCCGGCCTTCCGCGGGGAATCGTCCTTCTCGACCTGGCTCTACCGCATCGCGGCCAACACCGCGATCAACAAGGCCGCCGAGACCGGACGCCACGCCCGCCTCAACGAGGACTTCGCCCGCGGGCGCCCCGCCGAGGCCGCCCCCCCGAGGGGCCTCGACGACCGCGTCCAGGCCGCCCTCGCCGGCCTCAGCGTGAAGCTGCGCGCCGTCGTCGTCCTGCGCTACCTCGAGGGCCTCGCCTACGAGGAGATCGCCGAGGCGCTCGACCTGTCCGTCGGGACCGTGAAGTCCCGCCTGTTCCTGGCCCACGAGACCCTGAAGCCCCTGCTGGAGGACGTCCGCAAGGACGACGACCGATGACCGACGCGATGCGCTGCGAGTGGTTCCGCGACCACGTGCTCGACTACGTGGACGGGGAGATCTCCCGCTTCGACCTCGGCGCCTTCCGCCGCCACTTCTCCGCCTGCGGCGACTGCTCCGCCATCCTCCAGTCCGTCGAGGGCCAGACCGAGCTCCTCACCGCCCTGCCCCGGCCCCGCGCGCCCCGCGACCTCGGCGCCCGCATCGAGGCCGCCGTCTCCGACCGCCGCCGCCTCGCCGCCCCGCCGGCCCCCTGGCTGCGCTGGAGCGGCCTCGCGGCCGCGGCCGCCCCCCACCCCCCCCCCCGCCCGCCCGCCCCGCGGGGGCCCGCCCCCCCCCCCCCCCCCCCCCGGGGGGGGGG
>CAYXGZ010000008.1:0-69143 GCA_964464755.1 uncultured Planctomycetales bacterium
TCGGCGCCGCGGTCATCGGCCAGTTCGGCTCCGCGATGCTCTGCTACGTCACGCCGAAGGAGCACCTCGGCCTGCCGGACGACGACGACGTGCGCCAGGGCGTCATCGCCTACAAGATCGCCGCGCACGCCGCGGACATCGCCCGCCACCGGCCCGGCGCGCGGAAGCGCGACGACGAGCTGTCGAAGGCCCGCTTCGCCTTCGACTGGAAGCGCCAGTTCGAGCTCTCGCTCGACCCCGAGACGGCGAAGCGGATGCACGACGAGACCCTGCCGGCCGAGTACTTCAAGACGGCGGAGTTCTGCTCGATGTGCGGGCCTCGCTTCTGCTCGATGAAGGTCTCGACGCACGTCCCGACCTGGGATCCCGTCGCCAAGTGATCCCCGCCGCGCTGGCGCTGCTCCTGCTGCTCCAGGACGCGCGGGACCCGGATCCCGCGCCGCTGTCGCCGCCGGAGGCCGACGCCGCGTTCCGCTCCGACCGCCTGGCCCGCGCCGAGGAGATCCTGCGGGCCGAGATCAAGCTGAAGGCCGAGGCCGGCCTGCACGTCTCGCTGGGGCGGGTCCTCGAGCGGGCCCGCAAGTTCCCCGAGCTGAAGGCCGAGGGCCAGCACCTGGTGCGCTCCGCGAGCGACTCCGACCTCCGGGCCCTGGGCCACGCCTGGATGGCGCTGGCCGCGTGGAGGACCGGGGACCGCGAGTCGGCGGCGAAGTCCTGCGACGAGGCGATCGCGTCGGCCGACCAGAAGGCCCCGAACGCGGCGCGGCCCGCCCGGCAGCTCGTGCGCCGGGTCCGGGGGCTGCTGCCGTACCTGCGGCGCGAGACGGCCACGCACGTCGTGTGGCTCGCGCCCGACTCGCCCCTGCAGGTGCGCTGGGACGAGCTCTCGCTGCGGCTCGACGCGATCACCGTCTCGGCCCGCGAGGCGCTCGGCGTCGCCGGCGGCCCCAAGCTCGAGGCCTTCGTCTACACGGACCAGGCCCAGGCGGACCTGGTGATCGACTCGCCCGTGCCGGCCGCCTGGCCGCGCGAGCGGGCCTACCACGTGCTTCACGACGGCTCGTTCGGCCACCTCGCCGCCCAGGTCGTGGGCTGGGAGGCGGCCGCGGCCCGGGGCGTCGAGCCCCCGCGCGCCGGCCTGCTGGCCCTCGGCTTCGCCGCGGCCCACGCGGGCGACGGCGCCTGGGACCGGCGGATCCGCGAGATCACCTCCGACCTCGCCTCGCGCGGGGCGCTGCCCGCGCTGGCCGAGCTCGCGGCCCAGCCCGGCGGCGGCAGCGACGTCGCGGCGGTCTCCGGCCACTTCGTGCGCTGGCTCGTCGCGACCCGCGGCGGCCCGGCCTTCGCCCGGCTCTGGACCAGCCAGGCCCGGGACCCCTGGACGGAGATCTACGGAGCCCCGCTCGGCGACCTGGAGACCGCATGGCGCTCGTCCATCAAGTGATCCCCGTCGGGCCGTTCCAGTGCAACTGCCACGTCCTCGCGGACGAGGCGACGCGCGCGGCCGTGGTCATCGACCCGGGCGACGAGCCCGCGGAGATCCTCGCCGTCGTGAAGGACCTCGGCGTGAAGGTCACCCACCTCCTCCACACGCACTGCCACCTCGACCACATCCGCGGCACCCGGCGGCTCAAGGAGGAGACGGGCGCGAAGATCCTCCTGCACCCGCGCGACCTCAAGCTCTACCTCGGCCTCAAGGAGCAGTGCTCGGAGGTGCTCCACCTCTTCGGCCTCCGCATGGACGCGCCCGACGACCCGCTGCCGGTGGACGGCGAGCTCCGCGACGGGCAGGTCGTGCCCCTCGGCGCCTCGTCGCTGAAGGTCATCCACACGCCCGGGCACACGCCGGGGTCCTGCTGCTTCGGTCTCGAGTCGCCGAAGGAGCGGATGCTCTTCTCGGGCGACACGCTCTTCGCGGGCTCGATCGGGCGCACCGACCTCTGGGAGGGGAACCTCGACCAGGAGCTCGAGTCGATCCGGACCCGGCTGCTGCCGCTGGATCCCGAGACGGTCGTCCTGCCCGGCCACGGGCCGGCGACGCGCATCGCCGCCGAGAAGGCCGGCAACCCGTTCCTGCAGTAGCTCGACACCGGCCCGCGGGGCGGCTAGGATGGGCCCGAATCCGAGGGAGAAAACCATGACGACGAGCCGCATCACGAAGGGTCCCGGGTCGGGCAACAACGCCGAGCTGCGCGTCCGCGAGCTCAAGGCCCAGCTGGACCGGACGCCCTTCGACATCAACCTGCGGCTGACCTACGCCTCCGCCCTCGAGGAGGCCGGCAAGGCCGCCGACGCCGTCAAGATCCTCCAGGACACCGTCGAGAAGGCGCGCCGCAACCTCGGCGTCTCGTACTGCACGCTCGGCACGACGCTGATGAAGGTCGGCAAGCCCGAGGAGGCGCTGCGCAGCTTCGACACGGCCATCGAGGCCGACCCGTCGAACAGCGCGTTCTACCTCTCGAACAAGGCCTCCGCGCTGAAGAAGATCGGTCTCGTCGACAAGGCGAACGCCCTCTACCAGGACCTGCTCTCCCGGCCCGACCTCGCGAAGTCCACGCGGCGCATCGTCGTCGACAACCTGAAGGAAAACCGCTAGGTCTTTTCGGCTATACTGGCCCCCGGAGTCGACCCAGGGTCGGGGATCGAGAGGGGGGGCCGCATGTCTCGTTTCGTTTTCGTTCCATTCCTGTTTCTCGCCGCCTGTTCCACGCCCGTCGCGCCGCCGGAGGCGCCCGCCGCGCCGGCGCCCGTCGAGGGCCCGCGCTTCGAACTGCCCGCGACCGAGCCGGTCGGGGTCCCGTCGCCGGAGGGGTCGGTCGCCCAGCGCCTCGAGACGGCCGGGCTGGACCGCGCCGCGCTGAAGGGCCTCGTGCTGCGCTCCGCGTCGGGCCGCTCGGCCGCGCTGTCGGCCGCGGCGGACCTGGACGACGCGTGGCTGGCGCTGGGGCGCTGCGCCGCCGAGCCCGCGCCGGTCGGGGAGCCGAAGGGGGCGGCGGAGCTGCTCTTCCAGGGCGCGGCCGGGCCGAGGCGGGTGCTGCTCGCGGTGGACGCGGCGGGGGGCACGCTGGACCTGGACGGCGAGCGGGGTCGTTACGCGGCGGGTCCGTTCGCGGCGTGGATGGGCAACCGGCTGGCCCGGTAGCTAGATCCCGGCGCGACGGACGAGGTCCTCGACGCTGCGCACCTCGCCGCGCTGGCGGAGGACCTTGAGGCACTCCTGGAAGACCTGCACGGTCACCTCGCAGTCGCCGATGGAGCGGTGCCGCGTGTCGAACTTCAGGCGGAAGAGGTGGGCGAGGCGGTCGAGCGAGTAGCTCGGGAGCCCCGGGCGGACGCGGCGGGCGAGGGCGATCGTGTCGACGGCGGGGATCGTCATCTTGCCGAGGCCCGCGCGGGCGAACTCGGCGTCGAGGAAGGTGCGGTCGAACTTCGCGTTCTGGGCGACCATCACGGTGCCCGCGAGGAACTGCCGGAGGTCGCGGGAGATCTTGGGGAAGTCCGGCGAGTCCTTCACCATCTCGTCGGTGATCTGGTTGACCCGGCTGGCCTCCTCGGGGATGGCCCGGCCCGGGTGGACGAGGCTGTGGTAGCGCTCCAGCTCCTTGCCGCCGCGGACCTTGATGACGCCGACCTCGCAGACGCGGTCGTCCTTCGCGGGGTCGAGGCCGGTGGTCTCCACGTCGAGGACCGCGAAGACGGCGGCGTCGAGCTCCATGGGCGCAAGTCTACGGACGCCGCGGGGTGGACGTCAAACAAGCGCGAGGAGCGCGGTCTCCGCGGCGAAGGCCGACTCGGGGTCGCGGGCGGGCACGGAAAGCTCGGAGGCGGCCCCGGCGACCCTCACGGCGGCTTCGGCGCCGGCCCGGCGCAGCGCGGCGCGGACCGCGGCGGCGGGGCGGGGGACGGGTCGCACGAGGCGGCCCCGGCGCAGGGACCAGCCCGGGAGGCGCTCGAGGACGGCGCGCAGCTCGGGATCCATGGGCGGCCAGCATACCGGGCGCGCTTGACAGCTCCAAGCGCGGCCCCGGACAATCGGCGCCCCATGGACCTGGGCCTCCGCGACAAGAACGTGCTGGTGACCGGCGGCAGCCGGGGCATCGGCCGGGCCATCGCCCGCGCCTTCCACGAGGAGGTCGCGCGGGTCGTGATCTGCTCCCGGAGCCCGCGTCACCTCGTCGAGGCCGCGAAGGCGGTCGGCGAGATCGTCGCGATCCCCGCGGACGTGACGAAGCCCGCGCAGGTGCGCTCGCTGCTGAAGCGGGCGGGGGACCTGGACGTGCTCGTGAACAACGCGGGCGGGATGCTGCACTACGGGCGCTTCGCGGAGACGAGCGCCGCGACGTGGCGGCGGACCCTCGAGCTCAACCTGCTGAGCGCCGTCGAGGTGACGCGGGCCGCTCTGCCGGGGCTGCGCCGGAGGAGGGGCGTGATCGTGAACGTTGCCAGCGAGGTCGGGCGGCAGCCCTTCGCGATGGGGCCGGACTATTGCGCCGCGAAGGCCGCGCTGCTTTCCTTCACGAAGTCGCTGTCGAACGAGCTCGCCCCGGAGGGCGTGCGCGTCGTGGCCGTCTGCCCCGGGCCGGTGGTCACCGACTCGTGGACGGAGGAGGCCCGGCAGGCCGCGGGCCGCGACTGGAAGGCCGCGCTGAAGCGGGCGACGGCGGGCGCGGCGGCGCGCGTGCCGATGGGCCGCCCCGGGCGGCCCGAGGAGGTCGCCTCGCTCGTGGCGTTCCTGGCCTCGGGGCGGGCGTCCTGGATCACGGGCGCCGCGTTCGAGGTGGACGGCGGGGCGCTGAGGGTCATCGCATGAACCGGCTGGCGGGCAAGGTCGCGCTGGTCACGGGCGCGGCGAAGGGCATCGGCGCGGAGATCGCCCGCGTCTTCGCCCGCGAGGGCGCCAAGGTCCTCGTCCACTACCACTCGTCGCGCGCGGAGGCGGAGGAGCTGGCGGAGAAGCTCCCGGGCGCCGCGGTCTTCGGGGCCGACGTGACGGACGCCCGGCAGGTGCGGAAGTTCATCGTCGCCGCCGTGAGCCGCTACGGCCGGCTCGACGTGCTGGTCAACAACGCGAGCTACTCCTCGCCCGGCTCCTTCGACGTCGACATCGAGCGGATCGACGAGGACGAGTGGCGGCGGGTGGTGGACGTGGACGTCACGGGGACCTTCCTGGTGACGAAGTACGCCGCCGCGTCGCTGCGGAAGTGCAAGGGGGCCGTGGTGAACATCGCCTCGGCGGCCTCGATCCAGGGCGACGAGTCCGTGTTGCTCTACAGCGCGGCGAAGGCGGGGATCCTCGGCTTCACGCGCTGCCTGGCCAAGCAGCTGGCGCCGGACGTCCGCGTGAACGGGATCGCCCCGGGCTCGGTGGCCACGGAGTGGATCGAGAAGTGGAACGTCCCGCAGTCCTCGCTGCGGGCGATCGTGAAGGGCACGCCGCTGAGGCGGCTGGGCTGGCCGGAGGACATCGCCAACGCGGCGCTGTTCCTGGCGTCGCCCGAATCGTCGTTCATGACGGGCCAGACGCTCGTCGTGGACGGCGGCGTCTACATGAGCTGAACCGGGGGAACGCCATGAAGGTCTGCGTCATCGAGCATTTCGACTCCATGCACCTGCTGCCGGGGCACCGGAAGTGCGGCGTCCCGCACGGGCACACGTACCGCGTCGAGGTCGTCGTCGAGGGCCCCGTGGTGAACGGGATGGTCGTCGACTTCGACGTCCTGAAGTCCACGCTGCGCGAGACCCTGAAGGCCTTCGACCACGTCGACCTCAACGCGATCCTCGACTTCCCGTCCTGCGAGAACCTGGCCGACCGCATCCTCGCGTCGCTCAAGCAGCGCTTCGCGAAGGAGAAGCTCTCGGTGCGGATCTGGGAGGGCGAGGGGAAGTGGGCCGAGGCCGAGGCGTGACTTGCGGCGCGCCGCGCGGCGCGCTACGGTACGGGTAAGAAGTGTCATATCGACACTAAGCAAGGGGGCCGGATGGCCGCCGGGACCGCCGACCGGACGCGGGTGATCGCGGAGATCCTCCGCCTCAAGAAGGAGCGGAAGGCCGTCATCCTCGCGCACAACTACCAGCGCGGGGAGCTCCTCGACATCGCCGACTTCTGCGGCGACTCCCTCGGCCTCACCCAGCAGGCCGCGAAGACGGACGCCGCGGTCATCGTCTTCTGCGGCGTGCACTTCATGGCCGAGACCGCCGCGATCATGAACCCCGGCAAGACGGTCCTCATCCCCGACCTCGAGGCGGGCTGCTCGCTGGCCAGCATGATCAGCGCCGACAGCCTGCGCGCCTGGAAGGCCGAGCACCCGGGCGCCGTCGTCGTCAGCTACATCAACTGCACCGCCGAGGTGAAGGCCGAGAGCGACTACATCTGCACCTCGACGAACGCCCAGAAGATCATCGAGGCCGTCCCCGCGGACCGCGAGATCCTGTTCTGCCCCGACCGCTTCCTCGGGACCTGGCTGAAGATGAAGACCGGCCGCGCCATCCACGTCTGGCCCGGCTACTGCCACGCGCACCACAAGATCAAGACGGACCACATCGAGGAGCTGAAGCGCGAGCACCCGCGCGCCGAGTTCCTCATGCACCCCGAGTGCGGCTGCCTCACGAGCTGCATGAAGCTCGCCGACAAGGTGATCTCCACCGAGGGCATCATCAAGGCGGCCCGCGAGAGCGCCGCGCCCGAGTTCATCGTCGGCACCGAGGTCGGCATCCTCCACCGCCTCCGCAAGGAGAACCCGGGGAAGACCTTCTACCCGGCCTCCGAGGAGGCCTTCTGCGAGTTCATGAAGCTGAACGACCTCGACAAGGTCCTCACGAGCCTCGAGGAGCTCGTGCACAAGGTCGTCGTCCCCGAGGAGATCGCCCGGCGCGCCCGCACGGCGATCGACCGCATGCTGCGCATCAGCGACCCGGGCGCCTACGTCCAGAAGCTCGATGCCGGGCACCCGGTGGATTGACCATGAAGCTGCTCCCCCTGCTCCTGCTCCTCGCCGCCTGCTCCGCCCCGGAGCGCCGCGTCGTCCGGACGGAGGCCGCCCCGGCGCCCATCGGCCCGTACTCCCAGGCCGTCCTCGCGGGCGACACGCTCTACGTCGCCGGCCAGGTCGGGCTCGACCCCGCCACCGGGGCCCTCGTCGCCGGCGGCATCCGCGAGGAGACCCGCCGCGTCCTCGCCAACCTCCGCGCCGTCCTCGAGGCCGGCGGCTTCGGGCCCCGCGACGTCGTCCAGGCGACCGTCTACCTCGCGGACCTCGCCGAGTTCCCGGCGATGAACGAGGTCTACGCCGGGTTCTTCGACGCCGATCCGCCCGCGCGCGCCACGGTCCAGGTCGCCGCCCTCCCCAAGGGCGCCCGCGTGGAGATCGCCCTGGTGGCCGTGCGCCGCCCGGCGAAGTGATGGCCGAGCTCGAGTCCTTCCTCGACCTCTGCATCGCGACCGTCGAGCCCGGCGAGGCCCCGCCCCCGGGCGCCCACCTGCTGCGCTCCGTGATCCCGCCCGCCCCGGGCGAGCGCTGGCACCATGCCCCGGCCCAGGTCACCTACCGCGTCCCCGTCCGCCCGACGATCGACGCGCACCTCGAGGCCGCCTTCGACGGCGCGGGCCGGCGCGAGGCGCGGCGCCTCCTCCGCCGCGTCCCCGAGCGCTTCCGCTACGAGCTCGACCCCCGCGTCGAGGGCTTCGAGCGCTTCCGCGAGCTGTACCGCCGCAGCCTCCTCTCCCGTCCGCGCGGCATCGACCGCATGGGGGAGCGGGGCGGGCTCGAGGGCCGCTGGGCCGGGCTCTGGCTGCTCGACGGCGAGCACCTCGCCGCGGGCGTCCTCCTCCAGCGCGTCGGGCGGCACTACTCCGTCTCCTACGGCGCGTTCGACCGCGAGCGCTCGGCGGGGCTCGACCTCGAGCACTACCTGATCCTCAAGGCCCTCGAGATCAGCGCCGCCGCGGGGTTCCGCGAGCTCTCGCTCGGCGTCGACACGAACCGCTACGGGCACCACCTCGCGATCGGGCTGCCCGCGTACAAGTGGCGGCTGGGGTTCCGCGCCGAGCCGTATCCTCCCGGCGGCGAGCACTGGATCCGCCCGGTGTCGCTGGATCCGTTCAAGGGCGGGTTCTTCTTCTACGCGTTCGGCCCGGAAGGGCTCGAGGGCCGGCTCTACCCGAAGCCCGGCCTGGACCCGCGGCCGTGGCGCCACGCCGCGGCGCCACCGATGGAGCGCCTGGACCTCTAGTTCCCGAACTTGCGCTCGAGCTGCTGGATCGCGCGTTCCAAGGCCTGCGTGACGGCCCACTGGTGGGGCGCCGTCGGGTCCGGCTTCGGGTAGGCCCGCAGGAACTCCAGCGTCGAGCGGTCGCCGACCCAGCCGAGGGACTCGAGCGCCGACGCCCGGACCTGCCCGTCGGGGTCGGCCGTCGCCATCGAGCGCAGCTGGACCCGGGCCGCGTCGCTGTCCCGGCCCCCGAGCAGCCCGGCGCCGCCCATCCGCTCCGCCGGATCCTCGGAGAGCAGCAGGCCCTCCATGGTCCGGCCCAGCGGCCCGTCGATCGGGAGCTTGCGGAGGACCGGGACCCCGGTCCCGCTCAGGTTCTTCAGGAGCTCCTTGCGTTCCGCGTCGGAGAGCGCCGGGTTCGCGAGCTGCTCCTGCACCCAGGCCGCGGCGTCGTTCCCGCCCGAGAGGAGGATGAGCATCGGCGTGATGTTCTTCAGCTCGGGCACGTCGATCCCGGCCCGCAGCTTCTCGATGAAGAGCGGGGCCATGCTCTCGTCGAGCTCGTCGATCATGCCGATCGCGCGGATGAACTCCGGTCCGCCCTTCTGCTGGAAGGCGCGGCGGAACTGCTCGAAGATGTCCTCGGCGTGGCGGCGGGGGTCCCGCGCGGCGGCGGGGGCGGGGGCCCGCTCGCCCGGCCCGGGGGCGGCCGCCGGGGCGCGGCGGGCCTGGTCGAGCTCCCGCCTCAGCCGGACGATCTCCTCCTCGCGGGCGGCGGCCTTCTCCTCGGCGGCGGCCGCGGCGGAGCCCCCGACGGCGCGGACCGGGGCCTCGGGGAGCCTCCCCGGCCAGGCCCGGCCGACCGCGAATCCGACGAAGAGCCCCAGCGCGAGGGCGGCG
Organism: uncultured Planctomycetales bacterium; assembly: GCA_964464755.1. GTDB lineage: Bacteria > Planctomycetota > MHYJ01 > MHYJ01 > JACPRB01 > CAYXGZ01. The sequence goes on from CAYXGZ010000008.1 coordinate 9,109, forward strand.
GCGACGACGGCGGGTTTCACGTCCCGATTGTAGCCCGCGTGAAGTATCCTTGCTCGGGCATCCGGGAGGGACCCATGATCGGGAAGCACTTCAACGAGTCCAAGGAGTACGGGACGCTCATGGTGCGCGTCGGGCTCGGGTCGGTGTTCGTCGTGCACGGCGCGCAGAAGCTCTTCGGCGCCTTCGGCGGGGACGGAATCGACGGCACCGCGCGCATGCTCCGCCACCTCGACTTCCCGATCGCCACCGCGTTCGCGGTGCTCCTCGGCATCGCGGAGCTCGGCGGCGGCTGCCTCGTGATCGCGGGGATCGTGACCCGCTACGCGGCGTTGACCCTCGCCATCGTGATGACCGTCGCGATCGCCATGGTCCACTGGAGGCACGGCTTCACGGGAAGCAACGGGTGGGCGTTCCCCTTCGCGCTGGGGATGATGGCCCTGAGCCTCGTGGTCAGCGGCGGCGGCGTGGGCAGCGTCGACAAGATGGTGAAGATCGACGACAAGGTCTAGGTCACTTCTTCACCTCGAACTCGACGACGTCCTCCTCGAGCTTCACGGGCGCGCCGCGCAGCGTCCCCTCGCGGACCCGCTTGACCACGCGCCCCGGCACGTCCTCGGAGAGCCAGCGCTTCATCGTCCACTGCTCGGCGACCTGCTCGCGCCGCTCCTCGAGCCGGACGACCTCCACGACGCACGGGACGTCGCGGTCGCCCACCTTCAGCGTCGCGCCGAGGTCGGTGATCTCCGCGGAGTACGTCGCCGCGTCGCGGCCGCGCAGCAGGGAGAGCTCCACCTTCAGCACGTCGCCGAAGAGCGCGAGGTCCGTGCCGTCCTTCTCGAGCTCGCGGTAGGGGACGCGGACGCCCTCGCCGCTCCAGATCCGGGCCTTCCCGCTCCAGCCCTTGCCGCGCAGTTCGAAGGCCCAGTCCGTGACGGTGCAGGGGATCTTGCGGCCGCCGACGACGAGCTCCTCCCGCTTCTCGCCCGCCTTCGTGCAGCCCTCCTCGGGGACGACGGGGGCGAGGTGGGGGACGCTGGCCTGGCCGGTGACCCAGCGCTCGCCGCTCCAGAGCTGGGTCGAGACCTCGGGGAGCCCCTTGACCTGCGCGACGGTCCAGCGCTCGCGGGTCTCGTGGGTGCGGGCGCCCTCGGTGAGGCGGCGGACGATCACGGCCGTCGAGCCGCCGGGGAACCCGGCCCAGGGGTGGCGCACGTCCTCGGCCGCGCGGGGCGCGGGATCCTGGAGGGCGATCGCCAGCAGGCCGGCCAGCACGAGTCGGGTCATGGGCGGGGGTTCCTCGTCACTTGCTCTGTTCGCGGGGGCGGTTCTCGACCACGGGGATGTAGGCCTTGCGGAGGAAGAGGACGGCGAAGCAGGTGTCGGCGAGGCCGAGGGAGGTGTCCCAGCACCCGTCGTCCTTCTGGACGCGGGCCAGGGCCGCCGTGCCGTCGGCGTACCAGTCGCGGGTCCCGACCTTCCTGCGGCCCACGAGCAGGCACGCGCGCTCCACGCTCCAGAGCAGGTAGGGGTTCACGTCGCTGCGCTGCTCGTAGAGCTTTGAGAGCGCCTCGAAGCCCCGCGCGACGGCGGGGTCCTGGTCGACCTCGACCAGGTCGGGGACGTCCATGCGCGAGGCGAGCGACATGACCAGGCCCATGAGGCAGGCGGCCGTCATGGAGTCCGAGGGCGCGCCGGGGTCCTTCACGCCGTAGCCGGACTGGTAGGACCAGGTCCCGTCCTTGGCCTGCCCGGCCTTCAGGTGGGTCAGGGCCTTCTCCCACGTGAGCGCGGGCACCTTGCCGCCCGCGTTGTGGGCCGCCCGCAGCGCCATGAGCGCGAACTGCGTGTTCGAGTTGTCCGCGCGCTCGCCCTTGCGGCCGTAGTTCCAGCCGGCCTCCATCTGCCAGCCGACGAGGCGGTCCGTGCCGTCCTGCATCCGCTTGGCGACGCGCTCGCGCAGCTTCTCGTCGACGGTCGTCCGCGAGCGGTCGAAGCGCTGGATCAGCTCCGCGCACGCGAGGACCTGGAGGCTGGTCTCGTAGACGGGGCACTGCGAGTCCCAGGGGAAGCCGTCGAGGAGGAACTGCGCGCCCTTCTGGACCTGGGGGTCGCCGAAGGGGACGTCGCAGGAGAGCAGCGTGTAGACGACGAGGCCGGTCATCCCGTCGCGGTGGAAGAGGCCCGCGGGCGGCATGTCCAGTCCCCACGCGCCCGAGGCCTGCTGCTGCTTGCGGATCGCCCCCAGCGCCTTCTCGATGATCTTCGAGGGCGAGGGAGGGGCGGGCTGGACGGGCGGGGCCTGCTGGGCCAGCAGGGCCGCCGACACCAGGACCGCGACGCGGAGCATGACTCTTGCATACCACGCCGGAGGGGGCGCATCCACGCCTTTCGGGCGCTATCATCGCCCCGTGATCCACCCCGTGGTCCTCGCGGCGGGGGACTCGGCCCGCATGGGCCGGCCCAAGCCGCTGCTCGACTTCGACGGCCGCCCGGCGCTGGCGCTCGTGCTCGGCGCGCTCGCGGGGCTGGGCCGTCGTGAACCCGGATCCCGCGCGCGGCCGGAGCTCGTCGCTGAAGCGGGGGCTCGAGCGGGCGCCCGCGGGGGACGTCCTCGTGGTGCCCGCGGACCACCCGCTGCTGACCCGGCAGCTCGTCGCCCGGATCGCCGCGGCCGCGGGGCGGGCGCCGATCGTCGTGCCGTCGCACGCGGGGCGGCGCGGCCACCCCGTGCTGCTCTCCGGGGCCCTGCGCGCGGAGCTGCTCGCGCTCGGCGACGACGAGCCGCTGCGCGCGGTGCTGAACCGGGATCCGTCGCGCGTGCACCACGTCGAGGTGGACGACCCGTCGATCCGGGTGGACATGGACACCCCGGAGGATTACGCTCGGTGCCTGGAGGCCTGGCGGAAGCGCCGATGAACCGGAACGTCCTCGCCGAGATGCTGCGGCTGATCGACGCCGGGCGAGTCTTCGCCGTGGCGACCGTCGCCGTCGCGAAGGGCAGCGTCCCCGCGAAGGCCGGCTCGACGATGATCGTCCTGCCGGACGGGAGCCAGGTCGGCACGGTCGGCGGCGCCGGGCTGGAGGAGAAGGTCAAGGCGCGCGCGCTGGAATGCCTGTCGACGGGTCGCGGGGGGATCTTCCCCTTCGACCTCCTGCACTCGAGGCCCGGGGGGCTCGACAGCCTCTGCGGGGGGAGCGTCCAGATCATGATCGAGCCCGTCGGCCGCCGGCCGCACCTGCTGATCTGCGGGGGCGGCCACGTCGGTCTCGCCGTCGCCCGCGCGGCCGTGCCGCTGGACTACGGCTACAGCGTCCTCGACGACCGGGCCGCCTACTGCTCGCGCGAGCGCTTCCCGGAGGCCGCGGGCCTGCACCACGCGCGGCCCGAGGAGTTCTTCTCGACGGCGGACCTCTCGCCGTACACCCACCTGCTCATCCTGGGCTACTCGCACAAGAACGACTCCGTCGTCCTCCTCGAGGCCGTGCGCCGCTTCGGCGGCTTCATCGGGCTGATCTGCTCGAAGACCAAGCGGGTCGAGATGTTCGCGCGCCTCCGGGAGCACGGGATCTCCGAGGAGCAGCTGGCCCGCGTCGAGGCGCCCGTGGGCCTTCCGATCGGCGGGGAGTCCCCCGCCGAGATCGCCGTGTCCATCCTGGGCAGCGTCATCCGCCACGTGAAGGGCGGTGCGGCCCCGGTCGCGGAGGTGCTCGATGCCGAAAAAGCCGGATCGTCGGGGGCCTGATCCCGGGGGCGTCTCCCGCCGGGGCTTCCTCCGCGGGATCGGGGCCGCGGGCGGCGCCGCCGCCGTCGGATCCCCCGTCTTCGCCGTCCAGGAGCGGCCGGTGCTCGGGCCGGACGCCGTCCCCGTCGTCCTCCACGTCAACGGCAAGGACCGCGAGGTCCGCGTCGAGCCCCGCAGCACGCTGCTCGACGTCCTCCGCGAGCGCCTCGACCTGACGGGCGCGAAGAAGATCTGCGACCGCGGCACCTGCGGCGGCTGCACGGTGCTCGTCGACGGCCTCGCGGTGAACTCCTGCCTGATGCTCGCGCTCGACGCGGTCGGCCGGAAGATCGAGACCGTCGAGGGGCTCAGCCCCGAGGCCGGCCCGCTCTCGCCGCTGCAGCAGGCCTTCTGCGACCACGACGCCCTCCAGTGCGGCTACTGCACGCCCGGGATGCTCATGTCCTGCACGGCGCTCCTGCAGCGCAACCCGTCGCCCTCGCGAGCCGAGGCGGCCGAGGGGATCTCCGGCCACCTCTGCCGCTGCGGGACCTACCCGGGCATCCTGGACGCCGTCGCCGCCGTCGCGGCCAAGAAGTAAGGGGCACGCATGCCGCGCAAGGTACGCACCAAGGTCGGGTTCGAGGGGAAGGTCGAGGAGCTCGAGGTCACCGTCGACGACCGCGACCTCGACCCCTGGGGCGCCGACGCGAAGCTCGCCGTCGTCGGGACCCGCGTCCCCCGCGTCGACGGCCCGCTCAAGGTCACCGGCCGGGCGAAGTACACCTCGGACATCGCCCCGAAGAACGTGGCCCACGCCCGCATCGTCCGCTCGCCGCTCGGCGCCGGGACCGTGAAGGCGGTCGACGGCTCCGCGGCCGAGAAGGTCCCGGGCTTCCTCGCCCTCCACGTGCTCAAGAACCCGGGGACGCCCGTGCTGTTCCACGGCGACGAGATCGCCGCCGTCGCGGCGGAGACCGAGGAGGCGGCGGCCGAGGCGGTCCGCGCGGTGGTCGTGGAGATCGACGCCGCGCCCTGCGTCACGACCATCGAGGATGCCGAGAAGCCGGGCGCGCCGAGGGTCTTCGCGAACCGCGAGAACGTGCAGAAGGGCGGGGGAGGCCGCCGGCAGCAGGACGCCGACGCCGTCATCGCCCGCGCGGACCGGGTCGTCGAGGCGACGTACTCGACCGAGGTGCAGACGCACTCCGCGCTGGAGCCCCACGGGCTCGTCGTCGCCATCGACGGCGACGCGGTCACCGCGTGGATCTCGACCCAGGCGGTCTCCGGGAGCCGGGGCCAGGTCGCCAACGCCGCGCGCGTGAAGGAGTCCGACGTGCGCGTCGTGGCCGAGCACGTCGGGGGCGGCTTCGGTGCCAAGTTCGGCATCGGGCGCGAAGGCCAGCTCGCCGTCGCGCTGGCGCGGAAGACCGGGCGGCCCGTGAAGCTCATGCTCGACCGGCAGGGCGAGCACCTCAACGGCGGCAACCGGCCGTCGTCGATCCAGGCCTTCAAGGGCGGCCTGACGAAGGACGGGCGGCTCAGCGGGATCAAGGCCTCGACGCGAGGCTCGGGCGGCGTCGGCAGCGGCGCGGGCGTGCGCTACCCCGGGTACTACGAGACCGGCGCCTTCCAGATGGAGGAGACGACGGTCCTGACGAACGCGGGCGAGTCGCGGGCCTTCCGCGCCCCCGGCCATCCCCAGGGCTTCTTCGGCTTCGAGTGCTTCCTCGACGAGCTCGCCGCGGCGGCGGGGACGGACCCGCTCGAGTTCCGGCGCGCGCACACGCGCAGCGTGATCCACCTCGCGGAGATGGAGAAGGGCGCGGCGCTCTTCGACTGGAAGTCGAAGTGGAAGAAGGTCGCGGGCTCGGACCCCGGGCCGCGGAAGCGCGGCGCGGGGATGGCGACCTCCGTCTGGTTCCAGGCGGGCGGGCCCGGCTTCAAGGTGGACTGCGCCGTCTTCCCGGACGGGACCGTCGAGGTCCGCAGCGCGGCCCAGGACATCGGCACCGGCACGCGCACGGTGCTCGCGGTGATCGCGGCCGAGGAGCTCGGGCTGAAGCCCGAGCAGGTCACGGTCCGGATCGGCGACACGAACTTCCCGCCCGGCCCCGGCAGCGGCGGCTCCACGACGGCCCCGACGGTCGGGCCCGCGTGCCGCCTGGCGGCGTACCGGGCGAAGCAGACCCTCCTCGAGCCCGCCGCCAAGCTCCTCGGGGCCAAGGTCGAGGAGCTCGACCTCAAGGGGGGCGTCGTCGTCCGCCGCGGCGCGGCCACGGGCACGACGTTCCGCAAGCTCTGCGAGGCGCTCGCGCCCGGCGGGATCCTCGTCTCGGGCGAGCGCGTCGCCAACTACGCCGGCTTCCGCGACCAGGTCGCGGGCGTCCAGTTCGCCGAGGTCGAGGTGGACGTCGAGACCGGCCAGGTCCGCGTGCTCAAGGTCGTCGCGCTCCAGGACGCGGGGCGGGTCGTCGACCGGCTGACCTTCGAGAGCCAGGTCTCCGGCGGCGTCATCCAGGGCGTCAGCTACGCCCTCTTCGAGCAGCGGAGGCTCGACCCCAGGCTCGGGGTGATGACCAACGCGGACTTCCTGAATTACAAGATCGCCGGGCCGAAGGACTGCCCGGAGATCGTGGCGGTGGCCTTCGACGTCGCCAACGCGAAGAACAACGTCGGCATGATGGGGCTCGGGGAACCGCCGACGATCCCGACGGCCGCGGCCGTCGCCAACGCGGTCGCCAACGCGATCGGCGCGCGGGTCCGCTCCCTGCCCATCACGCCCGAGAAGGTCCTGGCCGCCCTCGAGGCGGGGGGGAAGAAGTAGCCATGAAGAGCTTCGACTACGTCCGGGCCGGCTCGGCGGCCGACGCCGCGGGGCTGCTCGCGGAGACGCGGACCGCGCTGCTCAAGGCGGCGGGGACGGACCTGCTCGACCGGCTCAAGTCCCAGCTCGAGACGCCGACGCGCCTCGTCAGCTTGGCGGGCGCGCCCGGGATGGACGCCATCTCGCGCGACGGCGGCGGCGCGAGGATCGGTGCCCTGGCGACGCTCGCCCGGATCGCCGCCGAGTTCCGCGAGGGCCCGCTGGCCGTGCTCGGCCAGGCCGCGGGGGCGGCCGCCACGCCTCAGGTCCGCAACGTCGCGACGCTCGGGGGCAACCTGCTCCAGCGCCCGCGCTGCGCGTACTACCGCCTCGCCGAGGTCTCCTGCCTCAAGAAGGGCGGATCGACGTGCCCGGCCGCCGAGGGCGACCACCGGCTGCACGCCGTCTTCGCGACCTCGCCCTGCTCGGCCGTCCACCCGTCGAACCTGGCCGTCGCCCTGTCGGCCCTCGGGGCCGTCGTCCAGCTCCAGGGCCCGAAGGGGGCCCGCGAGGTCCCGATGGCGTCGTTCTTCACCGCGGCCAAGGACGACCCGACGCGGGAGAACGTCGTCCAGCGCGACGAGGTGCTCGCGTCGGTGACCGTGCCGGCCCCCGCGGAGGGGTCGCGGAGCGCCTACCTCGAGGCGCGGGAGAAGGAGTCGTTCGACTGGGCGCTCGTGAGCGCCGCCGTGGTCCTGGCCCTGGAGGGGGGGACGATCAAGTCGGCCCGGGTCGTGCTGGGCTCGGTCTCGGGCACTCCCTGGCGCTCGGAGGCCGCGGAGGCGGCCCTCGCGGGGAAGAAGGCCGGGGAGGAGTCGGCCGCCGCGGCGGGGAAGGCGGCCTTCGAGGCGGCGACGCCCCTGCCGGGGAGCGCGTGGAAGGTCCGCATCGGCCGGACGATCGTGAAACGCGCGGTGCTCGCGGCCGCGGGCCTCTGGAAGGAGTGATCGATGGAATCCGACGCCCGGACCGCCGAGGGGACCTGCCTCCACCTGCGCTGCAAGGGGATGTTCGTCCGCGGGACGACGGCCCCGGAGTCCGAGTACGCCGGCGACACCACGCACTGGTGGTGCGCCCTCAGCTGCTACGCGGTCGGGCCGGACCAGGACTGGGTGCACCGGAGCGCCTGCGTCCCCGGCCGCTCCTGCCACGTGCCCCGGGGCGGGCCCGCCGATCCGGCGTAACGCGCCGCCCCGCCGCTCGTATCAAGACAGACACCCGAGGAGACGATCCATGAGATTCGCCGCCGCCCTCCTGCTGCTCCCGCTGCTCGCCCCGCCGCTCCGCGCCCAGGACGCCGCCAAGGTGCGCCTGGAGTGGAAGTGGACCAAGGACTCCGTGCAGCGCTACGAGACGCTCACCGAGAACAACACGGAGTTCGCCGGCGGCGAGATGGTCCAGAAGATGCTCTTCGGCCTCACCCAGAAGGTCGCCGCCATCGACGCCGAGGGCACGGCCACGGTCCAGGCCACCTACGACCGCGTGAAGGTCGAGATGGACATCCCGATGATGGGGAAGACCGACTACGACTCCGACCGCGACAAGGAAGCCCCCGCCGATCCCGTCGGCAAGATCATGGCCGGCATGGTCGGCAAGTCGATCACGATGACCATCGAGTCGCGCGGGCACATCAAGAAGGTCGAGGGCGTGAAGGCGATGGTCGACGCCATCGTCAAGAACCTCGACGAGGAGTCGGGCGCGATGATGGGCGAGCGCTTCGCCAAGCAGTTCACCGACGACTCGATGAAGCAGCAGATGCAGCAGGGCTTCGCCGTCCTCCCCAAGGGCGAGGTCGGCGTGGGCGACACCTGGGTCGAGTCCGGCGAGGTCCCGATGGCCATGATGGGGAAGATGACCTACAAGACGAAGTTCTCGCTCAAGGAGATCCGCGACGGGGGCGGGGAGGCGGTGATCGCGCTCGAGACGACCTTCGCCATGGAGAAGGGGGCCGAGAAGCCCGGCGACGAGGAGCCCGCGATGCCGCCCTTCGAGCTGACCGAGGGCAAGGCCAAGGGCGAGATGGTGTGGTCGATCGCGAAGGGGGCCCTCGTCTCCTCGAAGACCACCTCGACGATGGCGATGAACGCGATGGGCCAGGAGATCACGACGACCTCGAAGACCGAGATGAAGGCCGTCGCGCCGAAGTAGGCCGGGGTCAGAGGACCTCGGCCTCCTTGCACTTCTCGCAGACGTAGCCGATGCCGGTCGTCTCGACGAAGACGTAGATCGCCCCGCCGCAGCGGTGCGTGGGCTTCGGCAGCCGGATCCACTCGTACATCGCCTGGTCCTTGGCCGCCTCGTACACGGTCCCCATCCACTCGATCTTCGAGTTCAGCAGGTCCGTGAGCGTCTTGTCGTCCACCGTCGCCTCCTATGAAAAGCCCGAGCCGCCCCCGCTCCCGCCCGAGCCCCAGGTGCTCTGCGAGCGCGTCCAGAAACGGTGGTACCCGGAATACGAGCGCCCGTAGGCGCGGCTGCCCGTCGCGTAGGTCGCCGGCGAGGCCCCGCTGAAGACCGTGCTCCGCGGCGTCGGCGTCCAGCCCGCGATCTCCGAGCCCGCCCCGCGCACCGAGACCTCGAGGACCTGCAGGCCCCGGGCCTTCAACGTCACGAAGTAGTCGACCAGGTCGTCGGAGCAGACGCCCGTGCTGCCCGCGGGGTGCACGTAGTAGGCCGTGAGGATGCCCCGGCCCTGCAGGATCGCCGCGGGGGGCAGGTCCGACAGCACGTGGAAGTAGCGGTTGTCGAAGGTCTCCGCGCTCCCCGAGCCCTGCATCCGCCGGTTGTCGAACATGAAGACCGGGCGCGGGATGAGGGGGCGCGACGCGCGCGACGCCTCGACCTCCGCCGCCCAGTACAGCAGCGCCCCGAGGGTCCGGTCGAGCGGGACCACGCCCTTCGGGTGCGGCCAGTTGTTCACCGTGAGCACGGGCACGAAGCCCTTCCCCGCGAGGCGGGCGCCCCAGGCGACCGAGGCCTCGCCGGGCAGGTCCACGAAGACGGCCGCGTTGTCGAGGTCGCGCCTCAGGATCTCCCCGATCTGCCCCTCCGTGGGGTCGGGATCCGCGCAGGCCGGGCCCGTCGCCCGGGCCACGATCTCGATCGCCGCGGGCAGCGTCGGGCGGTAGTACGGCCGCCACGGGTCCGTCGCCGGCGGCACCCACGCCGCGTGGAGCGATTCGGACTTGAGGTAGCGCTTCCACCCGAGGCCCTTGAGGCTGTCGTGGTTCCGGAGGTCCAGGAGCACGCGGGACTCGGTGCCCTCCGGCGGCCGGACCTCGATGGGGTCCCGACAGCCGCCCAGCGCCGCCAGGCCCAACGCGACGATCCCGTGGCGGCGGCTCACGGCATCACCTTCACGGCGGCGGTGTACGCGTCGGAGGCGATGAACGGCTCGCGGGCCGCGCGCACGTAGAAGCCCTCGAAGCGGTTCGCGACGACGTACGCGCCGTAGCAGGGGTAATAGGTCCCGCCCCCCAGCTCCACGGGCAGGGTCTCGAAGCGCTCCTGGACGATCCACTGGCCGGGCTCGGAGAGCGGCCAGCCCAGCGCGTCCGCCCAGTCCGCGTCCGAGTGGAAGCGGCCGACGAGGACCTGCTCGCCGACGCGGCCGAAGGAGCGCTTGACGACGATCTCGTCGCGGCGCGCGCGGTACTCGTCGAGCCGGCGGGCGTCGAAGCGCTCCGTGCGCGGCAGGTGGCGCTCGACGAGCCCGCGCTCGGCGGCCGTCAGCAGGTCGCGGCGCTCCCACCAGAAGGCCATGCCGATCTTGGTCTGCGCGACGAGCTGGGCGAAGGGGTTCACGAGGCGCACGGCGCCGTCCTTCACCGCGGCCCGCAGGCCCTCCGCGGCCGGGATCCCGTCGAGCCACTCCGCGGGGAAGAAGCGGTAGAGGACGTCGATCGGCTGGCCGAGGAGCCGGAGCCGCCGGCCGTCGTAGGCCAGGTTGGCCGCGCCGCCGAGGATCGCGGGGATGCCGCGCCGGATCCAGGCCCGGCGGAGGAACTGGCACTGCTCGAGGTCCTCGCCGAAGCCGCTCGCGTAGACGATGCCGACCGAGGGGCGCACGAGGTCGCGGCACGCGAGGTCCGTGGCCGCCTCGAGGACGCGGCAGGACTTCGGGTCGCCCGCGACGAGGTCGGCCAGCCCGGAGGCCTCGTGGAGGCCGCCGGGCACGTCCGTGTTGAACTCGCTGAGCTTCCACCCCTCCGGCGTGCGGAAGACGTCGTAGCGCGCGAGCAATTCGCCGGCCCGGCCGGGGCGGCCGCGCTCGGCCTCGACGAGGCGCCGGACGCCGGGCGGCAGCGAGAAGGCGTCGAGGATCCGGTCGTCCGCCAGCGCGAGGTCGGCGGTGCGGGCGATGAGCGCGGCGAAGCGCTCGCAGATCGACGCGACCTCGTCCCGCTCCGCGGCCCGCAGGGGGATCGGGTCGGCCAGCGGCTTGGGCTCGCCCTCGACGTAGGCCGACCAGGCGAGGTACTCCGTCTGGAGGCGGTCGAGGATCGCGGGCTCGGGGGAGCGCGTCACGGCAGCTCCCGGAACTCGATGTCCGCGACCCACCACGCGCCGAGGGCGCCGCGGGCGATCTTGAGGACCGCGAGGCTGCCCCGGGCCTTGAGCTTGTGGGCCTCCTCGGTGAGCTCGTAGGAAACGTCGTCGCGCCAGTAGGGCGAGCGCAGGACGGCCCTCGCGTCCGGGCCCGACTCCACGAGGGCGTAGGTCAGGGTTCCCGGCGCCTGGCCGAGCATCCCGTTGAGCAGCGTCAGGGGCGGCTGGTACAGCCAGGCCGACACGAGCGACGCGGGCGAGGCGAGGAGCAGGGCCAGGATCCCGTGGGCGAGGAAGCGGCGGATCCGGCCCCGGTCCCAGGGGCCGCGGGGGGAGGGACGGCGCCGCAGCCAGAGGTACGCGGCGACCGCGTAGCACGCGCCCAGGACGGCCACCGACGGCCAGAACAGGCCCCGGGTCTCGAGGAGGCGGTACCTCGCCGCGGGGAGGTGGCAGGCGGCGGCCAGGACGGGCGCGGCGGCGAAGGCGATCAGCGCCCCGCGCGCCGCCACGGGCAGGGGCCGCTTCCGCGAGCCCGGCTTGCCGAAGGGTTTCGGGGCCATGGTCGTCCTTCAGACTCCGTTACAGCAGCCGCGTTACGAGGATCGCGCAGCCGACGTAGGCCACGGCCTCGAGCAGTCCCGCCGCGAGGTTGCGGTCCGCGGAGATCTCGCGGTTCACGTTGCGGAACCCGAGGAGCAGCCCGTCGGCGACGATCCACCGGACGAGGGGCAGGCCCGCGAGGGGGACGAGCAGCCGCGCGAAGTCGCGGACCGACTCCTCCCAGCTCGAGAGGTCGCCGGCCGCCGCGTGCGCGACGACGATCCCCGTCGCCAGCAGGGCGCCACCGAAGCCGAGGGCGGCCGCGACGTTGCCCTTCTCGGTGACCTCCTCCTCGACGTCGTAGGGCGTGATCCACTCGTAGAGGAGGCTCGTGAGGAAGAGCGCGCCCTGGCCGAGCGCGAAGAAGATCAGCGCCGCGACCGAGCCGCCGAGCTCCGTGCGGAAGAAGCCGCCGGTCACCCCGGGGTTGTCGCCCTGGACCGCGCCGCCGTAGACCAGGCCCGTGGCCGCGAGGCCGCAGCCGCAGACGATCCCCGCGGCGAGGTTGCGTCCCTCGGCGAGGTCGCGCCGCAGGTCGACGCCGAACACGGGGCGCCAGATCGACGCCGAGACGAGGAGGCAGGGGATCGCGACCAGGCCGTGGACGCCGACGAGGATCGCGTCTCGGCCCAGGTCCCGGGTCTCGCCGGAGAGCAGCCCCGCGAGGGCGAGGAAGAGGCCGAGGTGGTAGCCCGCGAGGGCGACGGCGAAGGCCCCGTTGTCGCGGGTGGTGAGCTCGTGGGAGAGGCTGAGGCGGGAGAGGTGGCCGGCGGCCAGGCGGCCGAGCCCGACGAGGGCCAGGACCTCCGCGAAGAGCACGGCGAAGGGCAGCCAGCTCTCGAGCGGGGGCATCCGGGGGCGATTATAGCAATCGCGCTTGCCTCGCCGAGGGAGGGGGGGTATCTTTTTTTCCGGAAAACGCGCGCCGCCCGGGCGCGCGTTTCTCGTTTTTCCACAGGGGAGACCATGGACCGAGTGCCGATGACCCAGCGGGGCTACGACCAGGCCAAGGACAAGCTCCACAAGCTCAAGAACGTGGAGCTGCCCCGCCTCGAGAAGTCCCTCGGGGACGCCCGCGAGCTGGGCGACCTCTCGGAGAACTCGGAGTTCGAGACGGCCCGCCACGAGATCAACATCATCGAGACGCAGATCGCGGAGCTCTCCGACAAGCTGGCCCGCGCCGAGATCATCGAGATCGAGGAGGGGGACAAGGTCGGCATCGGGGCCAAGGTCAAGGTGACCGACCTCGACACGAAGCGGCCGGACGAGTTCTTCGTCGTCGGCGAGGGCGAGACCCGCGAGGACTCCGACTGCGTGTCCGTCGCCTCGCCGCTGGGCCAGGCCATCCTCGGCCTCAAGGTGGGCGAGGTCGCGGAGTTCGCCGCCCCGCGCGGCAAGATCCGGTACAAGGTCGTCAAGATCAGCTGGTAGGCATGGCCGGCTACCGCTCGCACGCCCGGGCCGGGATCGACGCCCGCCGCCCGAAGCTGGAGACCTTCGAGAACCAGTTCCCCGGGTACGTCATCACCATCACCGACCCGGAGTACAACGCGATCTGCCCCAAGACCGGCCTGCCGGATTTCGGCACCGTCACGATCAGCTACCAGCCCGACCGGCGGGTCCTCGAGCTGAAGTCCTTCAAGATGTACATGACCTCCTTCCGCGACATCGGGATCTTCTACGAGAACGCGGTCAACGTGATGCTCCGCGACCTCGCGAAGGCCTGCTCCCCGGTGTGGATGACGGTCTGCGGCGAGTTCAACGCCCGCGGCGGCATCCGCTCCAAGGTCGAAGCCCGGTACGACCGGCCCGAGTAACGGGATTCCGAACCCGCCTCCGGCGAGGTACGCTTACCGGGTATGGCGCGCCTCCTCCTCTTCGCGTCCCTCCTCGCGTTCGCGGGCTGCCACCGCTGGGACGACGACGACGGCTGGGGGTGGACCTACGACCCGGCCGACGTGACGGCGGACGGCGAGGCCGAGATCCTGGTGGGTTCCCCCGGCGAGGACGCGGGCGGGACGGCCCGGGGCGTCGTCCGGGTTTACCGCGGACCGGACCGCTCCTTCCTCGGGACGCTCACCGGGCTCGAGGACGGGGCCCGCTTCGGCGAGGTCGTGGTCACGATCGGCGACGTGGACGGGGACGGGCGGCCCGACCTCGCGGTCGGCGCCCCCTACGACGACGCGGACGGGAACTCCACCGACGACGGCCTCGACCGGGGCCGGGTCTTCATCTACTTCGGCGGCCGGCCCTTCCCGGACGGGAGCCTCGTGCTCTCCGGCACCGAGAACGGGGGCCGCTTCGGGGCGTCGGTCGCCCGCGCCGGGGACGTGAACCGCGACGGCTACGAGGACGTGCTGGTCGGGGCGCCCTTCGAGGACGCGGGGGGCAGCGACCGCGGCCGGGCCTACCTCTTCCTCGGCGGACACTCGATGTCCAGCTCGCCCGAACTCGGGTTCTCCGGCGTGGAGGACGGCTCGCGCTTCGGCGCGTCCACGTCGACGGCGGGCGACTACGACCGGGACGGGTTCACCGACTGGATGATCGGCGCGCCCCGCGAGGACGCGGGAGGCAGCGACCGGGGCCGGGTCCGCGTCTACCGCGGTGCCCACGACCCCGGCGCCTGGGTGGACCTCGTCCTCGACGGCCAGGAGGACAACGCCGAGTTCGGCGCCTCCATCGCGGGGGTGCTCGACGTCGACGACGACGCCTACGACGACCTGCTCGTGGGCGCGCCCTTCGACGACGACGACGGAAGCTCCGCTACGGCGGGGACTCCCCGGGGCCGGGCCTACTTCTTCTCGGGCTACGACGTCCGCAACGACAGCAGCGTCGGCGCGTTCTCCGCGACCCTCGTGCTCCACGGCGCGGAGGACGACTCGAGCTTCGGGGCCCACGTGGCCCGGGTCGGCGACGTGAACGACGGCGGCGCGCCCGACTTCTTCGTCGGCGCCCCCCTCGAGGACGCGGGCGGCACGGACCGGGGCCGGGGCTACCTCTACTTCGGCGGCCCCTCGGTGAACGCCACCGCCGACGTCGTGTTCACCGGCGGCGAGGACGGGGCCTTCCTCGGCACCTGGGCCGCCTCGGGCGGCGACGTGGACGACGACGGGCGCCGGGACCTCGTGATCGGCGCGCCGGGCGACGACGCGGACGGCAACTCGACCGAGGACGGCCTGGACCGGGGCCGGGCCTACTTCCACCGCGGGCGCTCGTCGATCGACAACGTGCCCGAGACCATCTTCGACGGACCGCAGGACGGCGCCGGTTTCGGGACGTCGCTCGATTAGGTACCATCGGGTCCCGTGAACCCGCCCGCCACCCGCCGGGAGATCGCCGGCTGGGCCCTCTACGACTTCGCCAACTCCGCCTTCGCGACGACGATCCTGGCCGCGGTCTTCGCGGTCTACCTCCAGAAGACGCTGAAGGCTCCGCAGGAGTGGTGGGGCTACGCGGTCTCCGCGTCGATGATCCTCGCGGCGCTGCTCGCGCCGGTCCTGGGGGCGATCTGCGACTTCACGGCCGCGAAGAAGAAGGCCCTCGTCGCGTTCTGGCTGCTGGGCTGCTGCGCCGTCGCGCCCCTGGTGCTGCCGCTGTCCTGGCCCGTGGCCCTCGCGCTCTTCGTCGTCGGGAACCTCGGCTTCGAGGCGAGCACGGCCGTCTACAACGCCTTCCTCCCGGAGATCGCGGGGGAGCGGCACGCGTCGCGGCTCTCCACGATCGGCTGGGCCTGCGGATACGTCGGCGGCGGGCTGCACCTGCTGCTCGGACTGCTGGTCATCGGCCACCCGCACTGGGTGGGCGCCGCGGACAAGGCGGCCGCCACGCGGATCGTGCTCGGGAGCGTCGCGCTCTGGTGGTTCGTGTTCTCGCTGCCCCTCGTGGCCTGGGTCCGCGAGCGGGCTGTCCCGCGCCCCGTGCCCGCGGGCCGCTCGCTGCTCGGCGAGGGATTGAGCAAGGTGCTCGGCACGATCCGCAACATCCGCCGCCTCCCGACCTTGGCGCGCTACACGGTCGCGTTCCTGTTCTTCAACGACGGGATCCAGACCGTGATCGTGATGGCGGGCCCGTACGCGGAGAAGGTCCTGGGGATGCAGCCCGAGGACCTCATCAAGTGCTTCCTGCTGATCCAGGGCGTCGCGGTCGTCGGGGCGCTGTCCTTCGGGTGGATCGCGCGGCGCTTCCGCGACAAGCCCGCGCTGGTCGCGTCGCTCGTGCTCTGGCTGGGCGTCGTCGGGTACGCCTTCCTGATGAAGTCGCCCCGGGAGTTCTGGATCCTCGGCGTCGTCGTCGGCCTCGTGATGGGCGGCAGCCAGGCGATCGCCCGCGCGCTCCAGGCCCGGTTCACGCCGCCGTCCTGCGCCGGCGAGTTCTTCGGGTTCTTCTCCATCACGGGGAAGTTCGCCAGCGCGCTCGGGCCCTTCCTCTACGCGACCGTGCTCCAGGTCACCGGCAGCCCGCGCTGGGCCATCCTCTCGATCGTCCTGCTCTTCGCGGTCGGGCTCGTGCTGCTGCTCCCGGTCTCCGAGAAGCGGGGGGTCGAGGAGATGGAGGCCGAGGAGGCGAGGCTCCGCGCGCTCAGCGGTCCGGGTGGAACGGCGTGAGGTCGATCGGCGGCGCCTGGCCCTCGACGATCGCGGCGACGATGCGCCCGGTGAGCGGGGCGAGCAGGATGCCGTTGCGGAAGTGCCCGGTCGCCAGGATCAACCCCTGCAGCGAGGCGGGGCGGCCGAGGTGGGGGAGCCGATCCGGCGTCGCGGGCCGCAGGCCCGACCAGAGCTGATCGACGCGGTAGTCCTTGATCCCCGGGGCGAAGCGGAACGCGCGCGAGAAGAGGAACGCCGCGCCCTCGGCGGTGACGTGGTTCTCGAAGCCCGCCTCCTCGACCGTGCTGCCGACGAGCACGCGCCCGTCGATCCGCGGGATGAGGTACGCGTCGCGGTGCAGCACGACGGACTTCACGCCCCCGGGCGGGCCCTGGAGCAGCGCGATCTGGCCCCGCACCGGCCGGACCTCGGCCTTGAGGTCGAGGCCGTCGAGCAGGGGGCCGGACCAGGCGCCCGCGGCGAGCACGACCTCGCCCGCGAAGATGTCGCCCCCCGTCGTCTTCACGCCGTTGATCCGCCCCGGGACCTTGAGGAAGCCCGTGACCTCGGCGCCGGGGCGGTGCTCGGCGCCGTCCCGCTTCGAGGCCTCGATCACCGCGCGGGTGAGCCGGTGGTTGCGGAGCTGGGCGACGTCGGGGAGCCGCAGGGCCCGGCGCAGCTCCGGCGAGATCGCGGGCTCCGCGCCCCGGGCCGCCGCCGCGTCCACGCGCTCCGCGGGCTGGCCCTTCGAGCGCTTCCAGGCCTCGAGCGCGGCCGCGTCGCGGTCGTCCGCGTCGTCGAAGACGAGGTAGAGCATGCCCGTGACGCGGTACTCGACCTCGGGGGCCCCGAGCTCCTTCAGCCAGCCCTCGTAGGCCTTCTGGGAGGCGGAGCAGAATTCCGCGAGCGGTCCCGGGTACTCGGCGAGGTGGACGGGGGTGAGGACGCCTCCGGCGGCCCAGGAGGCCTGGCGCCCCGGCTGGGGGGCGTCGACGAGGACGACGGACTTCTTCCGGCGGGCGAGCTCCCAGGCGACCGACGCGCCGACGACGCCCGCGCCGACGACGACGACGTCCGCCGTGGTCTTCATCGGGCGACACTGTAGCGCGGGGCCGCTCCTTCCGTCAAAATCCCCGCATGCACTTCGGCCCCGCCCTCGTCCGCTGGTTCCGCTCGGGCGCGCGCGACCTTCCCTGGCGGCGGAGCCGCGATCCGTACCGGGTCTGGATCTCCGAGGTCATGCTGCAGCAGACGCAGATCGCCACCGTGCTGCCGTACTACGACCGCTGGATGCGGCGCTTCCCGACGGTGCACGCGCTGGCGGTGGCCCCCGTCTCCGCGGTGCTCAAGCTCTGGGAGGGGCTGGGGTACTACGCGAGGGCGCGCCACCTCCACGCGGCCGCGAAGCTCGTCGCCGCGTCGGGCTTCCCCTCGACCCGCGACGGCTGGGAGCAGCTCCCGGGGATCGGGCCCTACACGGCGGCGGCGATCGCGAGCATCGTGCACGGGGAGCGCGTGGCCGTGCGCGACGGCAACGTGCAGCGCGTCGTCGCGCGCTACCTCGCGATCCGCTCGCGCATCGACTCCGCCCCGGCGCGGAGACGGATGGACGCGTTCCTCGCCCGCGAGATCCCAAGCGCGGCGCCCGGCGACTTCAACCAGGCGGTGATGGAGCTCGGCCAGCGGGTCTGCCGGCCGCGAAACCCCGACTGCGGGTCCTGCCCGGTGGCGCGCGGCTGCGAGGGGCGGCGCAAGGGCCTGGCGGCCCGGCTGCCGAGGAAGGCGCCGAAGCGGGCCGTGCCGCACCTGGAGATCGCGCTGGGGATCTGCCGGAAGGCGGGGCGCGTCCTGGTGGCCCGCCGGCGGGCCGAGGGGATGCTGGGGGGCCTCTGGGAGTTCCCCGGGGGCAAGCGGGAGCGCGGGGAGAGCTTCGAGGCGGCCGTGGCGCGGGAACTCCGCGAGGAGACGGGCGTCGAGGTCGAGGTGGGGGAGCACCTCGTCACGGTGCCGCACCGCTACTCGCACCTCTCGGTGGAGCTGCACGTCTACGAGTGCCGGTGGCGGAAGGGGAGGGCGAGGCCGCTGGGCAGCGACGAGGTGCGCTGGGTGCGGCCCGGGGACCTGGACGCGCTGGCGTTCCCCGCGGCGAACCGACGGATCCTCGGGGTGCTGCTCGATTTAAAATAAAAACGGCTCCCGGCGGGCCGCCGGGAGCCGTGATCAGCGCTTAGTAGCGGTTCCCGCCCCGCCCGCCTCCGCCGCCGCCGCCACCGAAGCCGCGACCACCGCCGCCGCCCCCGCGGGGGCCGCCTTCGGTGCGGGGCCGGGCTTCGTTGACCGTCAGCGGACGGCCGTTGAAGTCCTTGTTGTTGAGGGCGTTGATGGCCGCCTGCCCCTGCGTGGCGTCCGGCATCTCGACGAAGCCGAAGCCGCGCGAACGGCCGGTCATCTTGTCGATGATGATGCTGGCCGAGGACACGGCGCCGTACGGCTCGAACGTGGTCCGAAGATCCTGTTCCGTCGTGTTGTACGGAAGGTTGCCGACGAAGATGTTCACTGTGAACTCCGTTAAACCTGACTCGAAACAAACCCAACTGACAAAGCTTCCGGAAGGGTGATCCGAGGGGGGAACCGATGGCGGGCCCGACGCCGGCGGTGCGACCTGGAACAACCGACAGAAAGCACGGACCCAGTATACCCCCCGCCGCCCCCGATTCAAGCCCGCATCGCGACGAGCAGCCCGTCCCGCCTCGAGACCTTCATGGCGAAGTCGAAGCGGTCCAGCTCGACCGCGCACTCGAGGTCCGCGGGGGGGTACTGGGGGTACTCCCCGGACGCGATGCGCAGCCCGGCCCGGCTGCCCCGGATCCGGCGCACGATGTCCTCGATCGGCGGCGGGCTCCCCCGGAGCTGGCCCTCGATCCAGTCCCCGACCGCGTCGTCGCCCTCGAGGTCGCCCGCGCTGGCGACGATGGTGACGAGCGGCGCGCCGCGGAGCGCGCGGACGGTGGCCCCGGCGACGACGAGGCTGGCGAGGTAGAGGCCCTCGGCGTTCGCGCCGGCGGCGCTGGCCGCCCGGGTCCCGCTGCCCGTGCGCTGGATGATGCGCCGGCCCCGGACCGCCGCGGAAGGGAAGTCCGAGGGCGAGTTCCCGTGGTCGAACCCGTCGATGCGGATGCCGCCCTCCTCGCCCATCGCGAAGGCGTCGGGGAAGCGCCGCTTCAGCTCCCGGGCCTCCTCGATGTCCGCCGCGAGGACGAGATCCGCGGCGCCGGCGGCGAAGGCGTAGGCCGCCGTCGTGAAGGCGCGGAGCACGTCGATGGCGACGGCGACGCCCCGCGCGGTGCGCGCGCCCTCAAGATGGTTGACACGGCGGATTTCCATGCGTGTCTTACGTTGTAGGGGCGCGGGCCCGATCTGGCAAGGACGGTTCCCGGGGGGCACTCGATGAAATTCCTGTTCGTGTCGAAGTGGGGCCTGGTGCACGACCTTGCCTGGTCGGTCCTCAAGGAGGGCCACGAGGTCCGGTACTGGATCGGCTCGAAGCCCGACAAGGACGTCGCCGACGGCTTCGTGCCCAAGGTGGACGACTGGGAGCCGAGCAAGGACTGGGCGGACGTGATCGTCTTCGACGACAGCGGCTGGGGCAACGTCCCCGAGCGCCTGCGCAAGGAGGGGCGGGCCGTCATCGGCGGCTCCGCGTACGGCGACCGCCTCGAGGACGACCGAGACTTCGCCCAGGAGGAGATGAAGGCCGCGGGCATGACGATCCTGCCGAAGTGGGATTTCGACAGCTTCGACGCGGCGATCGAGTTCCTCCGGGCCAACCCCGACCGCTACGTGGTCAAGCCCAACGGCCGGGCCCAGAACGAGAAGGTCCTGTCCTTCGTCGGGCAGGAGGATGACGGGCGCGACGTCGTCACGATGCTGGAGCGCTACCGCAAGGGCTGGTCCACGCGCCTGAGGAGCTTCCAGGTCCAGAAGTACGCGGCGGGCGTCGAGGTCGCCGTCGGCGCGTTCTTCAACGGCAAGGAGTTCACGCGCCCCTGCCACGTCAACTTCGAGCACAAGCGGATGTTCAACGACGACATCGGCCCCTCCACGGGCGAGATGGGCACGAGCTCGTTCTGGGCGGACGACCCGCCGATCTTCCGCGATACCCTCGTGAAGTTCCGCGACCGCCTCGCCGCGGGCGGCTACACGGGCTACTTCGACGTGAACTGCATCGCGAACTCCCGCGGCATCTTCCCGCTCGAGTTCACGCCGCGCTTCGGCTACCCGACGCTGAACCTGCAGATCGAGGGCGTGCTCTCGAAGTGGGGCGAGTTCCTCGCGGCCCTGGGCCGGGGCCAGGAGGCGCCGCTGCGGACGAAGAAGGGCTTCCAGGTGGCCGTGGTGGTGGCCGTGCCGCCGTTCCCCTTCGAGGACGCGCAGGCCTTCCAGAAGTACTCCGAGGACGCGCCCGTCGTCTTCAAGCGGCCGACCACGGAGGGCGTCCACCCGGCCGACATCAAGCTCGTGGACGGGGACTGGCGCCTCTGCGGGTCGAGCGGCTACGCGCTCGTGGTGACGGGGGCGGGCTCGACGATGGACGACGCGCGCCGCGAGGCCTACTCGCGGATCCGGAACCTCACGATCCCGAACATGTTCTACCGGACCGACATCGGGGAGCGCTGGCACCGCGACGGCGACCTGCTCCAGACGTGGGGCATCCTCAGCCGCTGATCAGGGCAGCGGCTGGTCCGTGAGGCGCCGGGGCTGCTCGGCCTGGATCCCCCAGGTCATGGGCCTCGGGTAGGCCTTGAGGAGCTTCTCCGTCAGCCACGCGAAGGCCTCCTTGGGGTCGTCGCAGACCTTGAAGAGGTCGAGGTCGTTCGGGCTGATCGTCCCCCAGCGCACGAGCGCGTCCATGTCGAGGAAGTCCTCCCAGAACTTGCGCCCGTAGAGCAGGATCGGCAGCGGCCGGCCGATCTTCCGGGTCTGGACCAGCGTGAGCACCTCGAAGAGCTCGTCCATCGTGCCGAAGCCGCCCGGGAAGATCACCAGCGCCGCGGCCATGTAGACGAACCAGAGCTTGCGCATGAAGAAGTAGTGGAACTCGAAGAGGAGCTCCGGGCTGATGTACGGGTTGCCCGACTCCTCGCGCGGCAGGCTGATGGTCAGGCCGATCGACTTGCCGCCCGCCAGCTCGGTCGCGCCGCGGTTCGCGGCCTCCATGATCCCGGGGCCGCCGCCCGAGCAGATGGTGAAGCGGTTCTTCTCCGGCAGGCCCTTGGCCCAGGACGTGAGCAGGCGCGAGAGCTCCGCGGCCTCGTCGTAGTAGCGGGCGAGCTTCGAGGACGTGTGGAGGGCGTCGATCTCGTCCTGCAGCGCCGCCGCCGCGCGGCCCGTGGCGTTGCGCTTCTTCGCGAGCGCCTCCTCGAGCTGGGCGTGGATGACGGCGACCGGCTTCGCCCGGGCCGACCCGAAGAACACGATGGACTCGCGCACGCCGAGCCGCTGGAAGCGCTGGAGCGGCTCGAGGTACTCGCAGAGCATGCGGATCACCCGCGCGTCGCGGCTCTTGAGGAAGCCGAGGTTCTCGTACGCCTTCCGGGACTTCCGGGCGGCGGGCTCGCCGCCGTTCGAATCGCGGGGAGGGACGGGGATCTTGCGGGTGGGCATGGAGGCGTTCCTCAGGGGGTGTCGGTGTACTCGACGGCGGGATCGGGGGCCGGGGCGGGGGCGACGTTCGTGTTCGCGTGGGCGAACGCGGGGTAGTCGGCGATGATCTGCTGCCAGCACGACGTGGGCTGGCTGGCCTGCGAGAGGTGGTTGTCCGAGTCGCACCAGCGCAGGGGCGTGTAGCTCAGGTCCATCACGCACGCGGGGTCCTGGGGGGCCGAGGCGTACTCGTCCACGAGCAGGGGCCCGGGGGCCCAGCTCAAGACGAAGGTGAAGTGCCCCAGCTCGTGGACCAGGGTCGTGTTCGGGAAGTTGTCGGGCAGGCCCATGAAGCGGCCGTTGCGCCCCTGGGGGATGGCGACGTAGCCGCTGCCCGGCCCGTTGAAGCTCGCGGCGGGCCAGACCATCACGTCGACGGTCGACGTGTCGATCGACGCGTACTGGCTGCTCGTGCTCCCCGGCGCCTTGTTGTCCGAGATCCGGATGCGGTCGATCCGCACCTGGCCCTCGGTCACGTTCCAGAGCGACTGGTTCGCCGTGACGAACTTCGCGTAGAGGGCCTGGAGCTGCGCGAGCGAGGCGTTCTCCGAGTAGCCGACGTTGAAGGCGACGAGGATCGGGGGCGGGGTCCCCGCCGGGGCCAGGGACTCGTGGACCGTCGGGCCGGCGGGCGGCGCCGGGCTGTCGTGGTGCTTCTTCTTCCCGCACGCGGGGAGGAGCACGACGGCGAGCAGGGCCAGCCCGAGGCGGGATCTCACGGGCCGATTATATCACCGCGCCTCGAGCGTGCCGACGTCGACGGTTCCCTCCTCGGGCAGCTCGACGACCGCTGCGGGCCCGTCATCCGCCATCACCCTCCAGGTGCCGGGCATCAGCCCCTCGAGGACGAAGGTCCCGTCCTCGCCGGGGGGAAGGCGGTGGATGCTCTCCGGACCGGAGGCCTGGACGACGCGGGCTCCCGGCGCCCGGCCGCGGAGCCGGCCGGGGCGCAGCAGCTCGAGGACCATGCCGTCGCCCGGGCCGGGGCGGCGATGCAGCCGCTGCACGTAGCCCTCGGCCTGCACCAGGACGGTGAGGGGCCCGGGGTCGAGGCCTCCCAGGACGAAGCCGCCGTCCGGGCCGGACCGGGCCTCCTGCTCGTAGGCCGTTCCCTGCGACGCCTTGACGCGGGCGCCCGGGATCGGCGAGCCGTCGCGGCGCCGGACGGTGCCGGAGATCCCGGCCCCCGCCTCGAGCACGAGGCGGCGCGAGGTCGGCCCCTCGAGCAGCCCGAGCGTCTCCTCGTGCGGCCGGCCGAGGGGATGGCGGACGAGGAGGTGGACGCGCTGGTCGGCGGGCAGGGCGTCCAGCCGGGCCCGGCCCGAGTCGTCGGTCACCGCGCTTCGCAGGGCGGGGCCGAGCCGTCCATACTCGGTGCCCGCGACGGAGATCCAGGCCTCCACGCTCGCGCCGGCCGCGGGACCGGAGGCGACGAGGACCTCGACGTCGAGCGCGATCCCGGGGACGGGGAGCAGGCGGACCTCGGCGGTCTCCCCGGGAAGCACGAGGGCGTCGGCGAAGGCGGGGCCGAGCCCCGCGGGCTCGCAGGCGACCCGGTACCGGCCCGGCGGCAGGTCCCGGAACTCGAAGTAGCCCAGCATGTCCGTCCGCCCTCTTCTCACGGTCGGGGCCGTGACGAACCCGCCGTCGCGGGCGAGGTCGAGTGTCCCCACGGCGACTTCCGCCCCAGCGACCGGCGTGGCGGCGGCGACGTGCCCCGTGATCCGTCCCGCGGTTCGGGCGGGCGGGGATGCCGGCGGCGTGGGACGGGCCGGCGGCGGCGTGGCCGCGCGCGGGGCGGGGGAGGCGGGGCCCGGGAGCGCGGGCCCGGGGGCCGGCATCCCGCGTGGCCCGAGGAGGGCGACGAGGAGGACGGCGGCCAGGGCCGCGGGGACGAGGAGCCGCTTCACCGGGGCATCGTAGCACGGACGGATCCCGGGTATAATCCCGGCCCCATGGCAGCCAAAGGCGCGGTCGGGATCGTCGTGTTCGCCCTGGTCCTCGTGGTCGCGGCGGTGGTGGGGCTCATTCTCTGGGTCGCCCCGGACCACGCGGTCGTGATCCCGAGCATCGATCCCGTCCGCAACACCGAGGTCATCGGCCGCGTCGGGAATTTCGAGATCACCCGCTTCCACCTCACGATGAAGCGCGAGACGGAGAAGGCGAAGAGCGGGGAACCGGACAAGATCATGCCCGACCACGGGCTGTTCCGTGAGCTGCTGGACTCGGCCATCGAGGAGGAGATCCTCCGGAAGTACAAGTTCGAGATCACGCCGGACCTCCTGGCCAAGGAGCGGGCCCGGGTCGACAAGGAGACCATGGAGCCCGAGCGCCTCGCGAAGATGCAGCGCGTGTGCGCCCCCTACCCGGGCATCTACGATCGCGTCGTCCTCCGGCCCCTGATCACGAACCGGATGATCTACCAGCTCCTGAACTTCAACGAGGAGATCCAGGCCGAGGCCTACGCGAAGGCCCGCGCCATCTACGAGCGGGCGAAGCAGGACCCGACCTACCTGGCCGTCGAGGGGGCGGGCCAGCCGTCCGGTGCCTACCAGAAGTTCTCCCCGAACGTGCTGCCGCCCCGCGAGCCCCCCGGGTCCGAGGAGATGCACCGGCGGCGGATGCGGGACTTCATCAAGGCGAAGCTCGATCGGGTCGCGCCCGGCGGCGTCATCCTCCTCGACGAGATGGGGGGCCTCGCGATCGTCCGCCTCATCTCCCGCGACGGGGAGGACGGCGAGTACGAGATCCTCAGCGTGCCCAAGCGCACCCACGACTCCTGGATGCGGGAGCAGCTCAAGTCGATCCGTTTCGAGGTCCTCGATCCGGCCATCCGGAAGGAGCTCATGGAGAAGGGCAAGGGAAACCCCGTCCTCGACCGCCTGATCGAGCTCCAGAACGGGAAATGAAGCCCGTCGTCGTCCTCGACGTGGTCGGCCTGACCCCCTCGCTCCTCGCGCACGCCCCCCGGATCTCCGCGCTCTCCGCGACGGGCTTCCGGGCCCCGCTGGGCACGGTGCTGCCCGCGGTCACCTGCTCCGCGCAGTCCACGTTCCTCACCGGCCGGCTCCCGCGCGAGCACGGCGTCGTCGGCAACGGCTGGTACGTCCGCGAGCAGGCCGAGGTCGCCTTCTGGAAGCAGTCGGCGGGCCTCGTCTCGGGCGAGCGGCCCTGGGAGGCGGGGCGGGCCCGAGACCGCTCCTTCACCTGCGCCCAGCTCTTCTGGTGGTTCAACATGTACGGCGGGGCGGACTGGTCGGTGACGCCGCGGCCCGCGTACCCCGCCGACGGCCGCAAGATCCCGGACATCTACGCGGAGCCGCCGGAGCTGAGGCGCGAGCTCAACGCGGAGCTCGGGCCGTCCCCGCTCTTCCAGTTCGGGGGCCCCGGCGCGTCGATCGCCTCGCCGGCGTGGCTCGCCCCCGCCGCGGGCCGGGTCATCCGCGCGACGCGCCCGACGCTGTCGCTCGTGTACCTCCCGCACCTCGACTACGACCTCCAGCGCGTCGGCCCCGCCCACCCGTCGATCCCGGGGCGGGTCCGCGAGGTGGACGCCGAGGCCGGCCGGGTCATCGACGCGGCGCGGGACATCGGCGCCGAGGTGATCGTGCTCTCGGAGTACGGGATCACGGCGGTCTCCGGCCCCGTGCACCTCAACCGCGCGCTGCGCGAGGGGGGCTTCCTCCGCGTCCAGGAGGTGCTCGACCGCTGGGAGATCCTCGACGCGGGGGCCTCGCGGGCCTTCGCGGTGGCCGACCACCAGGTGGCGCACGTGTACGTCCGCGACGAGGCCGACCTCGCCGCCGTGAAGGGGCTCCTCGAGCGCACGCCGGGCGTCGCGCGCGTGCTCGACGCGGAGGGGAAGCGCGGGGCGGGGCTCGACCACCCGCGGGCCGGGGACCTCGTCGCGCTGGCCGCGCCGGACCGCTGGTTCACCTACTACTTCTGGATGGACGACGCGAAAGCGCCGGACTACGCGCGCACCGTGGACATCCACCGCAAGCCGGGTTACGACCCCGTCGAGCTCTTCCTCGACCCGGCGATCCCGCTGCCGAAGCTGAAGATCGCCGGCAAGCTGCTCCGGAAGGCGCTGGGGTTCCGGTACCTCATGGACGTGATCCCGCTCGACGCGGCGCTCGTGAAGGGCTCGCACGGGCTGCTGCCGGCGCGGGACGAGGACGGGCCGGTGCTGCTGTCGACGTCGACGGCGGGCGCCGCGGACCGCGTGGCCGCGACGGGCGTGAAGGACCTGCTGCTGCGGACGATCTTCGGGTGAAAAAAGTGGGGCCGGCCTTCCGGCCGGCCCCGGGACGTCCGTGCTGAGTGGCTCTCGTCAACTCCCGCGTACGGCGGGCTTCCTGCCAGGGTTGCCCCTCGCGGGACGGCCAGGCGAGAGCACGCCTGCCCTCACCGGGAGAGCCTCCTCGAACCGTGACTATTTCCCAAGCTGGACCACCTCCTCTCCCCCCGGGGGCGACCGCCTTCGGGTACGTCCGCGACGCTCCGTTGCGCCGCGGACGGCGTTCGTATTCGACCCCACGGAGTGGCTTCCCCGAGTGTATCCCGAGCCCGGCCGCGCGCAAGGGCGATAAGATGGGGACGCCGTGATCCCCATCCCCTGCCCGCAGTGCGGGAAGGTCCCGCCCCCGGCCTGCGCCTGCCCGCCGCTTCCGCCCGGTCCGCCGGAGCCCGCGCCCCCCGCCGCCCCGGCCCCGGTCGCGCGCAAGGAGATCATCAA
Source organism: uncultured Planctomycetales bacterium (assembly GCA_964464755.1). Taxonomy (GTDB): domain Bacteria; phylum Planctomycetota; class MHYJ01; order MHYJ01; family JACPRB01; genus CAYXGZ01. The sequence goes on from CAYXGZ010000008.1 coordinate 35,875, forward strand.
GATCCGGCGGGAGAAGCGGGGGGGCGGCCGCGAGGTGACGATCCTCGAGGGCTTCTTCACGGGCAGCGTGGACGTCGAGGAACTCGCCCGCGACCTCAAGAAGCGCTGCGGGGCCGGGGGGTCGGCGAAGGGCGGGACGATCGAGCTGCAGGGCGACCGCCGGGCGGAGGCCGAGGCCTTCCTTGCCGAGCGGGGCTTCCGCTCGAAGCGGGCGGGCGGTTAGCGGTTACTTGCCGTCGAGGACGCAGCGGAAGCCGAGGTCCTTCAAGAGCGCCTGGTTGGGCGCCTGGAAATCCCGCTCCCAGGAGCGGCAGAGCGTCTTGACGAGGTAGGAGCCCCCCTTGACGACGCGGTGCGTCCCGCGGTCGTCGGAGAGGTCCTTGGTCCACTCCCAGACGTTGCCGGCCATGTCGAGGCAGCCGAAGGGGCTGCGGCCGTCGGGGAAGGACCCGGCCGGCGCGGTGTAGCGGAACCCGTCGGAGTCGCCGTTCGCATCGCCCCAGTTCAGCCGCTTCTCGTTGGCGGACCAGTCGTCGCCCCAGGGGTAGGTCCGGCCGTCGGTGCCCCGGGCCGCCTTCTCCCACTCCTTCTCGGAGGGCAGCCGCTTGCCCGCCCAGGCCGCGTAGGCGCAGGCGTCGAAGTAATCGACGCCCACGACGGGCCGGGCCGCGTCGCGGAAATCCGGGTGGCTCCAGTAGTGGGGCGTGTGGTTCTTGTTGCGGCCCTCGTTGGGGTCGCACTTCGAGTGGTCGTTCGTGCGCTTCATCCAGTCGAGGAAGACCGCGTACTGCTCGTTGGTGACCTCGCCCTCGTCGCAGTAGAAGCCGGGCAGGAGCTCCTCCTGCTGCTTGGTCTGCCGGGGGAGCCAGTGCTTCTCGGGCACGCCGTGGAGGAAGCGGCCCGCGGGGACGTAGACCAGCTTCAGCGCGCGCAGGTCGAAGCGCAGCTTGCGCTCGGCGCCGGGCTCGAGGTCGGCCTCCTTCTCGATGCCGAGCACGCGGACCCGGTGCTTGCCGGGGGAAACCAGGAACGCGCCGCCGGGGCCGGCCCGCGAGACCTGGTCGTCGATCCAGACCTCGGCGCCCGGCACCTCGCAGTCCACGAAGAGTTTCGCCGGCGGGACCTTCAGGAGCGCCGCCTTCACGGGCACGGTCTGGTCCTTCGAGAGCACCTCGAAGGCGACCTTGGTCGGGTAGTGGCCCGGGAGGACGAACTCGGCCTCGTGCCGGCCGCCCTCGATCTTCTGGAGCAGGGGGCCGCTGCCGATCTCGCCGAGCTCGCGGCCGTCGAGGGACACCCGCGCGCCGCGGGGCTCCGAGTCCAGCGAGATCCAGCCGTGGACCCGGGTCATCGGGACCGTGATGGACTGGGCGCCGGCGACCTTCAGGACGTCCTCGAAGGTCTCGTGGTAGCGCAGCTCGAGGCGGAGCCGGTAGGCGCCGTCGGGCAGCTGCAGGGTCAGCGGCGTGACGCCCTTCTCGACCTCGTTGACGTAGACCGACGCGCCCGCGGGGCGCGAGGTCACCGGCACGGAGTGGAACTGGTCGGAGGCCTCGGGGCCCTCGACGGGCATCAGGAGCATCTCGCGCAGGACCGGCTCGCCGGGGCGGACCGTCACGCCGAACTCGAGCGCCTTGAAGCGGGCGTGCGAGAGCTTGATCGCGTGGGGGCCCGCGTCGAGGTCCTTGAGCTCGAGGGGCGTGACGCCGACGGACTGGCCGTCGAGCTCGACGAGGGCCTGGGGGGCGTTGGGCGTCTCGAGGCGGAGGCTGCCCTTCTGCCGGACGAGCTCGAGGCGGCCGAGGTCGCCGGGGCGGCCCTCGACGTCGGCGAGCGCGGCCTGGGCCCGGGTGCGGACGTCGACGAGGGCGAGGTGGCGGCGCCCGTCGACGAGCCGGGGCTCGAGGTGGAAGAGCCGGGCCTCGTGGAAGTCGCGGGAGACCCGCAGCTCGTGGCTCCCGTAGGGGAGGCGGTACTCGGCCCCGCGCTCCAGCGGGCGGTTGTCGAGGAAGAGCTCCGCGTCGGGCGGGACCGTCTCCAGCTTCACGACGGCCTCGGCCTCGCGGACCGGGGCGGGCGCGGGCTCCGCGGTGGCGCCGGCCTGCTCCGCGTGGCCCTTCCACCAGACGTGGGCGCTGAGGCCCACGAGGGCGAGCACGAAGCCGAGCACGGCCCACTCGAAGAGGCGGGCGGCCATCGGGGCGCGGTGCACGGGCGGGGCCGCGGCGACCTCGGCGCGGACGGCGCGGACTTCGCCGGAGACGACCTGGCCGGCGGGGGCGCCCGAGGCCACGAGCCGGAGGAGGAAGGCCTCCTTGGCCTTCTGGAGGTCCGCGATCATGTCCCGGGCCGTCGCGTAGCGCTGCTGGAGGTCGATCGACAGCGCGGTCTTGCAGACCCGGTCGAGCTCCGGCGTGACGACGGGGTTCAGCTCGCTGGGCAGGTCCATGCCCAGCGGGAGCTCGCCCGTGAGCATCTCGTAGAGCACGACGCCCACCGAGTAGAGGTCGGACTGCACGGACGACGCGGGCTCGGGGAGCATCGACTCGGGGGCCATGTAGAACAGCGTCCCCGCCAGCTGGCGCAGGCCGCTCGTGCGCGAGTTCGCCGATCGCACCATCTCGCCGGGCTCCTTGGTCGGGGGCTGGCCCAGCCCGAGGTCGGTGATCTTCACGTAGTGGACGAGCGCCTTCGCGTCCTTGGCGACCTGGACGCGCCGCTTCTCGACGAGGATGTTCTCCGGCTTGATGTCCTTGTGGAGGATGCCGCGCCCGTGGGCGTAGGCCAGGGCCTCGAGGACCTGGGCGGCGATGTCGATCGCGTAGGGCGGGGGCAGGATGCCCTCGGTGGTCATGAACTGCCGGTGGTTGGGGCCCTCGACGTTATCATTGTAGATGTTCGGGGTGTCGTGCTCGACGTCGAGCCCGACCGTGCGGACGATGTTCGGGTGGTCGAGCTGGTGCTGGAACACGGCCTCCTTGCGGAGGAGGTCCATCGCCTCGGGCGAGGTGGGCACCTTGATGGCGACCAGCTTGCCGGGGATCTGGACGTGCTCGGCCCTCCAGACCTCGCCGAACCCGCCCTGGCCGACCTTCTCGGCCAGGACGTACTCCGAGATCCGGTCGCCCTTCGACAGCGCTCGATAAGCCATGGCGTCCTCGCCGGACGGTGAACCGATCCCGATCCTAGGATAACCCGCGGACCGGTCGCCGGGGCCCTTCGTTGACGGCCCCCGGCGGGGTCTGCTATCTAAGGACGAGAATCCCATGCCCACCCCTTCGCGCGGTTCGAAAATCCCGAGGAGCCGGGCCGCCTTCCGGCGCGCCCTCGAGTCCATCCCCGGGGGGGTCAACAGCCCCGTCCGGGCCTTCCGCTCCGTCGGCGGGGACCCGGTCTTCGTGCGCTTCGGGCGGGGCAGCCGGATCACGGACCTCGACGGCCGCCGCTACCTCGACTACGTGGGCTCCTGGGGCCCGCTGATCCTCGGCCACGCCCACCCCGCGCTCGTGTCGGCCGTCGCGGCCGCGCTGCGCCGGGGCTCCAGTTTCGGCGCCCCCACGGAGGGCGAGACCGGGCTCGCGGAGCTGATCCGCGAGGCCCTTCCGTCCTGCGCCAAGGTCCGCTTCGTCAGCTCCGGCACCGAGGCCTGCATGAGCGCGCTGCGCGTCGCGCGGGCCGCCACCGGGCGGGGCGGCGTCGTGAAGTTCGAGGGCTGCTACCACGGCCACGCGGACAGCTTCCTCGTGAAGGCGGGCTCCGGCGCCGCGACCCTCGGCATCCCCACGAGCCCGGGGGTCCCCGACGAGCTGGCGCGCCTCACGCACGTCCTGCCGTACAACGACCCGCTCGCCCTGGAGCGGCTGCTGGCGACGAAGGGCCGCGACATCGCGCTCGTGATCGTCGAGCCCGTGGTCGGGAACATGGGCGTCGTCCCGCCCTCCCCGGACTTCCTCGAGGCGCTGCGGCGGCTGACGCGCGCGAAGGGCGTGCTCCTCTGCTTCGACGAGGTCATGACCGGGTTCCGCGTCGCCTGGGGAGGCGCCCAGCGAATCTTCGGGATCGAGCCCGACCTGACGACGCTGGGCAAGGTCGTCGGCGGCGGGCTCCCGCTGGCCGCGTACGGCGGCCGGGCCGACCTCATGGCGAAGGTCGCGCCCGAGGGCCCCGTCTACCAGGCCGGGACGCTCTCCGGCAACCCGCTGGCCGTCGCGGCCGGCATCGCCCAGCTCCGCATCCTGCGCCGCCAGCCCGCGATCTACGCCCGGCTCGAGGAGCGCTCCGCCGAGCTCGAGGCGGGCCTGCTCCGCGAGGCCCGCGCCGCGGGCGTCCCCGCCTGCGTCAACCGGATGGGGTCGATGATGACCCTGTTCTTCCAGGAGGGCCCCGTCGCCGACTGGGACGGCGCCGCGCGCAGCGACACGGCCCGCTACGGCCGCTGGTTCCACGCGATGCTCGACCGGGGCGTCTACCTCCCGCCCTCGCAGTACGAGGCCTTCTTCGTCTCGGCCGCCCACTCGGCCGCGGACATCCGGGCGACGATCGCCGCGGCGCGCCCGGCCTTTCGATCCCTGTAGCGCTCCGCTACAATCGCCCCGCCATGACCGAACCCCGGCGGATCTGGATCGAGACCTTCGGCTGCCAGATGAACCAGCTCGACAGCGAGCTGATCCTCGGGCGGATGCGGAAGGAGGGCTACGAGCTCACCGGCGAGGCCGAGCGGGCCGACGTCCTGCTCTTCAACACCTGCTCCGTCCGGGAGCACGCCGAGGAGCGCGCCATGTCCAACGCGGGCTCGCTCAAGCACCTCAAGCGCCGCCGCCCCGAGGTCGTCGTCGGCGTCGTCGGCTGCGCCGCCCAGCGGATGGGCGACGAGATCTTCGAGCGCCTCCCGCACGTCCAGCTCATCGTCGGCCCCCGGAAGTTCGGCGCCATCCCGCGCCTCGTCGAGGAGATCCGGCGCACGGGGCTGCGCCGCATCGCCGTGGACGACTGCGACGACGAGTTCATCGACGGCGGCGAGACCCCGTCGGTCCGCGAGTCGCCCTTCCAGGCCTGGGTGAAGGCCATGGAGGGCTGCGACCTGTCCTGCGCGTTCTGCATCGTGCCGACCACGCGGGGCGGCGAGGTGAGCCGCCCGCCGGAGACCATCGTCGAGGAAGTCCGGCGCCTCGCGGGCGAGGGCGTCGTCGAGGTGACGCTGCTCGGCCAGACCATCGACTCCTACGGCAAGGGGATCCGGCCCGCGGTGGACCTCGCCGGCCTGCTGCGCCGGGTCCACGAGGTCGAGGGGATCCGCCGGATCCGCTTCATCACCTCGCACCCGTCGTTCGTGCGCGACTCGCTCGTCGACGCGATGGCCGAGCTGCCCAAGGTCTGCAAGTACCTCCACATGCCCGCCCAGTCGGGCAGCGACGAGGTGCTGAAGCGCATGCGGCGCGGCTACACCGTCGCGCGCTACCTCTCGATCGTCGACGCGCTCCGCGCGAAGGTCCCCGGCGTCGAGGTCGCGTCGGACTTCATCGTGGGCTTCCCCGGCGAGACGGACGCGGACTTCGAGGCGACGCTCGCGCTGTCGGAGCGCGTGCGCTTCCAGAACTCCTTCGTGTTCCAGTACTCGCCGCGCCCGGGCACGCCGGCGGCGGAGCTGGCGGACGACGTGCCCGCGCCGGTGAAGTGGAAGCGCAACCAGGACCTCCTCGCGCAGCAGGAGCGGATCAGCGGCGAGAAGAACGTGGCCTTCGTCGGGCGGACCGTCGAGGTCCTCGTCGAGGGGCCGAGCAAGACCAACCCGGACCGGGTCTCGGGGCGCACGGACACGAACCGCCTCGTGCACTTCGCGGCGGGGCGGGACCTGCGGGGCCGGTTCGCGAGCGTCGTCGTCGAGCACGCGACCCCGCTTTGCCTGATCGGGAGGCTCGCGTGAGCCGCGACCGGGACGAGCGGCACCTGCGCCGGGCGCTGGAGCTGGCGGCCCGGGGCGCGGGATCCGTGGAGCCCAATCCCCGAGTGGGCGCGGTCGTCGTCAAGGGCGGCCGCGTGATCGGCGAGGGCTGGCACCGGAAGTACGGCGGTCCGCACGCCGAGGTCGAGGCCCTGCGCGGCCTGGGGTCGCGGGCCCGGGGCGCGACGCTCTACGTCTCGCTCGAGCCCTGCTGCCACCACGGGAAGAAGACGCCGCCCTGCACGAGCCTGCTGCTCGAGAGCGGGATCGCGGCGGTCGTGGCGCCGGGCCGGGATCCCAATCCCGCGGTGAACGGCCGGGGCTTCCACCTGCTGCGGGCGGCGGGAATCGAGGTGCGCACGGGGCTCCTGGCCCGCGAGGCCGGGGAGCTCAACCGCGCGTTCTTCAAGGTGCAGCGCACGGGCCTGCCCTGGGTGCTCTCGAAGTGGGCGATGACGCTCGACGGCAAGATCGCGACGGCGACGGGCGACTCCCGCTGGATCTCCGGGCCGGCGTCGCGGAAGCTCGTGCACCGCCTGCGCGACGAGCACCAGGCGATCCTCGTGGGCGCGAACACGGCGCTGCGGGACGACCCCGGCCTCAAGGGCGCGAAGCGGCGCCCGGTGCGGATCATCCTCGACTCCTCGGCCCGCCTCCCGCTGACCGCGCAGGTCGTGGCCACGGCGAGGCGCCAGCGCACGATCGTGGCCGTGACGGCCGGCGCGGACGAGGCGAAGGTCCGCCGGCTCTGGAAGGCCGGGGTCCAGATCATCACGCTCGAGGAGATCGACCTGCGCATCCTCTTCGAGGAGCTGGCGCGCTCGGGGATCCACTCGATCCTGGTCGAGGGCGGCGGCGAAGTTCACGCGAGCGCGTTCGAGCAGGGCCTGGTGGACGAGGTGGCCGTCTTCGTGGGGCCGAAGGTCGTCGGCGGCCGGGACGCGCGCTCGCCCGTGGAGGGCGACGGGGTCCGCCGGATGGCCGACGCGCTGGTCCTGCGGGATCCGGTGATCGAGCGGCTGGGGGACGACGCGCTGATCCGCGCGAGGGTGGCCCGGTGACGCGGGCGTACTTCTTCGACGCGGGCCACACCCTGCTGCACACCGTGCCGTCGGTGGGCGAGGTCTACGCGCGCGAGGCGGTCGCGCTGGGGGCCCGCGTGACGGCGGAGGAGATCAACGCGGTCTACCCGGGCGTGTTCGAGGAGATCGCGCCCCGCCACACGGCGGCCGGCGTCGGGCGCGCGGCGAACGACGAGCAGGACGCGGCCCTCTGGCGCGCGATCACGGGCGAGGTGCACCGGCGGGTGCCGGGCCTGCGCGCCGTGGACGCCCTGGCCTGGTGGGAGCGGCTGCACGAGGCCTTCGGGCGCTCCGACCACTGGACGTACTACCCGGACGTCGTGCCGACGCTGAAGGAGCTCCGCCGCCGCGGCGTGAAGGTCGGCGTGATCTCGAACTGGTCCACGCGGCTGCGGGTGATCTCGCGCGAGCTGGGGCTGGAGGAGCTCGTCGACTTCGTGCTCATCTCGGCCGAGTTCGGCGCGGGGAAGCCCGACCCCCGGATCTTCGAGGCGGCGCTCGACCGGGCGGGGGTCGATCCGGAGGATTCGCTGCACGCGGGCGACAGCGTGCACGACGACGTGATCGGCGCGCGCGGGGTGGGGATCCGGCCGGTCTTCGTGTGGCGCCGCTCCGGCGACCCGCACCCCGCCGAGGGCGCGGAGGTCGTGCGGGACCTGCGCGAGCTGCTGTAGTCAGGGCCGGGGGAGCCCCAGGGCGCGAACCGCCCAGGGCAGCGCCGTCGCGAGCTGAACCCTCTGGATGTGCCGGACCCGCGGCGCGAACGGGAGATCCGGCAGCCCCGCGTTCGCGGCGAAGAAGCCGCTCACCATCGCCGCCAGCTCCGGCGCCGACGGCAGGATCGACTCGGGGGCCGGCCCGCCCTCCGCCTGCAGGCTCGGCAGCCAGAACGCCGTGTCGAAGTCCGGGTTGCCGACCGCCGCCCAGTTCCAGTCGACGAGGACGACGCGGTCCGCGAAGCAGAGGTTGTCGCTGCGCACGTCGAGGTGCAAGAGGCGCTCGCCGTCGAGCGGGGCCGCGGCCTCCGCGCGCTCCAGCACCGGCAGCGCGGCGTCGAGCCAGCGCCGGTCGGCGAGCCCGAGCCGGAGGAACGGTCCCGGGTCCGCCGCGATCCTCCGCCAGCCGCTCAGCTCCGCCCGGAGGTCGGCGAGCCGCTTGAGCCCGGGCGGCGGGGGCGTGGCGTGGATCCGGTCCAGCGCGTCGAGGACGCCCGCGACGCGCTCCCCCGTCCACGGAGGCGGCCAGGCCGCGCCCGAGAGGTCCTCGAGCACGAGGGCCGCGGGCTCGTCGCTCCAGTCCAGCAGCCTCGGCAGGAAGTCGGCCCGCACCGCCTGGTAGATGCGGCGCTCGTCCCGCAGCCAGCCGGAGGTGAGCTCGTCGACGCCCTCCTTCACGAAGGCCGTCGATCCGTCCTCGTAGCGCACGATCGCGCGCCGGGCCGGGGTGTAGCCGCCGGCGACCGGGCGCCGGGAGATCTCGCGTTTCACCCGCGGATTGTACCCGAGGCCCCGCTACATCTTCCGCGCCTTGTCGACGAGGATCACGCCGTCCGCGATGCGGACGTCGAGGCCCCGGGGCAGGGTCGCCAGCTCGAGGACCCGCCCCATCGGGAGGTCGTGAAGCCGCAGCGTCACGGGCGCCGCGTCCTTCTTCGCGGCCTCCGCGACGGCGAGGTTGAGGCCGGAGATCTCCCGGAGGAATTCGACGAGCGCGTCGAGCGTCGCCTCCTTCAGGTCCAGGTCGACCTTGATCGCGTCGAGCTTGTCGGCGATCCCGCGCCCGGGCGCGTCGAGCTCCTGGCTCCGCCAGGCCGCCGCGGCGGGGAGGCCGGCGTCCGCCTTCCACAGGCGCTCGGGCCGGGCGAGGTACAGGACCCCGAGGCGGACGTCGTAGTCGAGGCCCGCCGGCGCGAGGGCGCGTTCCAGCACGGCCCGCGCCTTGACGCCCTTGAGCGCGAGCGTGACGCGGGACTCCAGGGCCTTGGCCGCGTCCGGGTCCGCGACGATGTTCACGATGAGGAACTCCCGCAGGTAGTCGACGACGCTCGCGAGGCCCGCCTCCTTGAAGTCGACTTCGATCTCCGTGCCGGCGAGCCGGGCGAGGACGGCCCCGGCCTCAACGTCCCGGCCCGCGCGCTTCAGCTCGAACACGAGCTCCGCCAGAGCGTCGACGCGCTTCGCGTCGCGCCGCTCCGCCAGCCTCAGGGCCGCGGCGGGCAGGGCGGTCTTCCCGGAGGCGAGGAGCGACTCGCGGGCCTTCGCGGACTCCGCGTCGCTCCCCTCGAGGAAGGACTGCAGGAGCTCCGCGGTCGCCGGCTTCGGCGGGTCCTGCGCGGCGGCGACGAGGGCGGCGGCGAACAGGGCGAGCGCGGTCCTCATGGGTTCCTCCGGTTGCAGGACTCGACGCCGTCGGCGGGGCCGCGTGCAGGCGGGAACTGCTCAGCGACCCGGGTGCACGGGGATGACGATCCACCCCGGGGGCGGCTCGCCCGTCGCGACCGCGGCCACGGTCTCGCCGTCCCCCTCGAGGTGGACGCAGCCCTCCCCGGGCCCGGGGGACCGGGAGGCCAGCCACTCCCGAAGGAACTGCACGTTCAGGGCCCGGTCGTAGGTCAGGCCGGGCGGATGCGCGAGCGTCCTTGGCGCGCGGTCGCGGAGCAGCCCGAGCCGGTCGACGGCGGGGCCCGACATCGGGCCCAGGGCCGGCCGGATCCGCTTCACCGTGTCGTAGCTCTGGACGCCGATGACCAGCGCGCAGGCCGCGACGATCCACGCGGGGCGGATCCGGATCTCGCGGCGCCCGAGCGCGAGGACCATCACGAGCACGGGCGTGGCCAGGCCGTAGTAGAGGTATTGCCGCGGCGTGAAGAAGAAGTTCCGCTCGCGGGTCACCCAGTAGATCAGCGGGCCGAGCGCCATGAGCAGCAGCAGCGAGAGCGGGGCGACGGCGGCGGGGCGCAGGGCCTCGTGCCTCCGCGCGAGGAGGTAGGCGGCGCCCGCGCAGAACCAGAGGGGCGCGGCGCGGAGGGCCCAGAAGCCGAGGAAGCGGGACCAGGTCCCGAATTCCTCGCCCGCGAAGCCCCAGTCGTGCCGGGTGCGCAGCGCGTACCACGAGGCGATCACGAGGGGCAGGGCGAAGGAGGCGAGGTCCGCGGGACGGCGGGACCGGGTCGTGGCGAACCAGGCCGCGGCGAACGCGACGATCTGGAACGCGGACGCGCTCGCGGAGAACGCGAGCAGCGAGAGCACGACGAGGCGGACCCGGGCGCGGGGGACCAGCGCCAGCACGACCAGCGAGGCGAAGGTCAGCGAGTTCCAGAGCGCGTAGGCCCGCATCCGCGACGCGTAGTGGAACACGCGGGTCTGGAAGAGGAAGGCCGCGAGCACGAAGAGGACGAGGAGGGCCGCCTGGCCGTCGGCGAGGCCGCGCCGGCGCAGCACGCTCCAGAGCAGCGCGCAGGCGGCGAGCCCGAGGAGCAGGGTCGCGGTCATCGACACCAGGCGGAGGTAGACGTTGGGGCCCAGGCCGAGGTAGCCGACGGACGCGCCCGCGGCGTCGAGGGCCTTCTGGGCGAGGTGGAAGAGCGGGGCGGGGCTGCTCTCGTTGGGCGCGCCGCGCAGGAGCAGCTCGCCGTACGACACGGGGCGCATGTGGTCGACGAGCCCGACGCCCTCGTCGCCGCTGAAGGGGAGCGCGGCCGCCTGGCGGACCTCGAGGACGACGAACGCGGCGGAGAGCGCGAGCAGCCCGAGCCACAGCGCGGCGGTCGTCCGGTCGGCGGGCGCGGGGGCGTCGGTCATGGCCCGGGGGAGGAGTCCGGCCTACGAGCCCTGTCCGAGGATCTGCTTGAAGATGCCCCAGATCGAGCCGGAGCGGGGCTCCACGGGCTCGAGGGGCAGGGGCACGTCGTCGAGGAAGCGCTGGAGGTCGTCGGCCATCGCCGCGGCGGAGGGGTAGCGGTCGCCCTTCGAGCGCTGCATCGCGTGGGCCACGATGCGGCGCAGCGACTCGGGGACCCAGGGCGCGATCATCTCGAGCGGCTCGGGCGGCTCCGTCGGCAGCTTGGCGAGGACCTCGTCGGTCGAGCGGCCGCCGTAGGGCGGCGTGCCGGACACGAGCTCGTAGAGCACGGCGCCGAGCGAGTACACGTCGCTCAGGTTGTCCACGCGCTCCATGTCGCCCGAGGCCTGCTCGGGGGGCATGTAGTAGGGCGTGCCCATGATGACGCCCTTCACGTACGCGCTGTCGCCGATGCGCTGGACCTTGGCGAGGCCGAAGTCCATCACGTACGGCTTGCCGCCCGCCTCGAGGATGATGTTCGAGGGCTTGATGTCGCGGTGGAAGACGCCGCGCTCGTGGGCGTACTGCAGCGCCCGGCACACGTCGCGCATCGCGGAGGCGGAGGCCTTCAGGGGCATGCCGCGGTCCGGCATCGGCTCGCCGCCCCAGGCCGGCGGGACGTAGATCCGCCGGTCCACGGGGTCGTGCAGGAGCATGTCGAGCGTCGCGCCCTCGACGAACTTCATCGTGTAGTAGAAGTGCTGCTCGACGGAGCCGAAGTCCCAGACCGGGACGATGTTCGGGTGGTCGAGCTCCGCGACGGCCTTCACCTCGGTGTAGAAGCGCTTCACGTCCTCGGCGTCGCCGTAGGGCGTGCGGATCCCGGCCGCCGTGTCGCTGTCGTGCGGGAGGAGCTTGAGGGCCACGACGCGGTTGCGGTCCTTCTGCCAGGCCCGGTAGACGATGCCCGCGCCGCCCCGGCCGATCTCGCGCACGAGGATGTGCCGCCCGAAGTGGTTCGAGGCCTTCTGGGCCGCGATCCGCACCTCGGCGGGCAGCTCCTTCTCGTGGAGGCGCGAGGCCTCCTCGAGCGCCTCGTGGACCGCGGAGGCCATCTGGGCGAAGAGGAAGGGGATCTCGCTGCCGCACTTCGGGCAGACCGGGTTGGAGCCGGCCGCGCCCGAGCCGGTGTCGATCGGCGCCCCGCACTCGGGGCAGGTGTAGAGCGTGAGGTTCTGGAGCTGCAGCGCCGTCTCGAGCGCCTCCTTGCGGAGGTAGCCGCGCTTGATGAGGATCTGCCCGATCTGGGGCACGGGCTGGATGCCGAGGTCCGCGAGCCGGCCCTGGAGGCGCAGGCCCTCGTTGACCTGGTACTCGGTGGCGAGGCCGTTGCGGACCAGGATCTGCCCGAGCAGCGCGCCCTGGCGCGCGGGGTGGTCCCCCATCGCGCGCTTCTGCAGCTCGAGCAGCCGGGGGATGTCCTCGTTCTTGAGGTAGCCCCGCGACACGAGCAGCGCCCCGAGGTTCTTCGCGGGGTTGCGCTCCTGCGAGATGAGGCAGTCGTAGAGCTGCTCCTTCGTGATGAGGCCCTCGCGGAGCGCGATGCGGCCGATCAGGAGGTCGCCCTGGGAGTTGGGGTCGGAACCCATGTATGGGTTGCGGAGTATACGGGAACCGCGGGACCGGCGCTAGGGCCGCGCCAGGGCCGCGGCGATCTCCGCCGCCTCCCCCTCCAACAGCGTCCGCACGTCGAAGAGCACCCGCTCCCTCTGGACCCGCGCGAAGATGCAGGGCGTCCCGGCCCGCAGCGCCGAGGCCACCGCCTCCAGCGAGCGCGACGCGTGCCGCACCGCCACGACCTTCGTCGGCAGCGCGTGCGCGGGCACCGAGCCGCCGCCCACCTCGCTCGTGTCGTCGAGCACCTCGACCGTCCAGCCCGGCAGGCCCTTGAGCCGCCCGGCCAGGTCCGCCGCGCGCTTCGCGATCTCCGCGGGCGTCGCCGCGAGCATCGCGAGCGTCGGGATCTCCTTCAGCGCCCGCGACTCGTCGAGGTAGAGCTTGAGCACCGCCTCGAGCGCGGTCAGCGCGACCTTGTCCACGCGCAGCGCCCGGAACAGCGGGTGCGCGCGCACCGCCGCGATGCAGGCCTTCGAGCCCACGAGGATGCCGGCCTGCGGCCCGCCCAGGAGCTTGTCGCCGCTGAAGCAGACCACGTCCGCACCCGCCTTCACGCTGTCCTGCACGGTCGGCTCGCCCTGGATGCCGAAGCGCGCCATGTCGACGAGCGAGCCGCTGCCCAGGTCGTCCATCACCGGGACCTTGTGCTTCCGGCCCAGCTCGACGAGCTCCCCGAGCGTCGTGGACTGCGTGAAGCCGAGGATGCGGAAGTTCGACGTGTGGACCTTCATGAGCAGGGCCGTCTCCGGCCCGATCCGCTTCGCGTAGTCCGTCGCGTAGGTCTTGTTGGTCGTGCCGACCTCGACGAGCCGCGCGCCGCTGAGCTCCATGACCTCGGGGACGCGGAAGCTGCCGCCGATCTCGACGAGCTGGCCGCGCGAGACGAGGACGTCGCGGCCCTTCGCGAGCGCCGCGAGCGCGATCATCGTCGCCCCCGCGTTGTTGTTCACGACGGTGGCCGCCTCGGCGCCCGTCAGGCGCTTCAGGAGGGCGGCGACGTGGGTCTCGCGGAAGTTCCGGTCGCCCGTCGCGCGGTCGACCTCGAGCACGGAGTACCCGCGCTGCTCCGAGGCGACGGCCTCGAGCGCCGCCTTGGGGAGGACGGCGCGGCCGAGGCCGGTGTGGAGCAGGATGCCCGTCGCGTTGATGACCCGGCAGAGCCCGGGGGCGCTGAGCCGCGCGAGGCCCTCGGCGGCCAGGGCCACGAGGCGCTCCGGCTCCAGGGCGGCGGGGCGGCCCGCCTTCAGCGAGGCGCGCTGGCCGTCGAGCACCGCGCGGAGCTGGGCGACGACGGCGTCGCGCCCGTGCAGGGCGAGCAGGGGGGCCGCGGCCGGCGAGCCCGCCAGGAGGTCCACCGAGGGGATCTGGCGGAGCTTCGGATCGGGTTTCGCGGCGTTCTTGGGGGGCATCGGGTCCTCCGGGGGCCCCATCTTACACGCCCGCGCGCCCGGCGGCTAGCGGGAGGCGTGGGCGACGTCGTCGACGTCGTACTCGTCGGGCGACTCGTAGAGCTCGACGGGCTTGTACCCGGGCAGGCGCGAGCGCTCGACCTCCTCGGCGAACGCCGAGAGGATCCTCCGGTGCATCGTCTCGCGGGCCGCCGCGTGGATGGGGTGCGCGATGTCGGCGTGGTGCCGGACCCGGCCCTCGGGGTCGCGGGCGGGCCGCCCCTCGGCCTGGGAGGCGCCGCAATCGTTGCAGTAGCGCGCGCGGAGGTGGTTCTTGCCGCCGCAGGCCGCGCAGCGCGACATGACCTTGCGGGAGGGCATCGCGACGAAGACCCCGCGGGGGCCCTCGATGATCTTCAGGTCCCGGACGACGAACTGGCCGTCGAGGGTGATGCAGCAGAAGGCGCGGAGCTTGTCGGCGCGGCGGGGCATCAGCTTGACGCGGATCTCCGTGATCTCCATCCCGGCCTCCCGCGACGCCCCGCGAGCGCGATCAGGGCGGCGACTCCACGCGGACCACCCGCACGGGCAGCGCGGCGGCCCGGCGCGCGAGCCGCGCCTGGTCCTGCCGGTCCCTCCCCACCACGAAGAGGGACGATCCGCTGCCGGACATCCGCACCCGCGTCCCCAGGAGCCGCTGCGCGGCCGAGCGGAGCCGCGACAGCTCCGGCCGGAACGCGAACGCCGGGGCCTCCAAGCGGTTGAACAGGGCCCGGGCCACGGCCGACGGTCCCCCCGAGGCGAGGGTGTTTAGGAATTCTATAACCGACGCCCGAGGTTGTGTCAAGCTTGAACCGAGCCGCCGGTAGACCTCCGCCGTCGGGTTCGCGTACGGGGGCAGGAGCAGCACGAGCCGCAGGCGCGGGGGGCGGACGAGGGGATGCACGAGCTCGCCCCGGCCCGTGCAGAGCGCCGTCGCCCCGCGGGCGAAGAAGGCCGTGTCGCTGCCGATCCGGCCCAGCGCGGCCTCCTGCTCGGCGATCCCGAGGCCGAGGCCCAGCAGCCGGTCCGCGGCCCGCAGCAGGCCCGCCGCGTCGCTGGAGCCCCCGCCCAGGCCGGCGCCGGAGGGGATGCGCTTGCGCAGGACGATCCGCAGGGGCGGGACGCGGCGGAGCTTCCGTAGCTCGGCCAGCGCCCGCCGCACCGTGTTGTCCGGCCCCGCGGGCGCCGCCTCGCCGGGGCTCACCTCGAGGGAGTCGCGCCGGGCGCGCGAGAGCTCGATCTCGTCGGCGAGCGAGACGGGGGCCATGACGGTCGCGAGCTCGCGGTAGCCGTCGGGCCGGGTGCCGAGGACCTCGAGGAAGAGGTTGACCTTGGCGGGGCAGGACTCGACGACCCGGGCGGGGCGTGGCCGCATCAGACGAGGATGTTGTCGATGAGCCGGGCCTTGCCGATCCTCACGGCCAGGGCGACCAGGGTGCGGCCCTTGATCTCCTTGACCGGCTCGAGGGTGTCGGAGTTGACGATCGCGATGTACTCGACCTTGGAGCCCTTGACGCGCTGGATGACGCGGCGCATCTCGGCGGCCACGCGGGTCGCGCCGTTCTCGCCGGCGCCGACGAGCTCCTCGGCGCGCTGCAGGGCGCGGTAGAGGCAGGTGGCGTCCTTGCGCTGCTTGGGCCCGAGGTAGATGTTGCGCGAGCTCATGGCCAGCCCGTCCTCCTCGCGCAGCGTGGGCATCACCTTCACGTCGACGTCGAGGTTGAGGTCGATCGCCATGCGGCGGCAGATCAGGTACTGCTGGTAGTCCTTCTGCCCGAAGTAGGCGACGTCCGGCTTGACGATGTTGAAGAGCTTGGCGACGACGCTCATGACGCCGCGGAAGTGGTCGGGCCGGAAGAGGCCGCACATCTTCTGGGGCAGGTCGTTCTGGTCGACGTAGGTCGCGAAGCCCTTGGGGTACATCTCGGCGACGGAGGGGAGGAAGAGGACGTCGGCTCGCTCGCTCTCGGCCATGCGGAGGTCCTTCGAGAGCTGGCGCGGGTAGCGGTCGTAATCCTCGCCCGCGGAGAACTGCAGCGGGTTGACGAAGATGCTGACGACGACGGCGCCGCAGTGCTTGCGGGCCTCGCGCATGAGGCTGAGGTGCCCGGCGTGGAAGGCGCCCATCGTCGGGACGAAGCCGACGAGCTTGCGCTGCGCGCGGGCGGCGGAGACGAAGCTGCGGATCTCGCGGATCGTCTCGACGACTTTCGTCATGCCCCGTTCCTTTCCAGCGCCGCCAGCAGTCCGCCGACCGTCCGGCCCGTCCCCGGGACCCGCAGGCCCGGGGCCAGCTCGGCCAGCGGCACGAGCACGAACGCCCGCTCCGCCAGCCGCGGGTGCGGCAGCGCCAGGCGCGCCGACGTCCGCTCCTCGGCCCCGTGCACGAGCAGGTCGAGGTCGATCGTCCTCGGGCCCCACCGGCGGCCCTTCACCCGGACCCGGCCCATCCGCCGCTCGATCGCCTGGAGCCGCCGCAGCAGGGCCGCGGGCCCCAGGTCCGTCTCCAGCTCCGCCACCGCGTTCAGGAACCGGGGCTGGCCGGCCAGGCCCCAGGGCTCCGTCTCGCGCACCCGCGACCGGCGGACCACCCTCACGCCGGGCTCGCGGTCGAGACGCCGCAGCGCCTCGCGGATCGCGTCCAGCCTCCGCCCCAGGTTCGACCCCAGCCCGACGTACGCGAGCATCAGAACAGCGCGTCGTCGCTCGGCCCGCCCGGTGCCCGCGCGGCCGGCTCCGGGGGCGGCAGCCCCTTGCGCGAGAGCCGGCGGCGGACCCACCACAGCGGGCCGGAGGCCGCGTAGAAGAAGAACCCGAGGAAGAGGGCGAACTCGTGGAAGACCACGGCGAGCAGGGCGACGATCGCCAGCTCGATGAGCGTCACGAAGGGCCGCACGCCGCGGAAGAGCCGGTTGACCATGTGCGGGTAGGGGACCCGCGAGACCATGAGCACCCCGAGCAGGAACAGCGTCACGGGCAGCCCCGCCTTGAGGACGCGCACGGCCGCCGCGAGGAGCGCCGGGTCCTCGGGGATCGCGTTCCAGGGCAGGACCATCGAGGCGACCACGCCCGCCGCGGCCGGCGAGGGCAGGCCCGCGAACTCGTGGTGGAACTTCTCCTCGACGCCCGTCTCGACGTTGAAGCGCGCCAGCCGCACGCCCGCGCAGCAGGCGTAGAAGAGGCAGACCCCGAGGATCATCCGCGCCACGAGGACGTCGCCCGTCGAGCTCCAGAGGCCCCAGGTCAGGAACGCGGGCGTGATGCCGAAGGTCACGAAGTCGCAGAGCGAGTCGAGCTGGGTGCCGAAGCTCGAGGCGGTCTTCGTCATCCGGGCGACCTTGCCGTCGAGCGCGTCGAAGATCATCGCCAGGAGGATCAGGAACGCGGCCGTGTGGAAGTGCGCGTCGCGCGACGGCCCCGCGTCGAGCCCGCGGGCGACCTGCGTCAGCGCGAGGAAACCGCAGACCGCGTTGCCCAGCGTGATGAGCGTCGGGAGGATCGCCACGGCGCGCACGCGCCGGCGCTTCCGGATCGTCGTGCGGGTGCCGCCGCTAACGGGTTCGTGCAAGGATCGACTCCCCTCCGCGGACCTTGTCGCCCACCTTCACCAGGACCTCGCCGAGCCGGCGCTTGGGGACGTACAGCTCGGTGCGGGATCCGAACTTGATCATGCCGTAGCGCTCGCCCTTGCCGAGCGCGTCGTTCTCGCGGGCCGCGCAGACGATGCGCCGCGCGATCGCCCCCGAGATCTGGCGGACCTTCACCTTGTAGCCGGCCTCGCGGCGCTCGAGGACGAGGTCCTGCCGCTCGTTGCGGCGGATGCATTCCGGGTCGCGGGCGTCCAGGTACTCGCCGGGCACGTACTTCGTCGCGGAGACGACGCCGGCGCAGGGCGCGCGGTTGACGTGGACGTCGAAGACCGAGAGGAAGATGCCGACGCGGACCGAGGGCTCGCCGAGGTGCTCGTCGTCGGCGACCTCCTCGATGTCGGCCACGCGGCCGTCGGCGGGGGAGACGAGGGTGTCCTCGCCGGCGGGCACGGCCCGGGAGGGGTCGCGGAAGAACGAGAGCGTGAAGATCCAGCCCGCCAGGCCGATCGCGGCGAGGGCGGGGTGCAGGAACCAGAGGCCCGCCCCCAGGCCGATCCAGAACAGGCTGAAGAGGGCGACCTCCGTCCGTCCGTAGGCGGTGAGGAACAGCACCATAAAGAAGTTCGGACGTCCGGCCGATGTACCTCGTGGAGCCGGTCGGCGTCCGGACCCAGTTTCTCACCCCTCGAACGGGGCTGTCAATGGGGGTCCCGACGGTTGCCGCTCCCCCGGGGACTGGGTATGATCGATTTCCGCAGGATCCTCGCCGTCGATCCGGCCGCCGAGGCCGTCGTGCGCGGCTGGGTCCTGGGCGCCCTCGCCGCGGCCTTCGTCGTCGTGCTCTCCGCGGGAGCCTGGGATGCCCACCACCGCAACGCCCGGGTCCTGCGCGACCTCCAGGAGGCCGAGGCCGATCTCGCCCGGGTCCGGGCCGAGTCGGACCGCCTGAAGGCCGAGCTGCGGGCCCTGAACGAGGATCCGGTCTACGTCGAGGGCGTCCTGCGCTGGATGCAGGCCGCCGCCGTCTCCGTCCCGGGGACGCAGCCCCTGAGGTGATCGAGCCATGGGTGACGCCGGCCGAATCCTGTCGCGGGAGGAGGTCGAGACCCTCCTCGCCGCCGTCGGCTCGCCGCCCCCGCCCCCCGCGCTCGACCCCTTCCAGCCCCCCTGCCTGCGTTCCGGCGAGCTGGCCGCCGCCGACGTCCTGCGCCGCGAGCTCGGCTCGGAGCTCTCGGTCGCGCTGGGCGCCGCGCTCCGCGCGCCGGTGACGGTCCGGCCGCTCGACGACCCCGGGGCGAACTGGCCCGAGACGGGCTGGGCCGCCGGCGAGGATCACGCGGTCGCGCTCGATCCCGAGTTCGCGTTCCCGGCCCTCGAGCGGCTGCTCGGCGGCCCCCCGGGCGAGGCCCTGCTGCCGGGGCGGCCTCCCAGCGACACCGAGTGGCGGCTGCTGCGGGTCGTGCTCGAGGCCCTGGCCACGGCGCTGGGCCGGACGCTGCCGGGCGCGGGGACCTTCGCGCCGGCCGTCCCGTCGCGCCAACCCGCGCCCCCGGGCCCGGCCTGGAACTACGAAGTGGCGATCGGCGGCCGCAAGGGCGGCCTGCGGATCTTCGTCGCGGAGCGACGGCTCGCGGCCGAGCTGGCCCGGCGGGGGGCCCGGCCGGCGGCGCCCGAGGCGCCCGTCGTCCTGCGGCTGCCGCGGCTCTACATCCGGCTTTCCGACGCCGGATCGTTGCGGGTCGGCGACGTCCTCTCGAGCTCGCTGTCCGCGGACTCGGGCTGGATCCTCGACGGCGGAGCGGGCCGGGTGCTCGGCGCGCGGGCCGGGGAGCTGGACGGACGCGTCGCCGCGGAGCTCTCGGGGCCCGCGGCGCGCGAGGTCGCCGGCACGCTGGAACGGATCGCGGGCCCGTCGCCCTCCGACCCGGCGGGGGCGGTGGTCGTGGAGCTCGCGGCCGTCGCGGGGGCGCTGCGCGTGCCGCCGGACCTGCGGCCCGGGATGGACCTGCCCCTGGGGGCGCCGGGGCCGCTGGCGCTCGCGGCGGGGGATCGGCCCGTCGCGGAGGGCGCGCTGGACCGTCGCGGGGACCGGCTCGTGTTCCGCGTGGAGCGCCTGCTCCCGCGGCCCTGAATATTTGCACGACCCCTCGGGCTCCCGACTATAATCATCGCTTCCCCGGAGTCCCTCATGACGCTGAAGGACCTGCTGTCGAAGATCGCCGCGGCCGAGGGCTGGAAGCTGGAGGCCGCCCGCGAAGGCTGGAACCTCGTCGTCCCGACGGTGAAGGACCGGACGCAGATCGTGGCGGCGGTGGACTTCAAGGACGGGAAGTCGGACATGGTCCGCTACACGTCCGTCGTGGGCGACCGCAAGGCGCTGGACGGGCCCCGCCTCACGGCGGCCCTCGAGCTGAACGCGCGCCTGCCGCACGGCTGCCTGGCCCTGGACGGCAAGAACCTCGTGATCACGGCGACGCGGCCCCTGGCCACGACGACCGCGGAGACCTCCGCGGCGGTGGTCCGCTACGTCGCCGCCCAGTCGGACAAGTACGAGCGTCTCATCTACGGGGCGGACCGGCACTAGCCGGCGGCCCGGGAGCCGGACATGGCGACCCTGACGGTATCCGGTCCCGACGGGGACGAGACCGTCGAGCTCGGCGCGGCCCTCGTGGTGATCGGCCGCGGGCTCGAGAGCGACGTCCGGCTGAAGGACGTGAAGGCGTCGCGCCGGCACGTCCAGGTGGCGAGGGCGGGAGGGGGGTACCGGGTCAAGGACCTGGGCAGCGGGAACGGGACGTTCCTCAACGGCGTCCAGCTCGCGGGGGAGCAGCCCCTGGCGCCCGGCGACCGGATCCAGGTGGGCGACACGGTGATCACGTTCGAGGACGAGCAGGCCTCCCCGGGGGCCGCCGGGCCGGCGGCGGGGGGGCGGGGCGGGGAATCCAGAAGCAGGAGTGAAACGAGGCGCATGGCGAACACGAATCCGCCGACCGGACGGACCGGCTCCACGCACCGGCCCACGACCGCCCGCAAGGTCGCGGGGGCCCCGACCTCCGCGTCGAAGACCGTCCCCTCGAAGGCCGCCCCGACCGGGCAGACCTCGAAGGTCCAGAAGACGGGCACCCAGGCCGTGCGCACGGGCACCGGCCGGACCCCGACGGCCCGGACCACGACCTCGACCCGCCGCGAGCAGTTGACCGCCAGCTCGGGCAAGAAGGGGATGAACCCGGTCGTCGTCGGCGGCATCGTCGTCGGCGTCGTCGTGGTGGTCTTCACGGTCATCCTCTTCCTCCCCTCGGGCGAGGACAAGTCCATCGAGCTCCGGGACCGCGCCAACAAGCTCCTCGCCGAGGGCGCCGGCCACTACAAGAAGGACCAGCTCGACGAGGCGGTCGCGAAGTACAAGGAGCTCCTCAAGCTCTCCGAGCAGCACAAGGAGCTGAAGAAGTTCGGCAAGGAGGCGCAGGCGCAGCTCGACGAGATCGCCAGCTACCGGAAGGACTTCGACGCCGCCAACAAGCGCTGGGAGGACTGGCGCGCCGAGGTCGAGAAGGAGGGCGTCACGGGCGACCGGAAGAAGGCCCTGCTCCTCGAGGGCCGCAAGCTGAAGTCCGACTACGGCAAGGCGACGCTCGCGTGGCTCTCCGACCTCGAGAAGAAGCTCGAGGTCCTGCAGCGCGAGGTGGACACGGACGCCGCGATCGCCGACCGGGAGAAGTTCCAGGGCTTCCGCAACCAGATGGTCTCGAAGTACACGCTCGACAAGAAGGACCAGGCGAAGTACGGCCCGGCGCTCGTCGAGTGGAAGCAGTGGTGCGAGCGCGCCTCCGGCGAGGAGAAGCGCCGCGGCGAGGCGGAGCTCGAGTCCCTCGAGGGCCGGGCCGCGGAGGCCTTCAAGACGGCGCAGAACCGGGCCGAGCGCGCGAACACCGAGGAGGGCAAGGCCAAGGCCCGCGAGATCCTCGAGGAGGCCTTCGTCCGCCTCAAGGGCAGCAAGATGGAGCCCCAGCTCAAGGACCTGATGAAGAAGTTCGACTAGGTCGAACTCGGCGCCCCCGGGAACGTCCAATCCTCCGGCCGAACCGGAGGAGCCCCCCGTGCGCCGACTTCCGACCCCCGTCCTCCTCGCCCTGCTCGCCGCCTGCGGGGGCGGGGGCCCCGATCCCGAGGCCGTCCGCGCCGAGGTGGACCGCGCCCGGGCCGCCGCGACGAAGGCCCGTTCCTCGGGTGACCACGACGGCGAGTTGAAGTACCTGCGCGCCGCCCTCGAAGCCGCGTCCTCCCACGCCTCGCTCCGCCCCCTCGCCTCCGAGCTCCGGGTGCAGGTCCGCCTCGCCGAGGAGGCCCAGGCGGGCCGCGCGGCCCTCGACGTCCGCTGGGAGGCCTGCCAGGGACGCTACGAGGCCGCGTCCGCCGCCGACGGCGCCGCGTGGGCGGCCTTGGAAAAGAGCGAGGGCCGGGGCGTGAGGAGGTCGGAGCTCGCGGGAATCCAGTCCCGGATCTCGGGCCTGCTGCTGGAACTTTCCAGGCTCGAGACGGAGTCGCGGGAGGCCCGCCGGCCCTGGGCGCGGGAGCTGGTTGCGGCGAGGGATCGCCTGGGCGCGCTGGACCGCCGCGCGGCCGCGGCGGCCCGGGAGCAGGAGTTCCGGCCCACGAAGCTGCGCATCGACCGGGACTGCGGCGCGGAGCGCGAGGCGGACTGGCGGCCGGGTCCGGCGACGAGGGCCTGGGTCGAGTTCCTCGCGACGGCGCCCGAGGGGGAGCGGCGGGCGGCGGAGGACGAGATCAGGACCTGGCGGGCGAGGGGCGAGCGCCTCGTGTCGCGGGCGCTGGGACGCGAGGGGAGCGACCTGGAGGAGGCGGCGAGGCGCGTCGAGGGAATCCCTGAGCTCGAGGAACGGATCCGCCGCCCGAAGCGGTAGCTAGTCCGGAGAAGGAGTGGTCGTCTTCTTCTCGGGGGCCGGCGTCGGCGTGGGAGCCGGCGTCGGGGAGGGCGTCGGGCCCGGGGGCTTCGCGGCCCCGGCTCCCGCCCCCGCGGGGGCGCCGGCCGGCGCGGGAGGAGCCTCCGGACGCGCCAGGTAGGTCGAGAGGGTCACGGCCAGCGCGCGGATCGCGAGGCCGCCCTTCTCCTCCTTGGACCCGGCGACCATCTGGATCTTGTCGACGGTCACGAAACGGCCGTCGTTCTCCAGGTGGAAGAGGAAGTTGAGCAGCGAGTGGAAGCCCCCGCCGACCTTGAAGTCGTACGTGGCCTTGAAGATGCCCGCCGGGAGGGCGGGGGGCCCGCCCGCGGCCGCCGTCGGGGCGGACGTGGTCGGGTTGATGTACTTCGCGTCGCCGATGCCGACGCGGCTCTTCTTGCGGATCTTGTCGACGAGGTTGGCGAAGTCGTCGTTCTCCTTCTTGCCGCCGTCGAACGGCGGGATCTGCGCGCTGATGCGCGCGATCTCCTCGGTGAGGTCCTTGATCTTCTTCTCGAGGGGCTTGATCTGGGCCCGCTTGTCCTCCATCTCCTTGCGGGTCGCCTTGCGGGCGTCGATCTGCTGGTCGAGCTCCGGGATGACCATGAACTGGTAGTACCAGACGGCGGTGCCGCCGAGCACGACCTGGACGCCCAGGGCGACGAAGAGGACGATCGTCAGGACCTTCTCGTTCACGGCCGCACCCCCGGGGCCGCGGCGGCGGCCTTCTCGCCCATGTTCACGAGGATGACCTCGTAGTCGAGGGAGAACTGCTCCAGGAACTCCTTCTGGTCGGAGACCTTCCACTCGGTCTGGAAGTTGATCTGCGGGAAGAGGGCCGAGAGCGTCTTGTGGCCCTTGAGCGCCATGCGGAAGTCCGTGAAGTTCTTCACGTCCAGCCCGCCGCTATGGCACTTCAGGAGGACGCCGTAGGAGGCGCCGCCCTTGTACTTCGGGTCCGCGCTCTTGAGCTTCTGGTCGACGGTCTTCCCCTCGAGGACCTCGATGCTGTCCAGCCAGACCTTGGGGTTCTGCTGGACGACGTCCCAGACGGAGTCGAAGACCTGCCACCAGGGGAAGGGCCGGCGGCCGGTCACCAGGCGCAGGTTCGTCACCTGGGCCTCGAGGTTGCCGGACTCGGCCTTGAGCTTCTCGAAGCGGGCCTCGTCGGGCTTCAGCTTCTCGATGTCGTTGTCGAGCGAGGCGATCTGGTCCTCGCGGTGCTTCGCGGAGATGAAGAGCCAGACCACGACCACGAGGACGAGGCCGAGGACGACCACGTTGGTCAGGATCAGGCCGAGGCGCGGGAGCGGGGTGCGCTCCGCCTTGCGCTTCTCGACCGGGAGCAGGTTGATCTTGATCATGCGCCCTGGGTTCTCCTAGTCCCGCCGGATCCGGCTGGCGAGCCCCAGCGCGATGGCCGCCTGGGACGCGTGGTCGTTGAGCAGCTTGGCCGCATCCGCGTCCAGCTGGAGATCGAGGTGCTGGACCGGGTTCCACTTCCACACCTTCTTCTGGACGGTCTTCTCGAGGATCTCGTCCAGGCCGAGGGTGTTGGAGGCGCCGCCGACGAGGAAGACCTCGTCGACCTTCTTGTCGTACTGGTTCTCGAAGTAGTCGATCGAGATGTTGACGTCGTGGCAGATGTCCTCGAGCGTCCCGCTGACGCAGTCGAGGATCTTCTGCTCCTCGCCCGTGGGGTTGCGCTTGAGGTGCTCGGCGTCCTTGAGGTCCATGCCGAGGTTCTTGCTGATCGCGTCGGTCACGTCGTCGCCGCCCTTGTAGAACTCGCGCGTGAAGTAGGACAGGGAGTCGGACATGATGTTGATGTTCGTCTTGGTCGCCCCGATGTCGCAGAGCGCGACGAGCTTGCCGGGCCGGACCGAGTCGGGATTGACCGTGCCGCAGAGCTCGTAGGCGTTGCCGAGGGCGAAGCTGTCCACGTCGATGATGGCGGGCTGGAGGCCGGCGCCCTCGAGCAGGGCGACGTGCTCGTCGATGAAGGTCCGCTTGGCCGCGACGAGGAGGACGCGCATCTCGGGATCCTGGCCCTCGACGACGGGCAGCTCCTCGAGCTTCTGGCTGTCGTGGAGGACCTCGTCGACCTCGACGGGGATGTACTTGCCGAACTCGTACTTGGCGGCGTTGACGAGCTCCTCGTCGGACATCATCGGCATGTTGATGTACCGGACGAAGACGAAGCGTCCGGAAACGGCGCTGACGACGCGCTTGGTCTTGAAGCGGCGCTTCGCGAAGAGTTCCGCGGTGGCGTCGCCCGCGGAGAGCTGCGGCGGGATCTCCACGCAGCCGAAGTCCGTCACCGAGACCTTGCCGTTGTTCTCGGTGAGCTGGACCGCCTTGATGAACTTGCTGCCGATGTCCAGCCCGACGAAGTTGCGGGTCGCCATGCTGCGGAAACGCTCCCGTTGGTAAGCCCAGATGGTACCAGCGGGCAGGCCAATGTCAAGCAAGTGCGCGGAAAACTCCGGCCCCGATTCCGCTTGATTCCCCCGCCCGAACGACTATCATGTCCGGCCTTCGACCCGATCCAGGAGGACCGACCGTGATCCAGCCGATGACCAAGGGCCGGCGCTGCTTCGTCTGCGGCAAGGGGCCCATCCGCGGGGAGATGATCTCCCGCCGCGGTCTCGCCAAGAAGGCCGGCGGCGTGGGCCGCAAGATCACCGGCAAGACCCGCCGCAGCTGGAACCCCAACCTCCAGCGGATCCGCGCCGTCATCGAGGGCAAGACCCGGCGGATCAAGATCTGCACGGGCTGCCTCAGCGCCGGCAAGGTCCAGAAGCCGGCCTAGCCGATGCCCCGGGAAGACCTCGCCCGCGTCGAGGGGATCGTCCGCTCCCAGGACGAGTGGCGCTCCCGGACCATCAACCTCATCGCCAGCGAGAACGTCCTCTCCCGCCGTGCCCGCGCCCTCCTCGGCAGCGACTTCAACCACCGCTATGCCGAGGGACACCCCGGGGCCCGCTACTACGAGGGCACCCGCTACATCGACGAGATCGAGGCCGAGGCCCGCACCCGCATGGCCGCCCTCTTCGGGGCCTCCCACGCGGAAATCCGCACCATCTCCGGCACCAACGCCAACGACGTGGTCTTCGCCACCCAGATCAAGGCGGGCGACCCCGTCGTCGTGAACTCCCTCGCCGTCGGCGGCCACATCAGCCACCAGGCCATCGGCGGCATGGGGAAGTACACCCGCGCCATCTCGCAGTTCCCCCGCCTCGCCGACGGGTACCGCATCGACGTCGCCGCCTCCAAGGACCTCATCCACCAGGCGCGCCCCAAGCTGGTCGTCTTCGGCAAGAGCCTCATCCTCTTCCCGGAGCCGGTCAAGGAGCTCGCCGCGGTCGCCCGCGAGGCCGGGGCGGTCGTCCACTTCGACGGCGCCCACGTCCTGGGCCTCATCGCCGGCGGCCAGTTCCCGAACCCGCTCGAGGAGGGCGCCGACCTCCTCACCGGCAGCACCCACAAGACCTTCCCCGGCCCGCAGCGCGGCGTGATCCTCTCCCGCCTGCCCGACGACAAGTGGAAGCCCGTCGACAAGATGGCCTTCCCGGGCACCCTCTCGAACCACCACCTCATGACGCTGCCCGCCCTGCTGGCGACGATCCACGAGATGGAGGACTTCGGGAAGGACTACGCGGCGAAGATCGTCGCGAACGCCCGCCACTTCGCCCGCTCGCTCCAGCACCGCGGCTTCCAGGTGGAGTGCGCCGAGCTGGGCTACACCTCGACGCACCAGGTCGCCGTCAACGTCCGCGCCCATGGCGGCGGCGGCAAGGTCAGCGAGCTGCTCACGGCCAACGACATCATCGTGAACCGCAACCTCCTGCCGCACGACCCCCCGAAGCAGCTCAACAACCCCTCCGGCCTGCGCCTCGGCGTGCAGGAGATGACGCGCGTCGGCATGGCCGAGCCCGAGATGGAGGAGATCGCGCGCCTGATGAAGGAGTGCATCGTGGACGGGCGCCCGGTGAAGGACGAGGTCAACCGCTTCCGCTCGCGCTTCACCGAGGTCCGCTACAGCCACGACCAGGCCGCGGTCCCCGCCGCGCCCCGTCCCGCCTCCGGCGGCGTCGAGGTCGACCTCGCGGGCTATTGAGGGTCGCTCGGCGGCTCGACGCGCAGCGTCGCCGTCGTCGGCAGCCCCGCCTGGTCCTCCGGCGTCAGCGCCGTCTCCGAGCCCGAGGCGATCCGCGACATCCCGTAGTGCACGATGAGCCAGGTCCCGAACACGATCAGCACCAGGTCGGAGATCCGGTTCACGATCGCGTAGGCCGCCCCGACGTGGTCGCCGGGGCCGGCCGCCCCCATGAGGCCCGTCATCGCGACCTCCGAGAGCCCCAGCCCGCCGGGGATCGGCGTGAACCCGTTGACGAGGTTCGTCACGAGGAAGACCAGCGAGACCTTGTCGAGCGGGAGCTCCTGGTGGATCGCGCGGAAGAAGATGACGGGGCGCAGGAACACCGACACCATCGAGACCAGGGTGATCCCCTGCGTCAGCAGGAAGGTCCCGACGCGCTTCGTGAAGGCCGCGTGGATCAGGTCCTCCATCTCGATCGCGAAGCGCCGGATGCGGGCCATGCGACGGCGGAAGGGGCGGAAGCGCGACAGGAACTCGATCGCCTTCACCGTCGGCCGGAACCGGCCCGCGAAGGCCGCCAGGGTCCCGACGAGGCAGAGGAGGAGGAAGCCCATCGAGACGACGAGCAGGATCTGGTGCTCGCGCGTCTGCTTGGTGATCACGAGGGCCGTCGCGAGGATCATGCCGAGCACCAGGCCGCCGAACTCCTGGAACTTCGAGACGATGATCGTGGCCAGGACGCGGCGCTTCGTGACGCCGCAGACGCGCGCGATGTAGACGGTCCGCAGGGGCTCGCTGCCCAGGTACATCGACGGCGTGATGAAGTTGAGCGGGAAACCCATGAAGTTCGCCCGGAGGGTCTGGCCCAGGGTGGCCGGGATCCCCTCGGCCCGCATGAGCAGCCACCAGGAGACGCCGGGGGCGACGAGGACCAGCGCCGCGTTGACCACGAAGAGGGCCAGCATGAGCCAGCCCACCTGGCCGATCACCCGCGCGAGGTCGCCCACGCCGACGATGAAGGGGATCGAGCAGAACCCGGCCGCCCCGACGAGGATGGAACCGACGTAGAGGAGGCGTTTCCACATGGCGGCGACGGGGCACTCTAGGCCAAGCGCCGGGACGAGTCAAAGCGAATCGGCCCCAAGTTGACCCTGTCCGAACGGGACTCCTATAATGCGCCCGCCTCGCACCCCCGGAGCGCCCATGAAGGTCCGCCTCGCCCTCCTCAGCGTCCACGACAAGACGGGGATCGTCGAGTTCGCCCGCTTCCTCCAGAAATCCGACGTCGAGATCCTCTCCACCGGCGGCACCGCCAAGGCCCTCCGGGACGCCGGCGTCCCCGTCACCGACGTCTCCGCCCACACCGGCCACCCCGAGATCATGGACGGCCGGGTCAAGACGCTGCACCCGCGCATCCACGGCGGCATCCTCGGCGTGCGCACCGACTCCAAGCACGTCGACGAGGCCAAGGCGAACGGGATCCGCTTCATCGACCTCGTCTGCGTGAACCTCTACCCCTTCGAGTCCGTCGTCCGCCGGGCCGACGTGACCTTCGAGGAGGGGATCGAGAACATCGACATCGGCGGCCCCGCGATGGTCCGCTCCGCCGCGAAGAACCATCGCCACGTCGCCGTCCTCACCGACCCCGCCGACTACCCGCGCGTCGTCGAGGAGATGCGCCGGCGCGACGGCCAGGTCGGCGAGATGCTGCGGCGCGAGTTCGCCGTGAAGGCCTTCGCCCACACCTCGCGCTACGACGCGGCGATCACCTCGTGGCTCGGCGGCGGCGAGAACTTCCCGGACCTGCTCAACCTCCAGTTCGAGAAGATCGAGGAGCTCCGCTACGGGGAGAACCCGCACCAGAAGGGGGCGTACTACCGCTCGCCCTCGCGGACCGGCCCCTCGGTCGCCCACGCGAAGTTCCTCGGCGGCAAGGAACTCTCCTACAACAACATCCTCGACCTCGACGCGGCCTTCGAGCTCGCGAAGGACTTCACGCACCCGGCCGCGGCGATCATCAAGCACGGCAACCCCTGCGGCTGCGCCCTGGGCGCCTCGCTCCCCGAGGCCTTCCCCCGCGCCCTGGCGGGGGACCCCGTCTCCGCCTTCGGCGGCCTCCTCGCCGTCAACGTGCCGCTCGACGCGGCCACCGCGGAGCTCGTCGCGGCGAAGGAGAACTTCTTCGAGGCGGTCATCGCGCCGTCGTTCGACGAGGCCGCGCTGAAGATCCTCCGCGAGAAGCCGAAGTGGGGGAAGAACGTCCGCCTCCTCGAGGCGGGCGCCCAGCCCTCGACCGGCGTCTCGATGGTCCTGCGCGGGATCCGGGACGGCCTCCTCGTCCAGACGCCCGACGTGGAGCTCTTCGCGAAGTGGGACCTCGCGGCCGGGCCGCCGGCCGACGCGCGCCGCGACGACCTGGTCTTTGCCTGGACCGTCGGCAAGCACGTGAAGTCGAACGCGATCGTCCTCGCGAAGGACGGCGCCGTGGTCGGCGTCGGCGCGGGCCAGATGAGCCGCCTCGACTCGGCCCACCTCGCGGTCCGCAAGGCGGGGGACCGGGCGAAGGGCTCGGTGGCCGCCTCCGACGCCTTCTTCCCGTTCCCCGACGCCCTGGAGATCCTCGCCGACGCGGGCGTCGCGGCCGTCGCCCACCCGGGCGGGTCGATCCGCGACAAGGAGGTCGCCGAGGCGGCCGCCCGCCGGGGGATCTCGCTGCTGATCACCGGGACGCGGCACTTCCGCCATTAGCGATGAACATCGGCATCCTCTGCTATCCGTCGAGCGGGGGCAGCGGCGTCGTCGCCACCGAGATGGGCGCCGCCCTGGCCCGCCGCGGGCACGAGGTCCACGTCGTCAGCTACCGCGCGCCCTTCCGCCACCGGCCCTCCGAGCACCGCTTCCACTTCCACGCCGTCGAGATGCCGTCCTACCCGCTCTTCGAGTACCCCTCGTACGGCATGGCGGCCGCCTGCACGCTCGCCGGCATCGTCGAGCGACACGACCTCGACCTCCTCCACGTCCACTACGCCTACCCGCACGCGGCCAGCGCCCACCTCGCCCGCGAGATGACGCGCCGGCCCGGGCTCCGCGTCGTGACCACCCTCCACGGCACCGACATCACGCTCGTGCGGCAGGACGAGTCCTTCGCCAGCCTCACCCGCTTCGGCATCGAGCGCAGCGACGCCGTCACCGCCGTCAGCGCCTTCCTCAAGTCGTCGACCGAGGCCTGGCTCGGCTGCGGCCGCCGCATCGAGGTCATCCCGAACTTCGTGGACCCCGAGCGCTTCCGGCCCCGGGCCCGCCGGACCCCGGCGGCCCCCGTCGTGGTCCACGTCAGCAACTTCCGGCCCGTGAAGCGCTCGCTCGACGCCGTCCGCGCCTTCAAGCTGCTGCGGAAGCGCCGGCCCGCGCGGCTCCTGCTCGTCGGCCTCGGCCCCGAGCACGAGGAGGCCCGGCACCTCGCCTCCCGCCTCGGCCTGGAGGACGACGTCGTCTTCCGCGGCGAGGTCCCCGACATCGAGCGCGTGCTCTCCGCCTCCGACCTCCTGCTCTCCACGAGCGAGTTCGAGGGCTTCGGCCTCGCGCCGCTCGAGGCGATGTCCTGCGGCCTGCCGGTCGTCGCGACGCTGGCCGGCGGCATCTCCGAGGTCGTGGTGGACGGGACGACCGGCCGCCTCGTGCCGGTGGGCGACGTCGACGCGCTCGCCGCGGCCATGGACGAGGTCCTCGGGGACCGGGCCCTCGCCGCGCGCTACGGCGCCGCGGGCCGCGCCCGCGCGGAGGCCGAGTACAACCCCGCGAAAATCCTCGCCCGCTACGAGGCGCTCTACGAACGACTCCTCACCAACGCGGCGCCCGCCGCCGGAGACTCGCACCGTGGTTGATCTCGTCCCCTTCCGGGCCCTCCGCTACGACCTGGGCCGCGTCCCGGACCTCTCGCGCGTCATCTCCCAGCCCTACGACAAGGTCGACGACGCGCTCCGCGACGCCTACTACGCCCGCCACCCGCAGCACGTCGTCCGGCTCGACAAGCGCAAGGACGAGCCCGGCGACGCGACGGGCGACCTGAAGTACGCCGCCGCGGGCGCGGAGCTCGCCCGCTGGATGGAGCAGGGCGTTCTCGTCGAGGACCCGCGGCCGTCCCTCTACGTCACGCACCAGGTCTATCCCGTGGCCGGCGGCCGCCGCGTCCGCAAGGGCGTCTGCGCGATGGTCCGCCTCGAGGAGGCCGGCAAGGGCCGCATCCACCCGCACGAGGAGACCCACGCGGGCCCGAAGGCCGACCGCCTCAAGCTGCTCCGCGCCGCCTCCGTCCACTTCGGGCACATCTTCCTGCTCTACCCGGATCCGGCCCGCGACGTCGGGGCCATCCTCGACGCCGCCGTGGCGGGCCGCGCGCCCGACCTCCAGGCCGTCGACGACTTCGGCGACGAGCACCGGGCCTGGCGCGTCGACGACGCCCCCGTGATCGCCGCGATCCGCGGCCTGCTGGCGACCCGGGAAGCCGTCATCGCCGACGGCCACCACCGCTACGAGACCGCGGTCGCGTTCCGAAACGAGGCCCGCGCCGCGGGCCGCAAGGGCGAGGGCGGGCACTCGCCCGAGAACGTCCTCGCGACGCTCGTGAGCATGGACGACGAGGGGCTCACCTGCTACGGGACGCACCGCGTCATCCGGGACAAGCCGCCCGTCGGCCCCGGCCTGATCCAGGCGCTCAAGTCCCAGTTCGAGGTCCGCGAGTACGCCTGGAACGGGAACGAGAAGGCGGCGCGGGCCTCCCTGCTCGCCGACCTCGCCGCGGAGCACGGGAAGCGGCCGGCCTTCGGGCTGGCCCTGCCCTCGGCCGCGCACGCGCTCGTCGCCGTCCAGGACGTCAAGGCGACCGCCGCCCGCGTGAAGGCCCCGCGCTCCGAGGACTGGCGCTCGCTCGACAACAACATCCTCCACACGCTCGTCCTCGAGCCGCTGCTCGGGATCACGCCCGACGACACGGCCCACGAGCGCTTCGTCGACTACGTCCGCTCCGCGGACGAGGCCGTCGAGCGCGTCCTCTCGGGCCGCGCCGTCGCCGCGTTCCTGGTCAACCCCGTGACCATGGAGCAGATCCGGCGCGTCGTCGGCCACGGCGAGCGCTTCCCGCAGAAGAGCACCGACTTCTACCCGAAGATGATCACCGGGCTCCTGATGGCCCGGCTCCACTGGACGAGCTAGAAAGGAAGCCATGGGACGCCTGAAACTCTTCATCCCCGGCCCGGTCGAGGTCCACCCCGAGATCCTCCAGGCCTGCGCGATGCCGATGATCGGCCACCGCGCCAAGGAGTACGAGGTCCTCCACGCCGCCGCGCGCGACAAGCTCAAGCGCATGCTCGGCGTCGGCGCGGGCCGCGTCTTCCTCTTCACCTCCTCCGCCACCGGGGCGATGGAGGGCGCCGTCCGAAACCTCTCGACGAAGCGCATCCTCTCCTGCAGCTGCGGCGCGTTCTCGGAGCGCTGGGCCGAGATCGCGAAGGAGAACGGCAAGGAGAACGACGTCTACGCCGCCGAGTGGGGCCACCCCAACCGGCCCGAGGAGATCGACAAGCGCCTCGCGACGGGGAAGTACGACTGCCTCACCCTCGTCCACAACGAGACGAGCACCGGCCTGATGAACCCGCTGGCCGAGATCGCCGAGGTGATGCGCAAGTACCCGGACGTGTCCTTCTGCGTGGACGCCGTGAGCTCCATGGCCGCCGTCGAGATCAACGTCGAGAAGCTCGGCATCGACATGCTCCTCGCCGGGGTCCAGAAGGCCTTCGGCCTCCCGCCCGGCCTCACGGTCGTCGCGGCCAGCCCGAGGGCGCTCAAGAAGGCGGCCGGCGTGCCCGCCCGCGGACACTACTTCGACCTCGTGCAGTTCCAGAAGTACGACGACAAGGCCCAGACCCCCGAGACGCCGGCGATCTCGCTCGTCAACGCCCTCAACGTCCAGATGGACCGCTTCGAGAAGGCGGGCTACGACCGCGTCTACGCCCGGACCCTCGAGATGGCCCGCACCGTCCGCGCCTGGGCCTCGAAGCACTTCGCGATCTTCCCCGAGAAGGGCTACGAGTCCGTCACCCTCACCGCCGTCCGCAACACGCGGAAGATCGACGTGGCGAAGCTCAACGCGGAGCTCGCGAAGCGCGGCGTGACGATCTCCGAGGGCTACGGCAAGATCAAGGCCGAGTCCTTCCGCATCGCCCACATGGCGGACCTGACCCTGCAGGACATCCTCGGCCTGCTGGGGATGATCGACGAGATCCTCCCGGGGCTGTCGAAATGATCACGCGCCAGGCGATCGAGGAGCGGGAGGAGCGCACGCTCGCGGCCTACGCCGCGAAGGCCGGGCGCGCCCGGGGCCGCCGGCACCCGGAGCCCGAGCACCCGTACCGCAGCGCCTTCCAGCGCGACCGGGACCGCGTCGTCCACTCGACCGCCTTCCGCCGCCTCGAGTACAAGACCCAGGTCTTCGTCAACCACGAGGGCGACTACTACCGCACGCGCCTGACGCACAGCATGGAGTGCGCGCAGATCGCCCGCACGGTCGCCCGCGCCATGGGCCTCAACGAGGACCTCTGCGAGGCCCTCGCGCTGGCCCACGACCTGGGCCACCCGCCCTTCGGCCACGCGGGCCAGGACGCCCTCCACGAGTGCATGAAGGACCACGGCGGCTTCGAGCACAACCGCC
>CAYXGZ010000008.1:69153-77799 GCA_964464755.1 uncultured Planctomycetales bacterium
TATACGGCCTGCTCGATTTCAATGTCTCCAATCGCGATGACGCGACCGGGACCTGGTTGAAGTTCCGCGGGCGCAATCTCGGCCTCGAGTCCCGGGAATTGCGTTTCGAGCACAACCGCCAGGGCCTCCGCGTCGTGGACCTCCTCGAGCGCCGCTACGCCGCGTTCCCCGGCCTCAACCTCACCTGGGACACGCGGGAGTCGATGCGCAAGCACTCGTACCGCGTCGGCGAGCCGATGGAGGCCGAGTTCGAGCCCGCCCTGGGCCCTCTGCTCGAGGCCTCGCTCGTCGACATCAGCGACTCGGTCGCCTACGACGCGCACGACCTGGACGACGGGCTGAAGTCCGGCATCCTCCGCGAGGACCAGGTCGCCAAGCTCGAGATCTGGCGGATGGCCGCCGAGCGCGCGCCGAAGGAGGCCGACCCCGAGCTGCGGCTGCGGGCCGCCGTCCGTACCATCCTCGACCTCGAGGTGACCGACCTCGTGGCGACCGGCGAGTCGCGGATCGCCGCCCTCGGGATCCGCACCGTCGAGGACGTGCGCCGCGCGAAGGAGGAGCCGCTCGCGTTCTCGCCCGCGCTCTCCGCGGCGAAGCGGGAGCTGGAGCGCTTCCTCCGCGCCGAGTTCTACCGGCACCACCGCGTCGTCACGATGAGCGAGAAATCCAAGCGCTTCGTCCGCCAGCTCTTCGACGCGTACGTCTCGAACGCGGACCAGCTGCCGCCGCAGTTCCGGGCCCGGGCCGCCGAGGAGGGCCTGCACCGCGCCGTCGCGGACTACATCGCCGGGATGACCGACCGCTACGCCCAGGACGAGGTCCGCCGGCTCTACCACCCCTTCGAGAACATCCTCTAGGCGGTATACTGGCCGCATGCTCCACGTCGCCCGCGGCCTCTTCATCGCCGTCTGCGCCCTCCTGGGCTGGAACATCGGCGCCGAGGTCTACGAGGCGGCCTGGTGGCAGGGCATGGCCGTCGGCGCGACCATCGGCGCCTGCTGCGTCGTCCTCGAGCTCTCCTTCGCCCGCCGCTTCATCGGGGTCATCTCGGTCCTGATGTTCGGCATCGTGGTCGGCTTCATCGCCAGCCACATGGTCCTCACGGCGCTCGACCTCATCCCGGGCCTCCGGCCCGACGCCAAGACGCTCGTCTACCGCGACTTCGGCGTCACCTTCGTCCTCAGCTTCGTCTGCGTCCTCGCCATCCTCCACGCGAAGGACGACTTCAAGTTCGTGATCCCCTTCGTCGAGCTCAAGCGCGAGGGCCCCGGCGGCCGCCCGCTGCTCCTCGACACGAGCGTCGTCATCGACGGGCGCATCGCGGACCTCGTGGCCGCCCGCGCCTTCGACGGCCGCATCCTCGTCCCGCGCTTCGTCCTCGACGAGCTCCACCAGGTCGCGGACTCCGCCGACAAGGGGAAGCGGGCCCGCGGCCGCCGCGGACTGGACGTCCTCGCCCGCCTGCGGGAGGGCGGCGACCGGCGCGTCACCGTGGAGGACGCCACGCTGCCGGAGATCGACGGCGTCGACGCCAAGCTCGTGAAGCTCGCGAAGCTGCTCGACGCGCGGCTCGTCACGCTCGACGCGAACCTCAACAAGATCGCCCAGGTCCAGGGCGTCGACGTGGTCAACCTCAACGACCTCGCCGCCGCGCTGCGCCCGCCGCTGCTTCAGGGCGACCGGGTCACCCTCCGCGTCCTCAAGGCGGGGGAGGGCGCCGGCCAGGGCGTCGGCTACCTCGCCGACGGCACGATGGTCGTCGCGGAGGACTGCGCCGCGCGCATCGGGCAGGACGTGGACCTCGTCGTCACGAACCTCCTGCAGACCAGCGCGGGCCGGATGGTCTTCGGCCGCCCCGCGCCCCGCGAGGAGGCGCCGAGCCCGGCCGCCCGGTAGTTTCTTCCCGCCCCCGTCGGAAGTTCCTTCCCGTTCCCGCCCCTCCGCCCGCCCGCTCCCCAGCGCGGATCCGTTGGCACGGCCTTTGCGTTTCCGCCCGGCGATGGACGCCCAACTCGCCGAGCTCCTCGCCGCCTACGCGGAGTCGGAGGAGCTCGAGGTCGCCTCGAGCGAGCTCGCCCGGCCCCGCGCGCTGGGCTGGTTCTCGTTCCTGGTGGGCGTCCTCCTGTGAACGGGCCGGACGCGCGGTGGATCTTCGAGCCGGAAGCGCGGGTGCTGGAGGCCGAGGAGCGCCTGCTCCGGGCCCTGGAGCGCCTGAGAAGCGAGAGCGAAACATGGTTCGCCTGGTCCAGATAGCCTTCCTGACCGCGCTGATGATCCTCGCGGCCGCCGACCCGGCGGACCTGCATGCGGACCGCCCGGCGTCCACCGTCGTCGCGGCCCCGCTCCGCTGATTCCGCTCAAGCCCGACCGATCCCCCGCCGATCTTCCTTGGGCCGGACCATCCATCGCCGATCCCCCGGGAAACCCCGTTCCCTCCGCGAGGAGGGGCGGGGTCGTCCCGATCAGCGCCGCGACTCCTCGCCGGCCGTCACCGCGGGCTCGTAGAAATCGTCGACCTTCCTCCGCAGCCTTGCCCCGTCGATCGCGATCCGCCCCGCGGGCGCGTCGTTCGACTTCCACAGCGCGATCGCGACCTCCTTCACCGGCCCCCTCATCGTCCCCGCGTCGGGCTTGAGCCCGTTCCAGAGCACCGTGACGGCTCCGTCCGCGTCGCGCCGGACCTCCACCCGCAGCTTCGCCGGCAGCTCGAGCGAGGCCGGGTGCGCGACCGAGGTGCGCGTCGAGCGGAGGAAGCGCGTCGCGGCCCTCGGCGACTCGCCGACCCGGACTCCCGCGACGAGCCGCGGCGGCGGGCTCGAGCGGTCGATCTCCGCGAGGCACTGCTCGGCGCGGGCCCGGGCCTCTGCGTCCGGCCCCCGCGCGGCCTCGCCGAGCCGCGGCCGGGCCGCGGGGCCGAGCTTCACCAGCTCGCGCGCCGCCGCCTCCCGCTCCTCCAGGTCGCCCGCGTCCAGCACCTCGAGCAGCTCGCCGACCCGCTTGCGGACCGCGGGGTCCTCGACCTCCTCGCGGGGCTCGGCGACCAGGGCGATCGTCCAGGCCGAGCCCTCGGCCGGCGCGAGATCGAGGTCCACCGACCACGAGAACCCGGGCGGGATCGCCGCGAGCCTCGGCACGAGCCGGGCGGGCCGGCGCTCCGTGCCGGCGGGCAGGTCGTCCAGGACGAGCCGGCCGCCCTCGACGCGGGTCTCGAGCCCGCCCTCGACGGTCCAGCGCGCCGGGTCGAGCGCGGCGGCGAAGGTCTCCTCGACCTCGAACACGCCCGCGGGCCCGGGGGCCGCCTTCGGGTTGCCGTAGTAGAGCGCGTAGCGCGCGTCGCGGCCCTTGGCCGGGATGTCCGCGGCCACGCGGAACCAGAGCCGCCGCTTCGAGGAGCCGGGCGCGGGCTCGGCGACGAGGCCGACGCGGCGGCCGTCGTGCACGAGCGCGAGGTCGGAGAGGTCGGCGCGGGCCCGCTCGCCGGGCGCGAGCAGCGCGGGGTCGAGGTCGATCCACGCCGTCACGCCCGCGGGAAGGACCTCGCCGGCGCGGTTGACGACCTCGATCGGCCGCCGGTGGGACCAGGCGGCGTCCCACCACGCGTCCTGGGGCAGGGCGGAGGCCGCGAGCAGGAGGAGGGCGGCCGTTCTCATGGGGGATTGGACGCCGCGCGGCGCCCCGGGTTAGCCCCGGTAGCGGCCGACGACGATCACGGCGTTGTGGCCGCCGAAGCCGAGCGAGTTCGACATGACGGTCTCGACGGCGACCGCCCGCTTCGTGTTCGGGACGTAGTCGAGGTCGCACTCGGGGTCGGGCGTCGCGTAGTTGATCGTCGGGTGGACCACGCCGTCGCGGATCGAGAGGATGCCGGCGATGATCTCGACGCCCGCGGCGGCGCCGAGGAGGTGGCCGACCATGGACTTCGTGGAGCTGATCGGGACCTTGTAGGCGGCGGGTCCGAAGACGGCCTTGATCGCCTTGGTCTCGCTCTTGTCGTTGAGCTCCGTCGAGGTGCCGTGCGCGTTGATGTAGGAGACCTGCTCCGGCTTCAGGCCCGCGTCCTTGAGGGCGGCCTTCATGGCCTGGATGCCGCCGCGCGCCTCGGGGTCCGGCGCGGTGATGTGGTAGTGGTCGTCGCTGTTGCCGACGCCGAGCACCTCGGCGTGGATGCGGGCGCCGCGGGCCTTCGCGTGGTCGAGGTCCTCGAAGACGAGCATGCCGGCGCCCTCGCCCATGACGAAGCCGTCGCGGTCCTTGTCGAAGGGCCGGCAGGCGCGGGGCGGGTCGTCGTTGCGCATCGAGAGGGCGCCCATGTTCGCGAAGCCGTTGAGGCCGAGGTAGGTGAGGGCCGCCTCGGCGCCGCCGCAGAGCATGACGTCCGCGTCGCCGTACTGGATGAGGCGCAGGGCGCAGGTCATCGCGTGGTTCGCGGAGGCGCAGGCGCTGGCGACGCCGAAGTTGGGGCCGCCGAGGCCGAACTTCAGCGCGACGTGCCCGGAGGCCGCGTTGAGCATCATCTTGGGCACGAAGAAGGGGTTCGTCTTGGTGGGGCCCTTCTCGAGGAAGCGCTTGTGCTGGTCCTGGAGCTCGGTGAGGCCGCCGATGCCGCTGGCGACGATCGCGCCGCAGCGCCAGGGGTCCTCCTTCGAGAAGTCGATCCCCGAGTCGCGCACGGCCTCGGTGGCGGCGGCGACGGCGAAGTGGACGAAGGGGTCGGTGCGGCCGACCTCCTTGGGGTCGAGGAATTCGCCGGGGGTGAAGTTCTTCACCTCGCCCCCGAAGCGGACCTTCATCCCCTCGGTGGGGAACTTGGTGAGCGGGGCGATGCCGCTGCGGCCGGCGAGCAACCCCTCCCAGAAGGCGGGAACGTCCCTCCCCAGCGGGGTGAGGGCTCCCAGGCCGGTGACGACGACCCGGCGCTTCGAGCTCATAGGCGGGATGACAGGCCCCGGATCAGGCCTTCTTGTTGGCCTCGATGTACTTGATCGCGTCGCCGACCGTCTGGATCTTCTCGGCGGCGTCGTCCGGGATGCTCAGGTCGAAGGAATCCTCGATCTCCATGACGAGCTCGACGGTGTCGAGGCTGTCGGCGCCGAGGTCGTTCACGAAGTG
This sequence comes from uncultured Planctomycetales bacterium, assembly GCA_964464755.1. Taxonomy (GTDB): domain Bacteria; phylum Planctomycetota; class MHYJ01; order MHYJ01; family JACPRB01; genus CAYXGZ01. Next base: position 74,263 of record CAYXGZ010000008.1, read on the forward strand.
GGACTCGCGGGTCACCTTCTCCTTCGCGACGTTCAACTTCTCGGCCACGATCTGGAAGACCTTCGCCTCGATTTCCTGGCTGGTGGACATCGATGGATCTCCTGAAGTCGTTCCGTCTCTCCCCAGACTCAGGCGGGGATTATAGGGTCCGGCGGGGGGTGGCGCAAGCTACCCCGAATGCTGGTTGAGCTCGATCAGGACCCCGCCCGTCTGCCGGGGCTTGAGGAAGTTGACCCAGCGCCCCCCGGCCCCCCGGCGGGGCTCCGGCCAGACCGTCTCGTAGCCCTTCGCCTTCAGCTCCGCGGTGGCCGCCGCCACGTCCTCCACCTCGTAGCAGACGTGGTGGATCCCCTCGCCCCGCGCCGCGAGGAACTTCGAGATGACCTCCTCGCCGGGCAGCGGCTCGAGGAGCTCCATCACCGACTCGCCCGCGGCGACCTTCGCGACCTTGAGCTTGAGCTCCGGGAGCACCTCCCGGTCCGTCACGGGCAGGCCCAGCGCCCCGTTCCACAGCGCGAGGGCCTTCTCGACGTCCCGCACGGCGATGCCGAGGTGCTCGATCTTCCTGATCTTCATCCGGTCCTCCGCACGTCGTGCGTGCCGTGCACCCGCCGCAGGGCGTGGCTGATCTCCCCGAGCGTGACCTCCGCCCGGACGCAGTCGAGCACCGGCTCCATGACGTTGCCCCCCTCCCGGGCCGTCCCCGCCAGCCGGTCCAGCGCGTCGGCGGCCTTCCGGGCGTCCCGTCCCTTCACGAGCTTCGCGAGCCGCCGGCGCCTCCGGTCCCGCACCTTCTCGTCGACCTTGAGGAGCTTGACCCGCGGCCGCCCTTCGTCCTCCTCGACGTGCCGGTTGACGCCGACGACGACCTCGCGGCCCTCCTCGAGGGCCTTCTGGTGGGCGACGGCGCTGCGCTCGATCTCCGACTGGTAGTACCGCTGCTCGATCGCGGCGATCGCGCCGCCGCGCTTCTCGATCTCCCGCAGGTGCCCCCAGGCCTCCTCCTCGAGCCGGTCGGTCTCCTTCTCGACGTGCCAGGCCCCGCCGAGCGGGTCGACGGCGTCCTGGAGCCCGCACTCGGCGGCGAGGATCTGCTGCGTGCGCAGGGCGAGGCCGGCCGCGCGCTCCGAGGGCAGCGCGAGCGCCTCGTCGAGCGCGTTCGTGTGCAGGGACTGCGTGCCGCCGAGCACCGCCGCGAGGGCCTGGAGGGCGACGCGCACGACGTTGTTCTCGGGCTGCTGGGCCGTGAGCGTGGAGCCGCCGGTCTGCGTGTGGAAGCGCAGCGCGCAGGAGCGCTCGTCCTTCGCGCCGAAGCGCTCGCGCATCAGCTTCGCCCAGAGACGGCGGGCGGCCCGGAACTTCGCAACCTCCTCGAGCAGCCGGTTGTGGCCGTTGAAGAAGAAGCTGACCCGGCGCCCGAAGGCGTCGGGGTCGATGCCGCGCTTGAGCGCCTCCTCGGCGTAGCAGACGGCGTTGGCGAGCGTGAAGCCGAGCTCCTGGCCCGCCGTCGCGCCGGCCTCGCGGATGTGGTAGCCGGAGATCGAGATGAAGTTCCACTTGGGGAGCTTCCGGCAGGCGTGCTCGATGAGGTCGACCGCCATCTTCAGCGAGGGGCGGGGCGGGTAGATGTAGCAGCCGCGGGCGATGAACTCCTTGAGGACGTCGTTCTGCGTGGTGCCCGAGAGCGCCTCCGCGGGGACGCCGCGCCGCTCGCCGGCGGCGACGCGCAGCGCGTCGAGCACCGGCGCCGTCGCGTTGATCGTCATCGACACGCTGACCCGGTCGAGCGGGATGCCGTCGAAGAGCTCCTCGAGGTCCGGGAGCGCGGCGATCGACACGCCGCTCTTGCCGACCTCGCCGCGCGCCATCTCGTCGCCGGGGTCGTAGCCCATCTGCGTCGGCAGGTCGAAGGCCACCGAGAGGCCGGTCTGGCCGTGGGCGAGCAGGTAGCGGTAGCGGCGGTTGGTCTCGGCGGCCGTCGAGAAGCCCGCGTACTGGCGCATGGTCCAGGGCTGCGAGGCGTACATCGTCGGGTGCACGCCGCGCGTGAAGGGATAGCGGCCCGGGACGCCGAGCCGGACCGCCGGGTCGAACGCGGGGTCGGGGCGGGAGACCGCGCGGCCGGGGTCGAAGGGCATGGCCGGGATTCTACCCGATCACGACGAGGGGCTGGCCCTTGTCGACGGGCAGTCCGGGCTGGACCTGGACGGACTTGACCACGCCGTCGCGCGGGGAGGGGATCTCGTTCTCGAGCTTCATCGCGTCGAGCGTCAGGAGGGTCTGGTCCTTGGCGACGGTGTCGCCCGGCTTCACGGCGATGCGGCGGACGAGGCCGGGGATCGGCGCCTTGACCACGGTCTCGCCCGTGGCCTCGCCGGCGACCTTCTGGAACTTGGCGGCGAGCTCGGCGCGGTCGTCGCGGACCTCGACGACGTACTCGAGCCCGTCGAGGACGATCGTGTAGACGTTGTCCTGGCGGCTCCAGCCGAACTCGACCCGCCGGTCGTCGAGGAAGGCGCCGCGGACGGTCGTGCGCTGGTCGTCGAGGACGACGGCGTGGGACGCCGGGCCGAGGCGGGCGACGACGGTCTCGCGGAGCGAGTCCATGTCGAACTCGAAGACCTGGCCGTCGACGTGGGCGGTGAGCTTCACGGGGCCCTCCGCGGGACGAGGCGCCAGGGCGGGATCGGGCGCGGGCTCTGGTACTGGGGGGTGGACTGCTCGCCGCGGCGGAACTCGAGGGCGGCGGCGAGGAGGGCGGCGTCCCGGGCGCGCGCGGCGCGGACGTCCTTGAGCGAGAACTCCTCGTCGATGAACTTCGTGTGGACCTTCGCCTCGCGGAAGCGGCGGTCGTCGAGGAGCGCGAGGTGGAAGGGGATCGTGGTGCGGACGCCGACGACCTTGAACTCGTGGAGGGCGCGGCGGAGGCGCGCGAGGGCCTCGGGGCGGTCGGCGCCCCAGGCGATCAGCTTGGCGATCATCGAGTCGTAGTGCGGCGTGACGCGTCCGCGGCCCGCGAGGTCGGTGTCGACGCGGACGAAGGGCCCGGCGGGCAGGCGCACGGCCGTGATCTCGCCCGTGGAGGGCGCGAAGTTGACGAAGGGGTCCTCGGCGCAGATCCGGACCTCGACGGCGTGGCCGCGGGGGCGGACGTCGGCCTGGGCCAGCGGCAGCTTCGCGCCGGAGGCGACGAGGAGCTGGAGCCGGACGAGGTCGAGGCCGGTGACCATCTCGGTGACGGGGTGCTCGACCTGGAGCCGCGTGTTCATCTCGAGGAAGTAGAACCGGCCCTTCGCGTCGAGGAGGAACTCGCAGGTGCCGGCGCCCTCGTAGCCCGAGGCCTTGACGAGCTTGACGGCCGTGGCGCCCATGCGCGCGCGGAGGTCCTCGTCGACGACCGTGGAGGGGGACTCCTCGACGAGCTTCTGGTGGCGGCGCTGGATGGAGCACTCGCGCTCGCCGAGGTGGATGACGTTCCCGCGGGAGTCCGCCATGACCTGGATCTCGACGTGGCGGGGCCGCTCGACGAGCTTCTCG
>CAYXGZ010000009.1:0-14220 GCA_964464755.1 uncultured Planctomycetales bacterium
CTCGGCCTGGGAGACCGCGGGCGGCGGGCCGCCGTTGGCGGCGACCTCGATCTTCACCTCGATCTCGGGGAGGATGCGGGCCTCCTCGCAGGCGTCGAGCGAGTTGTCGACGGCCTCCTTGACCGCGGTGAGCAGCGCCTTGCGCGGGTTGTCGAACCCGAGCAGGTGGCGGTTCTTCGCGAAGAACTCGCTGACCGAGATCTCGCGCTGCTTCTTGGCCATCTCCTCGGCGGAGACGCGCTGCGGCACGAAGGCCGGCTTGGCGGGCGGAGGCGGCGGCTGGGGTTTTGGCATGGCGGCGCCCATGAAAGGCTCCCTCTCTCTCTGCTCCTCGGACGACGAAACACGAACCCTGGAGGGACCGCGGAAACATGGGTACGGCGGCGGGCCCCCTCGATCTCCAGCGGGAAGGATAGCCCGCTGGGGGCGGCCGGGTCAACCCCCCTCCCGAAAGCGTGCAACGCGGGGGTCCCTAGCCCGTACCTCCTGCAACCCCCGGAGACGCCCATGAACGCCAAGCCCCTTTTCGTGCTCGGGACCCTCGTCGCGGCCTTCTTCGTCGTGAGCCTCGTCTTCATCTCGAAGTACAACGAGATGTCGACGCGGCTCGCGGGGCTGCAGAAGAAGGTCGACCACATGGAGTCGGCGCGCGAGCAGGTCAAGGCGCCCGCCCCGGCCCACGTGCCGGAGTACGAGGCGCGGCCCGCGGACGATACCGGCCCGCGGGTCCTGCCGCCCGGGCCGTCGCAGCCCGCTCCGGCCGTCCCCGCGCCGGCGCCGACCGAGGCCCAGCCCGCGCTCACGCCCGACCAGGAGAAGGCCGTCGCGAAGCTCGTCGAGAGGGTCTTCAAGGAGAAGTACCCGCACCTCGCGGGTGAAGGCAACGCGGAGGACCAGCTCGCGCTGCTCGAGAAGGAGCTCGGCCTCGACCCGGGCCAGAAGGCGCGGATCGCGGAGCTCTGGAAGCGGATGGAGGAGGAGGAGCAGGCGCTGGGAGAGGAGCTCGGCCGCGAGATGCAGGCCGGCAAGGGCAACTTCATGGACGCGATGCCCAAGTTCGCGGAGCTCGCGAAGCGCTACGACGAGCTGGTGAAGAAGGAGCTCTCGATCCCGCAGCAGGCGAAGTACGCGGAGCTGCAGAAGGCGGGGAAGATCCCGGGGCCCAACAACCTGAAGGTGATGATCGGCGGGGCCGGGCCGAAGGACTAGGCTACTTCGCCGCGGCCGCCGCGACGGGCGGGTAGACGGAGATCCGCCGGCCGGACTCGAACTTCACGAGGCCGTCGACCAGCGAGAAGATCGTCCAGTCGCGACCGCAGCCGGTGTTCTTGCCGGGGCGCCAGAGGGCGCCGACCTGCCGCAGGATGATGCCGCCCGCGCGGATGGGCTGGCCCTCGTAGACCTTGACGCCGCGGCGCTTCGACTTGGAGTCGCGGCCGTTGCGGCTGGAGCCCTGACCCTTGTGTTGTGCCATCTCGATTTCCTTCGCGCGTGAGGGGCGGGATTATGCCGCGCCCTCGGGTCGAAGTCAAGCGCCGGAGGCTAGAATGGCCCCCATGCACCGCCTCCTCCCCCTCCTCGCCCTGGTCCTGCTGCCGCAGGAGAGCCCCCGCGACGCCGCCCGGGCGGCCGTCGCCAAGACCGCCGGGTCGTCCTACCGCTACCGCGCGGGCGGGCGTTTCGAGCGCGGCGGGGAGTTCGTGCCGCCGGCTTCCCACGGGGTGCTCTTGCACCCCCACTTGGATGACCGGTCCAGCCTGACGCCCCTCGGCCTGATTCACGGCGTAACCGGATAGGATTGACAGCCGGACGCGCGACCTCTAGCCTTGAGCGCTCATGGTGACGCTTTTCGCAATTATTCTAAACCTGACTCAAGTCGCTCCTGCCCCCCCGGACCAGCAGGCCTTGAAGCCGGAGATCCGGATCAACGGTGGGGACGCCTTCACCTCCAAGCGCCGGGTGTCGGTCGAGGTCGTCGTCGATTCGGGGGCTCCGGCACCCGCCTCGTTCCAGTACGCCGTGACGCCGGACCGATGGACGGAATGGGCCCCCTTCCAGGCACGCTTCGAGGCGGACCTGACTGAAGGCGACGGGCCGAAGGTGATCGCGGTCAGGCTCCGTGATGCCCAGGGCCGGGAGTTGGGAACAGCCTCGTCCTCGATCATCCTCGACACGACCGCGCCGACGGTCGCCGTCCTGGTCCGGCAGCTGGAAAGCGATTCTGCCGTCCACGTGGTCAAGGTCGAGGGGGAGGATGTCGTCGGCGTGCAAATGGAGACGGCCGCCGACTCGTGGGGACCCTGGCGGCCGTTCGTTACTCCCATGCGCGTGCTCCTGCCGTCGCCGGGGCTCCGTGCGCGATTCCGGGACCAGGCCGGGAACGTCACCGAGCCCATCGCGGTCGCCCCGGGAATCGACGTACCCGTTCTCGGCGACTCCGCGGGATTTCGCGACGTGAGTTTCTGGGTGAAAGAAATCGACGCACAGTCCTTGGAGTTGGTGGTCGACTTGGCCTCCCGGGACCTGGTCCGAACGTCGATCAGGCTCGACCAAGACCCGGCCGCGGAGGCGGAGCCTTTTCGGCAGAGGCTCGTCATCGCCCTGCGAAGGACGGGGAAGATCCGGCGAGTGCGCCTGACCTCCTGGGACGCGAAAGACGCGATTCACGAAGCCGAGATCCGCTTCCACGAAGATGAGGCCCCCCGGCATCCGCCCATGGAGGAGGCCGCCACCGAGCGACCTTCCCCGTGGAAGATCGGACTGTCGCTTGGATTCTGGCACATCGCGCAAGGGCTGGAATCCAACACGGCCAACGGCCAACGCACCCTGGATGCAGGACTCGCCGCCACGACGAGGTTGTCCATCGCCCGGGAGCTGGCCGTGGAATGGCGGATCGGCCTGTCGGTCGAGTACGCCATCGGAAGCCGCTCGTCGTTCATGACGGGGATCCTGGAGATCCAGCGGTTGGTCCTGGGGGATCCGTCGGTGGATGCGGGGTGGAGTCTCTGGGTCAACGTGGGCCTGCTCTACTCGACGATTTCGTTCCAGGACTCGGAGTTCGGCGACCTGGATCCGGGTCTTGGCGCGGACCTCCGGGTGCTCTTCGAAACGCCCCTCGGGGGGGCTTTTCTCCTCCAGGTGGAGGCCGGGTGGCGAGTCGTCCGCCTGGATTGGGCGGAAGAGGTTACCTCTGGCGACTCTGAATTGAAAGGAGACGGCGCCTTGCTCTCGATCGGAGTGACGCGCCGGTTTTGACGCATGAAGCGCATCGCAAGAACCGCATCGATCGGGGTGGCGTGCCTGGCCCTGGTCTCCTGTTTCGGATACGACGGGGATCTGCCGCTGCCCGACCTGAAGATCACGACGACTGGCCTGCCGGACACGCGGGTCGGCGTGGCCTGCACCCTCCTGCTCGCCGCGGAGGGCGGCCTGCCGCCCTACCAATGGAGTCTCCAAGGAACCCTGCCTGCCGGCCTGGCACTTGATCCGGTGGCCGGCACGATCTCTGGAATTCCCACGACGGAGGGGACGGCCACACTCTTGGTTCGGGTGGTCGACTCCCAGGTGCCGGCGTTCGAGCACGAGGTGTCGCTCGGCCTCGAGGTACTGGCCGCCTTCCCGGTGGATGTCACGACATCCACGCTCGCCAATGGCAGGGTGGGAGATCCCTACAGCGTGACGCTGGCGGCGTCCGGTGGTCTCGCCCCGTACTCCTGGAGCATCGTGGGGAGCTTGCCCACGGGGCTCTCCTTGGATCCGGCGTCCGGCGAGATCTCCGGAACCCCGGACCTCGCGGAATCCGCGTCGTTCACCGTGACGGCCACGGATGTCCAAGCCGCTCCAGATGCGGACAGCCAGGCCCTGACGCTGACCATCGATCCCCGACCCGCACTCACGATCACCACCTCCTCGCTGGCCTACGGCGTGAAGACCGAGACCTACAGCCAGGCCCTGGCGGCGACCGGAGGATTGCCGCCCTACACGTGGAGCGTGGTGGGCTCGCTCCCGTCGGGACTGGCCCTCGATGCGGGAACCGGGATCATCTCCGGTACGCCGCTGGCGGTGGAGACCGCCTCCTTCACGATCCAGGTCACGGACTCCCAGGTCGCCACCGACTCGGACTCGCAGGATCTCCAGATCCAGATCCTCGACCTCGCACCACGATTCATCTTCTCCAAGAATGAGGGGTACCCGCTCTCCGTCCTGGGCCGGGATTCGAATTCCGGGCTCCTCAGGTACGTGAGCCAGGATCGCACCACGGGATCCGGAAGGGGAGTCACCGTTCATCCGACGAAACCGTTCGTCTACACGGCCGGGCCCAACAGCGGTTACGTGGATTCGTGGACCTACGATCCGGTCACCGGCGCGCTCACCCATGTCGACATGGACAGCTTCGTCCAGAATATCGGGGCGATGGTGATTCATCCGGACGGGATGAAGGCCTACATCCTCGGCGCTGGGTGGAATGCCATCGTTCCATGCACCATCGACCAGGTGACCGGAGCCCTGACGCCGGGGGCGTCTGTCGCGCATGCCGCCGGGTCTTCGGATGGAATGGTCATAACGGCGGACGGGCAATTCCTGTACGCGCTGGCGGACACCGGCGTGACGGTCTTCGAGATTGATGCTTTCGGGGGGTTGACCAACTTGGGGACATCCCCGGCCGGGAGCTCTTGCCGGGCGATCGCGCTGCACCCGGGTGGCCAGTTCCTCTACGTGTCGGACGATGCGGCCGGGCAGATCGTGCGCTACTCGGTCAATGCAGCTACCGGCGCGTTGACCTACCTCGGGGCAGTCGCGACCTACCCGGACACGACGAAGAACATCTCCATCCACCCCACGGGCAAGTACCTCTTCCTGGCGCGGCAAACGCAGCTGAGGGTTTATTCGCTGAGTCCCGTAACGGGTGATTTGACGCTGGTTCCACAGAGTGTCATTTCCGACGTGTTCTGTGTCGTCGCTAGCCCGGATGGAAGAACCGTGTACGTGTCATCGCTTCGTGAACTTCGAACGTACTCGCTTGATTACGCAACGGGTCTGCTGGCGTTGGAGTCTGTCGTCGCGACTCGTTACGCCCATATGCTGGCTCTCGTTTCCGGCCCGCCGGTGGAGTTTGCCCCCACCTTCGCCTTCGTGGCGAATCGGGATGCCGATACGATCACGTCCTACGTGATCGACGAGGCAACGGGTGAGCTGGGGTCGGCCAGCACGGTCGGTGCCGGAACCGCGCCGACCGCGGGCGCAAGGACGCCCGACGGACGCTTCCTGCTGGTCCCGAACAGCGGGGACAACACGGTCACCTCCTATGCGATCAACCCTGGAACCGGAGCGCTGACCCCGGTCTCCACTGCGGCGACGGGCGCCGGCCCCGAGTCGGTGGCCATCGAACCCATGGGGAAGTTCTGCTACGTCGTGAACAGGGCGGCCATGACGATCTCCGCCTTCGGGATCAACAAGTCGACCGGAGCCCTGACTCCCATTGCCGGCGGGGCGCTGACCGGCTCGGATCCCAGGAAGGCGGAGGTGGAGGCGACCGGCAACCTCCTGTTCGTGACCAATGCCGGGTCCGACACGGTGTCCGTCTACGAGATCGGGGAAGCCAACGGCTCCTTGACCCTGTGGAACAATGTAGCGACGGGCGACTCGCCCGTGGGACTGCGATCGGATCCGAACGGCTTCTTCGTGTACGTCACCTGTTCCGGGGCCAATACTCTCGCGGTGTTCCGAATCGACTTGGCCTATCGCACGTTGGTGCCCGTGGAGGCCTTTCCCGTGGGAACCGGGCCGGAGGATGTCGCCGTGGACGCGCGCGGAGCCCTCGTCTACTCGAGTGCCGCCGTGGGAGATCGCCTGGACGCGGTCGCCCACGACCTCCTTTCCTTCGTCAACTCGTCGCTGGGAAGCACCGCCATGAATGCTCACCCCACGCGGGTGGCGATCGACGCCTCCGGACGGTACTTGTACGTCCTGGCGAACTCCTCGGACGAGGTCCGCCTGTACAGCGTGGACGGTTCGACCGGCGCCTTGACTTTCGCGATGGCCTTCAGCACGGGAGCGAATCCGGATGGTCTCGTGTTGAGCTTCGAGGCCCGGTAGGAGATCGCCCATACTAGGTCCGATCCGCGCGTCGGGAGCGGGACTGGAAGGGCGCTGGGGCGTGGAACGGGGCGGGTGCTCCCCGGTCCGCGCCCATTTTGGCAGTTCACACCTGGCCACCTCCGAGTCCGGCCGGCGGCGGACCTCCTCCTGCGCAGGTCGACTTCGAGGCCGCGACGACGCTGCCTACCTGCCCCGCGTGGCGCCGAAGATGCGAGCGGCCTGCTTCTCGAAGGTCTTCCGTGACCGGGTCTTGCAGGACCTCGGCTGGCGCAACTTGCGATAAAGCGCCCCTTGACCTTCAAGTGGAACTCCAGGAAGCGCGCGCTTCTTCCGGTGGAACCCCCTGACCAATCCGAAATGGTGAGGGAACTTGAGGAAGTCCAGATCCTCCTCTCCAGGCACATGGCCCTCCCTGGTCTCGATTCCAGACGTCGGCAGCCAATCGAGTCTACTCGAGCTTCCCGTTCTCGAATGCTTCCGCCGACTCCGCAACGGCACCTGCACCCCGAACCGGCCCGTCCACTCCGATACTATCCTGCCGCGAGAGCCGCCGGTCGGTCCCCGAGTGCATGGGCCTCACCCGGCTGACATTCCAAAGTCCCTTGAGTCCGGTAGAATGGCCCCCATGCACCGCCTCCTCCCCCTCCTCGCCCTGGTCCTGCTGCCGCAGGAGAGCCCCCGCGACGCCGCCCGGGCGGCCGTCGCCAAGACCGCCGGGTCGTCCTACCGCTACCGCGCGGGCGGGCGTTTCGAGCGCGGCGGGGAGTTCGTGCCGCCGGCCCTGCTGACGGCGCGCATCGGCAAGTACCGCTCCGCGCGGCACGGCGCCCTGCTCCTCGTGAAGGGCCCCGACGGCCTCTGGAAGAGCCCCGAGGAGCGCGCGGGCGAGAAGGTCGAGAACCCCGAGAAGGACGCCGCGGACATCGTCGCGGCCCTCGAGGAGGCGCGGCCGCCGCACGAGCTGCTCGGCGAGCTGCTCGCCGGGGTCGGGGCCGGCAGCGAGACCGAGGACGTCGCGATGGCGGCCCGGGTCCTGAGCCTGCCGTTCGAGGAGGCGAAGCTCCGCGAGGCGGTCGAGGAGCGGATGAAGAAGGCCGTCGAGCGCGGGACGCTCGAGAAGCCCGACGAGGTGCGCTGGGCGACGCTCAAGGGCCAGGTCCGCGCCTGGGTGGACCGCCGCAGCGGCCTGGTCCGCCGCTTCCGCGACGAGAAGTCCGTGAAGCTCGCGTACAAGCGGAAGGACGCCGAGGACGAGGTGCGGGTCTGGAAACTCGAGATCGACTACGAGCTCGAGGGCTTCGGCGAGGCGAAGGCGGACCTGCCGGCCGAGGTGAAGGAGCGGCTGAAGCTGGAGGAGTAGCGGGCGGCGCGCCGGGCCAGGGTCCGGGGGAGACGCTATCCTGTGGACTTCGGGGCGCTCCCGACGGAGGAAGCATGCGCTGGCCTTGGAACCGCAAGCCGGCCACGGCCCGGTCGTTGCGCGACGACCTCGACGCCGCCCTCCTTCCGATGAACGACGCGCGGCGCCGGCGGGAACTCCAGGGGCTCGATCGGTCGCGCAGCGCGAAGGACGCGATCGAGCGGATCGGGGCCTGGCTGCACGGACATCCGCCGTCCGAGGCGGAGTCCCCGGCGGAGTACGCGGCGCGCGTCCGGGAGTTCCTCGATGGACTCCTCCACGAGTATGCCTCCGACGCCTCGGACGACGGCGGAGGGGGGACGGGAGTGGTGCGGGAAGTCCGGGAACGGCTCGACCGGCTCTCGTAGATCCGCCCGGCCGGCCCGTTGTCCCGAGTAGGCGATCCCCGGCCGTCCCCTCCCGCGTGCTATATTCCCGAGCGATTGAACATCCGGTTCCCGGGGGACTAGAGCATGCCGGAAGCTTGGAACGGCATCGGCACGAAGTACTACGGCGCCCGGGATTGGAAGTCGGACCGGAGCCACGTCACCACGGAATGGTTCGTCTTCATCCATTTCCCCCTGGTCCCGTTGGGCAGCTATCGAGTCCGCGAGGTGGAGCACGTGAACCTCGGCCTGGGATACTCGACCCGGTACGAGACGCAGCGGGTGCCGCTGGCGGTCGCGCAGGTGCTCGGAACTTACGCGTTCGCGGTCATCCTGGTCCTGCCGCTGTTCTCGCTGATGTTCGTGCCGATCCACGAGTGGAACAAGGGAACCGCCCTCGGGGTCACCGCGGGGGCGATCCTCGGATGGCCGCTCCTGTGCTTCCTGGCGCTGTTCCTCATCCGGCGCCGGACGGCGAGCACCCCCGCTCCGCGCCCGTCCCTGGAGGAATGCACCCGGGCCCTGGAGCGTAGCCCGGCCGACCCGGATGCCTACGTCGCCCGGGCGATCGCGCGGCTCGACGGACGGGATGTGCCCGGAGCCATCGAGGACTGCGAATCGGCCCTCCGCGTGGCCAAGCTCAATTGGCCGGGATGGACGGCCACCAAGGAACTGCTGGATTCCCTCCGGCGGGATTCCTGACCCGGGATCGGCGGTCGCGTGGAACGATGTCCATCCACGCCGGGCCTTGACCGCTCGCGTTGGACATCAGGCGGCCCCGCCATCCGGCCCTCGGGTCGGTCCTCGAGCCCCGGGCCCTTCCCGGCTGGAACTCAAGCCGCCGTTGATAGGGACGAGGTGCGGGTCTGGAAACTCGAGTTCGAGGCCGAGGTCGAGGGCTGCGGCGAGGTGAAGTAGCGGCTGAATCTGGTGGAGTAGCGGACGGCGCGGGATCAACGAACCTGCCGGCGGGGCGACAACTTCAATTCCAGGGTGCGGGCCGGATCCTCCAGCCGGAACCTGAGCGTCAGCCCTCGGTCCGCGATCCGGCGGGCGAGCGCCCCGACGTCCCAATTCACCAGGTACAAGACGCCCACGGCGCCGCGGTCCCGGGACTCGAAGGGAAGCGCCATCGGTCCGGTGCCGGGGTCGGCCTCCACGGCGACGAGCCGGGGCCCCATCGGAGCCGGGGAATTCCACACGTGCATATTGAAGATGAATCTCCGGGACTCGATCTCGAGAGTCGGGCACGTCACGGAAACGCCCAAGGAGTCGGGGTCCATGAAGGACCCGCCGGAGGGAAGGAATTCCCACTCTTCCGGGGGAAGGAACTCGTACGTTTCGGGCCACCAGGTGCAGCCAACGAAGGCGACGAGCGCCACGCCCAGCTTTCGGACCATGCGAACGCTCCGTCGCCAGGTGCCCGTGGCCCGCCCGCCCCCCTACTTCAGCGGCCCGTAGCCGAAGACGTCGCTGGCGCCGTTGTTGTCGCTGAGGACCTGCGTCGTCGCGTCGGCGTGCCAGAACACCCAGCGGCCGTCGGGCGAGAGGCTCGGCGTCGGGAAGAAGAGCAGCGACCCGCCGGGCGGCACGACCGACTTCGACGCGGCGATCGACCCGCCCTGCATGTCGCGCACCCAGATCTGGATGTCGGTCAGGTCGAGGGTGATCCCCGAGTAGACGACGAAGCGCCCGTCGTCCGACACCCGCGTCTGGTCGCCGTCGGCCGGCCCGAAGAGGGCGAACATGAACATGTCGGAGGCCACGAGCGTCGTGGTCGGGCTGCCGCCCCGGGCCCTCAGGAGCACGGGGAACCTCGCGTTCGGGAGGTCCGCGGCGCCCAGGTTGCCGCCCTGGAAGGCGAAGCAGACGTAGGTCCCGTCGCGCGAGACCGCCGGCGAGGTGCAGTGGTTGTCCGCCACCGCCCCGGCCGCCCCGGTGTCGCGGGACACCAGCTCCGTCGTGCTGCCGTCCGTCGCCGAGATGAAGATCTGCCGGAAGCCCCCCGTCGCGTCGGCCGTCAGGGTGGTCGCGCGGGACCGGTAGACCACGAAGTTCCCGTCCCCGGAGATCATCGGGTTCTCGGACGCCAGGTTTCCCGGGGTCGCCGGCGCGCCGTCGGCGTGCGAGATCAGCGTCACCGGCGGCGGGTTGCCCCCGTTGAAGTCCGCGACGTAGATCTGGCGCGCGCCGTTCGAGGGGGCGCCGAGGTTGCTGGCGGTGCTCTCGAAGGCGACCTTCATCCCGTCGTCCGAGACCGTCGCATTCGCGACGTCGCCGTCCGGCCAGGCGTAGTTCGGGAACACGGCGTCCATGACCCGCGTGACCCGGTCGAAGCGGAACGCGTTCGAGGTCGAGTACGGGAGCGCGCTGCCCCCCGTCATGTCGCCGAAGCTGGTGAAGACGACGTAGCGCCCGTCCCTCGAGATCGACGGGAAGTCGCAGTCGGCGGCGCTGTCCGGGTAGCTGAACTGGTCCATCCGCGTGATGTTCTCGGTCGTGTCGAGCACGCGGTCGCGGACGAAGACCTCGCGGACCTTGCCGAGGCAGGGCGCGAGGTTGGTCGAGCGGGAGGTGAAGGCGACGTAGCGCCCGTCGGCCGAGGACGAGGAGAAGTAGCTCGCCCCGTTCGCGTCCGTCGTGTTCTTGGCGATCGAGACGCGGAAGGCCGTCGGCCCCGGCTCGGCGTCGCCGAGGTTGTCGTCGCAGCTGGAGCCGCCGGTCAGGCCGAAGGCGGCGGCGGCGAGGACGATCGCGCGGAGGGCGTTCTTCATGTTGGCCTCACAGCTCGAACGTGAAGGAAACGGCCAGGTTGGAGGAGTCCCCCCCGACGTCGAAGCCGGCGTCGACGAGCCAGGACTTCCCCTTCTCGTCGGTGATGGCGAGCCCGAAGCCCAGGGTCACGATGTTGAACTCGCCGGCGTCGGTGTCGAGCAGCAGCTTGAAGTTGCTCGTCATCGGCAGGTCGTCCGGGTCCTCCCAGGGCGCCTGGAAGCGGCGGTAGCCGAGGCGGGGGAAGAACGCGACCTTTTCCGAGAGGCGGATCCGGTACTCGCCGCCCAGCGAGTAGTTCAGCGCGTTGCGGAACTCGGGGTGGCCGAGGAACGCGGGCTTCTCGGCCGTCTCGCTCCATTCCACCCACTGGAAGTCCACCGTGAGGCGCAGCGGGTACTTGTCCGCGAGGTAGGCCGTGAGGCCGACGTTCAGCTGGTTGGGCATGTCGAACGCGGGCATGATCTCGGGGTCGATGTTGAAGTGCCAGCGGATGGTGCTCTGGTACGCGAGGCCGAAGTTGATCTTCAGGTTCTCGGTGTTGTCGTAGACGCCGAGGAGGACGCCCAGGCCGTAGCCCGGCGCCGTGGCGTTGCCGCTGGCGGAGGTGCTGGAGTCGAAGCTCCAGCGCTCGTAGCCCGCGTCGAGGCCCAGGCCGACGGAGAGGTGCGTGAAGGCGCCCGCCTCGCGCAGCCGGAAGTCCTTGGCGAACGCGATGCGGAAGCGGCTGAAGGACTCCTCGACGTTCGTGTCGGGCGAGGACGGCGCCTGGAGGGGGTCCTCGAGGCGGTCGAAGCTGTAGCTCAGGTGGAAGGGGCGCGCGTAGCAGACGCCGATGGCGGCGGGCGACTCGGGCGTGCCGACCTGGAAGACGACGCCGAGGTAGGACGGGATGAAGGCCGGGTCGACGAAGGTGGAGAAGCCGCCGGCCGAGGTCTCGACCGTCGAGCCCGTCGACTCGACGTTCAGCGGGTAGGTCGTGTAGGTCTGGTAGCTGAGGGCGAGCGCGCTGGGCTGGGTGGCGATGCCCGCCGGGTTGAGCCAGATGGAGACGGGGTCGTCCTCGAACGCGGTGTAGCTGCCGCCCATGGCCTTGGTGCGGGCGCCGAGTTGCTGGTCCTGGGCCCACGCCGGAGCCGCGGCGGCGAAGACCAGGCCGACGGCGATGATGACTCTCACGCGCCCTCCCCCAATGTCCGATGGAGTTTACCCAAGGGAGGGCTCCGGGCCAAGATCCGGGCGGGAAGCTCTCGAACTACTTCCCGTCGATCAGCCGCAGGCAGGCGCTCTCGAAGGCGATCTCGCGGGCCACCTCGAGGCGGCGGTCGATGGCCACCCCGAACGGCAGCTTCAGCAGCTCCGCGTCGCGCGCCGTGTTCAGGTCGAGCCGGGCCTGCACCTGCACCCGCAGCGCGCGGCGGCTCTCGGGGCTCACCCGGTCGAACACCGTGTGCTTCCAGTACTCCAGCCGCCCGTCCACGTCCTCCTGGCCGACCGCCGTCTTCACCTCGAAGGCCTTGGGGACGACCACCGACGCCGCGTCGTCGCGCCGCTCGGGCTCCGACGACCGACCGGTCCCGCAGGCCGACAGCACGGCCAGCGCGGCCAGCGCGGCCGCGAACGCGATGAGTTTCATGAAGTCCGAGCCTACCCCCCGCCCGCCCCGGCGGTCAAGCTTGCCGCCCCCTCGAGGGCGGACCTATACTCCCGCCCCATGGCGACGCCCCTCATGGAGCAGTACCTCGAGCTCAAGAAGGCCCACCGGGGCGAGATCCTCCTCTTCCGCCTCGGCGACTTCTACGAGATGTTCTACGAGGACGCCGAGACCGCCAGCAAGACCCTCGGCCTCGTCCTCACGAGCCGCGCCAAGGGCGAGGGCCGCATCCCCATGTGCGGCTTCCCCCACCACTCGTCGCAGAACTACATCAACCGCCTCCTCAAGGCCGGCCTCCGCGTCGCCGTCTGCGAGCAGATGGAGGACCCCGAGGAGGCCGAGGGCGTCGTCGAGCGCGCCGTCGTCCGCGTCATCACCCCCGGCACCCTCGTCGAGGAGTCCATCCTCGAGGAGAAGCGCCCCAACTGGCTCGCCGCGATCGTCCCCGGCCCGGACCGCACCGGCCTCGCCTGGGTCGACACCTCCACCGGCCGCTTCGTCCTGCGCGAGCTCGCCCCCGCGGGCCTCGCCGACGAGCTCTCCCGCCTCCGCCCCGCCGAGACCCTCGTCGCGGAGTCCGCGCCCCCGGACCTCGCCGAGCGCGTCCGCCAGTCGGGCGGCGGCATCGTCACGCCCTGGCGCGACTGGAACTTCGACGAGCGCACCGGCCGCGAGGCCCTGATGGAGCAGCTCGGGGTCGCCACGCTGAAGGCCTTCGGCGTCGACGCCCTGCCCCTCGGCCTCGCCGCCGCGGGCGCGATCCTCACCTACCTCAAGGACACCCAGAAGGGCCCGCTGCGCCACCTCTCGAGGGTCGAGGCCTTCGAGGAGGGCGGGCGGATGACGCTCGACGCCCAGACCCAGGCGGCCCTCGAGCTCGACCGCACCTCCGGCGGCGACCGCGCGGGCTCGCTGCTCGGCACGATCGACCGCAGCGCGACCGGCCCCGGCGCCCGCCTGCTCGCGGACTGGCTCTCCGCCCCGCTGACCGAGCTCGCCGCGATCCGCGCCCGCCACGACGCCGTGGGCGAGCTCCTCGCCGACCCGCGCCGGCGCGACGACCTCTCCGCCGAGCTCGCGAAGACCTGCGACCTCGAGCGCGTCCTGGCCCGCGTCGGCACCGGCCGGGCCCACGCGCGGGACCTCGCCGCGCTCCGCGCGACGCTCCAGCTCCTCCCCGGGATCCGCCGCCGCCTCGAGGGCCTCGCCGCGCCGCGCCTCAAGGAGCTGCGCAAGGCGATCAACGAGCACGCCGCCGAGCGCCAGCTCCTCGAGAAGGCCCTCGTGGACGAGCCGCCGCACGCGCTCGCGGACGGCGGGCTGATCCGCCCCGGCCACGACGAGGAGCTCGACCGCATCCGCGGCATCGCGAGCGGCGGCAAGGACTTCCTCGCCGAACTCGAGCGCCGCGAGGCGAAGCGCAGCGGCATCCCCTCGCTCAAGGTCGGCTACAACAAGATCTTCGGGTTCTACCTCGAGATCACGAACGTCCACGCGCAGAAGGTGCCCGCGGACTACATCCGCAAGCAGACGCTCAAGAACGCCGAGCGCTACATCACGCCCGAGCTCAAGGAGCACGAGACGACCGTCCTCAACGCGGACGGCGCCGCGAAGAAGCGCGAGCTGGAGCTCTTCGGCGCGGTCCGGGAGCGGATCGCGGGCTCCATCTCCTCGCTCCAGGCGACGGCGCGGGCCCTGGCCGAGGCCGACGCGCTGTCCGCGCTGGCCGCCGCGGCCCGCGAGCGGGATTGGGTCCGGCCCGAGCTGACCGACGGGACGGAGTTCGAGATCAAGGACGGCCGGCACCCCGTGCTCGAACGCCTGCGGCCGGACAAGTTCGTCCCGAACGACGTCGTGCTCGGCGGCGACACCCGCGTGCTGCTGATCACCGGCCCGAACATGGCGGGCAA
>CAYXGZ010000009.1:14230-74272 GCA_964464755.1 uncultured Planctomycetales bacterium
AAGTCCACCTACCTGCGGCAGGCGGCCCTGCTCGCGCTGCTCGCGCAGGCCGGGTCCTTCGTCCCCGCGGCCTCGGCGCGGATCGGCGTCGTCGACCGCATCTTCGCCCGGGTCGGGGCCAGCGACGACCTCACGCGCAACGCCTCGACGTTCATGGTCGAGATGACGGAGACGGCGAACATCCTGCACCACGCGACGGCGCGGAGCCTGCTCATCCTCGACGAGATCGGCCGCGGCACGAGCACCTTCGACGGCGTGTCGATCGCCTGGGCCGTCGTCGAGCACCTGCACGACAAGGTGAAGGCGCGGACGCTGTTCGCGACGCACTACCACGAGCTCACGGAGCTCGCGCGGACGCTGAAGGGCGTGCGGAACCTGCACGTCGCGGTGCGCGAGTGGGGCGACCAGGTCCTCTTCCTGCACAAGATCCTGGAGGGCCCGACGGACCGCAGCTACGGCATCCACGTGGCCCGGCTGGCCGGGCTTCCGCGCGAGGTCATCGACCGCTCGAAGGCGATCCTGGCCGGGCTGGAGGCTCTGACGCTCGCGGAGGGGGACCGACCGCGCCTGGCGGCCCGCAAGCCGCGCAAGGGCGACCTGCTCCAGCAGAGCCTCTTCGCGCCCGCCGCGCCGGGGCCGTCGGCCGTCGAGGAGGCGCTGCGCGCCCTCGACGTCAACGCCCTCACGCCCGTGCAGGCCCTCGCGAAGCTCGCCGAGCTCGTCGAGAAGTCGAAGCGGAAGCCCTGATCCGCCGGAACGCCCAGAGCAGGCCCAGCGGCAGCAGCAGGTCCAGGCCCACCGAGCCGCACTTCCCGCCCCCGCCCGACGACCCGCCGCTCGCCGGCGTAGGCGGAGGCGCGGGGCTGGTCCGCTCGATCGTCCGCACCGCGGTGGCGACCTGCCCCTGGTCGTCCGTCGCCGTCACCTCGATCCGGTTCTCCCCGACCGCCAGCGGCACGGTCGCGCTCCACGTCGCGGTGCCCGAGGCCGTGCCCGTCGCGCCCGTCGCGACGTTGAGCCACGTCACCGTCGCCACGCCGCCGTCCGCGTCGCTCGCCGTCCCCTCCAGGGCCGCGACCGTCGACGACGTCGTCCCGTCCGCGCCGGGCACGGTGATCGCGACGGCCGGATCCGAGCCCGCGAGGGCGCCGGCGAGGTCGAGGCGGCCGCCCGTGACGCAATAACCCGAGAGCTCCGGCAGCGGGTCCGCGGAGGAGAGCACGCGCGCCTTCACTTGCGCGGCGGTCAGCGTCGGGTACGCGGCCCAGACGAGCGCGCAGGCGCCCGCCACGTGCGGCGCGGCCATCGAGGTGCCCGTCATGTTGTAGTAGAGGCCCATCGGGAAGGTCGAGTGGACGTCGACGCCGGGAGCTCCGAGGTCCACCGAGGTCGCGCCGTAGTTCGTCGAGGTCCAGCGGCCGTCCGCCGACGTCGTCGCCGCGACCGTGATGATCGAGTCCAGCGTGTCGCAGGACGGGTAGATCGGGGCCGCGTCCGTGTCGGCCGCGCTGTTGCCCGCCGCCGCGATGAAGAGGCCGCCCGCGGCCTCGGAGGCCGCGATCGCGTCGTGCAGGGACTGCGACCAGGCGCCCACGCCCCAGGAGTTGCTCGTCAGCTTCGCGCCCGCCCAGCGCGCGTAATCGATTCCCTGCACCGCCGAGGAGACGGGCACGCCCCAGGAGGAGGTCACGACCTTCACGACCACGATCTCGACGTCCCAGCAGACGCCGGTGACGCCGAGCGCGTTGTTGCCGATCGCGCCGAGGATGCCCGTGACGTGCGTGCCGTGGCCGAAGGGGTCCATCGGGTCCGGGTCGCCGTCGCCGAAGTCCCAGCCGCGCACGTCGTCGACGTAGCCGTTGCCGTCGTCGTCGATCCCGTTTCCGGGCGTCTCGCCCGCGTTCGTCCAGAGGTTGCCCGCGAGGTCGGCGTGGTTGTAGTCGCAGCCCGTGTCGAGCACCGCGACGCGGACCGTCGCGCTGCCGGTGTGCACGTCCCACGCGGCCGGGCCGCCGATCGCCGTCATCCCCCACTGCTGCGCGTAGCGCGGGTCGTTCGGGACCCCGAGCAGCTCCATCACGAAGTCGGGCTCGGCGTACAGGACCTCCGGGCGGGCCCGGAGCTCGGCGATCGCGGAGGCGGTGGGATCGACGCCGCGCTCGAGGTCGGCGCGCACGCGGTCGAGCGGGACCTCGAGGAGGACGAGGCCGGGGCTCGAGAGCCGCTCGCGGAGCGGGAAGCCGAGCGAGGCCGGGTCGGTCCCGGGCCGCAGCTTCGCGAGGACGTGGTCGGCGATCCAGGTGCTGCGGACGGCGCCGGAGGCGTCGCGGGCCTCGAGGACGTGGGGGTGGCGGCCGCCCTTCTCGACGAGGACGAGGCCGCCGGAGCCGGGCCAGAGCAGGGGTGCCAGCAGCAGGAGGAGGGTCGGGCGGAAGAGCATCCGTTCCCCTTACGGAATGCCGTTTTGAATCCATGAGCTATAATCGCCGGCCGATGCAAACTCCGGAGTCGGACCGCCCCACCTTGCACAAGACTCCGGTCACCGGGGCGGGCTCGGTCTCCGGCCCCGGCCTTCCCGAACCCTCGCTGCCGCAGGAGGATCTCTCGTCGGATCCCCTCCTCTCGCGCTTCCCGCGGGACGAGCGCGGCCGGCCGCTGCTGGGGCGCATCCCCATCGTCCGCCGCATCGGCAAGGGCGGGATGGGCTCGGTCTACTACGGGATCCACCCGCGCCTGAAGATCGAGGTCGCCGTCAAGATCCTCCCCTACCACCTCGTCGAGGAGGACCCGCGGCTCGTCGAGCGCTTCGCCGCCGAGGCCCGCATGGCCGCGCTGATCGGCAACGACCACGTCGTGCGCGTGCTCGACGTGGACCAGGACCAGGGGACCCACTTCCTCGTGATGGAGTTCGTCCCGGGCGAGAGCGCGGGCGCGCTCCTGAAGCGCCGGGTCGCCGAGGGCAAGGGCGGCGTCGCCGAGGAGGAGGCCGTCGAGATCGTCCTCGCGGCGACGCGCGGCCTGGCGGCGGCCCACGCGCGGGGGATCATCCACCGCGACATCAAGCCGGACAACATCCTGATCCCCGGCGGCGACGTCCGGAGGGCCAAGCTCGCGGACCTCGGGCTCGCGCGGCCCGACGCCGGGGGCCAGAGCCTCGGCACGCAGGCGAACGTCGCGATGGGGACGCCCGGCTTCATGGCCCCGGAGCAGGTCGAGGACGCGAGGGCCGCGGGCCCGGCGGCCGACCTCTTCTCGATCGGGGCGACGCTCCACGCGCTGCTGGCGGGCCGCTCCCCCTTCCAGGGCTCCAGCCTCGCGGCGACCCTGCGCCGCACGACGGACGCCGACCCCGACTCGCTGCCGGAGTCGGTGAGGCCCGCGCTGCGGAGCCTCGTCGCGCGCTGCCTGGCGAAGCGGCCGGAGGCCCGGCCCGCCGACGCCGCGGCGTTGATCTCGGCGCTCGAGGCCCTGCGCCCGACGTCGGGCGTCGCCACGGGGCCGACGCTGCTCGCCATCCCCCAGTCCGTCGTCCCGACCCCGGCGCCCGCCCCGCAGGGCGTGGGGCCGCTGGTCCTGATCGGGGTGCTGTTCGTGGTCGTCCTCGGCGTCGTCTTCGCCCTCGCCCGGATCCCGGGCGACGATCCCGTCCCGACCCCCACGCCCAGCGCGACGCCCGCCCCGACGGCCGACCCCTCGGCCGACGCCGACCGGGTCCGCCGCTTCCGCCGCATCCTCGAGACCGCCGACGAGCTGGCGATCGCCGCGGAGGCCAAGGGCAGCACGGACGCGTGGCGGCCGGTGCTCTTCGCGCTCTCGAAGGCCGAGTCCCTCGCCTCCGCGAAGGCGGAGCGCGAGGAGGTCGCCGCCCTGCTGGCCACCGCGCGGCAGCGCATGGCCTGGGCCGAGGCCCGCCAGGCCGAGGAGCGGGGCGACCTCGAGGGCGCCATCGCGCTGGCGAAGCGCGCCGTCGAGTCGGGCCCGGCCTCGCCGGAGCTGGTCAAGTACCACAACGACCTGGTCGCGCGCTGGAACGAGGTCGAGGTCCACCGCAAGGAGGAGTTCCTCCGCCTGAGCTCCGAGGCGAAGGCCGCCGGGGATCCGAACGAGGCGCTGCGCCTCTGGTCGGAGGCCCTGGACGTCGCGACCTCGGCGAAGGACCAGGCCGAGTGCCGGCGCGAGATCGGCGTGCTCACCCGCCAGCTCTGGGCCGAGAAGGGCACGGAGACCGAGCCGGAGGAGCTGCTGGCCTCCGCGCAGGAGCTGCGCTCGCGCGGCGACCTCGACGCGGCCCTCGACAAGGTCTCCAAGGCGATCGCGCGGCGGCCCGCCTGGGCCGAGGCGCTGCACTGGCGCTCCCTGATCCGCAAGGAGAAGGGCGACCTGGACGGCGCGCTCGTCGACGCGGGCCGGGCGATCGAGCTGGAGCCGGGCAACGCGCTCTACCTGGAGGCCCGGGCCTGGGTGCGGCTGGCCCTGACCGACTTCCCCGGCTGCGAGGAGGACTGCACGCGCACCCTCGCGATCAGCAACTCGGCCACGACGCTCTACCTGCGGGGCCTCGCGCGGCGCTACCGGGGCGACTACGCCGGCAGCCTCGCCGACCTGACGGCGGCGGTCGACCAGTCGGCGCGGAAGGCCTTCTTCCTCGCGCAGCGCGCGACGACGCACTGGGAGTTCGGGCGCTACGAGGAGGCCGAGGCCGACTTCGCGCGGGCCGTCGCGGACGACCCGGACGAGATGACGACCTACAACGACTGGGGCTGGTACTACGTCCGCCGCGGCCGGCTCGACGACGCGATCAAGAAGGCCGAGGAGGGCCTGGCCCGCGACCCCGAGTCCGCGAACACCTACAACGTCCGGGGCTACGCGAGGATGCTGAAGGGCGATCTCCGGGGCAGCCTCGAGGACTACGACAAGATGGCGAGGCTCTCCCCGCGCGAGGTGGCCTCCTACTCGACGCGGGGCTACGTGAAGGCGCGGCTGGGCGACTTCGAGGCGGCCGCCGCGGACTTCGCCCGGGGCCGCGAGGTGAGCGACTACCGCCGGGGCGGATTCTGGATCGAGTACTGGACGGCCGCGGCGAAGGCGCTGGAGACCCGGGCCCGGCCCGCGGGCGAGCGCGCCGCGGGCTTCGCGAAGGCGCTGGAGCTCCTCGAGGCCGCCATGAGGTCCCCGCACGTGGACGGAGACTGCATGTGCCACGCGACGCAGAAGGAGCACCTGCGCGAGGACGCCGACTTCCTCGAGCTCCGCGACGACCCGCGCTTCAAGGCCCTCGTCGCGGTCCGCTGATCACTTCGCGATCTCGAGCACCGGATCCTCGTCCTTCGAGGTCGGGGACCACGAGCCCTTCGCGTTCTCCAGGCCGTCGCGCCCCAGGCTCCGGATCCTCCGCACGCCGTCCGCCTCCTGGAGCAGGAGCGGCTTGAGCGTGAAGGGGTCGATCGGCCACTCGGGGTCGGCCGTCCCCTTCCCCAGGCGCAGCAGCGCGGCCGCGGCGACGAGGCGCAGGTGGACCCGGCGCTCGCGGAGGCTCCGGTCGCAGGACACCAGGCCCGGCAGCGCGCTCTTCACGATCGGGTTCCAGGTGTCGACGAGGCGGTCGACCGTCTCCTGGTAGAACTTCTCCGCCTCGGGGTACGCGAGCTTGTCGCCCTGCAGGGGGGCGTCGGCGAACTCGTTCCAGGCCTCCGCGCCCTGGCCGACGAGGAACCACACGCTCCAGCGGCCGAGCGCCGGATCGCGCTGCTCGCGCGACGCGTCGTTCGGGTCGCCGCCCGCCTCGAGGCGCAGCAGGGTCTGGTGCGCCACGGCGGTCTCGGTCTCGAGGACCGCGTGGAAACCCGGGTAGAGCGCGTCCGCGGCGGCCATCATCCGGTAGAGCCGCGCGGCCTGCTCGGGCTTGAGGTCGGGCCGGGCCACGAGGCGGACCGCCTCGTCGACCCCCATCTTGATGAGCGCGGCGCCGATCATCGCCGAGATCAGGGTCGGGGCCCGGACCGTGTCGATCCCGAGCTGCACGGCCGCGGAGACGTCGTCGAGCGCGCCGTCCACGTCGCCCTTCGCCGCCCGTTCCCGGGCGGAGTACGCCAGCAGGCTCGCGGCCTCCTGGAGCGCGAGCAGGCCCGGCAGCTCGGCCTGCATGCCCAGGTCCCACTTCATTGGGAAGAGCGAGGAGCCGCGCTTCACGCCGAGGCGGATGGCGCCGAGCGGCTCGGCCGACTCGGCGAGGTACTCGCGCGCCGCCGCGTTCTTCTCGGCGTCGTCCGGCTTCTGGAGGGCCTGCGTGGCGAGGCCCCTCGGCCGGCGGCTCTCCTTGAGCCGGGCCAGGGCGGGCGCGTAGTCGTCCCAGGCGTTCCCCGGCAGCGCGGGGCCGGTGAGCGGCTCGCGGGCGCCGCCCGCCGCCTTCGCGCGGGCCAGCCGCTCGTCGTGCCGCTTGCGGAACGCGCTCCACTTCTGCGAGGTCGAGCAGCCCGCCCAGGCGGCGGCGAGGAGGAGCACGGCCAGGAGCACGCCGAGGACGGCGAGGCAGCCCCGGAGCCGGGAGCGCTTCCGCGGGGCCGCGGGGGCGGGCGTGGACTTCGGCTCGGGCGCGCTCTCGGCCATGGCAACCTCCGGTCTGGGTGGGACGCCGGCCGCGGGGCCGCGTTACGGGATGGGGAACGCGTCGGCGTAGCCGAGGGCGCGGAGCCGCTCGAGCTCGCGCACGGCGTCGTCGAAGTGGGCGTACTGCCCGACGAGGACGAGGCGCCGGCCGGGGACGGCCGCGGAGGGGACGACCTCGGCGCGGATGCCCTTCCGCGCGGCCTCCGCGACGCGCTGCGCGCCGGTGCGCTCGTCGCTGCAGGTGCCGACCTGGACGCGGTACGACTTCAGCGGGATGCGCTCGCGGGCCTGGCCGGCCTCGTCGCCGGAGGGATGGTCCTTCGCGAGCTGCTCGAGGTGGCGGCGGCCCTCGGCCCAGAGCCCCGTGCGCTGGAGGGTGATGCCGAGGCGGAGCAGGAACTCGGGCTCCTTGATGGCCCGGTCGCGCACCTCCTTGGGGGCCTGCTGGACCCGGCGGAAGTCGGCGAGGGCGCTCTCGGGCTTCCAGAGCGCGTTGTGGACGAGGCCGCGGCGGTAGTAGGCCTCGACGCGGAGCTCGGCGCTGCCGTCGCGCTCCAGGACTCCGGAGTAGGCCTGGAGGGCGGCGTCCATCTCGCCGGCGGCGAAGCGGCACTTGCCCACGTGGAGGAGGAGCTCGCCCCGCTGGGGCGCGGGGGCCCGGTCGTGCAGGCCCTGGTAGAGCTCGGCGGCCGCGCGGAAGTCGCCGGGGCCCTTCGCCGACAGGAAGCGCGCGTCGGCCTCGGCCCGGGTCGCGACCCGGGGAGGCGGATCGGGGGACGGACCGGAGCCGCAGCCCGCGAGCGCCGCGAGCGCGGCGGCGGCGGCCAGGACGCGAAGGAACACGGGGACCCCTCTCCTCCCGGGACGCTACTGGCCCCGGCCCATCAGCTTCAGGATCTTGCCGAGGTAGTCGTGCTCGGTGTTCGGGGAGGCGAAGTGCACCCCGACGAGCGCGCCGATGACGACGAGGACGACGACGAGCACGAGCTTCGTCATCATCCCGCCGCCCTTTTTCTTCCCCTTGTCGTCACCCATGGACAAGTCCTCCCTGGCCAAGAGGCCGCATTCCGCCGAGCAGAAGGTCCCGGCGGGCGTCACCATGACGCACGACCGGCAGAGGGGCTTGCGGCAGCGATGACAGGCCGCGACCGCGGGGACCTCCCCGTGCATCGCGCAGGTCTTCGCCACCGCCCCTCCCGAATCTGGACGAGTATAGCACGCCGTTCCGGCCGACGCCGGGGGCTACTTGGGGATCTTCGCGTAGTCCTCGAGGAACTTCTTCACGCCCGAGTCGGTCAGCGGGTGCGAGATCAGCTGGTCGAAGACCTTGAAGGGCATCGTGCCGACGTGCGCCCCGGTCTTCGCGGCCTCGTAGACGTGGATCGGGTGCCGGATGCTCGCCACCAGCACCTCGGTCTTGAAGGAGTAATTCTTGTAGATCAGCACGATGTCGCGGATCAGCTGCATCCCGTCGTGCCCGCCGTCGTCCAGGCGCCCGACGAAGGGGCTGATGTACGACGCGCCCGCCTTGGCGGCGAGCAGGGCCTGGTTCGCGCTGAAGCAGAGCGTGACGTTGAAGCGGATCCCCTCCGGCGCGAGGGCCTTCACCGTCTTCAGCCCCTCCTTGGTGAGGGGGACCTTGACGACGACGTTCTTCGCCAGCGCGGCGAGCCGCTTCGCCTCGGGCACGAGCTCCGCGAAGGTCTCGGTGACGCACTCCGCGCTCACCGGGCCGGGGCAGGCCGCGCAGATCTCGCGGACCACGTCGTCGAACTTCCGCTTCTCCTTGGCGACGAGCGACGGGTTCGTCGTCACGCCGTCGCAGAAGCCCAGCGACATCGCCTCGCGGATCTCGGCGACGTTCGCGGTGTCGAGGAAGAACTTCATCTGGCTCTCCTAGTGGGGGTCGCGGAGCTTCGCGATCCGGTCCCGGGCCGACTTCAGGTGCACGGTCCAGTACTCGAGGTCGCGGAACTCCGGCGGGTAGGACTCTAGCAGCCCGAGGGCCTCTTCCCAACGTTTTGCGAGGATGAACTCCTCGACGCGGCGCTTGATCTCCTCGTAGCGGTCGCGGGCCCGGGCCCGGCGTCCCGCCTCCGCGGTCTCGGCCGAGGCGGCGAGGGCCCGCTCGATGTCGACGACCTCGGCGCGGAGCGCGTCGGTGGGCTGCACGGCGAGGAGGGCCATGGCCGTCTTCATCGCCTCGTCGAACTGCCCGAGGGTCTTGCGGAGGTCGAGGAGGCGGCGCAGGAGGACGGGGTCGCGGCGGTCCGCCTCGCGCAGGCCGGACTCGCAGGCGGCGACGGCCTCGCCGCGGCGGTCGAGGCGGAGCAGGCAGTACGAGAGGTCGCGCCAGGGCTCGACGCGGCCCGGGTCCCGCCCCGCGACGCGCTGGAGGCGCGGGACGGCGTCGGCCCAGCGGCCGGCCTCCAGGTCCCGGCGCGCGATCGCGTGGAGCGAGTCCGCCTCCGAGGCCTCCGAGGGGGCCCCGCAGGCCGCCAGGAGGACGAGCAGCAGCGGCGCCGCCCTCACTTCAGCTTCGCCCCGATCTCCGAGCTCCAGCCGTCGATCATCGCGATGAGCTGGTCCATCTGCTTCTGGGTCTGGCGGAGCACGGACGGGTCGGGCACGGCCAGGCGGGCCTGGTCGTACTTCACCGACGCGTCGGAGAACTTCTCGCGAGCGGCGCGGGCCTTCTTCGAGAGCGCCTGGAGCTCCGCCTTGTCGGCGGGCCAGCCCGCGTCGGCGGCGGCCTTGAGCTCCTTGAAGAGGACCACGGCCTCGGCCTTGAGGGCGTCGGCCTCGGCGAGGGCCTGCCGGGCCTTCTCGCGGGGATCCTCCTTCGCGGCGGGCGCCGGGCGGTTCGCCCAGTCGTCGCCGAACGCGACGACCTCGCTGAGCGTGTAGCGCTCCTTGTTGCGGAACTTGCTCCAGCGCTCGCTCTTCACCTTGCCCCAGGGGCAGGAGGCGGAATACCAGAACTTCTCGCGGACCGGGCCCTCGGGGCCGCCCTCGGAGGCCTGCTCGTAGACGTGGCAGTCGAAGTCCGCGCCGCCCGCGGAGAGCTTCTCGCGCGAGCGCTTCGAGACGGTCGTGACGACGGTGAACTCCTGGCCCTCGGGGCTCTTCTGCCGGACCTCCATCTTCAGGGGGACGACCGGGCCCTCGGGGTCGAGCCAGAGCTTGACGCGCGAGAGCGCGTTGCCGAACTCCTCGACCCGGCACTCGATCTCGCGGCCCTCGAGCACGAGCTTCTCGGTGCCGGCGGCCTTCAGGCCGATGGAGCCGATCGTCGGCTGCTCGTCGATCTCCTCCTCCTGCGCCTTGCCCTTGACCCAGGACTGCTGGACGAAGGTGAGGCGCTTCTCGCCGCGGGTCTTGAGCTGCGCGTCGAGGAACTGCTCGAACTCGTCGGGGCCCGCCTTGAGGAGGGTGCGCACGCGCATCCAGCTGCCCTCGGGCCGGCCGGCCCAGGGGTCGGGCCGCGCGAGCACCTTGCCCTCGTCGCCGGGCGCGGTCGTCGGCGCCGGCGTGGGCGCGGGGGTCGCCTCGGGGGTCGGCGTGGGCGCGGGCGTCGCCTCGGGGGTCGGCGCGGGCGTGGGGGCCGGCGTCGGGCCCGGCTCGGGCGTGGGCGCCGGGGTCGGCGTCGGGGTCGGCGCCGCGTTCGGATCCGGGAACGCCGGCCGGGCGGCCCAGTCGTTGCCCAGCTCCACGGCCTCCTCGGTCACGGAGTCCTCGCCCTGGAACTCGATGCGCTTGAGGAAGCGCCCGGGGAAGTCGGCGTTGAACCAGACCGTCGACTGGCTGGCGCCGCCGGGGCCGCTGCGCTTGTAGTCGACCTCGATGACGGAGTACGGGACGTTCTTCAGCGGGAAGACGCGGCCACCGTCGACGACCTTGGAGGCCTCGGTCGTCACCACGTCCGCGCCGCGGGTCTCGACGGTCTTGAGCACCAGCTTGCCGGCGCCGCGCCCCTCCTGGCAGACCCAGAAGCGCGTCACGACGCCCGACTCGGTCACCTCGCCGACGAGGCACTTCCAGGGCCGGCCCTCGATCGTCAGCGTCTCCTCGGGCAGCGTCTTCGCGTCGACCGCGTTGAAGCGGACGGAGACCTCGCTGACGGCCCCGGCGGCCAGCGCCGTCGCGAGCTGCAGGCCGCCCTCGGGCCGGGTGGGGACCCCCTGGTCGCGGTACGTCGTGGTCTTCGCCCCGCCGACGACGGAGTCGATGCGGTGGCGCACCCACTGGCCCGCGGGCACGGTGCCCCAGGCGTGGATCTTCCAGGCCTCGAACTTCGCGGCGGGCGGCGGCGTCGGGGCCGGGGCCTTGCGCCCGGCCTTGCGGTCCGCGATCTCCTGCCAGCGGACGATGTGCGCGCCCAGCTCCTTGAAGGTGGACTGGTAGCGCTGCAGGTCCTTGTAGATGCGCTCGGTGTCGGTCTGCTTCGTCTTGTAGGTGCCCGCGGGGTCCTTGAGGGCCCGGTCGATCTCCTCGGGCAGCGCGGCGACGTCGTCCATCATGCCGCCCATGGTCTGGCGGTGGTCCTTCAGCGTCTTCACGACGTCGTCGAGGTCCTCGACGGTCTTGGTCTCGAGGTTCTCCTCGATGCGCTTCAGGCCGTCGATGTAGGCCTTGGCCTTGAACATCGCGATCATGCCCGCGTCCCACTTCGCGTCGAGCTCGAGGACGACCTCGGGCGGCTTCGTCTTGACCGGCGCGACGTAGTCGTCCTTGACCCAGCCGAGCTTGATGAAGACGGCGACCCAGACGTTGTGGCCCTTGTAGTCGCGGACGAAGAAGCCGCCGATCAGGAGGATCACGATCAGCGCCGGCATCGAGAAGAAGACCAGCTTCTTCATCAGCGTCGGCTTGCCGGGGACGCCGACGGAGCCCGTCGGCCGGGGGACGGCGCCGGTGGATCCCGTCGCGCGCCGGATCCGCGTGCCGCCGGTGGCCTTGGCGGCGGGCGCCGGGGCGGGAGCGGGCTCGGGGTTCGGCGGCAGGGCGGCGTCCTCGGGGGGCGCGCCGGGGCCGGGCTCGTTCACGTCGTCGCTCATGGGATCTCCGGGGTAACGGAGGGCGGGGCGCCGCGGTTCGGACTATTCCGCGGCGGCCTTGCCCTTCTTGATCACGATGTCCTTCGCGGGGTCGGCCTCGATCGGCTGGTTGTGGTCGTGGTCGGGCGCGTCCGGGTTGGCGAGCTTGCCGCAGTGCGGGCAGCGGTAGTCGGAGGGCGTGAAGGCCTTCCCCGCGCGGAAGACGAGGTCGCCCTTCGGGAGGCTCTGGCCGCAGTCGGTGCAGAATTCGACCATGTCCGTCTCCTTGTTCAACCCACCCGGGCCGCGGGCCGGTCCGTCGCCAGCCTCAGGACCAGGGCTTCCAGGACCGCGGTCGCGTCGCCGCCGGAACTCTTCAGGGCCACGTCGGTCTCGAGGATCAGCCCGTGCTTCTCGAGCAGCTCCGCCGTCGAGTGCCGGTCCACGAGCCTGAGGAAGTCGTCGGGGTAGTAGGTGATCTGCAGCATCGAGGTGACCTCGAAGCGCCGCCGGCCCGCGTCGAGCAGCTTGCGGGCCTCGACGAGCTTGCGGTACTGCCAGGCCAGGCGCCAGAGCAGGACCTGGGCCGCCTCGCCGTCCTCGAGCAGCGCGTGGACGATCTCGAGGGCCTTGGCCGGGCGCTTGCCGGCCGCCGCCAGCGCGAGCTCGTAGACCTCGTGCGTCGACTCCGCCCGGACGAGCTTCGCCACGTCGTCGAGGACGATCCGCGGCGACGGGCCCGCGTGGAGGGCGACGAGCTCGACGTGCTTGGAGAGCTCGAGGAGCGTCGGCCCGCCGTGCTTGGCGAGGTGCTCGAGGACGTCGCGCTCCGCGTGCTTGCCGCGCTGCTGAAGCGCCGACTGCACCCAGCGGACGAGGTCCGGTCCGCGCGGCGCGGTGCACCTCACGTGGCGGACGGCGTCGCCCTCCCGCACCGCGGGGGCCTTGTCCGACGGGACGAGGGCGACGAGGACCGCGGAGGCCGAGGGCGCGGCCGCGTACCCGGCGATCTCGTCGCGGTGGTTGTGGACGAAGTTCCCCTCGTCGAGGAGGACGACGAGCTTGCGGCCGCCGAGGAAGGGCGCGGTGTAGAGCTCGTCGGCGACCTGGGCCCAGGTGGACTCCGGGACGGAGAACTTGAGGACCTGGAAGCCCGGCTTGGGCTCCGCGGCCTGCACCTGGGCGAGGCAGTCCTCGCGGAGGAGGGTCTCGGAGCCGTAGACGAGGTACACGGCGGACTTCGCGCCGCCCTTGAGGTCGGCGGCGAGCGCGGCGGCATCCATCGGGGGCCGAGTATACGCGTCCCCCGAACCGGTTTGCAAACAAAGGGGGCGGGACCCATAATCGGGCCCGTGAAGGAAGGCAGCCGGACCGTCCACTCCGAGAAGGCGATCCTCGTCGGGCTCGTGGAGGACGCGATCGACCCCCGGGCGGGCGAGCCGCTCGAGGAGCTCGCGAGCCTCGCGGAGACCGCGGGGGCCGACGTGCGGCACCGCCTCGTCCAGCGCCGGCGCACGCCGGACGCGCGGACCTACATCGGCGAGGGCAAGGTCGGCGAGATCTCCGAGATCGCCGCCGGCGAGAAGATCGACGTCGTGATCTTCGACGACGACCTGAGCCCCGCGCAGATCCGCAACCTCGAGAAGGAGCTGAAGAAGCGGGTCATCGACCGCACGGCGCTCATCCTCGACATCTTCGCGACGCACGCGCGGACCCGGCAGGCCAAGCTCCAGGTGGAGCTGGCCCAGCTCGAGTACCTCCTCCCCCGCCTCCAGCGGATGCGCAGCTACCTCGGCCAGCAGGCCGGCGGCATGGCCGGCGGCGGCTCGATCGGCGTGCGCGGCCCGGGCGAGATGAAGGTCGAGGTGGACCGGCGCATCGCGCGGCGCCGCGTCTTCGAGCTGAAGAAGGAGCTCGAGGACATCACGAAGCGCAAGCAGCGCGAGGTGGCGGCCCGCGGGCTCGACGCCTACACGGTCAGCCTCGTCGGCTACACGAACGCGGGCAAGTCGACGCTGATGAACGCGCTGACCCGGGCCGGAGTGCTCGCCGAGGACAAGCTCTTCTCGACGCTGGACACGCGCACGCGGCTCTGGAAGCTCGGCAACGGCGCGAAGGTCCTGCTCTCCGACACGGTCGGCTTCATCCGCAAGCTCCCGCACGGCCTCGTCTCGAGCTTCCACGCGACGCTCGAGGAGGTCGTGCAGGCCGACCTGCTGCTGCACGTCGTGGACGCCTCGCACCCGGAGTGCGCGGAGCAGATCGCGGCCGTCGAGGACGTGCTGGCGCAGATCGGGGCGAAGGAGAAGGAGACGCTGCTCGTCTTCAACAAGATCGACCGGCTGCGGGACGCGGTGGAGCTGTCGATCCTGGCGAACCGGCACCCCGGGGCGGTGGCGATCAGCGCCGGCTCGGGCGCGGGGATCGACGCGCTGGAGTCGCGGGTCTTCGAGGCGCTGTCCGGGCGGCTGCTCGAGATGGAGCTGAAGATCCCGCACAAGGAGGGCCGGCTGCTCGCGGAGCTGGGCGCGCACGCGGTGCTCCTGTCGCGCGAGTCGGACGACGAGGGCCAGCTCCTGCGGCTGCGGGTGCCGAAGCGCATGGCGTGGAGGCTCGAGCCCTACCGGGTTCCCGCCGAGCGGCCTTGACTCCCCCTTTTCGCCGGGCGTAGTATTGACTGTCCGGCCGAGCCCAACCAGTTAAGGCCCCCAGGATGCCCGAACAGCCGTTCGACGTACGGAAGGTCATCGACCAGAGCGCCGCCAAGACGACGCTCCAGGACCTCGCGCGCAAGGGCATCCACCGCGTCAAGGTCCTCGACGAGGCGATGATCAACAAGCTCATCCGGGACGCGGTCGAGCACATCCTGGTGAGCAAGACGGGCCTCCTCTCCGACGAGGACCGCGAGAAGGTCATCCAGGAGTCCCGCAAGGAGCTGGACAAGCTCGTCAAGGAGTTCAACGAGCAGAAGGACAAGGCGGAGCTCGCCACCAAGGACAAGGCGGTGCTCGCCTCCGACGTCGAGAACCTCCAGAAGCAGCTCTCGATCCAGCGCCAGCTCGGCGAGCAGCTGGGCCGGCAGCGCTTCGAGGACGGCCGCCGGGCGGCCCAGGAGGAGATCGACGCGCTGAAGACCCGGATGGGCCAGCTGGACGGCGAGATCGCCGCCCGCACGCGCCGGGAGCTCGAGGGCGAGCTGCAGCGCAAGCTCCAGTCCGAGATGGAGAAGATGTCCGCGATGGCCTCGCAGCTCGAGGCGATGAAGAAGACCTCGGGCGAGGACGTCGTGCGCCGCGCCGTCGAGAAGGCGGAGAACGACCTCAAGGAGCAGTTCCGCAGCGAGTTCCCCAAGCGGGTGGCCGCGGCCGTCGAGGCCCGCGAGAAGGAGCTGAAGCTCCAGTACCTGGAGCGGGAGAAGGAGCTCCGGGGCGAGGCCGAGCGCCGCTACGAGGAGGGCGTCCGCTCCCAGAAGCCGGTGATCGAGCAGCTGGAGAAGCGGACCGCGGAGGCGGCCCTGGCCGCCGCGCGGGAGAAGGACGCCGAGTACACGCCGAAGCTGATGGCGGAGATGCAGAAGAACGTCGAGCTCAACCAGAAGCTCGCCGCCTCGCTCGAGGAGAGCCGGGCGCACGAGGACGAGCTGGTCAAGAAGCTCGAGGTGCTCTTCACGAAGAGCCTCGAGGGCGTCAACAAGAAGCTGGCCGACCTCCGGATGCGCTCCTTCGCGGGCGGAGGGGGCGGCGGCGGCGGGAACGCGGGCCTGGAGAACGTCGAGTTCCGGCCCAGCCAGGCGACCATCGAGAGCCTGTTCGCCAACGAGCTCGAGAGCAACGTCAAGGCGATGCAGCAGACCGAGGGCAAGCAGGGCGGCAAGATCGGCAGCGCCCTGGACAAGCTCCGCGCGATGCGAGGCGGAGGCGGGGCGAAGCCCCCGCCGGCGGACGAGAAAAAGTAGACAACCGGCACCCCGAAACGCACAATTCGGGGGCCTCGGTCCCCCCGTCGTAGAACCGGCGGGGGTGGGCGGGGCGCAACGGAACAACCAAGGAGGCGGCGGTGGGTGATTCACAGTCGTACGGGAAGGGGCTGGACGTCGGCACGG
Organism: uncultured Planctomycetales bacterium; assembly: GCA_964464755.1. Lineage (GTDB taxonomy): Bacteria > Planctomycetota > MHYJ01 > MHYJ01 > JACPRB01 > CAYXGZ01. Next base: position 29,975 of record CAYXGZ010000009.1, read on the forward strand.
TGAACCTGGTCGCGGCCGAGCAGAACGAGAAGGGCGAAGTCGTTCTCCGGCTCAAGCGCAACGCGTTCATCGACGTCCCGATCGACGCGTACACCAAGAACATGCTCACCCGCCTGAACGTGCCCTACGTCGTCCAGGGGAAGAAGATGTACGTCCTGGGCGACCACGCGTTCGAGCTGGCCAACGTCCTCAACCGCAACACCCGCCGCCCGATGAAGGACGGCCTGATCTCGCCGAAGGAGGCCGACGCGCTGCCCGTCATGAAGCTGCTCATCGGCAGCATCCTCGGCGAGCCCCGCGTGAAGGACGAGCTCTGCTACTACTCGGTCCCCGGCGACCCGGTGGACAGCGACCTCTCCGTCGTCTACCACAAGGACCTGTTCGACGCGGTGCTGCGGGCCCTGGGCTACAAGCCCGCCCACATCATCGAGGGCCACTGTATCGTGTTCGCCGAGCTGGCCGACGAGGACTTCACCGGCATCGGCATCTCCTGCGGCGGCGGCATGTTCAACATCTGCGTGTCGTACAAGTCGATGCCCGCCCTGGTCTTCTCGACCTCCCGCGGCGGCGACTGGATCGACAACAACGTCGCGAACGTCCTCGGCATCAAGCCCGCGAAGGCCTCGATGCTCAAGGAGAAGGGCGTGGACCTCCTCAAGCCGAAGAACCGCGAGGAGGACGCGATCTCCATCTACTACCGCAACATCATCAGCTACACCCTGAACAACATCAAGGAGCGGTTCCTCTCGGCCGAGAACATGCCGAGCTTCCCGGACCCGATCTCCATCGTGTTCTCCGGCGGCACCTCGATGGCCGGCAACTTCATCGAGATCGTCCGCCAGGTGTACAAGGAGATGGAGTTCCCCATCCCGGTCAAGGAGATCCGGATGGCGAGCGACCCGCTCAACGCGACGGCCAAGGGCGCGCTGACCGCGGCGCTGCTGAACTCCGAACCCGCCGCTTCATGAGGAGGTCGGGGCGGCCGGGCCGCCCCGCGGGGAAGTCATGACCGACGCGCCCAAGGGGTTCGGCGAGCAGTTCATCCAGCGCCTTCAGGGCCAGGGGATCTCGCGGGGCCAGATCAACAAGGTCCTCGCGCTCCAGAAGCTCTGCGAGGACGTGACGGCCCTCGGGCAGCAGGGGCTCCTCTCGGAGGCCGCCCTGCTCGAGATCTCCAAGGTCGAGGCCCCCGCCCGCCAGAAGCAGCTCGCCGAGATCGCCGCCGAGCACGAGCTCCCCGTCGGCTGGATCCGCGAGCTCGCCCGCCTCATCAAGCACGGCGAGACCTCGAAGACCGACCGCGAGGCCAACCGCTACTGGGACTTCTTCTTCGAGGCGGTCGACCTGCTCCGCCGCGAGGGCACCGGCAAGTCCGTCCTCGACCGCGTCAAGGGCTTCACCGTCGCCAAGGACGTCGCCGACGCCTCCAAGGAGCGCGAGCACGTCGACTTCAAGCAGTTCAACCTCGTCAGCGGCCGCGGCCTCGACGTCGGCACCTCGAACCTCGTCGGCTCCGCCCGCAAGGACGACGGCGGAACCGTCTACAACATCCAGCGCAACGCCTTCCTCGACGTCCGCAGCGACACGTTCACGAAGAAGATGCTCATGAAGCTCGGCGTGGACCACGTCGTCAACAACGACAAGGCCTACGTCATCGGCGACCCCGCCTTCGAGCTCGCCAACATCTTCGAGAAGAACACGCGCCGGCCGATGCGCGACGGCATGATCAGCCCCTCCGAGCCCGAGGCCCTCCTCATCGAGCGCCTCCTGATCACCCAGGTCCTCGGGCGGCCCCACGAGCCCGGCGAGGTCTGCGCCTACTCGATCCCCGCGGACCCCATCGACGTCGAGCGCAACGTCGTCTACCACTCGGGCTCGATCGAGACGATCCTCCGCAAGCTCGGCTACACCCCCAAGCCCGTCCTCGAGGGCCACACGGTGGTCTTCGCCGAGCTCGCCGCCGACGACTACACCGGCATCGGCATCTCCTGCGGCGCCGGCATGTGGAACATCTGCATCTCCTACAAGTCGCTGCCCGCCCTCGTCTTCTCCACCTCGCGCGGCGGCGACTGGATCGACAACAACGTCGCCCACGCGCTCGGGCTGCCGTCGAGCCAGGTCTGCGCCGTCAAGGAGTCCGGCGTCGACCTCAACCGGCCCCGCGACCGCGTCGAGGACGCGATCTGCATCTACTACCGCAACCTGATCCACTACTCGCTCGAGACCATCCGGCAGAAGTTCGAGACCGCCCAGAACATGCCGATCTTCCGCAACCCGATCAGCATCGTCTGCGCGGGCGGCACCTCGATGGTCAAGGGCTTCATCGACGTCTTCCGCAGCGAGTTCGAGAAGATCAACTTCCCCCTCGAGGTGAAGGAGATCCGGATGGCGCAGGACCCGCTGCGCACCGTGGCGATGGGCTGCCTCGAGGCCGCGCTGGAGGAGACGCGCGTGCGCGCCTCCGGCGGCCAGCCCGAGAACGAGCTGAACCTCGGCCGCGCGGGGATCACGAGCACGGCGAGCTCCGTCGGCCGCGAGACGCGGCGCCTGCTGGTCAAGCCCCCGGACCCGCTGCCGCCCCACGAGCTGCGGCCGGACGCGCCGCCCCCCGCCGCGCCGTCGCCGGAGTCCCTCGTCGAGACCAAGGCGGCCCCCGCGCCGAAGATCGAGCCCGAGGCCCCGCCGGAGGCGAAGGTGGAGAAGGCGCCGGAACCCGCGATCGAGAAGGCTCCCGAGCCCGAGGTCGCGCCGGAGCCCGGACCCGGGGCCGAGCTGCCCGAGGCGAACTTCGAGCCGATCGAGGAGCCGGAGGCTCCGGCGGAGGAGAAGCCCGCGTCGGATCCCGCCGACGACCCCAAGGACACGGGGGCCGCTGACGCCGACGAGCAGACCGCGGCCTCGCCCGGCGAGGACAAGGACACCGACCGCGGCGACCTTCCGCTGATTTCGTAGAACTTCGCCCTCCCCTCCCGCGTCCAAGCCGGAAACCGGAGGACGCCCCATGATCCGACTCGCGCTGGCCCTCGCCCTGCTCGCCCCCGCCCAGGCTCCCGGGCCCTGGATCCCGCTCCAGGAGGGGACGACCTGGACCTACGCCGGGACGACGACCTCGCTCGCGGGGCTCGCGAAGTTCACGCTCAAGGCGGCCGCGGGGCCGGAGGACGAGATCTCCGTCGACGGCGCGAAGACGAGGGCGCGGCGGATCACGCTGACGAAGTCCGTCCCCGAGGCGAAGGACGTCGTGGTCGTGCGCTGGATCGCGGCGGGCGACGTGGAGACCTTCGTCTACGCGGGGACGGCGGAGGCCGCGAAGGTCGTGCTGCGCGCCGGGGTGACGCGGGAGAAGGACGGGCGCGCGAAGGCGGCGGGGCTCGCGCTCGCGGCGCTGCTGCACCTGGACGGCGAGACCGCCTTCGAGCTCAACCGCGCGGGCGACTGCGCGCGGAAGGAGCTGGAGGTCCCCGCCGGGAAGTTCGCGGCGCTGCTGGTGACGTCGTCCCACCGCGGCGTCTTCGCCGAGACGTGGATTTCCGCGGGGACGGGCCTGGTCCAGGCGGCGCTCCCGGTCGGCGCCCCGGATCGCGACGGAATGCGAACCGAGCTCTCGCTGACCGCCTTCGCCCCGGGGAAGTGACGCGGGGCGGGATCCGCCGACCTTGAGCGTGCCCTACAGGGCCGGCTGCGTTGCCCGGGCGGCGTCCCCCGCCCTGGCCCCCTGCCCTTCCGGGATCCCGTCACCCGGATGGGCCTTCGCTTGGCCCACTCTCGCCACGTTGGCCAAGCTGAATCGGGCGACCCGGGGAAGGAGGCCGTGGACCCCTCGAACCTCGCCCTGCGGGGTATGATCCGCATCCGGGGACCGGATGCAACTGAACAACCTGAGGCAGTATTGGGCCGCCATGGTCCTGCTCGTCGGCCCGATCGGGGCGGGTCGCATGACGACGCTCGAATGCCTGGAGCGCCGCACCCGGCATCTGAAACCGCCTCCCCGGTGGTCCCAGATCCTCACGACCCCGCCGATGGAGGTCAGCTTCCACATCGACCTGGCCAAGCAGGACGGATGGAACGTGGAGTGCCACTTCTACCTCGAGGGGTCGCGATCCGACCCCGCGAATCACCGCCGGCTGCTGGCGATGGCCGACATCGTCTGGTTCGTGGGGGACTCCACGCGTCCGAAGGAGTCCGCCGACACCCTGCGCGATCTCCGCGCCGAGCCGGCGGCCCGCGGCGCCGCCTGGATCCTCCAGTACAACAAGCGCGATCTCGCGGGCGCGGTGCCCGTCGCGGAACTGGACGCGCTGCTGAAGCGGGGCGACCTCCCGATGCTGGAGACCGTGGCGACGCGACAGGAGGGCTTCGACCGGGCGCTGGAGCTCATCGACGGCATCGTGCGGGCCCGGATCGCGGCCCACCCCGGCAACGGACCGGGGGCGCCGCGGATGGGCGGCGCGGAGGCGTAGAGCAGCGGCCAGCCGCGATCTTCTCGAGGAAGCCACGAGTCCTGGGCGGGGGACCACCCGGGGCCGCCCCGTGGGCCGGATGGCGGGGTGTTCCCGGGATCGAAGAGCGCGTCCCATGAGGCCGCTCCGGTTCTCCAGGCGGGCTCCCCCGCCCGGCTCCCCTTCCCGACCCCGGTCCGACCGCCCGGGCCGGCCTGGCCGTGGGCGCTCTTCGCGGGGCGATCCCCCGTTTTTTTTCCTTGATAACATACCGACTGGTCGGTATTATACAGGCATGAGCCATCGACCCTCCCCCGACCGCCGCCCCCGGCAGGCCCGCGCCGAGCGCACCCGCCACCGCATCCTCGAGGCCGCCGCCTCCGTCTTCGGCGAGCGCGGCTTCGACGGCGCCTCCCTCGACGACGTCGTCCGGGCCAGCCGCGTCACCAAGGGCGCCTTCTACTTCCACTTCCGCTCCAAGGAGGAGGTCGCCCTCGCCGCCTTCCGCTTCAAGCAGGAGCAGCTCGTCGCGCGGCTGTACGCCGACGCGGGGAGCCAGCCCGACGCCCTGGGGCAGCTCCGGGCCCTGCTGAGGGCCCGCGCCCGGCTCCTGGCCGGGGACCCCGCCTTCCGCTGCTTCCTCCGCCTCGCGCTCGACCTCGAGGTGAAGGCCGAGCCCGGGTCGGTCTTCGCCGGGTTCCTCGAGCTGTCGATCGGGAAGTTCGTGGACCTGGTGAAGCGGGGCCAGGGGGAGGGCGTGATCGACGCGGCGCTGGACCCGCGCGCCGCGGGCGAGGGGATCTTCTCGGCCATGATCGGCGCCGACGAGGTCTCCCGGCTGCGGTCCGGCGGGAAGGATCTCGCGCGACGGACCGAGGGCCTGCTGGACCTGCTCGAGGCGGGGCTGCGGAGCCGTTCCCGGAACACCCATCGTTGAACAAGGAGGATGCCATGAAGACCGGAATCGTCGGGGCGCCGGCGCTCGGCGCGAAGCAGGCGGAGTTCGCCCGGATGCAGGGACTCCTGCTGGACCACTACGGGGTGAAGGCGGAGTCCCGGTTCCTCGCGCTGCGCGAGCCGGCCATGCGGGCCCACGCGCTCGACGCGGGGCGGGGCGAGCCGCTCGTGCTCATCCACGGCGGCGACGGGGAGGGCGCGACCTGGACCCCGTTGATCGCGGAGCTGCAGCACGAATACCGGGTCCTCGCCGTGGACCGCCCCGGGTTCGGGCTGAGCGACCCCTTCGACTACCGCCGGACCGACCTGCGCCGCCACGCGGCCGATTTCGTCGTCTCCCTGCTCGACGCGCTCGAGCTCCCGTCGGCGACGATCGTCGCCTGCTCGATGGGGGGCTTCTTCGCGCTGTCCGCCGCGCTCGCCGCGCCGAACCGCGTCGACCGCCTCGTGCTCGTCGGCATGCCCGTCGGCCTCTCGCGCGAGGTGTCGTGGCCGCTGCGCCTCATCTGCGCGATCCCGGGGATGACGCGGCGCTTCATGAAGGGCGTCCAGAGCCTCGAGGGGCAGCGGAACCAGTACCGCACGATGTTCCACATCGACCCGGACTCGGTGCCCGAGCTGTACCTCCGGACGCGACTCGCCGGGGTCACGCTCCCCGGCTCCGCCGACACCTGGGCCCTGCTCCTGCGCCGGGTCTGCGGCCTGTGGGGGATCCGCCGCGAGATGTACCTGGGCGACGAGCTGCCGGACCTGCGTCCCCCGACGCTGGTGCTCTGGGGGGAGCGCGACATGGCGCCCGTCGAGGCCGGCCGCGCGGGCTGCGCGCCGATCCCGCGGGGGAGGTTCGTGGAAATGAAGGGCGTGGGGCACTTCCCGTACCTGGAGAGCCCGCGCGTCACGGCGGACCTGATCCGGGAGTTCCTCCGCGGGGACGAGGCGCCGGGGATCCCCGCGGTCGAGACCGCGGGGGCCGCGCCTCTCTCGGGAGGCTAGGCCCGGGCCGCCAAGGGAGCCTTGAGTTCCAGCCGCGCAGTGCCCGGGCGCTCGGGGACCGCCCCGAGGGCCCGGGTCCGCGGCCCGGTCACAGCCCCCGCCCTGCCCGATCCTCCGACCCGAATTGCGTCGCCCAAACTGGCCTTCGCTTGGCCTATCTTCGGCCCGCCGAGTTGCCCCGGCCACCCCGCTTGGTCACTTCCCGCGCTCCTCGCACTCCGCCAGGCGCCGTTCCACGACCGCCTCCAGGGAGGGATCGAGTTCGACGGCCTTCCGATAGCAGCGCGCCGCCTCCCGGTATTCCGCCGCTTCCGCCTGGAAACGCCCCAGGTCCCGATGCGCGTCCCCCGCCTGGTGCCAGAGCACGGCCGAGCCCGGCGCCAACGCCAGCGCCTTCGCGGAAGCTTCCAATCCCGACTTGTACAACTCCAGGTCCGGACTCCCCTTCGCCCCCTTCCAGGACGCGATGGCCAGCCGGGCCGTCGCCAGGGAATCCCAGTCGTCGAACCCGGCCCCCTCCAGCGAGCGCCCCTTCTCGAGGTCCGCCCGCGCGGCCTCGTAGGCAAGGAGCGGGTCCCCGTTCGACTCCTGGATTCCAGCCCCCAGGTGGAGGTGGACCCGGCCCCGGTCGATCCAGGAATCCGGATAGGTCGGTACCAGCCGCACCGCCTCGTCGAGGGCCTCCTTTGCCGAGCGCAGGCGGGAACCGGGATCCGGGTCGACCTTCGCCAGCGCGATCCGGATCCTGCCCAGCCAGGCCCATGACCTCCCGTGGCCCGGAGCCGCCTCGACCGCCTTCCGCAACGCCTCCTCGGCGGCCGCCAGCTGCCCCGGTTCCCGCCCCCGGCAGTCGCGGTTGTACCGGATCATCCCGGTGAGGAGCCACCCCTCGACGTAGCGGGGATTCAGCCGCAGCGCCTCGGCCAGGTCCCCCAGCGCCGCGAGGTAGTCGGAGTCCGGATCCTGGCCCCGGACCTGCTTCCGCGAGGCCAGGTTGTAACGGGCGATGGCCCGCCGGCCCCAGGCCGAGACGGCACACGGATTCACCTCGAGGGCCCGCGAGTAGGAGTCGAACGCCTCGAGCAGGCGACCCTCCTCCGACGGCACGCGCAGGGCCCAGCTCACCAGGAGGTGTCCACGCAACTCGTGCACCAGCGCCATCCCGGGCCCGCGCCGCACCGCCTCGTCGGCGTCCGCGAGACCCGCGCGGTACTGGACGCCCGGATCCGACGCCGACTTGCCAAGCTCCGAGCGGAGCACGGCGCGCCAGATCCAGGTCTCGACCCGGTCGGGATCCAGCCGCAGCGATTCGTCGTAGTCCGCGAGGGCCCGGGCGAAGATGTCCGAGGGATCCTGCCCCTGCCGCGCGAGCTGCTGGCCCCAGGACACCCGGGCCTGAGCCCGCATCCTCCACGCGTCGGCCAGTCCCGCGAACCGGGCGATCGCCGAGTCCGCCTCCTCCAGCGCCGCCTTGTAGACGACGCGGTAATCCTGGTCCACCCCGGCCCGCCACTGGCCCAGGTTGACCCGCGCGCCCACGAGGTCGCAGAGGATCCGCGCGTCCGCGGGATCCAGCCGGGCCGCGGTCTCCAGGGCCTCCAGCGCCGATCGCGAGGCCTCCTCCGGGGAGCGGCCCGCCTCCCGATTGAATAGGGCCCGCTGGGCCTCCAGGATCCCGCGGTAGCGCCAGGCCCGGGCGAAACCGTGATCCAGCTCCAGGGCCCTCCGGCAGTCCTCGAGGGCGCGCTCGTGGGAATCCGCCGACTCGCGGCCCAAGAGGGTCTCGTGCAGGTAGCGGATGAGCTCCGCGCGGACCCGGAGCAGGAGGAACTCCACGGAACGGGCCTCGAAACGCAGGAGGGAGTCCGCGTCGGCGCGCGCCGCGTCCACCTCGGCCCCCGGGTCCTTCCCCGTGTTCCGGAGCTGGTTGGCCCGCTCGATCCGGGCCCGCGTCCGGCCCTCCAGGTGCGGTCGGTAGCCCCGGTCGCGCTCGATCCCGAGGGTCCACGCCGCGATCGCCTCGGGCCAGCGCCGCTCCTGCTCCTCGATCCCCGAGAGAGCCTCGACGGCCTCCTCGAGATCGGGGACCCCGCCGGCCAGGAACTCCCGCGCCCCCGCCACGTCTCCACGACCCCACGCGTCCAGCCCCCGGGCGCAGGCCAGCTGGGAGGCGGGAAAGGTCCCGGGGGCCGCGAGGATGGCCTCAAGGTCCCGCTCCACCAGCTCCTTCAGCCTCCGCGCCTCGGGATCCGCGAGCCCCAGCTTCACGGCGTCCGGGGTCTCGCCCGGCCTCCAGGCCTGCTCGACGAGCCTCGCGATCCGCGCCCGGCGCTCCTTGGCGACGAGGACCAGGCGCTCGTAGCGCGACGGCAGGTACGCCGGGTCCTTCGCGAGCGCCCGGTCCTGCTCCTTCCTCGCGCCGACGTCGTCCAGAAGCGCCCGGCGCATCCGGCCCCGGCGGTAATGGGGCTCCGGATCCCGCGGCAGCGCGGCCTCCGCCCTCGCGCAGCTCTCCTCCAGCCTCCGGGCGAACTTCTCCATCCCCTCCAGCCGGCCCGCCCGGCGCAGCTCCAGCGCCGCCCCGAGGTTCGTCTCGCTCGACTCCCGGAGCTGCGCCAGGAGAAGGTCCCGGTTCTCCCCGGACGTCTTCACCAGCAGCGCCGAGAGCCCGGCGAGCAGGAGCGCTCCGAGGGCCGCCCCGATCGCGAGCCCCTTCCGCTTCGCGAGGTGCTTGCGGAGCCGGTACACGACCGTCGAGCCCCGCGCCTCGACGGGTTCTCCCTCGAGCCAGCGGTCCAGGTCCGCGGCCAGCGCCTCCGCGGTCGCGTAGCGCTCCGCGGGGTCCTTCTCGAGGCAGCGCAGGACGATGTTCTCGAGGTCGCGGTCGCCGAGGGCGGGCGGCGGGGCCTCCTCGGAAAGCAGCTTCCGGATCGTGTCGTAGACGGACGTGCCGAGGAAGGGGGGCATTCCGGCCAGGAGATCGTAGAGCGTGGCGCCGAGGCCCCAGACGTCGAACGACGGGGCGGCGGGCCGGCCGGAGGCCTGCTCGGGGGCCATGTACGACGGCGTGCCGACGACGAGGCCGGGGACGGAGACGCCGGAGTCGCCCTCGACCGGGCGCGCCAGGCCGAAGTCCATCACCATGACCTGGTCGGCGGAGACCATGAGGTTCTCCGGTTTCAGGTCCCGGTGGATCACGCCCTTCCCGTGCGCGTGGTGCACCGCCCGCGCCGCGTCCCGGATCCAGCGCACGACCCGCTTCCGATCCCCCCGGTCCGCGCGCTTCAGCGTCGTCCCTTCCACGTACTGCATCGCGAGGTACGGACGGCCCTTCGCCGACCCCACGTCGTAGATGGCCGCGATGTTCGGGTGGCTGAACCGGGCGGCGACCTGGGCCTCGCGTCGGAAGCGGGCGATCAGGTCCTGGTCGGCCCCCTTGATGAACTTCAGCGCGACCCAGCGCCGTAGCTCGAGGTCCCAGGCCTTCCAGACCTCGCCCATCGCGCCCGCCCCGAGCTTCAGCGTGCAGACGTACTTCCCGATCCGGTTCGCCGCCGGCGCCGAGGCCACGCCCTCGGGAAGGGGGTCCATCGGCCCGAGTATACCCTTCCCCTTCGCGGGGCCCGCTCCACCCTGGTCGGCCAGGGAGAATCCCGGTTGCTCGGGCGAGGCGATCTACGCTCTCGTGACGGGCGGGTTCGGACACCCAGCGGGAGCCGGTCTACGGATCCGCCTTCGATCGGCCCCGCTCCGGTTCGACGGCCCTGCCGCGGGCCGCCGCCGGCCGCGCCTACCGGGCGATCTCGAGCCGCGTCAGCTCCGTCCTCGAGACGTCCTTCCCGCCGGCCGAGCGCACCGCGCGCAGCACCGCCCCCGGCACGTGCCGGCACCACCAGACCCGCAGCGAATCCTGCGGCCCGGCCGGGTCCCGGTACTCGACGACCGTGCACTCGTACGGGCGACCGTCCACCGGGACCGTCTCGCGCGAGATCGTCTGCGCCCGCCACGGACCGACCTGCAGCGGCGCCAGCTCCGCCTCCGGCCCGTCCAGGCAGATCTGCAGCGTCCGCTCCTCGCCCAGGGTCCACCCCTTCTCGACGCGGCACACGTAGATCTCGCCCCCCACCGTGATCCGCGCCTGGCCCAGCGGCTCCACCCGGCGCGGGAGTTCCAACACCGCGACGCCGCCGCCCGGGGCCCGGCGCTCCACGCGGGCCTTCGTCCCGTCGAGCTCCTTCAGCTCCAGCCGTTCGCCGTCGGAGTACTCCACGCGGGTCCCGGGCCGGAACCCGCCCCAGCCGTCCGACCAGGGCCGCTCCCCGCCGCGCAGGATCCGGTCGAAGCGTTCCTTCCTCCACAGCGCCCGGAGGTCCGGATCCTTCCGCGCGTGCAGCGCCATCGAGGTCACCCCGAGGGCCTTCGCGTGGACGAGGCCCCGGGAGACGCCGATCTCCAGCCAGTCCAGCGCGGCCGCCTCCTCGCCCCGCAGGGCGTGGGCGCAGGAGATGTTGTAGCAGGCCAGCGCCGCGTCGTTGGTGTCGGGCATTCCGTAGAAGAGCCCCTTGAAGGCGGCGATCGACTCCGCGTAGCGGCCCCGGTTCGTGAGCTCCTCCAGCACCTGGCGAAACCTGGCGCTCTGCTCCTTCGGGGTCGTAGGGAAACCGCCGGCGGCGATCAACGCCCGGTCCTCGATCCGCCACCGCTCCTCGGCCGTGCGCAGGAAGCCCCGGGCCCGGCGCAGGATGTCCTTGTAGCGGGGCTCGTCCTGGAGGGCCGCGAAGCCCCCGTCGCGCTCGAGCCCGGCGACGTCCCGGAACCCGTGGAGGAAGCAGATCTCCATCCAGTCCAGGGCCCGCTCCTTGTCCCCCAGGAGCACGTAGCAGCAGCCCACGTTGAAGGCGGCGAGCTGGCCCGTCCGCTCGTGCGGGAACGCGTAGAAGACCCGCTTGAAATGGGGCAGCGCGCCCCGGGCGTCCTTCAATTCCACGGCGAGGCGGATCGCCAGGTCCTGGATCTTGAACGCCTCCTGGGGCGAGACCGGCCGCTCCGCCGTCCGCAGGAACTCCTCGTCCTCCAGGCGCCGCTTCCGCTCGATCCCCAGCGACGCCAGGGCCTCCTCCGCGCGGGCCAGCCCCCGCGCCGCCTCGGGATCCCCCGGCCGGGCCCGCCCGGCCTCCAGGTAGGCCCGCCTCGCCTCGTCGGGCCGGTCCTTCGCCAGGGCCGCGTCCCCCGCCGCCAGGGCGGCCCGGAAATCCACGAGGGGGGCCGCGGCCTCGAGCTCCCGCCGCCTCCGCTCCCGCTCCCCGGGGGAGCGCAGCGCCCGCTCCGCGCCGTCGAAATCCTCCTGGAGCGCCCGCGGGGCGGGACCGTGGTCGAGCGCCTTCCGCAGCAGCTCGAGGGCGCCGGGGAGGTCGCCCGCGGCCTCGGCGCGCCGCGCGGCGGCCCAGTCCCGCTGGCGCCGGGCCTCCACGAGCAGCCCCGCGGCGGCCCCGGCGAGTTCCTCCTCCGCGAGCGTCGCGGCCCGCTCCGCGAGATCCGCCACCGCCTGCCAGCGGGCGGGGTCGTTCCCGGCCGCGGCCCGGGCGACGTCCGCCTCGGCCAGGAGCCGCTTCGCCGTCCCGGCGTCCGTCGCGCCCCAAGGCAGGCGGGTCGCGAAGTAGGCCAGGACCGCGAGCACGACCAGGAGGAGCAGCGAGGGCAGGGCGCTCCGGCGGGGCGGAGGGGCGGGGTCGCCCGACAAGGCCTCGAGCAGGGCCTTCCCGTCGGCGGGCCGCCGCGCCGGGTCCTTCTCCAGGCAGCGGTCGACGAGCAGGCGCGTTCGCGCGGAAATCGTCGCGGGCAACGGCTCGTGGGGCCGCCGCTCCGTGTCCGCGAGGACCTGGCCCACGCCCGATCCGTCGAACGGGGGGCGGCCGGCGAGCAGCGCGTAGAGCGTCGCGCCCATCGAGAACACGTCGGCGGGCCGGCCCACGCTGCGCGCGTCGCGGACCTGCTCCGGGGCCATGTACCCCGGCGTGCCGAGGGCCATGTTGGCGATCGTCCCCAGCGAGCTCGCGGAGCCCGCGGGACGGGCGAGCCCGAGGTCGAGCAGCTTGGTGCGGGCGTGGTCGAGCCGGCCCCCGTGCCGGGGGACGAGGATGTTCTCGGGCTTCACGTCGCGGTGCACGATGCCCGCGGCGTGCGCGTCGGCCAGGCCCCGGGTCGCCGCCTTCACGATTTCGAGCGCGACCTCCTCGTCGAGGCCCGCCCGGCCCTCGTTCCGCGCCCGCTTGAGGCAGGTGCCCGCCGTCTCGCCCTCGACGTACTCCATGACGCAGTAGTGGGCGTAGGGCTCGGCGTGGACGTCGAGCATCTGCACGACGTGCGGCGAGCGGATGCCGGCGGCCATCCGCGCCTCGGCGAGGAAGCGCTGGCCGAGCGAGGGGTCCAGCTCGAGGAGGTCGGGCGAGAGCACCTTCACGGCGACGGCGCAGTGCAGGCGCGGGTGCGTGCCGAGGTAGACGGCCCCCATGCCGCCGCGGCCGATCTTGCGGGAGAGCGGGATGCCGCCCAGCTCGGGGCGGCCCGCCGCGTCGCGGGGAGCCCGCGCGAGGTAGAGCTCCGCCGAGAGGTCCTCGACCTGGACGGTGGTCGGGGTGTAGTCCTCGGGGGCCTTTTCCACGGCGCCAGTATAGGGTCGCTGGCGGCGGACCCGAAGGCATGAACCGATGCGCCGCCCTCCTGGTCTTCGGGTTCCGGGGCCCGGCCGAGGGTGCCGAGGGAACGGAAGCCCCCTTCGCCCCCGGGGACTCCGGGTCCCGGACCGGGTAACGGGGGACCGGCCGGCTCGTCCAACGAGAGTAGCGTGGAGGTTCCGATGTCCGAATCCCGCCCGGGCCGGAAGTCCAAGGTCCTGTACTTCGTTCTCGCGGCGCTGGTCGTCCTCGGCTGGGCGTCCTGGTCGCTGGACTTCCGGCTGGCGCAGGGACAAAGCAGCCACACCCAGCAGACCGCCAAGGTCGATCGCCCGGCTCCGCCTTCCCTGCCGGGGAAGATCTACCTCCGCGTGGAAGGCGGGGGTATCGCGGAGGAGCAGCTGGGCCGGGCGCTCCGGAAGCACCTGGCGGGACTGGGCGGATTCGAGGTGGTCTTCCTGGAGGGAGCCCCGGGCCCGGAGCAGCATCCCCTCGTCGTCGCTTCCATCCACGACCTGGCCGGATTCTGGACCCCCTTCCACGGTCGGAAATCGGCCGTGGTGGAACTGAAGTACGCCTCGGGAACGTCGCAGATCGGACCGGCCTGGAGCGCGAGCCCGGAGCCCAGGCTCCTGGAGTCCGGATCCCTCTGGCTCCAGGCCCGATCGGAGGTCGAGGTCCGGGCCACCGGGATCGTCTCCCGTCCTTCCCTGTACCGGGATCTCGTGGACCTCCCCGTTCGTGGCTTCGCCGACAAGCTCAAGGCGGTTCTCGCCGGTCCCGCGACCTCGAAGTGACACGCCCGACGGCAGCCCGTCCCTCCCGGCTTCACAATGCTCCCCAATGGACGCACGCCATCTCTGTACTGTCGTGCTGGACTCGGCCGCGGACTTCAACCGCCCCGAGATCGCTGCGTTGATGACGGCCGCGCTCGACCTCGCGAAGCCGCGCCTCGTGGCGGGCGCGAAGGGCCAGTTAATCTTCAAGGTGGAGGCCCAGGCGCGGCGCGCGCTCGAGGAAGCCCTGACTCCCGGGCCGGCCGGATCCCGCGATCACTCCTTCGCTTCGGGAGCCAGCGTCACGCTCGGTTTCCGGAGGTCGTCGCCGGGCACCAGCTCCCAATCGAGTTTCACGCCCCGCGGGACTCGCTTCAGCGTGAACATGTGGTCGCCGGGCTTGAAGTTCTTCGTCGGCGTCAAGTTGGAGTCGAGGCTCTTGAAGAAGGCTTCCAGGGTGCCCGTCTTGGTCTCCCGACCGGTGGCCTTGTAGTTGAAGTAGCGCATGCTCGATTCCGAATACGCCACGGCGTAGCCGCCCCGGGACTTCCTGATTTCCAGCCTGTAGCTGTTCGTCCCGTCGTCGGCGCCCGGGACCTCGGTGTAGTGGCGGTACTTGCCCGTCCAGTCCTCTTTGCCCTTCATGGATTCTCCCCCGCGTGCAGGCTCCCGTGAACGATCGGCCCCTACTTCACGGATCACTTCCCCCTCGAGTCCCCCGACGCCACGTCCTTGAGCGGCCGCGTCGCCCGGCGCAGGAAGAGCACCGCCCAGCAGGTGTCCCAGACCGGGTTCGTCCCGCCCTCCGCCGCCCAGGACCCGTCCTTGCGCTGCGCGCCGATCAGGAAGTTGGCTCCGGCCGGATACCAGCGCGCCTTCCCCAGCGTCTCCGTCCCGTACAGCAGCCCCGCCCGCTCGAGGGCGTAGAGGTAGTAGTACGGCATCTGCGACGCGATGGACTTCGGCGCCCCGGGGTTCTTGTCCACCGAGAAGTTCTTCGCCATCCACTCCAGGCCCTTCACGACGGCCGGGTCGCGCTTGAAGTCCTTCCTCTGCAGGTGCAGGTAGATGCAGAGGCTGCCCGCCGCGCCCGCGCCCATCGAGCCGTACGAGGCCTCCTGGTTCGCGCTCGCGTTGTAGCCCCAGCCCCCGTCCTTGTTCTGCGCCTTGCGCCAGTGATCCTCCGCCAGCGCCAGCACCTTCGTGGGCAGCACCACGCCCGCGTCGAAGCAGGCCCGCAGCCCCAGCGCCGCGTACTGCGCGTTCGAGTTGTCCCCGAAGTCCTGCGCGAAGCCGCGCTGGTCGACCTTGACCGTCCTCGTCACGCGGGGCTTGCCCGACTTGTCCTTCGGCGGCGCCTTCGAGCCGCCCCCCGTCGCGACGTCCTTGCTCTCGACCGGGGGGATGTGGTCCAGCGGCACCTCGGCCCCGTAGCTCCACTGCCCGTTGCGGCACTGGTTGTCCACGAGGAACTGCGCGCACTGCTGGATCCGCCACTGGTACTTCACCCGGTCCACTTCCTCGAGGATCATCGCCTGGAGGCTCACGTTGTAGGTGTGCTCGAGCTTGTCGGCGACCATCTTCGCCAGCAGCTTCTGGACGTCCTCGTCCTCGACGGGCAGCCCCGAGTGCACGAAGGTCCAGAGCACCAGCTCGGTCGCGTTGATCCGCGTGAGGTGCTGGGAGCCCGAGGAATTCTCGCCCTTGTTGGGATAGTCGATCTGGGACAGCCGGGTCCGCAAGTAATCGACGCCCTTCTTGATGGCGAGGTCCACCTTGACCTGGTCCACCTCCTCGGGTGGGGCCTGGAACGCGAGGAACAGCAGGAGCAGCGTGGGATTCATGGAACCCACTATACCCCCTTCGGGCCCACCGCCACGGGCCCGGCCCGCAGCGCCACGACCGTGCACATCGTCGCGTCCACGAACGGCCACTCCTCGATCTTGCCGATCTGCAGCCCGCCCCGGTCCCGGACGATGATCTCCGTGCGCAGCTTGATCTTCCCGGGCCCGCCCACCTCGATCACCGCGTCCCAGTCCGTGTGGTCGTCGAGGCAGAGCCTCGTCTTCTCGATCGCCGCCTGGACGGCGGCCAGCACCGTCGCGTCGTAGTTGCCCACCACCGGGTTCCCGTCCATCCAGATCGCGAAGTGGTAGTTGCCGCCGAAGTCCCAGCCGATCCGGTTGCGCAGCCCCTCGATGAGGACCCGCTTCCCCTTGGATCGCGCGTCGTAGTCCTTGTCCGCCCCGACGCCGTCCCGGATCTTCGGCCAGGCCTTCGCGGCCACGGCCGAGAGCTCGTCGTACTTCGCCTGCCGCGCCTTGCGCTCCGCCTCGATCTCCCGGTCCCAGCGCGTCTCCAGCGCTTTCGCGCGCTTGAGGTTCGCCTCCTGGTGGGGCGTGCCCTCGAAATCGCTGCCCGCCGAGCCCGCGAGGCGCGACGGGTACTCCAGGTCGATGCGGTTGGACGGCCGGGGCCCCTTCTCCAGGTGATCCAGCACCGCGTTGAACGCGGCGTGGAGCTTCTTCACGGCCGCGTCGCGGACCTTCTTCGCCCCCGCGATCAGGTCCTGGATCGGCTTGTCCTTCTTCTGGGCGTCGCCGATCGCCCCGATCTCCTTGTCGTTCACGAACCAGGTCAGGCGCCGCACCGCGAGGGTCGTCTTCGGCATCTCGTACGCGGTGGGGCTTCCCTTCTCGTCCTCCCATCCCGCGATGGCCTGCTCCTCGAGCTCCCACGACTGCTTCACGCGCTCGAACGACTGGTCGCGGTCGAGCTTCGCCAGCGCGGTCGCGATCTTCGCGTCCACCTTGCCGAGCCGCGCCTCGATCTTCTTCACGTCCGCGTCGTCCTTGGGCACCTCGTAGAGCGCGCCCCGGACCCGCGTCTTGAGCGACTCGAGCTCCCCCATCGTCTTCCACGCGGGCTGCTCGTCCGTGAAGATCGGCTTCGTGATCCGCTCCTCGAGCTCCTCCAGGATCGGGCCGGCGTTCTCGAGCCCGGCCTTCTTGGTCGCGGCCTGGAGCAGCTTCTCGACCCGCTGGATCTCGGAGCGGAATCGCGCCACGGACTCCGCGGAGAGCAGCTCCTTGACGTCGTCCTTCGTGAGCCGCTCGGTCGCGTTCCGCAGCATCCCCGCGGCCTGGCCCCGGCTGTGGGCGATGTCGTTCTCGCCGTTGCGGATGAAGCGCTCGATGAAGCCCTCGAGCGTCTTCGCCCGCTCCGCCTTCCGCAGCGCGTCGGACCTGAGCTGGAGCTCGTCCACCTGGGCCCGGAGGCTCTTCCACGTGCCGGCCGGCAGGTGCTCGCGGGCCTCGTCGGAGTCGAGGCGCGTGTTGAGGCGCGCCAGGTACGAGTCGCCCTGCAGCGGGTTGCGGTCGATCTCGTCCACGGCGAAGCGCAGGGTGCGGGTGATGTCGCTCTCGATCAGGCGGGCCTTCTCGCTCACGGCCGGGGCGGCCGCGGGGACGGCCGCAGGGGCCGCCGAAGCCACCTTCGGAGGCGGAGGCGCCGGCGGCGCGGCGGGTGCTGGGGCCGCCGAAGCCGCTTTTAGCGGCGGAGGCGACGGCGCCGGCTTGCCCTGGAGCGCGGCGGCCTGGGCCTGGAGCTTCGCGATCGACTCGGCGGAGAGGACCTCGCGCGCCTCGGCCGAGCTCAGCCGCTCGACCGCCTTCGCCAGCTGGGGGCTTTCGGCGTAGCCGCGCTTCATCTCGTCCTCGGCGGCCGCGAGGCTGCGCTGGATCTCGCGCTCGATCCGGCCCGCCTTCTCCGCGCGGGCCGCCTCGGCGCCCTGCGCGCGCATCGCGTCCACCCGGGCCTGCAGCTTCGCCACGCCCTCGGGACCGAGGGCCTCGCGGGCCTCCGCGGTCGCGAGCCGGTCGGCCGCCTTCTGCAGCGAGGAACTCTCGGCGTAGCCGCGCTTGAAGTCGTCCTCCGCCGAGCTCAAGTTCCGCTGGATCTCGCGCTCGATGCGGCCCGCCGCTTCCTCGCGGAGGGCCTTGACCATGGCCGCCCGCATCGCGGCGACCTCGGCGGCGATGGGCGCCTTGTCGGCCTCGGGGACCCCGTCGAGCGCCGCCTCGATGGACTGGAGCTTCGGTTCGAGGGAGTCCCAGCGCCGGTCGTCCGCCGTGCTCTTCGCGTAGCGGATCTCGCGCTTGGCCTTCTCGAGGTCGCCGGGCATGGGAGCCTCCTGGTTGGGTGCGCCAGTTTCCCCCCTCGGCGCGGACCGTCAAGCGAAATGCTCCGGGAGGTTCCCCGCCGGCCGCCCCGCGACCTCCATCGCGTCCGCGTTGCGGACGAGCCCGAGCCGCGGCGTCGATTCCGGCGGGTGCGCCATCTCGCCGCGATCACACCCGACCCGATTCCCTACGGCGGCACGGGGCCTTCGTAGGTGAACAGCCAGAGCTCCTGCGTGTCGCTCCCCGCCGCGTCCGTCACCTGCACGGTGAAGGAATAGCCGTCGTAGCCCGTGGAGGTCCCCGAGAGCACCCCCGTGGCGGGATCGAGCGAGATCCCCGGCGGCAGCGCCCCGGCGACGACGGACCAGGTCGGCGCCCCCGACCCGTTCGCGTACGCCAGCGGGACCGAGATCGGCGTGGACTCGTACGCCGGTGGCAGCGACGTCGTGACGATCGTCGGCTCCGGCGGCGGCTTCAGGGAGACCGCCAGCAGCGCGCTGCCCGAGAGGCCGGGGACCAGCGTGGAGCTCGCGACGATCTCCGCCGCGCCCACGGACAGCGCGAAAAAGGCCCCCGGCTGCGACGGGATCACGAAATCGGCGGAGGCGACCGACGTATCCGTGGACGACCACGTCACCAGGACCGGGCCCGTCGACCCGTCGGAGTACTGCCCCGTCGCCGCGAAGACCGCCGTCTCGCCGAGCTCCACCGAGCCGGGGGACGGCGACACGGAGATGCCGACGAGCGTCGGCGTCGCCGGGACGTCCCGATTCGTGCCGCGGTGGCAGGCGGGCAGGAGCGCGGCCGCGAGCAGGACGACGACGGGGCGCCAAATGGCCATGGGAAGGACCTCCTAGGAGTCATACAACGCTCCGGCCCGGCTCCATTGCCGAAACGCCTACGCCCGGGGCGTCCGCCCCGGCGAAATGACGCCCGCCGGGCGGTCCTCCGACGCCGCTTCGCGCAGGAAGCGCGCCTTCCGCTCCGCGGGCCGGGCCCGCTCCGCGCGCCGGGCCAGGACGGCCCGCCACGCGTCCCGGAACGTCCGCCGCGCCGTGTACTCCCTCGACTCCAGCCTCAGCATCCGCCGCATGAGTCACCCCGCCTGGCACAAGGCCCCGAGGGGGATCCCGGCGCCCTCGCGCCGGGACCTCCACTCGGAGGCCAGGATTCCCATCTGCACCACGTCCCAGTACTTCCCGTCCCAGAACCTCGCCTCGCGCTTGCGGCCCTCCTCGCGGAAGCCGACCTTCGCGTAGCAGCGGATCCCCCGCCCGTTGTAGTCGTACACGGACAGGCCGATCCGGTTCAGGTTGAGCTGCTGGAAGCCGAAGCCGCAGAGGAGGTCCATCGCCTCCCCGCCCAGGCCCCGGTTCCGGCACTCCGCCTCGCCGATCACGATGCCCAGCTCGGCCGAGCGGTTGATCGCGTCGACCTGGTGGAGGCCGCAGCAGCCGACGGGCCGCGCGGGCTCCCGCTCCCAGATCACGAGGGGCACGTCCTTCTCCGACGCCGGCCGGGCGAGGTGCTCCTCCTCCTCGGCCAGCGACAGCGGCCGCACCCGGCCGATGAACCGGGCGACCTCGGGCTCGTTCAGCCAGCGCACGAAGAGCGGCGCCTGCGAGCGCTCGGGCGAGCGCAGGGCCAGCCGCGGACCTTCCACGAACACGGACCACCTCCTTTTCGGGCAAAAAAAAAGCCCCGGGGAACCGTTCCCCGGGGCGCTGAGATCGAGACGTAGCGTCTACGGATCCCCCCGCCCCGCGGGGATCTTGATCGTGACCCGGTCGACATGCAGCATCGGCATCACGATCTAGAACCGCCGTGATCCGGCCAAGGTTTGAAGAATCGGGCGATCCGCGCGAAATGGCCGGGCCGGCTCGCGTGTACCGTCTAGGTGACCCGGGTCGCCTTGGCCATCCTCTCGTGCTCGCTGCTGGCGGCCGCCCCCGCGCCCGGGGCGGCGCAGGAAGGACCCCGCCCCCTGGCCCCCCTCGGGCTGCGCAACCTGGAGGTCTTCACCCGGCTCTTCGGATACGTCCGCCACTTCCATCCCAGCGACGCGGCGGCGACGGCGGACTGGGGGGCGCTGGCGCGGGAGGGGGTCCGGATCGCGGAGCCCGCGGCCGATGCCCGGGACCTGGCGCGCCGGCTGGAGACCTTCTTCCGCCCCGTGGCGCCCACGCTCCTCGTGCACCCGACGGCGGAGAAGCCGGCGATCCCCAAGGGCCTGGCGCCGACCGGGGATCCCGGGCTCGAGGTCGTCGCCTGGCGCCATCGCGGATTCGGGCAGGACATCGAGCCGAACCCGTTCTACGCGAGCGAGCGGGTCCGGAAGGGCGCCCCCGGGGGGAGGATCCCGGAGGGATCGACGAATCCCGCCGAGCCGCTCCGCGCCGACCTGGGCGGCGGCGTGTCCTGCCTCGTCGCGCTTTCCCTGTTCGCCGACGCGGGAGGGACGCTCCCGCACGGGACCGCGCGCAAGGGTGAGGACAAGGAAGCCCGGCCCGCGGCCTCCGGCAACGACCGGGCGACCCGGCTCGGCGACGTCGTCCTCCTGTGGAACATCCTGCAGCACTTCTACCCGTACTTCGACGAGGTGAAGGTCGACTGGCCCGCGGCGCTCCGCGAGGCGCTCGCCTCGGCGGCCGGGAACGCCGACGAGCGCGCGTTCCTGGACACGCTGCGCCGGATGCTCGTGCACCTGCAGGACGGGCACGGCAACGTGAACCACCGCTGCGAACGGGGCGGCGCCGGGGTTCCCCCGGTGGTCCTCGGGTGGGTCGAGGATCGCCTGGCAGTCGTGCACGCCGCCCGGGAAGGGGCCGAGAAGCTGCGGCCGGGAGACGTCGTCCTCCAGGTCGACGGCCGGCCGGCGGCCGAGGTCGTGGCCGAGCGGGAGAAGCTGATCTGCGGGGCGACCCCGGGATGGCGGCGGTACAAGGCCGTCTTCGAACTGTCGACGGGCGTTCCGGAGAGCCCGGTCTCGCTGAAGGTGCAGGGCGCGGCCCAGCCCGTGACGCTGCGGCGCACGAAGGACCTGCGCACGTTCTCCCAGGAGTTCCTGCCCCCGACCCTCCACGAGATCAAGCCGGGGATCGTCTACCTCGACCTGATCCGGGCCAGGAGCGAGAAGGACTTCCTGGAGGCGCTGCCCAGGCTGCAGGAGGCCACCGGGATCGTCTTCGACGTCCGGGGCTATCCCGACCAGGGCGCGAAGCGGCTGATCTCGCACCTGGTCGACGCGCCGGTCCAGTCCGCGTTCTTCAACACGCCGATCGTCACCGCGCCGGATCATGTCCCGCCGCGCTTCGAGACCTCACGCTGGACCCTCGTCCCGAAGGAGCCGCGCCTGAAGGCGAAGACGGCCTTCCTCATCGGCCCGAACATGATCAGCTACGCGGAGTCCATCCTGGGCATCATCGAGGGCTGCAAGCTGGGCCCCATCGTGGGCGAGCCGACCGCGGGGACGAACGGGAACATCATCACGATCATCCTGCCAGGCGGGTACCGGGTCATGTGGACCGGCCTCAAGGTGATCAAGCACGACGGGTCCCCTCACCACGGGGTCGGCATCCGGCCGACCGTGCCGGTGTCGCGGACGCTCAAGGGCATCCGCGAGGGGCGGGACGAGGTCATGGACCGCGCGATCGAGCTGGTGTCGAAGTAAGGAACGTGCTGAACGCCGGGGTCCTTCCTTGGCCGCCCGCCGTGCCCCCGTGATCCGCCCCGGGCCCGGAGAATCGCGGGGTATACTCGGATCATGGAACCGGGCGAACCCACGCTTCCGGACGCCCGGAACCTGCCCACCGCAACGCCCGCGGGACCACCCCCGTCCCCGGAGCCGGTCGACGTGCCGGCCGAGGTGCTCGCCGCCCCGGCCTCCGCGCGCTTCGGTCCCTTCATCCTGGTCTCCATGCTCGGCCGGGGCGGGATGGGCGAGGTCTGGAAGGCCTGGGACTCCGTGCTCACCCGCTGGGTCGCGCTCAAGTTCCTGAAGTCCCCGGATCCGGGGGAGGCCGGCGACCTCCTGCAGGAGGCTCGCATGGCGGCCCGGCTCTCCCACCCGAACCTCGGGGCGATCTACGAGGTCCGGGCCGACGGACCCCGGCCCTACATCGCCATGCAGTTCGTGGACGGCACCACGCTGCTCAAGACGCCCCGGGAGGATCTCCGGACCATCGCCCGGCTCGTTCGCGACGCGGCCCGCGCCGTGGACGCCGCCCACGCCTCGGGGATGGTGCACCGCGATCTGAAACCCCAGAACCTCATGGTGGAACGCCGCGTCCGCAAGGGCACGGCGCGCTTCGATCCGAAGGCGCCCCCCGACGAGCGCGTCTTTGTCATGGACTTCGGTCTCGCCCGGGTGACGAAGGACCCCTCCCAGGGCGGCATCGCCGGGACACCCGGGTACATGCCCCCGGAGCAGGCCCGGGGCCAGCGGGCCGTCCCGCGCTCCGACGTCTACGCCCTCGGCGCCACGCTCTACCACCTCATCTCCGGGCGCCCGCCCCACCGGGGCTCCGATTGGCGCGAGACGCTCCGGCGGACGATCGAGGAGGACCCGCCTCCCCTGCGCTCGCTCGCCCCCCAGGTCGATGTCGAGCTCGAGGCGGTGGTCCACCGGTGCCTCGAGAAGAACCTGAGGCGACGCTACGACGATGCGGCGGCGCTGGCCGACGACCTCGACCGCTGGCTGGATGGCGACCCCGTGGAGGCCCGTCGCAGCGGCCGCCTCTACCGGTTACGCCGGAAGATCGTCCGGCACAAGGCAGTCTCCACCGCGCTCGCCGCTGCCACTCTCGCCCTCGGCGTCGCCGCGAGCTGGCCTTCAGCCGCCCGAGCCCTGGAGCAGCGACGCCTGCGGATCGAGCGGGAGGAAAGGCTCGCGGACTCCGCCTCCCGGGTCGCGCTGGCCGAGAAGGCCCTGGAATCGGGCCGGGCCGAAGAGGCGGCGAGCCTCGCGGACGTCGTGATCACCCGCCGGGACCCCGCCGAGGCCCACCCCCGGGGCCCGGCCCTGTTGATCCGCGGTCGGGCCGCCGCCTCCCGGGGCCGCCCCGCGGACGCCGTCCGAGACCTCGTCGAAGCCGTGACCGTCGGGACCGGCGGCGACCCCGCGGCCCGGGCCGCCGCGTCCCGGGCGCTCTTCGAGTTGGGCCGCGTGATCGAGTCGGGAGGCGACGCCTCCCGCGCCGAACGGATCTATCGAGCGTACCTGGCCAGGAATCAGGGCAGCTCCCAGGCCCGGGAGGCGACGTCCCGACTCGCCGCTCTCCGCTCGGCCGCCTCGGATTTCGACGACGCCCACGCCCTCCACCTGGCCGCCGGCGACACCGCGGCCGCCGCGGCCCTCGAGGACTTCCTGCCCTCGAACGAGGGACCCGCCGCGGGCCCCGAAGCCGCGATCGCGGATGTCGACGGCGACGGGATGGCGGATCTGGTCTTCCACGAACCCGGCGGCCGCGTCTCGACGTGGTCCCTGCGCGGCGGGGCCCTGGCCCAGGTGGGCGCGGGGGAGCAGAACCCCGACATGGTCGATCACGTGCCGGGTCGGATCCACGTCATGGACGTCCTGGAAGCTCCGGGACCCGAGATCATCACGACGTGGGGCACTTCGGATCGTGGCGGGGGCCTGACCCTCTGGCGCCTTGAAGGCGGGATCCCCAGGAAAGCCGCCTTCATTTCCATCCCCTCGACGGTTTCCGCCCTGGCCGCTTCCGACCTGGATGGCGACGGCCGCCGCGAATTCCTGATCGGGATCGGCCACTCCCCTCGCGAGGAACTCAACACCGTCACACGCCTCCTCCAGGTGTACCGGTTCGCCCCGGATGGGACACCTTCGCGGATCGCGGACCTCCTCCCCATCGGCCGTCCCACCGACATCCTTCATGCGGTGGCCGAGGGATCCGAGGTCACCCTGTCCCTCGGGCCCTGGAACGGGTGGATGCTCTGGAAGGGCCGGTGGAACGCGACGACGTCCCGCCTCGACGAGCTCGCCCGCTCCTCGGAGCGGACGACCTGCGAGTCGATACTCGTCCTTCCCGGTGGAGCCGCCATCGGGGCCGTCCATCCTGGGGCGCTCCGCGATGCCGAAGGTCGCCGGAGGGCCGGGATCCGGGACGAGGACCTGTTGCCCGCGGGGCTCCACGGGCTGGCCGGCGCGAATCCCGGCGGGCCGCGCCTTCTGCTTCCGGCCGAGGAGGACGAGGAGGTCGAGCCCAAGACGGCGGTGACGCTCCGCTCGCGACGCGGGCTGCAGGTGGCCTGGCTGGAACTCCGACGCCGCGAGAACGGATCGACTTGCGCAGCCCGGATCTCGGGCTGGCCACCGGGGCCTTCCGCGCCGCGGGACCTCCACCCGATCCGGGATCTCCAGTCGCTGGCGGCCGGGGACCTGGACGGGGACGGCGACGACGAACTGCTGCTGCTCTACCCGCGCTACGGCCGGACCTGGATGCGAGTGCTCGGGCTCGGAAACCGTCGCGCCCGTCCGGTACCGACCCAGGAGGCGACCGTCCCCTCGGAGTCGGCGGGAATGCTGCTCCTCGACGCGGGACTGGAGACGGAGGCGGAGACCGAATTCCGGACGAAGAAGGACGAGATCGGACTGGGACTGCTCCTGCTGCGGCGCGGACGTCCCCGCGAGGCCGTCGAGGTCCTGGCCGCCGCCGGCCCGGCCCGGCGGACCGAGGCGCTTCGCCTGCTTGCGGACGGGCTCCAAGAACTCCGGGATTGGGAAGGCCTCGAGCCGGTGCTCCGCGACCTCGTGGAGCGTCCGGATCTCGGGCCCGCGGAACGGGAGCGGCACCGGGGTCGCCTCGCCTGGGTGGACGACGCCCGGCGCCTGGCCGCGCGGGACGACCTGAAGTCCCTCCATGAGCACCCGGGATTCGGAACCCTGAATCCCTTCCTCCCCGAGGTGACGAAGGACGGGCTGGTCTTCCGCCAGGTGGCGGAAGGCGACTACGAAGCCGGCCTGCCGTTCCGGTACCCGGGCGGCCGCCTGCGCCTGGAAGCTGACTTCCGGGTGGACCGCCTCCAGTGGGGAACCAAGGCGAACTTCGGAATGTCCGGGCCGGACGAGCTGTTCTTCAGCGTCGGGGCCTTCGGTTCGAGCAGCCACCCGGACATCTACGTGGGCCTGCAATCCGCCACCGCCGAGGGAAGTTCTTCCGCCCTCCTGCCCCGGGATCCGGGCCGGGGGTTCCGGCCGGAGCCCGGGAGCACCTACCGCGTCGCGATCGACTACGTGCCCGGCGACGGGAGGGCCGTCGCCGAGGTCTTCCTGGACGGACGTCGGCTCGTCGAGCTTACGATCCGCGTCCGGGGGTCGTTGCGGACGGGCTGGTACCGAGTCGGCAAGCCCGGACCGGGAGGACGCTGCGGATCGATCGATCCCCCGGGGCTGCTCCGACTCTCAAACCTCCGCCTGGGCTCCGCGGATCCCGCGGCGAGATTCGAGGTCGGCCCCCGGACCTCCGCGAGGGACCTCCTTATGGCGGCCAATGGGGCGTACGTGAGGCGGGAATTCGAGCAGGCAAGCTCGCTGTGGACCCGCGCGATCGAGGTCGGCCGCCGAAGCGATCCCGCCGCGACTGCTGGAGCACTCCTGTTCAGAGGGTGGGCCCTGGGGGATTCCACGGACGTGGCGGAAGCCACCAAGTCGGATCCCGAGACGGCGCAGACGCTCTTGGATGTCACGGGGGCCTTCCGGCCACGAACCCCGGATTCACGATAGGTCCGACTTCGTTCTCGACGCGCCCTTCGATCATCCAGTACTGCTTGAACGCAATGACCTGAAGGATCGCGGCGGTACATGCACCTGCGCGGCCTTCGCGTGCACCCAATACCACCGGCGGAGTCCGTCATGGTTGGCTACACTTCGTACCAGAAGGTGCCCGCTCGCTTGAGCAAGGAAGTTCGGTCTGGCCGGGGAGACAGAGTCCATTGGGCTTGGGCACCATGATCCCGGCCTAGTTGGGAGGGCTACATGCCATTGCACCCGAATTATCGGATTCATCGATGGCAACGCTCAATTCGAACGCCGCGTTGGAAGGCGTTGGCAATCGGTGTTCCCTGGCTTGGAGCATGCTCGATGGTCTCCCTGCTCCTGTTCGCGATGGATGCCAACTGGAGTGCCGGAATCGAGCGCACGGATGCAACCTTGGATCCCAAGTTCACCGAGTTCGTCACTACCTGGAAGCGTCGTGACGGGTCGTTCGCTGGTTCGACCTCGCGGAAAAGCGTCCGGTACTCCTTCGTCGTTAACGGGAAGACCTACCAGGGACACGAGAGCATCTCGGAGCTACCGACGCCCTCCATGCCTGTCTACTACCAACGAGATAGCCCGAATCTCAACTCCCTGTCCCGTGAGGATTTCTGGACCTGGTATCGACCCGCCAAGTGGGTACTCCTGGGATTGGCGATCTGCGGGGGCATATTCACGTTCGAGATGATCAAGCTCGCTTTCAGGCAATCCAAGGAACTCGCCAACACCTAGACCGAATGCAGCCCAAGAGTTCAGCGGTCCCAATTCAGTGCCAAGCTTGATCCGGGGCATGAGGGGAGTGAGCGCCCGCGCCGATTCGCTCCCGCGGCAGCGCCTTGGCCTAGGTGGCTCTCTTTCTCTCCTGCTTTCGGGCTCTCCGGCCTTCTGGCTCTCCTGCTATCTGGCTTTCCTGCTCTTGGGCTCTCCGCCTTTCTGGCTCTCCTGCTTACGGCTTATGGCTTAACAACTTACGTCTCTCGACTTTCCTCCTTTTCCACGATAATCCCGGTCCTACAACGCAGACGGGTACATGAGGGATACTCCATCATGCGCCTGACCTTCGCTCTCGCCCTGCTCCTGCTCGGCTCCGCCTCCGCCGCCGGCCCCGGCCAGTCCGCCGGCCGCTTCGCCCCCGACCCGCGCCTTCCCGCCGAGCTCGGCGTCCCCTACGTCATCCTCACCAGCGACGCCCTCGCCCCCGGCTTCCAGAAGCTCGCCGACTTCAAGCGCTCCCTCGGCCTCCCCGCCCAGGTCGTCAGCGTCGACTGGCTCGCCAAGTCCCCCGCCTACCCCGGCGCCGACCTCCCCGCCAAGATCTACCAGCTCCTCAAGGACCTCCGCCTCAACTGGCGCACCCGCTGGGTCCTCCTCGGCGGCGACATCGACGTCGTCCCCCCCCAGCGCATCCGCGCCTGGCACGGCGAGCACGGCGGCAACCAGCTCTCCTGCGACGTCTACTACGCCGACATCCTCCCCAAGGAGTACGAGGACGCCGACGCCGTCGAGCGCTACGACTGGACCGGCGACCGCTGGGTCGGCGACGCCACCACCGGCAGCTTCGACCTCGTCCCCGAGCTCTACGTCGGCCGCATCCCCGTCGAGACTCCCAAGGAGCTCGACGCCTACCTCGAGAAGTACTTCGAGTACTGCTTCCCGACGTCGAAGGACCCCGCCTGGCTCTCCCGCGCCCTCGTCGTCGGCGCCAACCAGTTCAAGGACAACCAGGAGCGCGTCTCCGGGCTCTTCAAGGAACTCGGCGGCGCGGGCTACTCCACCGAGCTCCTGATCGAGAAGGCCCCCGACCCCATCGCCGCGATCTCGACCGAGCTCGACAAGGGCTACGCCTTCTTCGACTTCCTCTGCCACGGCTGCCCCTCGCACTTCTGGGCCAAGGACGACCGCACCAGCTGGGGCGTCGTCCAGCTCAAGAACGCCAAGAACGAGGGCCGCTACCCGATCGTCTTCGCCAACAGCTGCGACACGGCCGAGTTCGACAAGCCCAACTGCCTCGCCGTCCAGTTCCTCACGCAGCCCAAGAGCGGCGCCGTCGCCTACCTCGGCTACACGCAGGTCTGCTTCCAGTCGCCCGTCAACCAGGCCATGTACAAGCGCCTCTTCTCCGGCGAGTGCCCCCAGCTCGGCCGCGCGCTCGCCGAGGCCAAGCAGGAGCTCTCGCGCGACACCTGGATGAACCAGATCCTCAACCTCTTCGGCGAGCCCGAGATGTGGGTCCGCACCGGCGCGCCCCGCGTCGTGAAGACCGTCGAGGAGCGCCTCGCGGTCAACGTCCCCGCGCGGATCAAGGTGACGGACGCCGCGGGCGCCCCGGTCCGCTCGGCCCGGGTCCTCCTCGAGGGCGCGGGCTGGGTCGCCGTCGCCGACAGCGGCGCGGACGGCGTGGCGCGGCTCTCGCCGCCGCCGAAGGCAGGCGCGGCGCGGCTCTCGGTCCTCGCGCAGAACGCGGCGCGCTTCGAGAAGAAGGTGACGATCGACGCCAAGCTCCCCGCGGGGATCTCGCGCGCCCTGCCCCGCCCCGCGGCCGCGGTGGACGATTCGAAGGACGACGGGCCGGAGCCCGCGTCGGCGGATCCCGCGACGCCCGCGGCGCTGCGCGGCAACAACCAGAAGGACCTGAACCCCGGCGAGACGGTGCGGCTCGTGTACTCGTGGCCCAAGGAGTCGGCGCCGCCCGAGGGCGGGACCTGGACCCTGGCCTGCCCCGGGGACCCGTTCGTGAAGATCGCCTCGGGCGTGGAGAAGGTCGACGCGCAGTCGATCGCGTTCCGGGTCTCGGTCAGCCCGAAGGTGCCGCCCTGGCACCAGGCCTGGTTCGAGCTCTCGTGGCGCGAGGCGGAGGGGGCGGATCCCTGGACCTGGACCTTCCGCCAGGCGGTCGAGGGCCCGCACGTCACCTGCGGCGCGGTCGCGGTGGACGACGGCGAGGGCAACAAGGACAAGCGGATCGGGTGGGAGGACGCGGGCAAGAAGGTGCGCTTCGCGGTCGGGCTCTTCAACAAGGGCACGAAGAAGGCGGGCGGCCTGAAGGTGACGATCGCGACGGAGGATCCGTCGGTGACGATCGTGAAGGGCGAGGTGCCGTTCGGGACGCTGCCGATCGACGACCTCGTGCTGGCGAAGGACAAGCCGTTCGAGCTGCAGCTCGCGGCGGACTACGACGGGCACCCGCTGGCGTTCTCGGTGACGATGGAGGACGACCGGAAGTCGAAGTGGACCGGGCGCCTCGTCTTCACGGTGCCGCCCGCGCCGCCGGTGCTGCTGAAGGCGGACGCGGGGCTGAAGTCGGTGACGCTGACCTGGGTGGCGGGCGGGACGCCGGGGGTGGTCGGCTACCACGTGCACCGGGGGACGTCGGAGAAGGGCCCGTTCGCGCGGCTCACGGAGCAGCCGATCAAGGGCGGGACGCGGTACCCGGACACGGCGGTGAAGCCGTCGAGCACGTACTGGTACGCGGTGACGAGCGTGACGGCGGACGGGCTGGAGGGGCGGATGTCGGCGCCGGAGAAGGCGCACACGCTGAGCCCGCTGCCGAAGGAGAAGGGGGAGGCCAAGTGAACGCGCTCGTGCTGGCGGCGGCGCTGGTCCTTCAGGCGCGGGATCCGATCGACTGGTCGAAGTCGATCGAGGACGCGAAGAAGGCGTCGGGGGGGAAGAAGCCGATCGCGGTGTTCCTGTCGCAGAAGGGCTGCGCGCTGTCGGGGGAGTTCTTCCGGAACCTGGTGAAGGACGACCGGCTGCCGGAGCTGGCGGCGGGCTTCGCGTGGCTGCCGGTGGTGGTGGGGACGGACGAGTACCGGAGCTGGTTCCTGAAGACCTGCGGGGCGAACGCGGTGGGGACGCCGACGCTGCTGTTCCTGAATCCCAAGGGCGAGAACGCGGATCCGGACTACGCGGGGCTGGGGGCGGTGACGTCGCCGGACCCGGACGACGTGATCCCGATGCTGCGCGAGGTGCTGCAGCGGGCGAAGCAGTCGGAGCCGGACAAGGACAAGGCGCGGGTGAAGGAGGCGGTGGAGAAGGCGAAGGGCGCGGCGACCGCGGGCGAGGCGGTGGCGGCGTGGAGGCAGGCCCTGAGGGCGGGGGACGGCTGGCGCGGCGAAGCGGAGGCGATGGCGGAGGCGCGGGCCGGGATCGAGAAGCGGCTGCAGGAGGGCGGGGCGGAGATGGTGCGGATCCAGGCGACGGTGCGGGATCCGAAGGAGCAGCTGAAGGCCTTCGAGGCGGTGAAGGCGGGCTGGGCGGGCACCTCGATCGCCGACTGGGCGTCCGAGGAGGCGGCGAGGGTGAGGAAGAGCCTCCCGAAGTAGGCGGACCTCACGCCCCCGTCTTCGCCAGGGCCTCCTCGAAGATCTTCTCCGGCGTCACGGGCACGAGGGCCTGGCGCTCCTTCTCGACCGGCGCGTCGTCGAGCGCCTTGAGGATGGCCGCGCCCGCGTCGCCCGACCCCTCCAGCGCCGCCTTCATGCGGGACCTCAGGTCCTCCAACGTCCGCTTCAGCGCCTGGTCGGAATCGGCCGCCCCCTTCTCCATCCATTTCACGTAGCCCGCCGAGTACCGCGCCACGTCCTTCCGCAATTCGGCCAGGGGAGTTCCGTTGTCGAGCTGGTAGTCGATGTACATCCTCGCTCCAAGGCGCCGGTGGACCTCGACCTGCAGTTCCTGGATTCGGGCCGCCCACCGGGAAACGAGTCGGAGCACGTCCTCGGCCTTGCCGGCCTTCCCGATCCGGTCCCAATCCGCCGCGGCCCCGCGGACACGGTCCAGGAAGGCGATGGCCAGTCCCCAGACGTTGCCCCAGATCTGGGCCTCGGGCGGGGTCGCCTCCTTGGCCTCCTTCGGGAACTCCAGCCTCCGCTCGGGAGGCAGCACGGCGTAGCGGACGAGGCGGAACTCCACGTCGCCGTTGAAGGGGTCCGCCACCTTCATCGACCTGAGGAACCCGGTCTCCCGGTCGATCGCGAAGGTCTTCGGCGGCCGCTCGAAGACCACCTCGCGCTCCGCGACGCGGACGACCATCTCGCCCTTCCGGCGGAGCTCCATGAACCACGAGGCCGGCCGGGGTCCGACCCCCGCGGTGTACCTGAAATGCCGTTTCTTGTCCTTCGCGCCGGGCTCGACCTGGAGGACCAGGGCCAGGGCCTCCTCGGGGAGCGGCGACCCCTCGCTCCCGAGGATCGACGCCAGCTCGGCGTTGAGTTCCGCGCTCCGCTTCACGAAGCCGCCCATGTAGCTCCGTTGATCGAACCGCTGGACCTGGCCGTCCGTTTCGACGTACGCCACCCAGTTGTCGAAGTGCATGACGACCCTGGAGGGTTTCCCCTCGCCGTCGGTGCCCGCGATCTCGAACCGTGACTCCCAGCGACGGAGGTCGGCGGTCAGGGTGGCCGACGTGTAGGCCTGCTTCCCCTCCTCCATCCCCTTGATCTCGAACTCCGCCTCGAAGCGCGGGTGCTGGCGGAACTTCGCCTCGAGCTCGTCGAGCAGCGCCCCGCGGTCGGGCGCCTCCTGGGGCAGGAGCAGCGGGAGCAGGAGCAGCAGCGCGGGCCGGATCATGGTCGGAGTATACCCCGCGCTACAATGTCGGGCGGATTCCCCGGAGGCCCCCGTGTTCGACCGCCTGTCGCACGTGATGATGTACGTCCGCGAGATGGACCGCGCCCTCGCCTTCTACAAGGGCGTGCTCGGCTTCGTCGCGAACTTCGAGTCGCCCCACTACTCGTCGCTGCGCCACGACGGCATGAAGTGCCGGCTCGACCTCCACCCCAGCGAGGCCGGCGGCAAGGACGTGGGCTTCGGGCCGATCCCCTACTTCGCCGCGAAGGACTTCGACGGCGCCCTGGCCCGCCTGAAGGCCGCGGGCGCGAAGGTCGGCGAGCCCCGCCGCGAGGGCGGCTCGCCCCGCTTCGTCTCCTTCTGGGACCCCGAGGGCAACGCGCTGGGGCTCGAGGAGTCGCGCTGAGCCCGGTTCGTTCCGAAACGCCCCCGTCGCGAATCACTACGCCACCCTCGAATCGGTGGCTCCCCGCCCCCTCGACGCCCGTTGGCCTCCCGCTTGCACTTCCCCCGCCATGACCTGCACGCGCGGGGTAAAATGACGTCCATGGCGGACCTCAGGACCAAGCCGAGGAAGACCCTCGAGGACTTCCGGGCCCTCCCCTCCGAGACGCGCGCGGAGCTCATCGACGGGGAGCTCACCCTCATGACCGCCGCGCCCATCTACCCGCACCAGCAGGCCAGCCGCAACCTGATGTTCCTCGTCGACTCGTTCGTCCGCTCCGGCCCCGGCGGCGTCCTCCTCGCCGCCCCCATGGACGTCTACCTCCCCGGCGGCGACGTCGTCGAGCCCGACATCCTCTGGATCCGCGAGGAGCGCCGCGGGATCGTGCGCGACCACGTCGAGGGCGCGCCCGACCTGCTGATCGAGATCCTCTCGCCGTCGACCGCCGACCGCGACCGCCACGTCAAGAAGGCCCTCTACGCCCGCGAGGGCGTGGCGGAGTACTGGATCGTCGATACGGCCGCGAGAACCGTCGAGGTCTTCGCGCTGGCCGGCGGGCGCTACGAGCCCGCGGGCTACCACCTCGAGGGCGGGTCCGTCGCCTCCGGAGTCCTCCCCGGCCTGCGGGTCCCCGTCGCCGACATCTTCCGGCCGTGATCCAACCTGCGCCGACGCTC
This sequence comes from uncultured Planctomycetales bacterium, assembly GCA_964464755.1. GTDB lineage: Bacteria > Planctomycetota > MHYJ01 > MHYJ01 > JACPRB01 > CAYXGZ01. The sequence continues at coordinate 62,459 of CAYXGZ010000009.1, forward strand.
CGCCGTTAGAGGCCCATGAAAGCCACGCTCGTCGCCGTCGTCCTCTCCTCGGCCGCCGCGTTCCTCGTCGGCTGGGTCGTCGGGTCGCGGGGGGGCGCCGCGGAAAACCCCCACAACCCCCCCCCCCGAGCCCCCCACCCCGCCCCCCCCCCCCCCCCACGGCCCCCCCCCCCCCCCCCCCCCACGAGGTCACCCCGCCCCCGCCGACGCCGACGCCCGTCCCGGCGGCGGCCCCCACGCCCGCCCCGACCAAGGCCGGCCCCACCCCGCCCCGGTTCCCGGACGACTGGTTGGCGCGGGTGAAGTCCGCGGTCTCCGTGGCGGAACTCCTGGCGATCCCCCTGCCCGAGGGGCAGGCGTCCGAGGCGCTCCAGTACCTCTGGCCCCGGACCAAGGCCTTGCTCCGCAACCCCGACGCCCAGGCCGTCTTCCTTCGCGACCTGCCGTCGTATTCGGTCGAGCAGCTCGTGCGGCTCTGGGACGTCTTCTGGGTGAACGACGCCGGGCTGGCCGGGGGCTTCGCGGCCTACGGACCCGGGTTCGGACCCGCCGTCACCGCGCAATTGGCCGACATGATCGCCACCCATCCGGACGCGGGCGTCCGGAAGATGGCCCTGAACCTCCTCGCCCCGGACTCGCGCCACCTCTCGGACCGGCGCAGCGAGGAACTGCGCGCCGCGCTCCTGGGCTCCCCCGACCCGGAATTGCGCCGGGGCGCGGAGAAGCTGCCCCGCCGCTAGGGTTGCGCCAGCGCCCCCAGGAGCTCCTTCGCCTCCGCCGCGTGCTCGCCCTCCGGCGCCAGCTCGAGGTACTTCTTCAGCGCCTCCGCCGTGCCGGCGGGCGCCACCCAGGTCCCGGCCACGACCTTCACCGAGCCGAAGAGCGCCGAGCCCTTGAGGAAGTGCGCCTCGGCCCGGGCGGGATCCGCCGCGATCACCCGCTCCGCCGCCTTCCACGCCGCCTCGAGGTCCCCCAGCGCCAGGCAGGTCCGCGCCAGCCCGAGCTGCGCGTCGGCCGGAACCGGCCCCAGCTCCGCGGCCCGGGCGTACGCCGCGACGGCCTTCGCCCGCATCCGCAGCCGCACGTACACGTCCCCCAGCGACGCGAGCATCCGCGCCTTCTCCTCGGGCCCCGGCCCCGCCGCCTGGATCGCCGCCTCGTACGACTCGATCGCCGCCCTCGGCCGGCCCAGCTCCCGGCGCGCCTCCGCGAGCCCCCGGTGCCAGGTCCACGACGCCTTCGCGGGGTCCGCCGCGACGAGCGCGCCGAGCAGCTCCTCCACCCGCGGCCAGGCCCGGTCGTCCAGCGCCTGCAGCGCCGCGCCCTCCTTCGGGTCCGCCGGGAACGGCGCCCGCTCCCCGAGCCGCTTCAGCTCCGCGAGCGACGCGTAGTGCTCGTAGTAGTCCTTCGGGCTCAGCTCCACGCACTTCTCGAGCAGCCCCTTCGCCGCGGCCGTCTCCCCCGCCATCAGCCGCCGCATCGCCGCGAAGTAGCGCGACTCCGCCCGCTGCCACACCGGCGTCCGGTCGCTCCCGACCTCGGCGGCCTTGAAGAGCTCTTCCTCGCCGAGCTTCCCCAGCGCGAACTCCGCCAGCCGCGGCCACCATTGCGGCGACTCCGCCGCCGGCCGCTTCGCGACGTACTCCGCGAGCTCCCGGTCCGCCTCCGCCCCGTCGCCCCGGCGGCGCCGCGCCAGCCAGGTCCAGAGCCGCGGGTAGTCGGCGTAGGCGGGATCCGCCTCGATCCCGCGGCGGAAGTCGTCCACGGCGCCCTTCCAGTCGCGGGCGTGGAAGCGGAGGTGCGCCCGGTTCCGGAAGGCCGGCCCGAACTTCCCGGCGATCTCGAGCGCCCTCTCGAAGTCCTCCTCCGCGCCGTCGGCGTCGCCCAGGGTCCCGCGCAGGAACCCGCGCCGGGACAGCGCCCATTTCGGCTCCTCCTCCAGCTCGATCACCTTGTCGAGGTCGGCGACCGCCTCCTCGCGGAGGCCCGCCTCCTCCCGGAGGTCGGCCCGGGCGGAGTACCACTTCGACGCCTCGGGCTCCAGCAGGATGGCACGGCCGTAGTCGGCGATCGCGCCGGCCAGGTCGCCCCGCTGCTTCTTCACCTGGGCGCGGAACTCCGGGTACCAGGTGTCGCGGGGCGCCAGCTCGAAGCCGACGGTGCAGTCGACGAGGGCGCCCTCGAGGTCCCCGAGGTTGCGCTTCGCGATCGCGCGCTGGGCGAAGTAATGGTCGACCTTGGGGTCCAGCTCGATCGCCTTCGTGCAGTCCTCGATGCAGCGGGCCCATTCGTGCCGGCGGGCCAGGAACTCGGCCCGGTCCCCGTAGCGTGCCGCCCGCTTCGGATCGAGCTCGATCGCCCGGACGAGGTCCGCGAGCGCCCCGTCGAGGTCGCCCTTGGCCTCGCGCACGACGGCCCGGTTGCCGTAGCCCGCGGCGAACGCGGGGTCCGCCTGGATCGAGGCCGTGTAGTCGGCGAGCGCCCCGTCCGCGTCCTTCTTGTGGTAGTACTTCGCGATCCCTCGGTTGCGGAACGCGTGGGCGTTCTTCGGATCCAGCTCGATGGCCTTCGTGTAGTCGGCGATCGCCTCGTCGATCTGCCGGCGGCGCAGCTTGACGTTGCCCCTCCCGTTCCACGCGTGGGAATCGGAGGGCTTGAGCGCGATCCCCTTCTCGAAGTCGGCGGCCGCGGCGTCCAGCTCGTTCTTGTGCAGCCTCGCGATCCCCCGGGTGACGTAGGCCTCCGCGTAGTCCGGCTTCAGCCGGAGGGCCTTCTCGACGTCGGCCAGGCCCGCCGCGTAGTCCTGCCGGTGGTCGATGTACTGGTTGGCGCGATTGCGCAGCGCGATGACGTCGTTCGGGTCGATCTCGATGGCCTTCGAGTAGTCGAGGAGGGCGCCCTCGAGGTCGCCCTTCTTGTCGCGCGCGTTGCCCCGGTTGTTCCAGGCGGCGACGTTGCGCGGCTCGAGCTCGAGGACTTTCGTGTAGTCCGCGATGGCGCCGTCCCAGTCCTCGCGCGCGTACTTCGCCTCGGCGGCCTTGAAGAGCGAGTCGGCGTCCTGGAGGGGGAGGAGCAGGGCGAGCGCGAGGGCGATCATGGGGTACTCCTTTCGGAGTACTTTTTCGAGCAACGGCCGTGCCATGCTGGCGGGCCGTGGAAAGCGGGCCGGGCCGCGGAGTTTTACCGACTACCGCCGCTTCGCCAACGCCAGCAGCGCGAGGCCGGCCAGGATCCAGGGCGCGGGGCTCGCGGAGCCGCCCGAGCTGCAGCCGCCGCCCCCTCCGCCTCCCCCGCCGCCGCCGCTGGGGCCGCCGGAGGCCGCCGGGAAATCGGCCGACGTGAACACGCCCTGGCCGAGGTTGACGTAACTGCCGCTGCCGGACACCTGCAGGATCGCGGGCCGCACGAGGTAGTGGTTCGTCCCGGTCACGGGCGCGGAGTCCACGTAGCTCGTCCCCGCCTCGGGCACGGCGTTCAGGAGCGTGTACGGCCCGGCCGGGTCGGCCGCGCGGTACACGTGGTAGCCGAGCACGGGATCCGTCGACGCGGTCCACGACACGGTCACGTCGCTCGCGGTCGCGACCGCCGCAGGCGTCGAGGCCGGCACGACCGTGTGCAGGCGCAGCGTCGGGTCGCCCATCAGCCCCTGCTGGCAGCCCGTGCCCGTGTTCGTCCAGACGTTGTTGTCGCCCATCGAGTATTTCGCGCAGTCGCCGATCGTCGCGCCGAGCGCCATCTGCCAGAACGACCAGATCGGCCGGCCCGACCACGCGTTGGTGAGCGTCCAGCCCGAGCCGAGCGGCGCCCGCAGGAAGTTGTCCGCGCTGTCCCAGTCGCCGTGGTAGCTGCCGAAAAGCAGCGTGAAGACGTTGCGGTTCGTGCTCGCGGCGAAATTCGCCGTCGTGCCCACGCCGCCGGCGCTCGTGTACGTCCCGCCGCCGCAACCGTAGCTCCAGAGGTAGCCCGGTCCCGGCGCCGTGTTGAGCGTGGTGAAGTAGTCCGCGGCCGTGCTGTTCGCCGCGCCGAACATCGGCGCAAAGTTCCGCCACGCGCTGGCCGCGAAGGCCTCGCCACTGAAATAGCCGAAATTATCGTCGACGACCGCGCGCTCCTGGCAGCTGAACTCCCGGTGCCGGAACTGGTGGTGCTTGTCGAGGTAGGCCTTCAGGAGGTCGCGCTCCGCGGCCGCGAAGGCGGGTAGGTTCGCCAGGTCGACGCGCCCGACGGCCAGCTCGACCGCGCTCGGGTAGTCGCTCTGGTCGAACTTCCCGTCGCCCGGCACGTTGTCGTTCTCCGGCCGGGACGGGCTCGTGTTGTTCACTGAGCTGTCCGTCCAGGTCCCGTTCATCTCGCCGTAGTAGCCGTCGCAGGGCCAGGCGCCCTGGTGGTCGGCGTGCCCGTCCCACTCCGTGTTGCCCGAGTACGGGACCGCGACGTGCCCGACGAGCAGCACGGCCTTCACGTTCGAGGGGTCGGCGTTGTAGTCCGCGACGATGAGCGCCTTCACCTGCGGGACGGTCGCCGCGGCGGCCACGTCGTGCCGCAGCACCTGCCAGCCGTCGCCGACGAGGTCCTGCTCGAGGCGCGCGAGCTCGGCCGCGAGGTAGGCCGCGTGCGTGTCGCAGACGACGAGCACGACCTTGCCGCGCGCGTGGACGGCCGGGACCTGGATGCCCGCCCGGATGAAGCCCCAGCCCGGGGGGCTGCCCGACTTGTCGAAGCGGTACTCGTAGGCCGTGCCGACGACGACGGTGGAATCGGTGTACGTGGTCGCGCCCGCGCCGAGCGAGGCGACGGAGGCGCCCCAGCTGGCGGCCCCCGCGAGGCGGCGGTAGACGGTGTAGGCGGTCGACGTGGCGTCGGCCGGCCAGGTGAAGACGAGGCGCGTCGGCCCGGTCTCGACGGTGCAGCTGACCTCGACGCAGACGTTGCGGACGGTCTGGGCCTGGGCGGCGGACGCGGCGACCAGCAACAGCGCGGCGGCGGCGAATCGGTTCACGATTCCTCCAACGGGGTACCGCCTAGGCTACACGCGCGGGGCCCGAAACGCGCGGGAATTAACCGCCCGCGGACCGCCGGGGGCAGCCGGCGAGGTGGTCGTTGACGATCCCCGCGGCCTGGAGGTAGGCGTAGACGATCGTCGAGCCGCAGAAGCCGAAGCCGCGCGCCTTGAGGTCCGCGCTGATCCGGTCCGAGAGCTCCGTCCGCGCCGGCAGCTGCGCCAGCGTCGTCCAGCGGTTCCGCACCGTCCTCCCCGCCGAGAAGCCCCAGATGTAGCGGTCGAAGGTCCCGAACTCGCGCTGCACCGCGAGGAACGCGCCCGCGTTGCGGATCGACGCGTCCACCTTCGCCCGGTTCCTCACGATGCCCGCGTCGGCGAGCAGCCGCCTCCGGTCCGCGGCGCCGAACTTCGCGACCTTCCGCGGATCGAAGTTCGCGAAGGCCTTCCGGAAGTTCTCCCGCTTGTGCAGCACGGTCCGCCAGCTCAGCCCCGCCTGGAAGGCGTCCAGCACCATGAACTCGTAGTGCTTCCGGTCGTCGTGCAGCGGCACGCCCCACTCCTCGTCGTGGTAGCGGTCCATCAGCGGGTCCTTCCCGTCCGGCCAGCAGCGCCGCTTCATCTCCCCTCCGGGTCCAGCTTCCGGTACAGCTCCTCCGCCGCGAACGGCCACTCCGCGACCGGCCGCTCGAAGAGCTTCGCGCCCGCCGCGACCGCCTCCTCCACCGACCGCCGCAGCGGCCAGTCCTCCGGCGCCAGCTCCAGCGCCTTCTCCAGGTCCTCGAGCGTCCCCTCGAGGTGGCGCCGCCGCGCGCGCAGCAGCGCCCGGTCGAACCAGCCCTCGAAGCGCGAGGGCCGCAGCCGGATCGACGTCGCGATCGCCCGCTGCGCCTCCGCGTCGCGGCCCAGCTTCGCGAGCGCGACGCCCCGGTTCAGGTGCGCCGCCGCGTAGTCCTTGCGGAGCTCGATCGCCTTCTCGAGGTCGCCCAGCGCGTCCTTGGCCTTGCCCAGGCCGAGCCGCACCGTGCCGCGGTCGTACCAGGCCTCGGCGATTCCCGGGTCGAGCTTCAGCGCCCTCGAGAAGTCCGCCAGCGCGCCCTTGGCGTCGCCCCGCGCGGCCCTCAGCGCGCCCCGGCTGACGAGCGGCGGCCAGGCGCCCTTCCCCGCCTTCGCGGCCGCGCCGAAGTCCTCCTCGGCGCCCGCGAGGTCGTCGTGCAGGGCCCGCAGCAGCCCGCGGTTGTGCCAGGCCAGCCAGTCCTTCGGCGCCAGCCGCACGGCCTCGTCGTAGTCGCGCCGCGCCGCCGCGTACTCGCCCAGCTGCAGGTTCGCGTTCGCCCGCGCCGTGATCGCCGGCACCCAGCCCGGCTTGCGGGCCAGGGCCTCGGCGAAGTCGGCGACGGCCTCGCGCAGCTCCCCGAGCCGCTTGCGCGCGAGCCCGCGGTTCAGGTACGGCACGCCGTAGTTGTAGGAGTCCCACGACTCCTTCGCGGCCTCGAGCTCGATGGCCCGCGAGAAGTCGCCGATCGCGCCCTTGAGCTGGCCGGCCTGGAGGCGCAGCACGCCGCGCTCGCTCCAGCCGCCGCCGAAGCGGGGCCGCAGGCGGATCACCTCGCCGAGCGCCGCGATCGCGCCCTTGAGGTCGCCCGCCTGGCGGCACGCGACGGACCGCGCGAAATGCTCCGTCGCCGTCCCGGGACCGGGTTCCATGCGGGGCATCCTATCAAAGCTTGGAGCCCCGGGGCCCGCGGCGTAGACTCGCCGCCATGCCCGACTGGAGCGACCGGATCCGCGCCCGCACCGTGACGCCCGTCGAGGCCCTCGCGGCCGTCCGCCGGGGAACCCGGGTCTTCGTCGGCTCCGGCGCCGCCGAGCCCGTCAACCTCGTCGAGGCCCTCGCCCGCCGCGACGACGTCACCGACGTCGAGGTCCTCCACATCATGACGGTCGGCGACGCGCCCTACGCCCAGGCCACGCACCGCGGCCGCTTCCGGCACAACGCGTTCTTCATCGGGGCCAACGTGCGCCGCGCCGTCGCCGAGGGCGACGCGGACTACACCCCCGTCTTCCTCTCGGAGATCCCCGCGCTCTTCCGCTCGGAGCGGCTGAGGATCGACGTCGCGCTCGTCACCGTCTCGCCGCCCGACCGCCACGGCTGGTGCTCGCTCGGCGTCAGCGTGGACATCGTGACGGCCGCGCTCGAGATGGCCGAGGTCGTCGTCGCCGAGCTGAACCCGGCGATGCCGCGCACGCACGGCGCGGGCTTCGTCCACGTCCAGGACATCGACTTCTTCACGCGCTCGACGAGCCCGATCCTCGAGGTGAAGCCCGAGGAGCCGGACGAGGCCGCGAGGGCGATCGGCCGCTACTGCGCGGACCTCGTCGGGGACGGCGCCACGCTGCAGCTCGGCATCGGCACGATCCCCAACGCGGTGCTCGCCCTGCTCAAGGACAAGCGCGACCTGGGCCTTCACACCGAGATGGCCTCCGACGGCGTCATCGACCTCATGGACTGCGGCGCGCTGACCGGGGCCCGCAAGTCGCTGCACCGCGGCAAGGCCGTCACGTCGTTCTGCCTCGGCACGCGCCGGCTCTACGACGCGGTCGACGACAACCCGTTCTTCGAGTTCCTGCCGTCGGACTACGTGAACGACCCGCAGGTGATCGCTCGAAATGATCGCATGGTGTCGATCAATTCGGCGCTGCAGGTGGACCTCACGGGCCAGGTCTGCGCGGACTCGATCGGCACGCGCTTCTACAGCGGGATCGGCGGCCAGGTCGACTTCATCCGCGGCGCGGCGCGCTCGAAGGGCGGCCGCTCGATCATCGCCATCCCCTCGACGGCGAAGCACGGGGAGCTGTCGCGGATCGTGCCGACGCTGACCGAGGGGGCGGGCGTCGTGACGACGCGGGGCGACATCCACACGGTGGTCACGGAGCACGGCATCGCCGAGCTCAAGGGCCGGACCGTGCGGGAGCGGGCGCTGGCGCTCGTGTCGATCGCGGACCCCCGGTTCCGGGAGGACCTGCTGGCCCGCGCGAAGGGGCGGAAGCTGGTGCCCGTGGACCAGATCCCCTGGCCGTCCGGCGGCCGGCCCTACCCCGTGGAGCTCGAGACGGAGGCGGAGTTCAAGGGGACGAAGGCGAAGATCCGGCCGCTGCGGCCCTCGGACGAGCGGCTGCTTCGGGAGTTCTTCTACGGGCTCTCGGCGGAGACGGTGTCGCAGCGCTTCATCGCGCCGCTGAAGTCGCTGACGCCCCCGCAGGTGCAGGAGCTCTGCCTGCTGGACTACGACTCGAAGATGGCGCTCGCCGCGTTCGAGCGCTTCGGCGAGGACGAGCGGATGGTGGCGGTCGCGCGCTACGCGCTGGACCGGGCGAGCGGCGACGCCGAGGTGGCGCTCGCGGTCGCGGACGACCGGCAGGGACGCGGGCTGGGGACCTGGCTGCTGCGGCGGATCCGGGAGGTCGCACGGGAGCGCGGCGTGAGGGGGTTCGTGGGCTACGTGCGGGCGGACAACGTGCGGATGCTGAACCTCTTCCACAAGAACGGCGGGGCGCTGGAGACGGCGCTCGAGTCGGGCGTGTACCGGGTGCGGCAGGTCCTTTAAAAAAGGACTCCCCCGAGGAGGTTTCCCGTCTTCCCCCCCGGGGGGCTGTCGCGCGCGTCTGAGCCGGTCGTCGGCCTGGGTCCCGGCGGTCCCGCCCGCCGCTTCGCCCACGCGGTTCGTCCGGCCGTGGCTCGGGGGCCCGCTCCGGGGCCGCCCGCATCGTCCGCGGAAGGTCGCCTCCGTGCCGTTCCACCCGCCCCCGGGCCCGTCCCCCGGTTCCGCGGCGTGCCGCCATTTGAGGGCGCGGCCGGGACCGGTTCGAGCAGACGGTACATCCGGAGCGCGCGGCGCGGCCTCGGGGCCACCGCCTTCATCGTTCCCGCGCGACCCGAACAGGACTCCTGAAAAGACACCGGGATTCGTCGCAAAGGACGTGCCCTCGGGGCCCCCTCGACGGGCGGCGAGGAAGCGGCCTCCACCCCCGCAATCCTCCCGATCCCCGCGCGGGAAAGTCCCCGCCCCGCGCTCGGCGGGCGGGTCCTCCCCCGCGAATCGCTGTGGACTCCTCCGCGGCGCGCGGCTTCAATATCCATGGAAACCCCCTTCCCCCGGGTGGCACTCCGGTTGCACCGGATAAGTCATGGTCAAGACCCTCCTCGCCCGCGACCTGATGACCAGGCCCGTCAAGCGGGTCTGGGCGGACACGCCCATCCGCGAGGCCGCGTCCTTCCTCCGGCGCCACCGCATCACCGGCGTCCTCGTCGTCGACGACCGGGGCCGCCCCATCGGGGTCTTCACGCTGACCGACCTCGCGGAGCACGTCCGCCGCCGCCTGCTCCTGCCGCCCGCCGTCCCGGCCCGCGAGGCCCGGGCGAAGGCGACCGGCGAGGGCATCCCGCTCCGCCGCGGCTGGCAGGTCGAGGCGCTCGACGAGGCGACCGTCTCCGAGGTGATGTCGCCCCGCATCGTCCTGGTGAAGCCGACGGCGACCGCCCCGCAGCTCGCGCGCCTGATGGCCGACCGGGGCCACCATCGCGTCTTCGTCGAGGAGGGCGGCGAGGCCGCGGGCGTCGTCACCAGCATGGACGTCCTGCGCTGGATCGGGCGCTCCGCCGCGAAACCGAAACCCAAGCCGAGGTGATCCCATGATCCGTAACGTGCTCGTCGCCCTGGACGGCAGCCCCGCGTCGGAGGCGGTGCTCCCGTACCTCGAGACCTTCCTCCGTTGCGTGGACGCCGACGTCGTCCTGGCCTTCGCGGTCCCGAAGATGAAGCCGCGCCAGGAGAAGCTCGCCGAGGTCTACCTCGACGGGATCGCCGCCCGCCTGCGGAAGAAGGGCGCCCAGGTGAAGACCGAGGTGCTCCGCGGCACCCCGGCCGCGCAGATCGTCCGCCGCGCGGCGGAGGGGGTCGACCTCGTGCTCATGTGCACGCGGGGCCAGAAGGGCCTGAAGCGCCTCGCGATGGGCAGCGTGGCCCAGGAGGTCCTGCGCCAGAGCGCCGTGCCGGTCCTCATCGTCCGGCCGCCCGCCGCCCGGGGCGCGCCCACGAAGTTCCGCCGCATCCTCGTCCCGCTCGATGGCACCCACCGCTCCGCGGCGGGCCTGCCCGAGGTGACGACGCTCGCCAAGGCCTTCGGCGCGACGGTCGTGCTCTTCCTGTCGATGCCGCCGGCGACCTCGACGCTGCCGCTCCCCGGCGGCGTGATCTCCGACAACCTCGTCCGGATCCGCAAGGAGCTCCAGGAGCGGGAAATCGACGCGGACATCGTGATCTGGTCCGGCGACCCGGCGAAGTCCATCCTCGAGTTCGCCTCGACGGACGGCGCGGACCTCGTCGCGCTGACCACGCACGGCCGCTCGGGCCTCGACCGTTTCCTCGCCGGCAGCGTGGCCGAGACGCTCCTCGTGCAGGGCCGCGTGCCGCTGCTCGTCAAGCGGGTGTCGGCGAACACCCCGCACGCCAAGGCGCCGGCGGTGGAGTCCGGACGGCGGGCGCTGAGCGCGATGAAGGAGCTCAGCCAGCCCAGCAAGGGTCCCTACAACCACTAAGGAGGGCGCGGTGGCCGCGTATTTCCCGAGGATCCTCGTCCCGATCGACGGCTCGGACGTCAGCCGCTGGGTCTTCGCCCGCGGGCTGAAGGCCTTCGCCCAGCCCGGCGCGAAGGTCACGGTGCTCCAGGTCGTCGAGCCGCCCCCCTCGCGGGCCGGCGACGCCGCGTACCGCTCGGATCCCCGCCACCAGCCGCTCTTCGACGAGATCGAGAAGCTCCGGAAGTCCCTCGCGGCGAAGGGCGTCGACGCCGTCACCCAGGTCCGCTTCGGCGACCCCGCGGGCGAGATCCTGCGCGAGGAGCGCGACGGCTCGCACGACCTGATCGCGATGACGACGAGCGGCCGCACGGGCCTGGGCCGCATCCTCTTCGGGTCCGTCGCCATGCGCGTCCTGCACGGGGCGGAGGCGCCGATGCTGCTCTTCCGCCCGCAGCTCCGTCCGTTCGGCGGGCTCTCGCCGGTGGAGACGACGCAGGCCGCGGCCTTCGCGAAGATCGTCGTGCCGCTGGACGGCTCGGACGAGGCGGAGCGCGTGCTGCCGCGGGTCGACCCGCTCGTGCGCCGCTTCGGCAGCCGGATCCACCTCGTGCAGACGGTCCCGCCGGGCCCGGACCTGCCCGCGCAGCGGGAGCGGGCCGGGGACTACCTCGAGAAGCGCGCCACGGCGCTGCGGAAGTCGGGGCACCAGGTCAGCACCGAGGTGCGCACCGGCGCGGCGGCCGACGAGCTGCTCGCCGCGGCGACCGAGGCGGACGCGGTCGCGATGACGACGCACGGCCGCTCGGGCGCGTCGCGCGCCGTCTACGGGAGCGTGGCGGAGCGGCTGCTCGCGAAGGCGGAGGTCCCGGTGTTCGTGTTCCGGACGCGCAAGGTGCCCGGGAGCGAGCCCCTGCCGCTGCCCCTGCCGGCGACCTAGGCGGGCCGCTTCCGCAGGTAGACGAACCAGTAGACGGCCGCCACGAGCCCCGCCCCGCCGACGATGTTCCCCGCCGTCACGGCGGCGATGTTCCGCGCGGCGGAGGCCCAGGTCAGGGCGTCGAGCCCCCCGGCCGGGAATCCCGCGGCGATGCCGGGGACCTCCTTCAGCCAGAGCCCCAGGGGGAGGAAGTACAGGTTCGCGATGCTGTGCTCGAAGCCGAGGGCGACGAACGCGGCGACCGGCGGGACGACGGAGAGGATCTTGTCGGTCGTGGAGCGCGCGCCGTAGCAGAGC
>CAYXGZ010000009.1:74282-77552 GCA_964464755.1 uncultured Planctomycetales bacterium
GCAGAGCCAGACGGCGAGGCAGACCAGCGCGTTGCAGAGCACGCCGAGGGCGAAGGCCTGGAGCGGCTCGAGCGAGGACTTCGCGAGGCAGAGCTTCACGGTCGCCGGGCCGACGAGCTCCCCCTCCGCGCCCCAGGAGCGCGAGAGCCAGACGAGGCCGGCCGTGCCGGCGGCGCCGGCGAGGTTGCCGAGGTAGACGAGGGCCCAGTTGCGCAGGAGCCGGGCCGTCGAGACGCGCCGCTCGGCCCAGGCCATGACGACGAGGTTGTTGCCGGTGAAGAGCTCGGCGCCCGCGAGCACGACGAGGAGGAGGCCGAGCGAGAAGGCGGCGCCGGCGAGGACGCGCGTCGGGCCCCAGCCGAGGGCCGAGCCCGCGCCCGCGACCGTGGAGAACGCCCCGCCGAGGGCGATGAACGCGCCGCCGAGGGCGCCGAGCACGAGGGTGCGCCCGGCGTCGAGCCCGGCCTTGGCGACCCCGGCCTCCTCGACGCGCCGCGCCATCTCGGCCGGCGTGTAGGCGTCGAACCGCGGGTCGCCGTCCATCAACGGATCCGGCGGACCGGGCGGGCGGACACGAGGGCGGCGGCGCCGCCGACCTCGCCGATCCACTTCTCGCCGGCCCCGACGAAGGTCACCGGGATCCGCGGGCGGGAGAGGCTGCGGACGGCGAGCACCTGGGCCATCGAGGCCGGGTGCAGCTCGCCCGTGCACCAGTCGCAGCGGAAGCGCAGGCCGAGGGTGCGGGTGCCGCAGCCCGAGCAGATCACGCCGGGCAGCGGGTCGTCGCGGCGGAGGTAGACGCGCTCGAGGGTGCCCGCGTCGAGGGACGCGAGGACCTCCTCGGGGCCGCAGGCGACGCGGTGGCCCTGGGCGCGGCGGCCGCGGAACTCCTCGACGGCGGCGCGGGCGGACTGCTCGGCCCGGCGCTCGAGGTCGCGGCCGACGTGGGCGAGGACGTCGCCGTCGCCGCGCGGGACGGAACCCGCGTGCACGGCGCGCTCGCGGAGGGCGGCGGGCAGGTGGTCGGCGAAGGTGCGGAAGGTCTCGCGGCCGCCGAAGTGGTAGACGGCCTCCGCGGGGTGGACGGCGTGGTAGTGGCCGACGGCGTCCGCGGCGCGGCGGGCCGTGTCGCGGGCCTCCTCGTCCATCTTGTCCTGCCAGCGGTCGAGCGAGGCGCCGCCGTGGGTCGCGACGGCGCCGGACCCGGAGCGGGCGCGGGCGCCCTTCACCGCGTGCTGGCGCTGGACGTCGCGGGGCCCGGGGCCGGCGGTGAGCCGGGCCAGCGGGCGGGACTCGCCGAGGCGGACCTCGGAGACGGAGGCCTCGTGCCCGTTCGCGGAGACGACGTAGGCCCGGGGCGCGGCGGATTCCAGCTCGAGGAGCGGCGGCAGGTAGGGCGAGCGGCCGACGTGCAGGAAGTTGCGCAGGGGCCGGCGAACCTCGAGCGCGGTCCAGGTCGAGGGACCCGCGACGAGGTAGAGGCCGTCGGTGGCCGGCGCGAGGTCCTTGTCGAGGTACTCGCGGATCTTCGCGGCCGTCTTGCGCAACGAGGCCTGGGCGGCGGCGGATCGCGCGTCGGAGGCGAGGTTCTTCCAGACCTTGTCCTTGAGGAAGACCCGGGCCTCGCGGGGCAGGCCCGCCTTGGAGGCGTCGAGGGTCAGCGTGACGATCGTGTCCTCGGGCTCGGAGAGCCGGGAGAGGTCCACCAGGCGGGCGTGCAGATCCATGGGGGGCTCCTAGGGGGTGCGGACCACGAGCATGGGGACGGGGCAGGCGTGGAGGACCTTCTCCGTCACGCTGCCGAAGACCCAGCGCGACGGCCCGCGGCGGCCGTGCGTGCTCATCGCGACGAGGTCGCAGTTGTGCGAGGCGGCGATGTCGAGGATCGCGCCGGCGGGATCGCCGTGCACGGAGAGCGTGACGACGGGGACGCCGAAGGCCGTGAGGCGCTCGGCGGCGTAGCGCGTGACCTCGTCGGGGGCGCCGGTGGAGGGCGGCGCGGGAGGGACGGCGGGCCGCTCGACGAGCTCGCCCAGGAATCCGACCCCGGGGCCCTCGAGGACGCGGAGCACGACGAGGCGGGCGTTGAAGAGCCGGGCGAGCTCGCCCGCGCGGGGGATGACCGACAGCGAGCCCTCGCTGCCGTCGACGGGGACCAGGATCCCGCGCATCGGGAGCTCCCCGGCCGGGGCGGGCCCCGCGGCGCCGCGCGAGCGCAGCAGGAGGACCGGGACCGGGCAGACGCGGAGGACCTTCTCCGCGATGCTGCCGAAGACCCAGCGGGAGAGGCCGGAGCGGCCGTGGGTGCTCATCGCGACCATCGTCGCGCGCTCCTTCTCCACCGCGTCGAGGATGACGTCGGCCGGGTAGCCGACCTTGACGATCGAGCGGACGCGGACGCCCTCGGCGGCCAGGCGGGCCTCGACGCCCGCGGCGTACTTCTCGGCCTCGGCCTTGGGCTCGCCCGCGAGCAGGGCGTAGTTGACGTCGGGGATCGGCGGGATGCTGACGGCGTGGACGAGCAGGACCTCGGAGTCCTGCCGCTTCAGCAGGCGGCCGACCTGGGGCAGGACCGCCTCGGCCACCGGCGAGCCGTCGAGCGGGATCAGGATGCGTTCGAGCATGGGTACCTCCGCGAGGGGAGCTTACGCGTCGGGCCCCGTCTTGGCGAGTCCGAATTTCTCCATGCGGTAGTGGATCTGGTCCCGGGTCATGCCGAGCAGCTCGCCGGCCTTGGTCTGGTTGCCGCGGGTGCGCTCGAGGGCCTGGACGACGAGGTCCTTCTCGAGGTCGTCGAACTTGATGCCCTTGGGCGGGAGCGCGAGGAGGCGCTTCGAGCGGTCCGGCGGGGCCAGGGCGCGGCCGGGCTGGATGTCGTCGGGCTGCAGCGAGGTCCCGGAGCCGAGGAGGACGGCGCGCTCGAGGACGTTCTTGAGCTCGCGGACGTTGCCGGGCCACTCGTAGCTCTTGAGCTTGTCGAGGGCCTCGGGCGTGAGGTCGCGGATCTCCTTCTTGAACTCCACGGCGTAGTGGCGGAGGAAGTGCTCGGCGAGGACCGGGATGTCCTCGCGGCGTCCGCGGAGCGGCGGCAGCTCGATCGAGATCACGTTGAGGCGGTAGTAGAGGTCCTCGCGGAAGCGCTTCTCCTCGATGAGCTTCTCGAGGTCGCGGTTCGTCGCGGCGACGACGCGGACGTCGATCTTGATGTCCGCGGTCCCGCCGAGGCGGCGGAAGGCCTTCTCCTCGAGGGCGCGCAGGAGCTTGGACTGC
>CAYXGZ010000010.1:0-76703 GCA_964464755.1 uncultured Planctomycetales bacterium
GCTCCCCCAAGTACAACTTCCTCCCCTGCCCCGACGACATCTACGTCAGCCCCTCGCAGATCCGCCGCTTCGGCATGCGCAGCGGCCACCTCATCTCCGGCCAGATCCGGCCCCCGAAGGACGGCGAGAAGTACTTCGCCCTCCTCAAGGTCGAGGCCGTCAACCGGATGAACCCCGAGGAGCTCCAGCACCGCATCGCCTTCGAGAACCTCACCCCGCTGCACCCCGAGGAGCGGATCATCCTCGAGACCGAGCCCGGCGAGCTCTCCATGCGCGTCATGGACCTCATCGCCCCCATGGGCAAGGGCCAGCGCGCCCTCATCGTCGCCCCGCCCCGCACCGGCAAGACCGTCCTGCTCCAGAAGATCGCCAACTCCATCCTCAAGAACCACGCCGAGGTCGACCTCATCGTCCTGCTCATCGACGAGCGCCCCGAGGAGGTCACCGACTTCAAGCGCAACCTCAAGGGCCAGGCGGAGGTCATCGCGAGCTGCTTCGACGAGCCGCCCTCGCGGCACATCCAGGTCACCGAGATGGTCCTCGACAAGGCCAAGCGCATGGTCGAGTTCAAGCGCGACGTCGTCATCCTCGTCGACTCCATCACGCGCATGACCCGCGCCTACAACACCGAGGCCCCGCACAGCGGCCGCATCCTCTCGGGCGGCATCGACGCCACGGCCTTCCAGGGCCCCAAGAAGTTCTTCGGCGCGGCCCGCAAGGTCGAGGAGGGCGGGTCGCTGACGATCATCGGCAGCTGCCTCGTGGACACCGGCAGCCGCATGGACGAGGTGATCTTCGAGGAGTTCAAGGGCACCGGCAACAGCGAGCTCCACCTCGTGCGCGACCTCGCCGACCGGCGCATCTACCCCGCGTTCGACCTCACGCGCTCCGGCACCCGCAAGGAGGAGAAGCTCCTCCACTCCGAGGAGCTCAAGTTCGTCTACCGCCTCCGCAAGGTCCTCGCCGAGATGAAGGTCGTCGAGGCGATGGAGACGCTCATCGAGCGCATGAAGAAGACGAAGTCGAACGCCGAGTTCCTGATGAGCCTCGCGAAGATCGAGGTCTAGGCTACTTCGGGGGGACCGGCGTCCCCGCGGCCCGGGCCTTCTCGTCGAGGACGTAGCGCCCGGCCGCCGCGTCGTAGGCGAGGTACCGCTCGTTCTCCGCCCACCAGGCCTTCAGCGTCTCCTTGGCCCGCCGCCCCGGCTCCGCGTCCGGCGCGTCCTCGAAGCGGTCGCGCGGCGAGACGTAGCCGAAGTCCCGGCCCAGGAGCCGCTCCAGAAGGTGGAACTCCGGCTCGGGGTCGGACTCGTCGAGCGCCGCCGCCACGATCCGCCCGACGACCGCCCGGTCGCCCAGGTCGAGCGGCCCGCCCTGGCCCAGCGCCAGCGCCTCCGCGATCCACTGCGCCCGCGTCCCGCCGGCGTGGTCCAGCCACCAGGCCCGCCAGTTCGGCGGCGTCATTCGGCCCGCCAGCAGCGCCAGCTCCGCCGACGCGGACGACTCGATCGGGCGGCGGCCCGACGTCGCGCAGGAGAGCAGGAACTCGACCGCCTCCCGCCGACCCCGCCGCGCCGCCCGGCCCACGTAGCGGATCGCCTCGTCCCGCGCCGGGCTCGACTCGAGCGCCGCCGTCTTCCCGATCAGCCTCGTCAGCGCCTCGAGCGACTCCGACTCCCCCATCCGCCCCGCGGCGCGGACCATGCCGGGCGTCACCTCGGCCATCGTCGCCAGGCCCGCGTTGAGCAGGAACAGCGTCTCGCCGTCGGCGTCCGCGAAGCCCGGGGCCAGTTCGAGCAGGGAGGCCGCGTGCGCCGGCTTGGCCTCCCGCACCGCGGCGGCCCACGCCGTCCGCGCGAAGACGAGCCCGGTCCTCCCGTGGATCCGGGCCAGCACCTTCGCCGCCGCCACGCGGCGCCACGGCTTCGGATCTCCGCGCAGCACCGCCACGAGCGCCGGGACCGCCGGCTCCCCGAGCTCCGAGAGCCGCACCATCGCCGGGCCGTCGAGCTCCTCGGCGAGCCGCCGGATCTCCCGCTCCTCGTCCGTGCCGGGAGCCGCCGGCGCGGGGGCGCAGCCCGCGAGCAGGAGCAACAGCGCGACGTATCTCATCGAGGGCCCCCGAACGGGTAGTCCCGCACGACCTCGTAGCTCGTGCCGCCCTGCTCCCGGCGCGTCCGGACGAGCGACATCGACGAGAGGGTCCACGCACCGAGGACGCGCCCCGCGAGCCCTTCCATGCGCTTCCGCAGTTCGCCGAGCCCGCGCTTCGAGCGGATCCGCCCGATCGTGACGTGGGCCTGGAAGGGCCGGCGCTCCGGCTTGACGCCGATCCGCGTCCCCGCCGCCTCGGCCGCGGCCGCCGCGGCGCGGAGCCCGGCGAGGTCGCCGCGCAGCCCGACCCAGACGATCCGTCCGTCGAACTCGGAGACGCCCGCGAGCTCGACCTTCACCGGCGCGAGCTTCGCGAGATCCGGGCGGGGATCCGAGCGGTCCGGAATCTCGCCGAGGAACTTCAGCGTGAGGTGCAGCTGGTCCGGCCGGATCCACGACACGTCGGCCCCGACGGTCATGAGGACGTCCTGGATCTCGCGCAGCGCCGTGCGGCGCTCCGACGGAACGAATACCCCGAGAAAGGCCCGCATCCCGGGATGATACCGATATAATCCCGCGCCATGAAGGCGGTTGCGCTTCTCAGCGGGGGCCTCGACTCGACGGTCGCCTTCGCGATGACCGCCCGGAGCTGCCTCCTGGCCATCACGGCCGACTACGGGCAGCGCGCCGCGGCCCGCGAAATCGCGGCGGCCCGGCGGACCGCGAGGCGGCACGGCGTCCCCCACCGCGTCGTCCGGCTCCCCTGGCTCGGCGGCGGCGCCCTCACCGAGCGGACCACGCGGCTCCCCGCGCCCGACCTCGACGACGCCCGCGCGACCCGCCGCTCGGCGGCCGCGGTCTGGGTCCCGAACCGCAACGGCGTGCTCCTCGCCGTCGCCGCCTCCTACGCCGAGCGCCTCGGCGCCGGCGCGGTCGTCGTCGGCTTCAACCGCGAGGAGGCCGCGACCTTCCCGGACAATTCCCGCGCCTTCCTCGCCGCGGCCACCCGGGCCCTGGCCTACTCGACCGCGAACGCCGTCCGGGTCCTCAGCCCCACGGCGGCCTGGGACAAGGCGCGCATCGTGCGCGAGGCGCGGAGGCGGCGCATCCCGCTCGACTCGATCTGGCCCTGCTACGAGGGGGGCCGGACCTGGTGCGGACGCTGCGAGTCCTGCCTCCGGGCGCTCCGGGCCGGGGTGCGGCCGTGACGACGGGCCGCCTCCTCGAGGTCTTCCGCTCCTTCCAGGGCGAGGGCCCGTTCGCGGGGGCGCGGCAGGCCTTCGTCCGCCTCGCGGGCTGCCACCTCCGCTGCAGCTACTGCGACACGCCCGAGTCCTGGGAGGCCACGGCGAGCTGGCGCGTCGAGAGGACCCCCGGCGCCCGCGACTTCGAGTTCCGCGACAATCCCGTCGAGCCCGCCGCCGTGCTCGATATCCTCCGCGACTGGGCCGGGCGCGAGCGGCTGCACTCCGTGTCCTTCACCGGCGGCGAGCCCGTCCTCCAGGCCGAGTTCCTGCGCGAGCTCGCGGCGGGGACCCGGGCCCTCGGCCTGCGGACCTACCTCGACACGAGCGGCACGCTCGCCGACCGGCTCGCGATCGTGGCGCCGGAGATCGACATCTTCGCCTTCGACGTGAAGCTGCCGTCGTGCCCCGGCGTCCGCATGGACTGGGACGACACGGCGCGGGCGCTCGCGCTGGCCCGGGGACGGGAGGCCTTCGCGAAGATCGTCGTGATGGACGACTCCGACCCGGCGGAGGTCCGCCGCGCGGCCCGGCTCGTGCGCCAGGCGGATCCGTCCTTCCTCGTCGTGCTGCAGCCGGTCACCCCGGTCTCGGAGGCGACGAGGCCCCCGTCGGGATCGGCGATCGCCGCCTTCCGCCGGGCCTGCCTCGAGGAGGGCGCGGACCCCGTCGTCCTGCCCCAGCTGCACAAGCTGGCGGGCTGGTTGTAGGTCAAGGACGGGGCCCGGAGCGCCGATATACCCGTGGCAGGGGTGCCGGAGTTGTGCGGAAAGGCTGGGTCCGCGTGCAGGTTCACACTCCGGTGAGCGACTGGATCGCGGCGTCGTGGCCGATGGCGGCCGTGGCGGGCGCGCTCCTCTGCGTCTACGCGCTCCACCTCCACAGCGCCTGGGCCGCCGCGCGCGGCCGGGCGGACGCCTACTCCAGCCGCCGCCGCCGCCTCCTCGGCCTCGAGCGCCGGCTCCGCCCCGGCCAGCCCCCGACCCCCACCCTCCGCGCGCTGCGGGCCGCCCTCGACCGCGAGCGGGCGCGCCTCGTCGACGAGGGGATCCTCCGCTAGTCGTCGTCCCCGCCGTCCGCCGCCGCCGCCGCCCCGCCCTCGAGCCGCGCGATCTTCCCCACCCGCCCCGCGTGCCGCCCCCCCTCGAACGCCGTCGCGAGGAAGATCCGGGCGAGCGTCTCCATCCGCTCGGCCGGCAGCACCCTCGCGCCGAGGCAGAGCACGTTCGCGTCGTTGTGCTTGCGGCTCATCTCGGCGGTCATCTCGTCGTGCACGAGCGCCGCCCGGATCCCCTTCACCTTGTTCGCGGCGATGCACATCCCGATGCCCGTGCCGCAGATCAGGATCCCCCGCTCCGCCTCCTCGTCCATGAGCGTCCGACCGACCTGGGCCGCGAAGTCCGGGTAGTCGACGCTCTCCGTCCCGTCGGTGCCGACGTCGGTCACGGAGTGGCCCCACTTCCGCAGGGCCGCCGAGAGCCGGGCCTTCGCCTCGACCCCGGCGTGGTCCGACCCGATGACGATCTTCATGCGAGCTCCTTGATGCGTTGTTCCACGGCCGACTCGATCGCGCGCGCGCAGGCCCGGTACGCCTCGGGCCCGCCGCCGATGGGATCCTCGATGTCGCGCCCCCCCGGATCCAGCAGGTGCACGGCGTCCCCGCACTCGGGCAGGAGGTCGAGGATGGCCTGGCGGTGCCGCCGCGTCATCGCGTAGACGACGTCGGCATCCTGCACCATGCCGATGGTGAGGGCCCGGGATTTGTGCCAATCCCCGTCGAGGCCCCGGGCGAACAACTCCGCTTGGGCCTCCGGGGTGGCGGGCGCCCCGTCGACGGCTCCCGTCCCGGCGCTGTGGATGATCCAGCCCCGCTTCGCCAGGTCCATGTAGTGGACGCCGAGCTTCTTCGCCAGCGCGGCCTTGAAGAACCCCTCGGCCATCGGGCTGCGGCAGGTGTTCCCCGAGCAGACGAAGAGCACCGACGTGTAGCCGAGAACCTCGATGCGGGCGCGGTCCACGGCTCCTTCGCGGAGGATCTCCGGAGTGCGCCCCGTCACGCGGACGACGGTGGACGCGATGCCGTGCTTCGTGGGCCCGGCGTCCACGACCGCTTCGATCGCGCCGCCGAAACGCTCCAGCACCCCGGCCGCGTCGGTGGCGGGCGCCTCCCCCGAGCGGTTCGCGCTGGGGATGCCGGCCCGGACCCCCGCGAGGCGCAGCAATTCGGCGCAGGCCTTGTGCGCGGGGAACCGGAGGCCGACGTCGCCGCCGGCGCGCCCCGGGAACACCAGGGTCACCGGGCCCGGGAGGAACATGGCCAGGAGCCGCCGGCCCAGGCCGTTGGGCGGGATGCGGGCGTAGCGCTCCGCGGCGTCGAGCGAGCCGACGTGCACCGTGATGCGCTTGTCCGCCGGGCTCCCGCGCAGCGCGAGCAGCTTCGCCTCCGCGCCGGGGTGGTCGAGGTTCACCGCGAGCCCGTAGACCGTCTCCGTCGGGACGGCGACGACGCCCCCCGCGCGGAGGAGGTCGGCGGCGGGACGCAGCGCGGCGGGGTCGGGCCGGTCGGGATCCACGCGGACCACGAGGGTGTCCACGGTGCGATTAGATCATCGGGCCGGGGCGCTGCCTAGAACTCCTCTTTCTCCTTCGCGTACTTCTCGATCAGCGCCTTGAACTCGGCCTTGCCGCGGATCGGGTCGAAGTCGGAGTCGTGGGAGATGTGCTCGAGCCCGTTGTGGTTCTTGTCGAACCCGGGGTGCGGCCCGCTGGGGTGCTTGCCGAACCCGAGGCGCAGGGCCTCCTCGAGGTGGGCCAGGGCGCGGCCCTCGAACTCCGCGGCCTTCCCGCCGGCGCCCTTCGAGAGGACGGACCACGTGCAGCCGTGGTTGTAGTGCGCGAGCATGATCTCGGCCCGGACCTGCTCGGCGACCTCGCGCGGCGGGTTCTTCTCGTAGTCCCGGAACGCCTCGACGTAGACCTTGTGGATCTCCGGGTAGGACGACGTGTCCGCGGCCCGGCCGATCATCGCCTGGGCCTGGCGCATGAGGCGCAGCCACTCGGGGCCCGACGCGCGGGCGAGATCCTCGAGGTGGCGGCGGATCTGGGGCTGGGCGGCCGCCGGCGCGACCGCCAGGGCCTTCTCGAAATCCTGCTTGGCGCCCTCGAAGTCGCGGCCCTCCCGCCGCACCTGGCCCCGGAGCACCCAGCCCGAGTACCACTCCGGCCAGTCCTTCACGAGGCGCTCGATCTCCTGCCGCCCCTCCTCGGCCCGGCCGCTGCGGAAGAGGACCAGGACCCGGAGGTGGACCGGCTCGGGGTTCGCGGGCTGCAGCGCCTGGAGCCGGCGGATCGCGTCCTCGGCGCCCGGGAAGTCCTGCATCTCGAACAGCGCCCGGGCCAGCCAGGAGAGCAGCGGCGGATCGTCGGGGCGGATCTTCAGGCCGAGGTCGGCCTCCTTGCGGGCCAGGTCGAAGCGGCGCTCGTTGAAGTGCTGCGAGGCGGCCGTGCGGAACGACGGGAGGTAGCGGGGCCAGATGTCCCGGCACTTCCGGAGGTCGTCGGTGACGCCCAGCCAGTCCTTGAGCTGGACCTTCGCCGCGGCGCGCAGGTCGTAGGCGGCGGGGTAGCTCACGAGGATCCGCAGCGCGTCGCTCGCGGACTTCAGCGCGTCGTCCGGATCCGTGGGCAGGTTGCGGGCGAGCTGGCCGCGGCCCAGGAGCACCAGGGCCAGCGGGTGCCTCGGCAGCCGGCGGACCGCCTCCTCCGCGGCCGCGTAGGCCGCCGCCCCGGACGTCCCGGTGCGGAGGTGCCGGAGCTGCTCGAGGGCCGACTTGAGCAGGGCCGCCCGGCCGGCCTCGGCCTCCGTCGTCGGGAACTCGGAGACCCGCCGCGTCGCCGCCTCGAGCTTCTCCTCGGCGATCTCGAGCCACGCGAGCCGCTCCACGGCGTCGGCGTTCCCGCCGCCCGCGGCCCGCTCCAGGGCCTGGCGGGCGGCCGCCGCGTCGCCGAGCAGGAGGCGCAGCACTCCGAGGCGGACCTGGGCGCCGGCGTCGTCGTCCCGGGCGAAGGTCTCGACGGCCCGCTCGAGTTCCGGGACCGTGAAGGGCGTGATGCCGTTGGGCGCGGACGCCGAGGCGAGGGGCGAGCGCTGGCGCGCGGCCTGGTCGAACTCGCGCAGGGCGTCCTCGGCCCGCTTCATCGAGGCGTAGGCGAGCGAGCGCAGGAGGGCGCCCTCGTCGCGCAGCATCCCGGGCGAGCGCTGCAGGTCGGTCGCCAGGTCGAGCGCCTCCTCGGAGCGGCTGTCCACCAGCGCGAGGACCGCGCGGGACACGAGCCGCTCCTCGACGTCGGCCGGCTTCTCCTCGCCGGGGGGGACGGATTTCAGGTACTCCCGGAACCCGGCGAGCGCGGCCTCGCGCGCCCGGGTCGCGGCGGCCGACGCGGTCGCGGGGAACGCGAGGATCTCGCCGGCGGGACCGGACACGGCCAGCGGGGCGCCCGCGAGGAGCGTCGCCTCCCTCCAGCGCAGGCGCGCGGCCTCGAAGACGATCGGCGGCGCGCCGGGGAACTCGGCGAGGGCCTTCTCCGCCTCGGCGCCCGCGTCGGTCCACCGCCCCATCGCCGAGAGCATCCGGATGCGCAGGGCCACGGCCTCGGGGTACTTCGGGTCGGCCGCGAGGCACTCGCCGAGCCGGCGCAGCACGGACTCGGCCGCGGGGCCGAGCTCGACGACGGGGAGCGTGCGGAGGTCGCGCACGAAGCGCTCCGCCGCGGCCCTCGCGCCGAGGTAGTGCGGCTCCGCCGACTCGCGACGCAGCCGGGCCTGCTTCGCCAGCTCGGCCTGCGTGGAGCGCTCGCGCCAGCCGCGGAACCACCAGGCGCCGACGCCGCCGGCCGCGAGGAGCAGCAGCAGGGCCGCGACGAGGCCCTTGCGGCGCGAGACGAGCCCGGAGAACGACCCGGCGCGCTGCGTGCCGCCGGGGCCCTTGATGTGGCGGCGGATCTCGTCGGCGAACGCGGCCGCGGACTCCGGCCGCGCGGCCGGGTCGGGGTCGAGCGCCTTGAGGCAGGCCTGCTCCAGCGCGACGGGGATCCGCGGGTCGGCCTGGCGGGGCGTCGTCGTCAGGCCCGCGGAGATCTGCTCGCGGAGCTCCGCGGGATCGCTGGCCGGGAAGGGCCGCTCGCCCGTGAGCACTTCGTAGAGGATCGCGCCGAGCGCGTAGAGGTCGGCCTTCGCGTCGGGCGCCGCGCCCCCGTCGAGCAGCTCGGGGGCGAGGTAGGCTCCCGCGCCCCGGTCGAGCAGGTCCGACGGGTCGGCCATCCCGAAGTCGGTGATGTGGGGCTGGCCCTGCTTGTCCACGAGGACCTGCGACGGCGTCAGGCAGCCGTGCAGCACGCCGGAGGTGTGCGCGTAGTCGAGGGCCCGCGCCGCCTTCTCGACGACCTCGAGGCCCTTGCGGCGGTCCCCGGAGCGGTCGGCGGCCAGCCGGTCGAGCGTGGTCCCCTCGATGAACTCCATCGTGAAGTAGCTGCAGGAGTCGATCGTGCCGACCTCGTGGATCGTGATGATGCCCGGGTGGTTGAGGCGCGCGGCGATCTTCGCCTGCCGGAGGAAGCGCTGCAGGGTCTCCGCGGGGATCTCCCCGGCGCGGACCATCTTGAGCGCGACCGTGCGGTTCAGCGGGACGTCGAGGGCCTTGTGGACGACGCCGAGCCGCCCGCGCCCGACCTTGCCGAGCAGCTGGTAGCGGCCGAAGTTCTCCTCGGCGCGCGCGCCGGGCCGGAGGTTGCGGCTGGACCCGCGGGTCGAGGCCCTGCGGGACGTCGTCCCGCGGATCTCCTCGTCGAGCGTCGGCCGCCGGACCGTCTGGTCGCTCGTGTCGGCGGAGGGCGGCGCGGCGGGACGGCGGGCCACGGGCGACGGGCCGCTGGGGGGCCGGGCCGGGGCCGTCGGGGCCGAGGTCCCCTGCTCGACCTGCTCCTGCAGCTTGAGGATCTCGATGAACTGCGGCGGCGTGATGAAGCGCTTCCGCACCATGATCTGGCCGAGCTTCAGGTCCTGGCCCGCGTCCGCGAGCTGGGACTGCTCGCCGAGGGCCTCCTCGACCTGGTCGGCGGTCGCGTAGCCCTTGGAGATGGCGAGGCGGCCGAAGAGGTCGCTCTCGGGCGCGGGGCCGCGCCGCGCCGCGGGCGTCTGGCCCTGGATCTGCTGGAGGCGGGCGAGCTGGTCGCGCGTGACCAGCTGCATCTCGAGGAGGATGTCCGGGAGGGCCCGGGTGCCGCCGGCGAGGCCCTGGGCCTCGACGCAGGCCTCGAGCTCGGTCCTCGTGATCAACCCTTGGGTGACCGCGAGCTCGCCGAGGACGGTGTCGGAGTTGCTCTTCATTCGTTCCGGCCGGGTCCCCGGCCGCACCACGCCCCCCCTCTCCGCCCGGAACAGTATATCGACGCGGGGCCCCGGAGGGAGACCTTTGGCGGAATCCGGGACGCCGCCGTTATAATGGGGTCCCCATGAGCCACGCCCTGTTCCTGGCCCTGCTGCACGCGTCGATCCTCGAGCTCGCGGCGGGCAGCTTCATCGGCTTCCTCGCCGTCCGCAAGGAGTCGCCGGGGATGCTGGCGATCTCCCGGATCCTCGGCGTGATCGGATTCCTCGCCGTCGCGGTCCTCCTCGTCCGCCGCGGCGTCGACCTCGGCAGCCTCCCGCTCGTGTCCCGCTTCGACAGCCACCTCGCGGCGGCCGCGCTGTCCATCCTCGTCGCGCTGGCGATCGACCTGGTCCGCTCGATGCCGCTGCTGACGATCGCGGCGATGCCGCTGGCGGCCACGTCGCTGGTCTTCGCGGCGGCCATCGGCCTGCCCGGCGAGGCGCCCCCGACCGACTCCGTCGTGCGCAGCCCGCTCTCGGGCCTGCACGTGACGCTCGTCATGCTCGCCTACGCGGCCTTCGAGATCTCCTTCGTTGCGAGCGTGCTCTACCTGATCGAGCACCGGAACCTGAAGGCGCGGACCGAGCCGTCGATCCTCGGCTTCATGCCGTCGCTCGAGGCGTCGTACCGGCTGACCGGGCGGGCGATGCTCGCGGGACTCGTGCTGCTGACGGCCGGCGCGGTGCTCGGCTACCAGCAGGGCCGGACCTCGCTGGCGCAGACGCCGCACTGGCGCACGGACCCGAAGATCCTGATCACGACGGGCGTCTGGCTCGCGTACCTCCTGATCACGGCCCTGAGCCTCGTGCCGTCGCTCAAGGGCCGGCGGACCGCCGTGGCCAACGCGGTCTGCTTCGTGGCCGTGATGGCCGCGTCGTGGGCGACGGCCTTCTGGAGCGGGTTCCACCGCCACTTCTGATGCAGCTCATCGTCGTCGGCCTGAGCCACAAGGGCGCCCCCGTCGAGGTGCGCGAGAAGGTCGCGTTCGACGGGACGCGGCTGGCGCCCGCGCTCGAGGGGCTCCGTGCCGCGACCGGGGCCCGCGAGGCCGTCATCCTCTCGACCTGCAACCGCGTCGAGCTCTACACGGCCCAGCCCGAGGCGGACGACGACGGGCTGCCGGCCACCGCGAGGTTCCTCGCGCAGTTCCACCAGGTCCCCGAGGAGTCCATCGCGCCGTCGCTGTACCGCCACGTGGGCGTGGACGCCGTGCGGCACCTCTACCGGGTCGCCAGCGGCCTCGACGCGATGGTCGTCGGGGAGACGCAGATCCTCGCCCAGGTCAAGGGCGCGTACCAGGCCGCGAAGGAGGCGGGCCACACCGGCCGCGTCTTCAACGCCCTCTTCCAGCGGGCCTTCCACGTCGCCAAGACGGTCCACTCCACGACGGGCCTCTCGGCCGGCAGCGTCAGCACCGCCTCGGTCGCGGCGCGCCTCGCCGAGAAGGTCTTCCAGGACCTCGGATCCAAGCGCATCCTCGTCGCCGGCGCGGGCGAGACGGCCGAGCTGACCCTCACCGTGTTCCGCGACAAGGGCGTCGCGGCGCCGGTCGTCGTGAACCGGACGCTGGAGAACGCGGAGCGGCTGGCCTCGCGCTTCGGCGGGCGGGCCGCCCCGCTCGACCGGCTCGGCCCGGAGCTCGCCGCCGCCGACATCTTCATCTCCTGCCTCGCGGGCCAGGAGTTCGCCGTCGGCGCCGCCGCCGTCGGCGCCGCCCAGAAGGCCCGGCGCGGGGAGCCCATGGTCCTCCTCGACCTCGGCGTCCCCCGCAACATCCACCCCGACGCGCACCGGCTCGACAACGTCTACCTCTTCGACATCGACGACCTCGACCGCATCGTCGCGCAGAACGTGGCGGAGCGGGAGCGCGAGGTGGCCCGCGCCCTCCCGCGGATCGAGGACGAGGCCCGCCAGACCCTCGCCGAGCTCGGCGAGGACGAGCACAACGGCATCATGCTGCGGCTCCGGGACCGCTTCGCCGGCGTCGGCCAGGAGGAGATCTCCCGCACGCTCGACCGGCTCGACCTCAGCCCCGCCCAGCGCGAGGAGGTCGAGTTCATGGTTCGTCGGATCCTGAACAAGGTCCTGCATGAGCCGACCCGGGCCCTCAAGCAGGCGGCCCGCGGGGGCCCGGCCGAGGCCTCCTTCCTCGAGGCCGTGGCCCGGCTCTTCGGCATCCGGTGACCCCCGCCTTGCCGGTTGGGCCGGGGACCGCTAGACTCACGCCTTCGCCGGAGGGCTTCCGTTGAGCCGGTCCACCGTCCGCGTCGGCACCCGGGGCAGCGCGCTCGCGCTGGCCCAGTCCAACCAGGTCGTCGCCTCCCTCCGCAAGGCGAACCCGGGCACGGCCTTCGAGCTCGTGGTGATCAAGACCACGGGCGACCGGCTCGCGGGCGTCGCCGAGCTGCGGAACGCCGGCAAGGGCGTCTTCGTCAAGGAGCTCGAGAAGGCGCTGCTGGCGCGGAAGATCGACGCGGCCATCCACAGCGGCAAGGACCTCCCGGGCGAGCTGCCCGAGGGCCTCGCGATCGGCGCCCTCCCCGCCCGCGAGGAGGCGGCGGACGCCTTCGTCGGCCGCGCCGTCCGCCAGATCGACAAGCTCCGCGCGGGACGGGTCCTCGGGACGGCGAGCCTGCGCCGCCAGGCCTTCCTCCTCGCGCACTGGCCGGGGCTCGAGGTCGAGGACCTCCGGGGCAACCTGGACACCCGGCTCGCGAAGCTCCGCGCGCCGCGGGGCCGCTACGACGGCATCGTGGTCGCCGCGGCCGGGCTGCGCCGGCTCTACGGCGAGAACGCGCCGGCGCACGAGCTGCTGCCGAAGAACCTCGTCGTCCCCGCCGCCGCGCAGGGGGCGATCGCGATCGAGATCCGCGCCTCGGACGCCCGGACGCGGGAGCTGCTGGCCCCGATCCACGACGAGCCCACGTCGATCCGCGTCCGCGCCGAGCGCGAGCTGCAGCGCCGCCTCGAGGGCGGCTGCCAGCTGCCGCTGGGCGTGCACGCCGAGCTGCTCGACGACGGGCTGATCAAGCTGACGGCGGCGATGGCGCTGCCGGACGGCAGCGACCTCGTCCAGGCCGAGGCGACCGGCGAGGCCGGGGCGCCCGAGCACGTCGCGGAGATCCTGGAGTCGATCCTGCGGGGCCGGGGGATCGGGGAGATCCTGGACGCCCTGCGGCCCTCTCGGCCGGCGAAGGCGAGGAAGAAGGCCGCGCCGAAGCGGAAGACGAAGAAGGCGAAGAAGAAGCGCTAGGGTTCGGGCGGACCGTTGAGGACCCAGCGTCCGTCGACCTTCTTCCAGTTCAGCAGCCGCTCGCGGCCGGGCTCCTCGCTGCGGAACTTCGACAGCCGCTCGATCTTCACGCGGTCGTACTTCAGCTTCACGTAGGCCGTCTCCCCGCCCGGCGTCACCTCGACGAGCTCCACCTTCTCCAGGCTCCAGGTGTGGTTGGAGAAGAAGGAGTCGAGGGCCTGGTTGAGCTCGCGCTGGGACATCGCGTAGAAGGGCTCGAGGTTGCGCGGGTCGTTCGTGTTGAAGGCCGCGATCCAGTCCCGGGTCCGGGACTCGATCTCCGCCTTGGCGAGGGCGGCGGGGTCGCCGGGGACGGGCGTCGCCCCGGGGTCGGCCGACGGATCGGCCGACGGGCCGGCCGTCGCCGCGGGCCGCGCCTTCTTGCTGAAGTGGCCGAAGAGCGCCGCGCCGAGGGCGCCGAGGCCGACGACGAGCAGGACGACCGTGATGATGACGGGCGCCTTGCTGTCCGGCTTGTTGGCGGCGGCCGCGATGAGGCTCGATTTCCGGCCGCGGACTCCCGTGCCCCCGTGCGAGCTCCGGCGGCCGGCGGCGGCGGGCGCGGGCGCCGGTTCCGCGGCGCCGGGGTCGGCCTCGTCCCAGGTCGGGGCGGAGATGCGCGTCTGGTCGGAGTCCGCGGGCGGCGGCGGGGGCGGCTCGTCGGGGAACGGCGCGAAGGGGTCCGGCTCCGCGGGCGGGGCCTCGGGGGCCGGGATCTGGATCACGCCCTGGCACTTCGGGCACTTCGCGCGGCGGCCCGAGTACGACAGCGGCACGCGCACGGAGTGGGCGCACGCGGCGCAGGTCGCGGTGATCAGGTCCGCCATGGGGCGTTCATCCTAGCACGGGCGGCGCGCTGGGGAAAATCGAGTTCGCTCGCCGCCGGGGTCGGGGGCCCCTCGACGAGCTCGGGGCCGGCGGTCCGCCGACCCGGAACCGGGGGCGAGTCGGGGTGGTGGACGTGATGGGAGTCGAACCCACGGCCTCAGCAATGCGAGTGCTGCGCTCTCCCAACTGAGCTACACGCCCACGAAAAGATGCGTCCCGACGCCGGAGATTGTAGGGAGCGGGCCGCGGAAACGCAATCCCCCCGAGCGCCTTGGAGCGCGCCCGGCGACGTGGTATCCTCGGGGCATGAAGCACATCCTCCCGCTCCTCGTCCTCGCCCTCGTCGCCGGCGGCTGCCGCCCCAAGGTCCTCGTCGAGAAATCCGTCATGCTGGGCAACGTCGGCGGGACCAACGACACGAGCCTGGTCACCTTCGAGTCCCGCCAGGGCGAGCGCCTCGACGTCACCGTCCAGTGCGACGCCGCGCTCTACCTCACCATCACCGACTCCCAGGGCCAGTTCCTGCTCCCCGAGGTCCGCATCGCCGAGGGCGCCACCTCGCGCGAGATCACCGCCGCCCACGACGGCCTCGTCATCGTCAAGCTGAAGAACATCAACCTCTTCAAGGACAAGACAGCGTTCGTGCGGGTCGCCCGCAAGTGAAGCGTCGTCGCGCCCCCGCCGCCCCCGACCTGCGGACCCTCGGCACCGCCCCGACCTGCGCCTGCAACCCGAAGCACCTCGGGTGCATGACCGCCAAGGACTGGATGAAGAGCCAGCTCGGCGTCTGGCAGTTCTACTACGAGAAGCGCGACGTCCGGGACAAGGAGGTCCACCCCGCGACCTTCCCCATCGCCCTCGCCCGGAAGTGCATCGACCTCTTCACGCACCGGGGCGAGCTCGTGCTCGACCCCTTCGGCGGCAGCGGCACCACGCTCGTCGCCGCCCGGGACGCGGGCCGCAACGCCGTCGCGGCCGACCTGCAGCCGAAGTACCTCGACGTCATGGCCCGCCGCCTCGCGGCCCTGCCGGAGAACGGCAGCGCCCAGGTCCCCGTCCTCGCCGACGCCCGGGAGCTCGGCGGCCTGCTCGCCCCCGGCTCGGTGAAGCTCGTCGTCACCTCCCCGCCCTACGCGAACCTCCTGAACCGGGCGCGCTCGAACAAGAGCCGGCGGACCGTCGACCGGAAGAACGCCCAGTTCGGCAAGGTCGAGCAGTACAGCCAGGACCCGCGCGACCTGGGGACCCTGGACCTCGACCGCTACGCCGCCGAGATGGAGGGGATCTTCCGGACGCTGCTCCCCGCGATGCGGCCCAAGGGCCACTGCATCGTCAACGTTCCCGACATGTGGTGGGAGAACCGGCGCATCACGATCCACGTCTCGCTCATCGACGCCCTGCGCCGCGCGGGCTGGGAGCTGCGCAACATCATCATCTGGGACCGGACCAACATCGTGAACCGCATCGGGATCTTCGGGTGGCCGTCGAACTACATCACGATGGGCACCACCTTCGAGTACCTGCTCGACTTCTGGAGACCGCCGGCCGCGTAGCCGTGTACCATAGCCGACCCATGCGACGCCTCGCGCCCCTCCTGCTCCTCCTCGGGCTCGCCGCGACCCCCGTCCAGGAGAAGCCCAAGCCGCCCGAGCTGAACCGGACCGTCACCTCCAAGCACTACGAGTGCAAGACCAACGCGGAGGAGGACCAGGCGAGGGAGCTGCTCGAGTACATGGAGCTGGTCCACGCGACCTACATGGCGCTCCTGAAGCCGCTCGACCCCGTGATGGCCGACAAGTCGCGGAACGTGATCCGCCTCTACAAGGACCGCAACGACTTCCTCGCCTCCGGCGCGCCGAAGGGCGCGGGCGCGTACTACAGCCTGCAGAGCAAGGAACTCGTGGGTTACTACGACCCGATCACGGTGAAGCCCTTCTTCGCGCACGAGGGCATGCACCAGTTCACGGACCTCACCTCGAAGAACTTCCGCGACTTCCCGATGTGGTTCAGCGAGGGTATCGCGGACTGCATCGGCAACAACGAGGTCCGGGCGAAGAAGCTCTACATGTGCCTCAAGGGCGGGACGATCGCCCGGATGCGCCTGCCGATCATCCAGGAGGCCCTGAAGGCCGGGAAGGCCTACCGCCTCGCCGACCTCTTCCGCCTCAACCAGATGCAGTTCATGCAGAACGCCGGGCTCTGCTACGCGCAGTCCTGGTCCTTCTGCCACTTCCTCATCACGTACCCCGACCTCGAGGAGCGCGACCACCAGGTCCCCTCGGGGAAGTTCCGCAAGAACCTCGCGATCTACTACGAGCGGATCCGCGCGGGAGGCTCCTCGCACGAGGCCGCCTGGAACGAGGCCTTCGCGGGGCTGCCCCTCGAGCAGATCGAGGAGCTCTGGAAGAAGTACGTGATGAAGTTCGACCCGGCCAAGACCCTCGGCTTCGCGGGCCAGGAGGTCACGGACGAGGAGTGGCCCCCGCTGAAGCTGCCGAAGGAGAAGTCCGGCGTGAAGGTCGTCAAGGTCGCCCCCGACGGCGTCGGAGCGAAGGGCGGGCTCAAGGAGGGCGACATCATCATCGGCTTCGACGGCCGCCTCCTCCCGCGCGACGAGGCCCTGCCCCGCCTGATCTCCTTCATGCAGGAGGTCTCCTGGGACCGCCAGACGAAGCTCCGGGTCCGCCGCGGCGAGGAGGACGTGGAGCTCCTCGTGAGATGGGACGCCCCGAAGAAGTCGCCGTGATCCGCCCCGCCGCGCTCCTCCTCCTCTCCCTCGCCGCCCCGCTGGCCGTCCCGCCGGGGCAGGGCGCCCCGCCCGTCCAGGAGGCGGCCTTCAAGAAGTCCATCGCCGCCGCCTGGGAGAGGCTGGCCACCTGGTGCGCCGCGAAGAAGCTCGCGACCGAGGCCAAGCTCCACGCCGGGGAGGCCCTCGCCCTCGACCCGGACAACGCGAAGGCGAAGGCCGCGAAGGCGGCGGACGGCGACTCCGCCGGCGCGAGCGAGGCCGACCGCAAGGAGTACGCGTCGAAGCTCGCCGCCGCGAAGCGCCAGGCCGCCGGGCTCTACCAGAAATGGGCCGCCGCCCCGCACGACGCGAAGGACGACGCGATCCACGACGAGCGCTGGGGCCGGGCCCTGGAGCTGGATCCCAAGGCCGTCGGCCCCCTCTACGAGGCCGAGTGGCGCCAGGCGATCCAGAAGCAGCAGTGGCGCCGGGTCGGCGCGCTCATCTCGAGGGCCGACGAGGTGCTGGGCCCGGATCCCCGGCGCTCCGCCGCGCTCCGCGACGCCGAGGCGAAGTCCAGCGACGTCGAACCGTTCCTGAAGAAGGCGTCGACGCACCCGCTGCGCTACTGGTTCTCGCTGCCCAAGGGATGGACCCCGGCGCGGACCTGGCCCGTGCTGGTCGTCGTGGACGGCGCCGGCTGCGGCTTCTACGACCAGTGCCGCAACTTCATGGGCCAGCGCGGCGACCTGGGCCTGATCGTGATCGCGCCCTGCACGTTCGCGAACACCAACGGCCTCGAGAAGGCCAAGTACCCCTGGTACCCGCAGGAGCTGCTCGACGAGGTGGACAAGGCCGGCCGGCTGAAGTGGGACGACGCCGGGCTGATGGCCGTCCTCGCCGACCTGCGGCGGGACTACAAGGCCGAGGAGAAGTTCTTCATCACGGGCTTCTCGGGCGGCGGCAACCTGACCTGGTGGAACACGCTGACGCGCCCCGCGTCGCTGCGGGGCAGCTTCCCGGCCTGCGCGAACTTCTTCGCGAAGCCCGACGAGGCGCCCCCCGACGGCAAGGACGTCCCGATCCGCGCGTTCCAGGGCGACAAGGACGAGTACCTCCAGCAGCTCGACGACCAGTGGAGGCGCGCCGAGGGCGTCCTGCAGGCCTGGGGCTACACGAACTACTCGAGGACGCCCATCCCGGGCGCGGGCCACGTGCCCGCCGCCAAGGAGGTCCTCGACCAGGTCCGGAGCCTGCTCAAGACCCCCGGGAAGTAGCTGGCCCCGGCGCGAGCCCCCCGCCTATAATTCCCCCCATGGCAGAACAATCCCTGACGGCGCTGTACTCCCGGCACCAGGTCCGCGCGGCCGCGCTGGACCGCATGCTCCACCTCTTCAGCGACCTCTCGGTCCCGGAGCGGTGCTACGCGGAGGTCCTCGAGCTGCTCGGCGAGGCGGTCCCCTGCCAGGCGGCGAGCCTGCTGCTCGTCACCGGCGAGGACGGCACGATGACCTTCGCGGCGGCCACCGGCCCGGTGGGCGAGAAGATCAAGGGCCTCAAGCTGCCGCCCAGCAAGGGCATCGCCGGCGCCTGCGCCGACGACCGGCACGT
Source organism: uncultured Planctomycetales bacterium (assembly GCA_964464755.1). GTDB lineage: Bacteria > Planctomycetota > MHYJ01 > MHYJ01 > JACPRB01 > CAYXGZ01. Next base: position 18,226 of record CAYXGZ010000010.1, read on the forward strand.
CATCTCGGTCAGCGACGCCACCAGCGACCCCCGCTTCGCCAAGGAGCTCTCGGAGTCGCTCGGCTTCGAGACCTGCTCGCTGCTCGCCGTCCCCGTCCTCCACAAGGGGGACCTCTGCGGCGTCATCGAGCTCATCAACAAGAAGGGCTCGCCCGACTGGTCCCGCCACGAGGTCGAGCTCGTCGAGCGCATCGCCCGGGCCACGGGGGCCCTCGTCAGCCTGCTGGGGGAACGGAGCTAACATGGACATCAACCAGCTGTTCCGCGAGCAGATCGAGCGCCGCAGCTCGGACATGCACCTCAAGGTCGGCCGCCCGCCGCTCTTCCGCATCGCCGGCGAGATCGTCCCCACCGAGCACCCGGTGGTCGCGGAGACGGACATGGAGCAGGCCCTCCGCGCCGTCCTCGGCGACGCCGGCTTCCTCCGCCTCCAGAAGGAGGGCGAGCTCGACGCCAGCTACGTCGTCCCCGAGGTCGCCCGCTTCCGCGTCAACGCGTTCCGCCGCATGGGCGAGTTCGGCATGATCGCCCGCTCCATCCCGATCAAGGTCCCCACCTTCGACAAGATGACGATGCCCTCGGCCCTCAAGGACATCCTCACCGTCCCCCAGGGCCTCGTCCTCGTCACCGGCCCCACCGGTTCCGGCAAGTCGACCACGCTCGCCTGCATGATCGAGCACCTCAACCAGACCCAGCCGCTCCACGTCGTCACCATCGAGGACCCGATCGAGTTCGTCTACACCGACGCGAAGTGCGAGATCACCCAGCGCCAGATCGGCACCGACGTCTCCAGCTTCGGCGAGGCCCTCAAGCGCGTCCTCCGCCAGGACCCGGACGTCATCCTCCTCGGCGAGCTCCGCGACCGCGAGACGATCGAGACGGCCATGCACGCCGCGGAGACCGGCCACCTCGTCTTCTCGACCCTGCACACGAACGACTCGAAGCAGACGATCGACCGCATCATCGACATCTTCCCCGCCGACGCCCGCGACCACATCCGCTCCATGCTCGCGATGACCCTCCACGCGATCATCAGCCAGCGCCTCGTGCGCCGCGCCAGCGGAACCGGCCGCACCGCCGCGATGGAGATCCTGATCAACACGCCGAACGTCCGCGAGCTGATCCTGCAGAACAAGATGCGGGAGATCGAGGGCGCGATCCGCGCGGGCGAGTTCTACCGGATGCAGACCTTCAACCAGGCCCTCGCCAAGCTCGTCCAGCAGAACCTCGTCACCGAGGAGGAGGCGATGGGCACCTCCCAGAACCCCAACGAGCTCAAGATGCTGCTCCGCGGCATCACCTCGGGCAGCGTGCGGGACTCCTCGTCCGCGATCCCCGCCGCGGGCCCCTTCCCCGTGCTCCCGAAGGCCCCGCCGCCCGACCCGACGAAGTCCGGGCTCAAGATCTCGAAGGGGTTCTAGACCGTCGCGAGGTGGATGAGCGAGGTGTCGCCGGCCCGGCCCGGCGGCCAGCCCGCCGTCACCACGACGCGCGACCCGGCCGGGAAGCGCTTCCGCGCCTGGTAGAGCGCCCGCCCCAGCGGGTCCGGCGTCTCCGCCGCCTGCACCGGCGTCACGCCCCACGTCAGCCTCAGCCGCCGCGCCGTCGCGGCGTCAGGGCAGATCGCGACCACGGGGACCGGCGGCCGGAAGGCCGCCACCCGGCGCGCCGTCGCCCCGCTCGCCGTCGGGATCACGAGGCCCGCCGCCCCCACGTCGAGCGCCAGCCGCACGGCCGCCCGCGCCACGGCGGACTCCGTCGCCGAGGGCGTCGGCAGGTCCGGCTGCGCCGCCCGGTGCGCCTCCGCCTCGCGGATGATGCGCTCCATCGTCTCCACGACGGCGACCGGGTCCCGGCCCGCCGCCGTCTCCTCGGAGAGCATCACCGCGTCCGTCCCGTCCAGCACCGCGTTGGCGACGTCGCTGGCCTCCGCCCGCGTGGGCACCGGCCGGCTCACCATCGACAGCAGCATCTGCGTCGCCGTGATCACGGGCTTGCCCGCGCGGTTCGCCATCGCGATCAGCCGCTTCTGCACCATCGGCACGCGCTCGATCGGCGTCTCGATCCCCAGGTCGCCGCGCGCGACCATCACGCCGTCGAAGGCCGCGACGATCGCCTCCATCCGCTCCACCGCGTCCGACTTCTCCACCTTCGCGATGACCGGCCGGGGCAGCCCCTCCAGGTCCTCCGGCCGCCGCACGTAGGACAGCGCGACGAAGTCCGGCGAGATCTCGCCCAGCTCGGCCAGGTCCCGCCGGTCCTTCGCGGTCAGCGGCGGGACGTCGGAATGGTCCCCCGGCAGGTTGATCCCCTTGCGCGACGTCAACGTGCCGCCCACCGCGACGACGCACTCGACGTCGCCGCCCTGCACCTTGACGGCCTCGAGCTTCAGGGTGCCGTCGGCCAGCCAGACGGGGTCCCCCGCCCGGACCCGGCCCGGGAACTCGGGGTCGTCGACGGGGATCCCGCGGCCCGAGGTGGAGAGCACGACGCGGTCGCCGTCGCGCAGCAGCACGGGCGACGCCAGTTCGCCGATCCGCAGCTTGGGGCCGCAGAGGTCGGCGAGCACCGCGAGCCCGGGGTCCGTGGCCCGCGCCCGCTCGACCCTCGCCCGGTGCGAGGCGGGCGGCCCGTGGGAGAGGTTGACGCGGAGCACGTCCACGCCGGCGGCGATCGTCCGCTCGAGGACGCCGGGGGCGTCCAGCGCCGGGCCCAGCGTCGCGACGATCTTGGTCCGCGTCTCCGCCATGGCCGGGCATTATGTCGGAGCCTCCCCGCGGTCTGCTAGTATTACCCCGCCCATGAGACAGCGCCGGACCGAGACGTTCCGCGTGCCCGTGGAGAAGCTCTGGCCGCTCCTCGCGGACACCGACGGGCTCAACCGGGAGATCGGCCTGCCGCCGGTCGAGTACACCTTCGTCCCGCTCCGCCGCGGAGGCGCCGCGATCCGCGCCAAGGCCCGCGCCAACGGGATCGCGCTCGAGTGGGACGAGGAGCCCTACGAGTGGACCTGGCCCCGCGCCTTCAGCGTGCGCCGGGCGTTCCGCCGGGGCCCCTTCAAGACCTTCCACTGCACCTGGAGCCTGGAGCCCGCCGCCGACGGCGCGACGGCCATGACCGTCGACCTCGAGGTGGAACCCTCCGGCCTCACCGGCAAGCTGCTGACCGGGACCCTGGTCAAGCGCGGGGTCGGCCAGATCTTCGACGCGGCCCGCGGCTACGAGAAGTTCCTCCGGAACGAGGCCACCACGCCCTTCCCCAACCGCCAGCCCCGGATCCACGTGAACCGGGACGCCCTTGACGCCGCGCTCCAGAAGCTCAAGAAGTTCCCGGTCGTCCCGGGCGTCGCCGACCGCCTCGCCTCCCGCGTCGCCGGGGAGGTGGACGAGCGCGTCCGCGACCTCCGCCCCTTCCAGCTCGCCGACGAGTGGGGCGCCGGGCGCTTCGACGTCCTCAAGGCCTGCCTCTACGCGACCCGCGCGGGCCTCCTCGACCTCCGCTGGCACGTGATCTGCCCCCGCTGCCGGGGGTCGAAGGGCGAGCACGACACGCTCAAGAAGCTCGCGGCCACCCACGAGTGCCCCTCCTGCGCGATCCAGTTCCAGCTCGACCTCGACCGGCGCATCGAGGCCCGCTTCGTCCCCAACCGCGCGATCCGCGCCGTCGGCGGCGAGATGTGGTGCATGGGCGGCCCGATGAACACGCCGCACATCTACGCGCAGTTCCAGCTCGCCCCCGGCGAGGAGCGGAAGGCCGTCCTCGGCCTGCCCGCGGGCCGCTACCAGGTGCGCCGGCCCGACCGCGCCGAGACGACGCCGCTGGCGATCGGCGCCGGCCCCGCGTCCGCGGCTCTCGAGATCGGCGAGGGCCCGGTCCCCGCCGCCGAGCTCGCCTCCGGCGGGACGCTCGCGCTCCGGAACCGGCTCGACGCCCCGATGCGGATCGCCGTGGAGCTGGAACCCCAGGAGAACGCGGCCGCGACCGCGGCGGCCGTCACGTCCCTCCAGGAGTTCCGCGACCTCTACGCGACCGAGGCGCTGGCGCCCGGCCTCGAGCTCACGATCGGCTCGCTCGCGGTCTTCTTCAGCGACCTGAAGGGATCGACGCAGATGTACGACAAGATCGGCGACGCCCCCGCGTACGCCGTCGTGCGCAAGCACTTCGACTTCATGATGGGGCACATCCGGGCCGCCAACGGCGCCGTCGTGAAGACGATGGGCGACGCGGTGATGGCGGTGTTCCGGGACCCGGCGGACGCCGTCCGCTGCGCGCTGTCGATCCAGCAGGCCGCCGCCGAGGAGGCCGCCTCGATCAAGATCGGCCTGCACTACGGCTCCTGCCTCGCCGTGACGAGCGTGGACTACCTGGACTACTTCGGCTCGACCGTGAACGTCGCCCAGCGCGCGCAGGGCCAGAGCGCCGGGGCGGACGTCGTGGTGACCGACGAGGTGTTCCGCGACCCGCGGGTCGCCGAGGTCATCCGCGCCAAGGGGGCCCACGAGTCGAGCTTCACGGCCTCGCTGAAGGGCCTCGAGGGCCGCTTCGTCCTCCACCGCCTCGTGTTCGGGAACCCGGGCGAGACCTTCGTCCGCAAGGCCTAGAAAGAAAAGCGGGGCCGGGTTTCCCCGGCCCCGCGGTGTCGACCGGCCGGGACGGCTATTTCATCGACCCGCTGCACTTGCAGCACTTCTCGCAGGTCTTGCACTTCTCGCACATCTTGGCGGCCGCGCCCATCATCATCTTGCAGCCGTCGCACTTCTTGCAGCCCATCTCGGTGCACATCTTCGTGCACTTCTCGCACATCTTCGACATCTCGCAGCAGGCCTTGTCGCCCTTCATCATGGCCATGCACTTGTCGCAGGCCTTGCCCGCCGCCTTGCAGCCCTCGCACTTCGACATGGCCTCGCACGTGCCGCACTTCATCGCGCCGGCCTTGCAGCCGTCGCATTTCGCGCACTTGGAGTCCTTGGCGCACGCGTCGCCCTTCTTGCACTCCATGCCGCAGCCCGTACACTTCATCATCGGCGACGCGCCGCCCGAGCAGGCGGCGAAGACCACGGCCACGGCCACCGACAGAACGGCGATCCCGAGCTTCCGCATCCTGGTGTCCTCCGGTTGGGGGTTCTCGACCGACTTCACACTATACCGCATCGGCACGAACGGCCCGGATCCGCAGCCGGTCGCGTCGAAACCGGAACGCCCCGGGGCCCCGCTTTATTCCGGCGCGGACGGCGGCTCGTTGCCGGGAGGCCAGGCGTCCTCGCCCCGCGGCGGCGTGTCGTGGACCGCCATCGGGCGCAGGCAGTGGATCCTCGCCTTGCCGTCGCAGTGGCCGCAGGCGGCCAGCCTCGTGCCGTCGCAGGTCGGGCACTTCATCCGGCCGGAGCCTTCGCAGGTCTTGCAGGGCTTCCCGTCCTTGCGCCCGTCGCCCTTGCACGTCGTGCAGGCGACCCGTCCGTCCTTGCAGCGCGTGCACGGCACCTTCCCGGTGGCCCGGCAGGGCGGGCAGCCCTGGAGGCTGCTCCCCCGGCACGCGGAGCAGGCGGGCTCGTGGCAGAGCAGCTCCACGGAGTCGTGCCAGGTCCGCGGCGCGCGGTCCATCGTCGTCCCGCACGCGGCGAGCAGCAGGAGCGCCGGACCGAGAATCGCCGCCCTCACGGCCGCACCGGGAGCTTGCGGAGGATCTCGGAGAGCGTCACGGCCATCACCTGGTCCGCGCCGGGCGCGCGGGGATGCATCCGGTACTCGCGGCGGAACGAGGCGTCGCCGGAGCTCCACAGGGCGATCCCGTCGGCCTTGACGAGCACGAAGGCCAGCGTCGGCGAGGTCGTCGTGATGTTCCAGTGCAGCACGGCGTCGGCCCCGAGCTCGCGCGCCAGCTCCGCGGGGCCGTACATCGCCGCCTCGCCCGACACCGTGAACCGGTTGCGCAGGAGGAAGCGGTTGACCGCCGCGATCGGGACGGGCTCGTAGCCCTTCGCGGCCAGGATCTCGTGGATCACCGCCCGGTACCAGGTCACGTACTCGAGGCCGAGGTCGTGGGTCCAGTTGTCCGGGGGCATCACGGCGACGCGGACCACGCCGGTCCACGCGGGGGCGGGCGCGACGAGCTCGGCCTCGAGGTGGCGCGCCGAGCGCGGGCCGCCGCAGCCGGCCGAGGCCGCGAGGAGGACGAGGAGCAGCGGGAGTCGCATCGGGGGCCATCCTACCCGGCGGGCCGGGCCGGCGGTAGGGAACTCAGGCCAGGCGCCGGCCGGTCACGATCGTGATGTCGTCGGACTGCTCGCCCCCGCCGCGGTGGATCTCGATCTGGTCGGCGATGCGGCGGAGCAGCTCGCCGCTCTTGCCGTCGCTCTCCGCGATGAGGCGCTTGCGGACGAGCTCGATGCCGAACTCCTTCTGCCCCTCCCCCATCGCCTCGTTCACGCCGTCGGTGAAGAGAAGGAAGCGGTCGCCCGGGTCGAGGTGGATGACCTCCTCGCGCATCGCGGGCAGGTAGGCCATCGCGGGCAGGACGCCGAGCACCGGGCCGCGGGACGGGAAGGTCATCGCGATGCGGATCCGGGACTTCCAGAGGATCGTGGGCAGGTGGCCGCCGTTCGCGACGGTGAGCGTGTGCGAGGCCGGGTCGAGCAGCGCGTAGGTCCCGGAGATGAACATGCCCCGCTTCATGTTGCCGGACATCATCCGGTTCAGGTTGGCCATGATCTTCGCGGGCGCGGCCTCGGGCTCCGGCTGGGCCCGGAGCATCGAGCGGCAGGTCATCGTGGCGAGGCTCGCCGGGATGCCCTTGCCCGAGGCGTCGGCGACCATGATCCCCACGCGGCCGTCGGGCCGGGGCAGGTAGTCGTAGAAGTCGCCCGAGATCGTGCGCGCGGCCCGGTAGAGGTGGGCGAGGTCGTACCCGGGGACGTCGGGCGCGTTCTCGGGCAGCAGGGAGCGCTGGTACTCCGCGCCCGCGGCGAGGTCCTGGAGCAGGACGTCGACGTCCGCCTTCTTGAGCGGAGCGGGCGGCGGAGGAGCCTTCGGCTCGTCGCCCTTCGGCAGCTCGCCCCGGGAGAATAGACCCATGGATGGGTCGGGATTATATCCCCTTGGAACCCGGGCGGCTACCTCGCCGGCCGCTCCCGCCACTCCGCCGCGTCGGCGACCTTCGCGAGATCGCCCGCCGGCAGCCACACGCCGAGCGGCGTGATCCGCCGGCGGCGCAGGCTCGTGAGCCAGGAATGCCACTCCGGCTGGATCTCGTGCCGCTCGCCGGAGGACCGGCCCTCGTCCGCGAACCCGGGCACGGTGTCCTCGGCGAAGCCCGCCGGGACCTCCACCGGCTTCCGCTTCCCCATCGCCCGCAGCACCTGGCGGCAGTTCTCGAGCAGGACCGGATCCCCGGAGGCCGCCGCCTCGCGCAGGCTCGTCACCCCGGGCTCGTGGACGACGGCCATGTGGTGACCGAACAGCGCGGCGCCGAGCACGAGCGTCGCGGCCCCCGTCGCGACCCGGGCGGGACCCGGGGCCTGGAAGGTCAACAGCAGGACCGCGCAGCCCACGGGCACCAGGCACTGGGCCCAGCCCGGGCGCTCCGCGCAGACGTGGGCCGCCCCCGCCAGGCCCTCGATCACCGCCAGGAGCAGCGGCAACGCGACGCCGATGGAGATCGACTCCTTGGTGGGCCGCGTCCCCCGCTTCAGCAGCCAGGCGATCGTCAGCACGGGCAGCGCGATCAGCACGGCGAAGTGCAGGGTGGCCATGGTTCCTCCACCCAGTAGACCCCGGGAGGCGCCCCCTCGTCTACGCCCGGAGCCCGCTCATTTCTCCGCGTCCCCGGGCTGCGGCGGCATCGCGGGCGAATCCTTCCACGAGATCCAGTACATGAGGCTGCCCGCGACGTAGAGCACGATGGTCGCCAGCATCGCCGTGGTGAATCCGTCTCGCCCCACCGGCAGGCGCTCGATGATCCAGCCGCCCGACGAGGTCCCCGCCAGCCAGGCCGCGCCCCACGAGATGTCGCGGAACGCGTGCGTCAGCGCCCGCTGGTCCTCCGGCATCACCTCCATCGTGAAGTTCGCCATCACCGGGTTCGCCATGTTCATCAGCGCGTGCCGGCCGAGGAAGCCCGCGACCGCGAGCCACGGCGTGCCCGCGAACGCCATCGCGAGGAAGAACGGGATCGACAGCAGCTGGCAGGCCACGATGGTCCGCGCCCCGCCGTACCGCCGGGCCAGCACCGGGGCCGCGAGGAACGCGAGGAAGACCACGGCCTGGGCGACCGAGAACACCGCGCTCACCTCCGACGGCCCGTACCCGAAGCGCCGGCTGAAGTAGAGGTTGATGAACGGGATCGTGAGCCCCGCCCCCAGCCCGATCACCGCGCCGGGGATGCAGATCCGCGACGCCCGGCCCCAGTCGAGCAGCCGCCGCCCCGCCTCCCTCGGGCCCGGCGGGTTCTCGCGGATCGCCAGGTACACCGCCGCCGTCGCCACGGAGACCGCCCCCGACAGCAGGAGCATCTGCTTCTGGGCCGGCATCCCCTCGCCCCAGATCCTCGCGAGGATCCAGACCGCGCCCGTTCCCACGAGCCCCGCCCCGGGCCCGAGCGCCGTGCCGACGCCGAAGAGGTAGGCCCGCTCCGTCGGCCGCGAGTGCCGCATGTAGAACGGCGCCGTCCCCGCGCCCAGCATCGCCTGCCCCATGCCCGCGAGCAGCGACCAGAGCACCAGGGGCCCGGGCGTCGGCCACAGCGCGATCCCCGCGAGCGCCGCCCCGAAGCAGGCGGTTCCGAGCGCCAGCCAGCCCCGGATCCGCCCCCGGTCGATGAAGAACGCCAGCGGCACCGCGACGAGCAGCGTGCCGAACTGCGTCACCGAGAGCAGGTTGCCGATCGCCCCCTCGGCGAGCCCGGCCTCCTTGAGGTAGAGATTGCGCAGCACCCAGAAGCTGCCCTGGCCGATGCCGCCGAGGAAGTGGCCGAGCAGGTAGAGCCGCGCCGCGGGGCTGAAGCCCGCGACATGCCGGAGGTAGTCGCGGAGCATCAGGCCAGGATCCCGGTCAGGTCGCGGAACGGAGTGCGGCACGGCGGGCCGTCCGCGTACCAGAGCCGCGACCCCGAGGGTCCGCTCGCGAACACGGTCGACGACACGGTGCCGAAACGCTCGCCGTGCTTGCAGACCGGGCGCTCGCCCTCGTGCGAGCCCAGGAACCCGGCGAGCCCCGCCGGGTCGGCGGACAGCGGACCCGCAACCCGGACCCGGTCGATCGCCAGCCGCTCCGACAGTCGCGGCTCGTCGAGGTCGCGGTCGGTCGACACGACGTGGAGCCCGCGCCCGAACTCCGCGACCCGCAACTCCCCGTCGTAGTGGAGGCAGATCCCCGCGCCGTCGGCGACGGCGACGAGGTTGAATCCCGCGACGGGCCGCTCGTCCACGCGGCGGCGGATCAGCGCCTCCACTCAGCCCAGCGCCGAGCAGCGCAGGGCCTCGAGCACGAGCGAGCCCCGGGAGGCCATGGAGGGGTCGCGGGCGGGCCGCTCGCGGTTGGTGATCGCGACGAAGAGGCCCTGGCGGTTGATCCCGAGCCAGGTGCCGCCGGCCCGGAGGTCCTTCCCGCCCCAGATCCCCGCCTCGAGCCGCCCGGGCGGCGCCGACGGGCGGCGCGGGGATTCGTCGCGGTTCGCGGCGACGACGAGCGGGTGGCCCGGGATCTCGTCGAGGAAGAGCGCCAGGACGCACATGGCGCCCCAAGATAGATCATTCCGCGGGCGTCGGCACCTTCAGCGTGGACCCCGGGGAGCGGATTTCGAGGTTCAGCTTCAGCGCGGTCTTCGCGTCCCAGGCCTTCGCGCCCGTGTGCGGGTTCCGGCCGTAGCGCGGGAACGAGGCGCTCCCGACGTAGAGGCGCAGGCCCCCGCCCTTCGGCACGACCGCGGCGATGGGCGGCAGCTTCACGACCGCGCCGGCCGGCTTCCCCGGCTGCAGGCCCGCGACGCGCAGCGCCGCCGTGCCCAGGAGGTAGGGCTTCCCGTCGGCGCGCACCTCGCAGAGCCGGGCGACCAGGTCCGCCGACTCCCGGTCCGCCGCGAACGCGATCGCGACCTCGACGGCCCCGTTGATCGCGAGCGGCGCCCCGAGCGGGCCGGTGGACCACGCGAGCGTGTCGCCGCGGCCGTCGAGCGCCGAGTGGTCGGTGGGCCCGTGCTTCATCGGCGGCAGGTTCGCCCCGCCCAGGTCGGGCGCGGGCTGCATCGGGTCGTGCAGGTACGCCCTCGACCCCGCGGCCCCGGGCTCCGCGCCGAGCGTCCCGTCCGCGCGGAGCTGCAGCGTCGTCGCCCCGCGCGCCACGCCGGACCACGACGCGGCCCCGGCCCAGCGCTCCTCGCCGCAGACCCAGTACCGGACCCGCGGCGTGCGGTCCCACCCGTTGTCGATCCCCCGCAGCCAGCGGTCGAAGAACGCGCCGGCCGCGACGGCCGATTCCCCCGCGGCCCTCGGGAACTCGAGCTGTCCCTGCTTCGCGAGGCCGACGGAGACGTGGTCCCAGGGCCCGACGAGCAGCCGCGAGTGCTCCCGAGCGGCCGCCCCGCCCTTGGCGACGAGATCCTCGAAGAAGCGGATCACGGCGTCGGGGTAGTTGTCCCACCACCCGGTGATCATGAGGCAGGGGACGTCGATGGCCTGGGGACGCCGAGTCAGGGCCGTCGCCGCCTTCCACACCGGGTCGCCCGCGTCGGGATGGTCGCGCGCGACGTCCATCGAGCCGAAGCCCAGCTGCTCGAGTCGCTCGAGGTGGGCCTCGAGCGGGACCCCGCCCTCGTAGTACGCGTCGTACGCCTGCCCCATGGCCGCGATGAGCGGGACGGCGCAGACCAGGTGCGGCGGCTTCTCCGCGGCCGTGTCGAACTGCTGCTTGCCCAGCGCGCTGCCGCCCCAGGTCCCGACCTTGCCGTCGCAGAAGTCCTGCGCGGCGAGCCACTCGACCGCGTCGTACCCGTCCATCCCCCTCCGCCAGCCCCGGCGGTCGTGGCCGGCCGCCGCCTTGCGCGACGCGTGGAAGCCGCGCCAGTCGAGCACGCAGTAGACGTAGTGCTCGCGGTCGAGCAGGCCGAGCACGTCGGCGTGGGCGCCGCGGCCCGTCTCGGCGACCGGGGCGTCGACCCCGGCGAGCGGCGTGCCGAGGTGCTTCTTGTTGTACGGGGTCTGGATGAGGACGACCGGGTAGCGGCCCGCCTTCGGCGGGAGGTAGAGGTCGGCGGCCAGCGACGCGCCGTCCCGCATCGGGATGGCGACGTCCATCCGCTCGGTCCTCCAGGCGTCCTGGCCGAGGGAGGCGATCACGGCGAGCAGCGCGGCGCGGAGGATCATCCCCGGAACGAGCGGACCATCCAGGCCGTCTTCTCGTGCTGCTCCATCAGGCCCGTGAGGAAGTCGGCGGTGCCGGCGTCGTGGAACTTGTCCTGGCAGGCCGCGAGGTCCGTCCGCAGCGAGCGGATGATCTCCTCGTAGTCCTCCTGGAGGTTGGCCAGCATCGTGTCGGCGTCCGGGTAGCGGCCGGGGTGCTCCTTGAGGCGGGAGGCGCGGGCGAACCCGGCGATGGTCGCGGGGGCGAAGTCCCCGAGGGCGCGGATCCGCTCGGCGACGTCGTCGATCACGACCTCGAGCTCGGTGTACTGGGCCTCGAAGAACTTGTGGAGGTCGTTGAAGCGCGGGCCGACCACGTTCCAGTGGTAGTTCCGGGCCTTCGTGTACAGCACGAACTCGTCGGCCAGCAGCGTCGAGAGGATCTTCACCACGCCGCGCCGGTCGCCGTCGGACAGCCCGATCTTCGCCTTCACGTCCATGTGGGAACCTCGCTTCCCTCCCCCAGGATGATGCCGGCGGCCTCCGCGATGGACGGGACGACCGTGCAGGGCACCTTGAGGTCGGCGACGTGGTGCTCCCCGTGGCCCGTCCGGACGAAGACGCCCTTCCCGCCGAACGCCGCGGCGAGCTCGACGTCGCAGGGATGGTCCCCCACGGCGAAGGACGCCGCGAGGTCGATCCCGTGCTCCGCCCGGGCCCGCCGGGGGAACTCCAGCCCCGGCTTGCGGCAGGCGCAGCCGTCTTCCGGGCCGTGGGGGCAGCAGTAGACGTCCCGGATCTCGACCCCGCCCGCCGCGAGCCGGCGCACGACGTGGTCGTTGACCCCGCGGACCTCCTCGAGGGAGGTCAGCCCCTTCGCCACCCCCGACTGGTTGGTGACGATGAAGAGGACGAAGCGCTGCTGCAGCCGCCGCAGGGCCGGCACCGACTCGGGGAAGAACTCCACCTGGTCCGGACGGGAGAGGTAGCCCCGGTCCTGGATGAGGGTTCCGTCCCGGTCGATGAACACCGCGGGCCGCGCCATGCGGGCATCGTAGCGGGCGGGGCCCGGGGCGGCTTCGAAAATCCGACCCCGACCCGGTATGATGGCCGCCCATGTCCTCCCCGGAAGACCTCGGCACGGACCGGCTCCTGTCCACGCTGCCCCGGGATTCCCAGGGCCGCCCCGTGCTCGGCGGCATCGCCCTGCTCCGCAAGCTCGGGTCGGGCGGCATGGCGACCGTCTACCTCGGGCTCCAGACCGGCCTCAAGCGCGAGGTGGCCGTCAAGATCCTCCCCTTCACCCTCGTCGAGCAGGAGCCCAAGCTCGTCGCCCGCTTCCTCTCCGAGGCGCGGCTCGCGGCCTCGCTCGAGAGCGAGCACCTCGTCAAGGTCCTCGACGTCGGCAACGAGCACCAGACCCACTACTACGTGATGCAGTACGTCGCCGGCGAGAGCGCCGGCTCCCTGCTCAAGCGCGTCCGGCGCGAGACGGGCTCGGGCCTGCCCGAGAAGGACGTCCTCGTCCTCTCGATCGCCGCCTGCAAGGGCCTCTCCGCGGCCCACGCGGCGGGCATCGTCCACCGCGACATCAAGCCCGACAACATCCTCATCCCGCAGGACCGGCTCGAGGCCGCGAAGATCGCGGACCTCGGCCTCGCGAAGCCCGAGGGCTCCGAGCACACGCTCGGCACGATGACCCACATCGCGATGGGCACGCCGGGCTACATGGCACCCGAGCAGGCCGAGAACGCGAAGGCCGCGGGCCCGGCCGCCGACATCTTCGCGATGGGCGCCACGATCTACGCGCTGCTCACCGCGCACCCGCCCTTCCGGGGCTCCAGCCCCATGGCGACGCTCCGGGCCGCCGCGGGCGAGGAACCGCCCCCGCTGCCCGACTCCGTGAGCCCGGGCCTCCGCTCCGTCATCGACCGCGCCCTGCGCAAGTCGCCGAAGGACCGCTACCCGGACGCCGCCTCGCTCCAGGCCGCCCTCGAGCGCGTGAAGGCGAACCCGCTGGCCGTCGAGATCTCGCCCCGCCCGCGGACCAAGCCGGCCGCCCCCGCCCCCCGGAAGTCCGCCGCCGGCCTCTGGATCGGGCTCGCCGCCGCCGCGCTGGGCGTCGCGGCCATCTCCGCCGTCGTCCTGAAGAAGCCGGGCCCCAAGCCCGAGTCCAGCCCCACCCCGGAGGCCGCCGCGACGGCGACCCCGACGGCCGCGCCGGCGTCGCCCTTCGAGGGCCTCCTCGGCCAGGCCGTCCGGCTCGAGAAGGACGGCCAGCTCGACGAGGCCGCCGCGACGCTCGTCCAGGCCGCCGTCCACTCGCCCGACGACCCCCGCCTCAAGGAGGCCCGCGACCGGATCGCCGGGAAGATCGACCTCGCCAAGCGGCGCCGGGGCTTCACCGACCTGCTCGAGGTCGTCGAGGTCGCCCGCAAGAAGGCCGACGCCGAGGACACCCTCGCCTCCTGGGACAAGGTCCTCGAGCTGCTCCGCGAGCTCCGCGGGAAGGCGGTCACCGACGACGACCGCCGGAAGACGGCCGACCTCGGCGTCGAGGCCGAGGCCCGCCGGACCTGGGCCGAGGCGAAGGCCCTCGAGCAGCGCGGCGACCTCCGCCAGGCCCTCGCGCTGGGCCGGCGCGCGCTCTCCACCTCGCGCGGGCTTCCCGGGCTGCAGGACTGGGTGACCCAGCTGGACGCGCAACTCGCCTCCGGCAGCGTCCGGGCGGAGCGCAAGCGCCGGCACGACGAGGCGGCCGCCGCGGCCGCCGCGGAATCCGACCCCTCGAAGGCCCTCGCGCTCTGGAAGCGCGCGCTCGACTCCGCCGACGACCCGAAGGACATCGAGCACGCCGAGGGGCGCCTCCGCGACCTCGAGGCGGCCTCCGCCCACGCCGACACGGCGCGAAAGGCGGACGAGCAGGTGAAGGCGGCCGAGGCCGCGCTCGCCGGGGACCGGCTCGACGAGGCCGAGGCGCTCTTCAAGGCGGCCCTCGAGATCCGGGCCGACGCCCCGCGGGCGAAGGACGGCCTGGCCGAGATCGCCCTCCGCCGCTCCCAGAAGGAGGTCGACGTCGCGCTGGCGGAGGTGGCCGCCGCCGAGAAGCGGAAGGACCCCGCGGGCGCCCTCGCGGCCTGGCAGAAGGTCCTCGCGCTCCGCCCCGCCGACGGCGAGGCGCACCGCCGGATCGCGGCCCTGCGCCGCGGCCCCCTGGGCTACAAGGTCCGCTCCTCGGGGCCCCGAGCCGACCTCGTCCTCGACGAGGCCCGGAAGCTCAAGCTCGACTTCGTGAACATCCCGCCGGGCGCCTTCGACATGCTCGACGACCGCTCCGTCAAGGTCACGGTCACGAAGCCCTACTTCCTCCAGACCACCGAGGTCACGCAGGAGCAGTGGTTCGCCGTCATGGGCACCGCGCCCTCGCGCTTCAAGGGCGACCGGAACCCCGTGGACTCCGCGAGCTGGTGGGCCGTCCAGGAGTTCATCGCGCGCGTGAACGCCCGGCTCGACGGGTGGAGCGTCGCCCTCCCGACCGAGGCGCAGTGGGAGAACGCCTGCCGCGCGGGCGCCAAGACGTCCTATTCGTTCGGGAACAACGGCGACGAGTTGGAGCAGTACGGCTGGTACAACAAGAACTCGGGCGGCACCACGCACCCGGTCGCGACGAAGAAGCCCAACCGCTACGGGCTCTACGACATGCACGGCAACCTCTGGGAGATGACGGAGGACTGGAACGGCCCGCTCGCCAAGGCGCTCGAGGACCCCGTCGGATCCCCCGACGGCCTCGAGAAGATCCTCCGCGGGTCGTGCTGGGGGGACGACGCCGGCAACTGCCGCATCTCGCACCGGACCGCGCGGAACCCTTACGAGGGGGCCGACCACGCGGGCTTCCGGCTCGTCCTCTACAAGGGCAACGACGCGCAGTACGTCCGTCCCCGCCGCGTGGTCTCGATCGACGAGGCCCGCAAGATCCGCGCGGAGTTCGTCCTCGTCCGCGCGGGGACCTACTGGATCGGCCAGGGAGAGGCCCCGCCGAAGAACGACGAGGTCCGGCAGGAGATGACGCTCACCCGCGACACCTGGATCCTGGAGACGGAGGTCACCGAGGGGATGTGGGAGGCCGTGATGGGCCGCGGCGACTCGCCGACGAGGCGCCCCGACCGGCCGAAGACCCGCGTGACCTGGACCGAGGCGATGGAATTCTGCCGCCGCCTCTCCGACCGCGCCCGAGTGAAGGCCTCGCTCCCCACCGAGGTCGAGTGGGAGATCGCCGCGCGCGCCGGGCTCGTCTGGAACTGGACGCTGACGCACGATCCCGCGCGCATCGCCGAGGCGGCCTGGATCGGCGGACGGCTCGCCGGGCCCGCGGACGCCGGCCTGCTCCGCCCCAACACCTGGGGGCTCTTCGACATGACCGGAAACGTCGCCGAGTGGTGCCTGGACGGCTACGCGCCGTACCCGGCCGGGCGCACCATCGATCCGCAGGGCCCCAAGGAGGGCCCGAGGTGCGTGCGCGGCGGGTCGTGGCTCTCCGAGCCGGTGGACGCGCGCATGTCGGCCCGGGCCTCCGAGCCGCCCGACGCGTCGAAGGACGACCTGGGGTTCCGGGTCATCCTCCGCTGAGCTACTTCTTCGCCTCCGTGAACCGGAGGCTCACCGAGTTGATTCAGTAGCGCTTGCCGGTCGGCTTCGGCCCGTCGTCGAAGAGGTGGCCGAGGTGCGAGCCGCACTTCGAGCAGACCACCTCGGGCGCGCCGCCGTCGGGCTGGAGCTTCGTCGCGCCGGGGATCGCGTCCCAGTAGCTCGGCCAGCCGCAGCTGGAGTCGTACTTCGTCTCCGAGCGGAAGAGGTCCTGGCCGCAGGCCCCGCAGGAGTAGACCCCGTCGCCGAAGAACGTGTCGTACTTGCCCGAGAACGGCGCCTCGGTCCCCTTCTGGCGCAGGACGCGGTACTCCTCGGCGCTGAGCTTGTCCTTGTACGGATCCTTCTGGACCACGGGGGCCTCCGGGGTGGGTTGGGTTCCGCCTCCGCACGCGGCGAGCAGGGCGAGCAGCGCCGCGGCCGCCAGGGTTCGCTTCACGGTCCCATAACAGCAGGCGGGGCCCCGGAATTCCACGAAATCAGGCGAGTCCCACGGGGCGGAACTCGCGGCCCGGGAACACGGACGCGGGGTCGGGATTCCCCAGGCGCGCCCGCAGCAGCTCCGCGAGCACGTCGCGGTAGTCCGTCGTGACCGGAAGGTCGCCCGGTCCCTCGAGCAGCTCCGGCGTCAGCGCCGGGAAACGGCCGTGGACCCGACCGCCCCGGATCCCGCGGCCGAGGACGAACATCACGCTTCCCCGGCCGTGGTCCGTGCCGAAGCTGACGTTCTCGGCGACCCGGCGCCCGAACTCCGTGAGCACGACGATCGTGACCCGGTCCTTGTGGGATCCGAGCTCGCGCCGGAAGGCCGCCAGGCCGGAGGCGAGTTCCGCGGCCAGGCCGTCGAGCAGCGCGGGCTGGACGAAATGCGTGTCCCAGCCGCCGAGGTCGACGCAGGCCGCCTCGAGCCCCACCTCGGCCCGCGCGAGCCGCGCCACCTGCCGCAGGTTGTCCGCGAAGGACCCGTTCCCCGGCGCCTCGTCGCGCAGCCGCTCGACGGCCGCGAGCGTCGACAGCACCTGCGTGCCCGCCGCGCCCAGCGCGTCGGGCTCCGCCCCGTAGAGCGCCGCCATCGCCCCCGCGAAGCCCGGGGCTCCCCTCACGGAGAACTCGTCGAGCCTCGCGACGGCCGACGCGGACGGGGCCCCGCGCAGCGATTCCGGCAGCACGTCGGCGATCGCGACCCCGGACAGCGCGCCGCGCCGGCCCGGGGCGGTGCGCAGGTGGCGGGCGATCCAGCCCGAGCCCATGTCGCGGCCCTCGGGGTTGCCCCGCTCCATCAGGTCCTGCGCCTCGAAGTGCGAGCGCGTCTCGTCCGTCGAGCCCGCCGCGTGGACGATCGCGAGCTCGCCCGACGTCCAGTCCTCGAGCAGGGGCGAGAGCGCCGGGTTGAGTCCGAAGCGGCCGTCGAGGTCGACGAGGCGCCCCTTCCCCGAGGCGTCCGGCGGCGGCAGGCCGAGCGTCGGCCGCGCGCCACGGTAGCCGGGATCCGTGAACGGCGCGACAAGGTTGAGCCCGTCCGCCCCGCCCCGGAGGAAGACCTGGACGAGGACGTCCCGCTCGGGCCCGCGGGGCGAGAACGACAGGCGGAGGAAGTCGCGGCGCGTCGGCATCAGAACCTCTGGAAGCCGGGGGAGGCGAGCAGGACCGCGACGGCGAGCTCCGGCGCCGCGCCGTCGACGAACTTCCGTTCGAGCTCCGTCGGCACCCGGCCGAGAAGGTGGGCGGGAAGCCCCGCGCCCAGCCGCCGGGCCAGGTCCTCGTGGGGCACCGAGGTCCCCTTCAGCCGGTTGGCCGCGAGGTCCAGCGCGAAGTTCCAGCGCCAGAGCAACGTCCCCAGCCAGGGGGCCGCCTCGTCGGGATAGCCGTCGGGCGTCGGGTGGTGGAACGGTGCCTGCCCCAGCCGGCGCAGCACCTGGAGCAGCGCGGTCCCGCCGTCCGTGTCGGCGTCGAGCGCGCGCAGCGCGGAGACGACGAAGTGGAACGGGCGCTTGAGCCGCGACGGCGCCGCCGCCAGCTCCGGGGCCGCGAGGATCTCCCGCACCAGGGGCCGGATCTCCCAGCCGCCCGCGCGGAACGCCGCGGCGGCCCGCCCGACCAGCCCCGCGGGCGGATCGTCGGCGACGAGGCGCCGGCAGAGCTTCGTCGCGAGGTGCGTCGCGGTCGCCGGGTGCGTCACGACGATGTCGAGGAGCGCGTCGAGATCCCGCTCCCCGCCGCCGGCCGGGATCGTCCGGCCCAGGACGGTCTTCGGGCCGTCGTCGTGCAGGCCGGGGCGGAAGACCACCGCGCCCCGGTTCCACTTCTCGCGGACGCCCCAGCCCGTCAGGCAGCGCGCGGCCTCCATGACGTCCCGCTGGGTGTAGCCGCCGTGGACGCCGAGCGCGTGGAGCTCGAGGAGCTCGCGGGCGTAGTTCTCGTTCGGCCCGACCCGCCCCTCCGCCTTCCGGTTCGCCTTTCCGTCGAGGTAGACGAGCATCGCGGGGCTGAGGGCCGAGGCGCGCAGCAGGTCGCGGAAGTTGCCCAGGGCGTGGCGGCGGATCACGTCGCGGTCGTCGGCCGCCTTGAACCAGGCGCAGTCGCCCTTCGCGAGGGCGATGTTGAAGTGGTCGGTCCAGAAGTGGACGAGCACCTCGTGGAGCTGGCGGCGCGAGTGGACGGCGCGGAGCAGCGTCGCGCGGGACAGCTCCTCCTCGACCACGCGCTTCTTGAACTCCATCGCGTCGCCCGCGGTGTGGTGCAGCGACTCGAAGCGCCGCACGCGGAGCTCGGCGGCCCGGTCGTCGATCGACGAGGGCGAGAGCTGCCGGTCGATCCAGCCCGCGCGGCCCAGCGCGCGGAGCTCGTCGAGGTCGCCCGGCCGGGGGCCGAAGGTGGCCCGCTGCAGGAGGCGGACGTCGGGATCCGCGGCGGCGCCCCCGGGGACGGAGGGCCGCTCGGGCCGGTCCTCGAGCCGCCGGGCGAGCAGGTTCCACGCGGGGGCCCCGTCGCAGCCCGCGAGGAGCGCGGCGCTTCCGGCGACGGCGCCCGCCTGGAGCAGGCGGCGCCGCTTCACGCGGCGACCTCGCCCTTGGCGGCGGGAACCGGCGCGGCGGCCGGGGCGGTCGCGGGACGGACGGCGGAGAGCACGGCGGCCCCGACGCCGGAGAGCAGCGCGAGCGGGAGCAGCACGAACCATCCGAGGATCGGGAGCAGCGCCGCGAGGTAGAGGACGGCCCAGCCGCGGATCACGGCCTTCCAGGGCCGGTCGGCGTCGGCCGGCGACGGAAGGCGGCGTCCCAGGTGGCGGGCCAGGCCCGCGGCGCCCGCGAGCGCGACGGCCACCAGCGACAGGAGCAGCGCCAGCCCGGCGAACTTCGCCCCCGCGGCCGGCGCGTTCAACAGCGCGAGGCTCGCGACGAACGGCAGCCCGCCCAGCACGAGGCCAGCGGCCAGCGTGCGGCCGGGCGCGGTCCGGAAGCGCTCCTCGCAGCGGCCCACCCAGGCCGGCGCGAGCGCCGACCAGAGCAGCCCCATCGAGGCCAGCGAGATCCCGAAGCCGGCGATCAGCGAGATCGTGATCATCGTGTCGGACATCGTCATGGGTCGTTCCTCCAGTCCACGGGGAGATACCGGGGCCCCCGGGGCGCGGTTTCGGAATTCCCGGCGGAATCCCCCTTCATCGCGCCGCGGAATCCCGGTACAAGTGTCCGCATGTCCTACCGCCGCAGCATCGTCGCCAGCGCCTCCGAGGACCGCCTCGAGAAGCTCATCCAGGAGCGGCTCCGGCCCGGCATCGACAAGGCCGCCGTCGACCGCCGCATCTGGGACCTCTTCGGCGAGGAGTGGTGCGTGATGTTCACCGACCTCTCCGGCTTCTCCCGGCGGGTCGCGAAGTTCGGGATCATCCACTTCCTGCAGACCATCCACGAGGCGGAGCGGCTCCTGATCCCCGTCATCGAGCGCTACGACGGCATCCTGCTCAAGGTCGAGGGCGACAGCTTCCTGGTGATCTACCGCTCGGCGCCCCGGGCCCTCGAGGCCGCGGTCGAGATGCAGCGGCGGGTGAAGGAATACAACGCCGAACGGCCCGCGGAGGAGCACGTGCTGCTCTGCGTCGGCCTCGGCTACGGGAAGGTCCTCCGCATCGGCGACGCCGACGTTTTCGGCGCGGAGGTCAACGCCGCCAGCAAGCTCGGCGAGGATACCGCGCGCTCGTGGGAGATCCTCGTCACCGACGCCGTCCGCCGGAAGGCCGGCCGGGCGCGGGGCGTGACGTTCAGCCCGATCCGCAACGTGCCGCCCGGCGCGAAGCGCGCGTTCAAGGTCGGCTACTCGCTCTGATCAGGGCAGCTTCAGCTCGATCAGCTCCCGCTTCCCCGCCCGCAGGACCGTCACCTTCGCCGTCGATCCCGGCGCCAGCTTCACGAGGTAGGCGAGCACGTCGGCCTCGTCCTCGAGGTCCTTCCGGCCGTCGACGTCCACGATCACGTCGTCCTTGCGGAACTGCGCGCCCGAGGGGTTCTTCTGCTTCACCCAGTTCGGCGGGATGCCCTTCACCCGCGCGGCGAGCGCCCCGGCCTCGAGCCCGAGCGCCTTCTTCTCGTCCGCCCCCAGGTCGACGAGCGGCTCGGTGCCGAGGAGCCGGTGCCGCAGCGGCCAGGCGACGACGCGCCACGTGAAGTCCTCGTCCTCGCGCCAGTCCGCGGCCAGCGCGAGCTCCAGCGCGGCGGATTCCGCCCCGCGCGAGACCTCGACCTTCAGGGTGCCGGGGACCTTGGCCTCCTGGAGGACCCACTGGACGTCGGCGATGCTCACCGGGACCTGGCCTCCGATGCGGCGGATGCGGTCGCGGGGGCGGAATCCCGCCTTCTCGGCCGGGCTGCCCGGGGCCACGGCGTCCACCGTCGCCGCCTCCCTGGGGTCGAGCGAGAGGCCGACGCGATCGGGCATCGGCCAGGGGCGCACGACGGAGTCCGGGAGGGGCTTCGCCGCGGCGCGCGTCGACCAGAGGATCCCCTCGTGGGCTTGGTGGCAGTGGACGCAGCCGCCGCGGGATCCGTCGGCGGGCTTCATGTTGGGGCGGCCCGCGTTGTCGGGCATCGACTCCGGCGTGCCCCACGGGGGCGCCGCCCCGGTCTTGCCCTCGAGCTCCGCGCGGTTGCCCGGGTAGGCCCCGTGCAGGTCGAGCATGCCCTTCAGCGCCGCCTTGAGCCCCTCGATCGTGGCCACGGCGGAGGGATGCCCGTCCTCGCCCATCCTCCGGCTCCCGTAGCGGCCGTAGATCGTGCCATCGGCATTGAGGCCGACGACGGCGAAGGTCAGGCCCCAGTCGAACTGGAAGCGCGCGAGGTCGAGCCCGAACGCCTGGACGACCCGGACGCAGGCGAAACGGTCGAGAAGCGCGCCGAGCTCCGGATCATCGCGACGGGCCACCAGCCCGTCGAAGGACGTGCAGTCCTTTCAGGGGACTCAGCGGAAGACCGCCAGCACCGGCCGGCCGTCCTTCTTCGCGGCAGCGTAGGCCGCGGGCAGGTCGTCGTAGATCCACGACGCGTGCACGCCGTGGTCCTTGAGCGAGTCCCGCAGCTTCTGTTTCGCGGGATCCTGCGCCAGGGCGAAAGCCCCGGCGAGCAGCACGACGACGGCGGCGACCGGTCGGATCATGGGGCCTCCTTCCCTGAGGTACGCCGCCGGGCCCCGCGCGTTGCGGAAATCAGGGCGAGGTCCGGACCCCGGCGGGCGTGAGGTAGGAGGTGACGAGCCGCGCGGGCGTCACGTCGAACGCGGGGTTGCGCGCGCCGCTGCCGGGATTCGCCACGCGGACGCGCCGCAGGACGCCCGCCTCGTCGGGCCCCGAGCGGTACAGGACCTCGTCGGGGTCGCGCTCCTCGATCGGGATCGACGCGCCGTCCGGGCAGCCCCGGTCGAAGGTGTCGCGCGGGGCCGCGACGTGGAAGGGCACGCCGTTGTCCCTCGCCGCCAGCGCGACGAGGTACGTGCCGATCTTGTTCGCGACGTCGCCGTTGGCCGCGATGCGGTCCGCGCCGACGATCGCGAGGTCCACCTCCCCGCGGCGCATGAAGTGCCCCGAGGCGCCGTCCTCGATGATCCGGTGCGGGATCCCCTCCTGCGCCAGCTCCCAGGCCGTGAGCCGGGCCCCCTGGTCGCGCGGGCCGGTGCGGTCCACGAGCACCTCGAAGCGCACGCCCTCGCGCCAGGCGAGGTAGAGCGGCGCGGTCTGCGTGCCCCAGTCCACCGTCGCGAGCCAGCCCGCGTTGCAGTGCGTGAGGATGCGCATCCCCTCGCGGATCAGCGGCCGGCCGGCCCGGCCGATCGCGAGGCAGGCCGCGACGTCCTCGTCCGCGATCCGCTGCGCCTCCTCGAGCGCGCGACCGGCCCCCGCCGCGGCGACCCGGTCGACCGCGCCGGCGAGGTTGCGGCCCGTGGGCCGGGCCCCGACGAGCCGGGACCGCGCGGCCGCGGGATCGGCCTTCTCGCGGAACGCGAGCGCCATGCCGAAGGCGCCCGCCGCGCCGATGGCCGGAGCCCCGCGCACCACCATCGAGCGGATCGCCTCCGCGACCTCCTCGTGCCCGCGGAGCCGCCGCTTCTCGAAGGCGAAGGGGAGCTTCGCCTGGTCGACGACGACGACCGCGCCGTCCTCCCAGGCCACCGTGCGCTGCGGCACGCCCGCGACGTTCACGGCGCGGCCCTCCAGAGCCGCGAGGCTTCGCGGAGCGCCTCGAGCGGCGACGCGCCGACGGCGAAGAACCCGTGGCCGCGGCGGATCCAGATCCGGTGCCGGGGCCAGGGGTGGCGCCGCAACAGGGCCAGGAGGGCCTCGCGGTCCGCGGGGGTCGAGGCCGTCGTGGCCCGGCGGGACACCGGCACGCCCTCCGCCTCGACGAGCAGGTGACCGTGGATCGCGGCCCGCGGGGGATTCCGCCACCCGAAGCGCGCGGCGGCCTCCACGAGCACGGCCCAGTGCAGCGGCGTGTCGGCGGTGGGCTTCCGTCCCGGCCGGCCCTCGACCTCGGCCGACCACGTCGCGGGGTCGAAGGAGCGGACGCGGACGAAGTCGCCCGCGCCGGAGGGACCCGGGCGCCGCCCGCTGCGCGAGACGAGCAGCCCCGACCCGCAGCGCACGGCCGCGTTGCCCCCGACGTAGCCGTCGGGCAGGACCGGCGCCCCGCCCGCCGCCTCCATCCGGGCCAGCGCCGCGGCGAGCCCCCGCCACCCGCTCTCGGGCCGCCGGGGTCCGAGGCGGAGGACCTCGAAGCGCACCCGGGGTCCGCGTCCTTCCATCACTTCCTCGACACGAGGTCGCGGGCGGCCGCCCGCGCGTCGTCCAGGATCTTCCGCTCGTTCGGGATCACGCGGTCACGCATCACGAAGCGCCCGCCGACGAGCACGGACTCCACGGCCGTCCCCCCGCCCGCGTAGACGAGGTCCGCGACGAGGTCGTGCCCGGGCACCAGGCGCGGGCTCGAGAGGTCGATCACGGCGAGGTCGGCGAGCGCGCCCTCGGCGATGCGCCCGGCGTCGTGGCCCAGGGCGCGGGCCCCGTTCAGCGTGCCCATCGCGAAGGCCTCCCTCGCCGTCAGCCGCGTCGGATCGCCCCAGTGGTGCTTCTGCAGCAGCGCGGCGGTCTTCATCGCCTCGAAGAGGTCGAGGTTGTTGTTGCTCGCGGCCCCGTCCGTCCCCAGCGCGACGTTCACGCCCGCCTCCTTCATCGCGCGGTAGTCGAAGACCCGGGCCGGGCCCGACGCGGAGCGCCCGCTCGCGAGCTTCAGGTTGCTCGTCGGGCAGTGGACCACGCTCGCGCCCCGGGCGCCGAGCAGCCGGATCTCCGCCGGGTCGAGCCAGATCGCGTGGGCCGCGACGAGCCGGGGCGAGAGGAAGCCGATCGAGTCGAGCGTCTCGACGAGCCCCCGGCCGTGCTTCTCCCGGTAGTCCCGCATCTCGGACTCGGTCTCGGCGAGGTGGAAGTGCTGGACGATCCTCCAGCGGTCGGCGATGCGGGCGCACTCGGCCAGCCCCTCGAGGTCGACGGTGTACGCGGAGTGGGCGCCGACGGCGGGCCGGACCATCGGGAACGGCGCGCAGCGGTCGATGCCGTCCTCCACCTCGAGCCGGGCCTGGTCGAGCGACTTCGGGGTGAACACGTTGAAGAAGACCGAGGCGACGGTCGCGCGGAGCCCGAGCTCCTGCGCGGCCCGGCAGGTCCCCTCGGGCAGGAAGTACATGTCGCTGAACGCGGTCGTGCCCGAGCGGATCATCTCGACGGCCGCGAGGCGGACCCCGTGGGCCACGTCCTCGACCCGGAGATGCCGCTCGACGGGCCAGATCCGCTCGCGCAGCCACTCCATGAGCTCGAGGTCGTCGGCGTAGCCGCGGAGCAGCGTCATCGCGGAGTGCGCGTGGGCGTTGACGAGGCCGGGGACGAGGGCGCGGCCCGCCCCGTCGATCGTCACGTCGGCCGCGGCGCCGAGGTCGGGGCCGATGCGGGCGATGCGCTCCCCCTCGACGAGGACGTCGGCCTCGCCCTGGCCGAGCGCGTCGGCCCAGCGGATGCGGCGGAAGAGCACGCTCATCGGGCGATCCCCGGGAGCGCGCGGCGGAGGATCTCGAGGCAGGCCGCGGCGTTGCGGGCGGCGGCCGCGCGGATCTCCGCGTACGCCGGCGTCGCGTTCCGGACGCCGTGCGCGTGGTTGTCGAGCGTGCAGATCGCGGCGTAGCGGACGCCGAGCTCGGCGGCGGCGCTGGCCTCGGAGCCGATCGTCATCCCGACGGCGGCCGCGTGCGGCCGGATCATCCGCACCTCGGCCCGGGTCTCGAGCCGGGGGCCCCGCGACTGCCAGTAGGTGCCGCGGTCGAGGACGCGGACGCCGGGCACGGCGCGGGCGG
Organism: uncultured Planctomycetales bacterium; assembly: GCA_964464755.1. Lineage (GTDB taxonomy): Bacteria > Planctomycetota > MHYJ01 > MHYJ01 > JACPRB01 > CAYXGZ01. The sequence goes on from CAYXGZ010000010.1 coordinate 43,089, forward strand.
CCTCGAGCAGCGCGGCGCGGATCGCGGGGTCGAGCCCCGGGGTCACGTGCCGGATCCGGTCGGAGTGCACGGGCGTCTCGTGGAGGGAGATGTAGTCGTCGGGGACGATCAGCGCGGGGAGCTCGACCTCCTCGAGCAGGCAGCCCGCGGAGCCGATGCCGACGGCGCGGTCGACGCCGAGCGAGCGGAGCGCGGCGAGGTGGGCGGCGTGCGGGACGGCGTGGGGCGGGACGTCGCGTCCCGCGCCGTGGCGCTGCACGAGGGCGAGCGCGTGGCCGTCGAGGGATCCGACGCGGACCTCGGCGCGGCCGTGGGGGGTCTCGACGGCCCGGGCCTCGGCGCCCGGGAGGAAGGGCACGTCGAAGAGGACCGTCCCCCCGAGGATGCCGATCACGGGCGGGCCGCCCGGGCGACGGAATGGGAGGGATGGCGAGGGCGACGGGGCTCGAACCCGCAACCTGTGGATCGACAATCCACTGCTCTAACCAATTGAGCTACGCCCCCGCGAAGGCGGGAAGGGAGGTAGGTATATCCGCGGGGGACGGGACCCGTCAAGAGCCGGAGACCGCGAGCACCTTCCCGCAGTACGGGCAGGCGTAGATGACCTCGCTGACGGCGTCGGGCCCCTTCTGGCGGGCGCTGGCGAGGCGGACGAGGATCTCGGGCGTGACGCCGTTGGCGCAGTGGGGGCAGATGGCCGTCTCGAGGCGCCGGTACATCCGCGTCTGGCCCTTCTCCTTCTTGACCTTGAAGCCGGCCCCGCAAGTCGGGCACTGGACCGCGCCGCCGTCGCCGATCTGGACGGGCTTCTCGGGATCCACGATCAGGTCGAGATGGGAGTCCTCGGGGCCGCCCTCCTCGGCCTGGCCGTAGACGCCGGGGCGGAGCTTCTGGCACTTCCAGCAGGACTTGAACTGGTCCTCGTTCTGCTCGGAACACGCCGGGCAATTCCACATGGTGCCCTACCCTTCGGTGTGCCAGCTCGAGAAGCCCAGGACCGAGCGGCAGCCCGGGCAGAAGTACATCTTCTCGCGGACGTAGATGGAGATCTCGATCTCGCTGCTGCCCAGCGAGTCCCAGGCCAGCTCGGCCTTGCAGTGCGGGCAGATCGGGCCCTCCCCGCGGGGCCGGAGGGACGGCGCGCGCGCGCCCCGGGGCGGCATCGGATCGAGCTTCGTCGACACGGACGCGATGCAGTTGAGGCAGTACTTGCCGCGGCCCTCGAACTTCGCGCCGCACTCGGTGCATTTCCCGCGGGTCGCCATGGCGGGATTCTACCCCTCCCCCCGCGGAGCGTCAAAGGAGTCGGCGGGCGGCTGGACAACGCTTGGGCGGCCCGCCAAACTGGGCCCACGATGACGGCGCTCGTGCTGCTCAGCGGGGGTATGGACTCCGCGGCCGCCCTCTGGTGGGCGAGGGACCGCTGGCCCTGCCGGACGCTGACCTTCGTCGTGCCCTCGGGGCCCGCGGCCGAGCGACGCGCCGCGCGCCGGCTCTCCCGCGCCGCCGGGGCCCGCTCGCACCGCGAGATCGAGCTCCCCTTCCTCGCCTGGACCGGGAGGGGCCGGCCGGCCGGCTACCTTCCCGCGCGCAACCTCGTCTACCTCGCCGCGGCGGCCAGCCTCGCCGAGCAGCTGGGCTGCGACCGCGTCGTCGCGGGCCAACTCGCGACCGACGGCGAGGACTTCCCCGACGCGAGGGCCTCGTGGTTCCGCGCCGCGGCGCGCGTCGCCGGCATCCGCCTCGAGCTGCCCTTCATCCGCCTCCGGAAGGCGGACGTGGTGCGCCGGGGCCGGGCCCTCGGCGTCCCCTTCGAGCTCACCTGGTCCTGCTACCGGGACGGGTCGCGCCCCTGCGGCCGCTGCCCGTCCTGCCGCGAACGCGAGGAGGCCCTGCGATGACGGATCTCAGCGAGGACCGCGAGGGGCTGCGACGCCTCCTGACCGGCGCGAAATCGATCGCCGTGGTGGGCGCGTCGCCGAAGCCGGACCGCGACAGCCACGCGATCGCGAAGTACCTGATCGAGGCGGGCTACGACGTCTACCCCGTGAACCCGGGGCAGGACGAGATCCTCGGGCGGAAGTGCTACCCGGACCTGGCGTCGCTGCCGGGCCCGATGGACATCGTCGACGTGTTCCGCCGGCCCGAGCACATGCCCGCCGTCGTCGAGGAGGCGATCGCCGCGAAGGCGAGGTGCGTCTGGATGCAGCTCGACACGGGGAACGCGGAGGCGGCCCGGCGCGCCGTCGGGGCCGGCCTCGACGTCGTCGTCGAGAAGTGCATCAAGGTCGCGCACTCCGTGCTGCGGATCCCCCGGAAGTGACGCGGCCCGCGGTCACTTCATGTCGCCGCCGGACTTCTCCTTCTCGGCCTTGGCGGCCTTGCGGGCGTCCGCCTTCTTGATCAGGTCGGCGCGCAGCGCGACCCACTTCGCCTTCGCCGCGGCGAGGTCCTTCTTGAACGCGTCCTGCTCGGCGGCGGGGACGTCGGTCGTGGCCCAGGCGATCTTCACGCCCTGCCCCTGCTTCTCGATCTTCTTCTTCGCCTCCTCCTTGCCGTCGATGAGGCCGACGAGCAGCTCCTCGTCGAAGGTGAAGGTCGCCTTGCGGCCGTCCTTCGCGTAGGCGCCGCCCGCCTCGGTCACGGCCCCGGGCAGGACCAGCGACGTCGTGAACTTGAAGCCCTTGAGCATCGGCTTCATGCCCTGGAGCATGCCCTTGGCCATCTCGGCCTCGGGGCCGTCGCCGCTCATGTCCTTCTTCGTGCTCGCCGTCATCCCGTCGTCGACGGTCAGCTCGCCGCCGGCGCCCTTGACCTCGTACTTGAAGGCGATCGTGAGCTTGCGGTCCCCACCCGAGCCGCCCTTCCCGCCCTTTCCGCCCTTCCCGCCCATGCCGCCGCCGTCCTCGCCGTCCTCCCCGTCCTCGCCGTCCTGGCCCGCGCCGCCGCCGGGGCTGCTCTGCCACCACTTGACCTTGTTGATGTCCTCGAACCACCCGGTCAGGGTGACCGTGGTCCACTCCTTGCCCTCCTCGAGGACCGGCTCGCTGAAGGCGACGAAGCCCTCGAAGTCCCGTTCCATCTCCCGCGGGTCCGGGTCGAAGGGCTCGGAGCCCTGGGCCTTGGCCATCGCCATCATCTGGGCGCCGAAGGCGAACTTCAGCGTCAGCTTGCCCGAGCCGTCCGGCATGAGCAGGTAGGCCTGGTCGGCCTGCACGCAGCCGAGCGGGAGCACGAGCAGCATCGCGAGCACGGACAAGGTGGCCAGTCGCATCGGGGACTCCTCTTGAAGGTAGGCTGGACAGGCTACCCGGTTTCGCCCGCCGGGACCAGTCAACCGATCCGGGGCCCGGCCAGCGCCGCGAGCCCGAGGCCGAGGCCGCCCACGATGAGCGCTGCGGCCGCGCCCGCGAGCACGGGCCGCCAGCCGAGGCCCTTGAACGACGCGAAGCGCGTCGAGAGCCCCACGGAGGCCATCGCCCCGGCGAGCGCGAACGGCGCCGCGTCGTCCCCGACCAGCCTCACGGCCGACTTCCAGGCCGCGCCCCAGCCCGCCGCGTCGCCCGCCGAGCGCAGCAGCGCCATCGCGAGGAAGCCGAGCACGAAGAGCGGGAAGAGCCGCGCCCAGCCCACCGACTTGCCCGGCCCGCCCGCCCGCCGCGCCCAGAGCGCGGCGAGGATCGGGATCACCGCGACGAGCGCGCAGTTCCGCGTCAGCTTCGCGACCGTCGCGACCTCGAAGGCCCGCGGCTGGTCGTAGAGCGCGCGGTAGTTCATCGCCGCCCCGACGACCTGCGAGGTGTCGTGGATCGACGTGCCGAGGAAGAGGCCCGCGGAGGCGGGCGAGGCGGCGAAGAGCGCGTGCGCCAGGTACGGGTAGGCGAGCATCGCCGCCAGGCCGAAGAGCGTGACGTTGGCGACCGTGTACGCGACCTCGCGGTCCTCCGCGTCCAGCTGCGGGGCCACGGCCAGCGTCGCCGTCACGCCGCAGATCGAGGTCGAGGCCGCCGCGAGGTAGGCCATCCGGTCCGAGAGCCCGAGGCGCCGCGCGATGAAGATCGTGAGGACCAGCGCGCCCCCGACGACGGCCGCCACCACCGGCACGCCCCAGGCCCCGAGGCGGAGCACCTCGACGAACGTCAGCTTGATGCCGACGAGGATGATGCCGAGGCGGAGCAGCTTCGCCGTGCCGAACTTCAGGCCGGGCGCGAAGAGCGCGGGCGTGCCCGAGGTGTTCGCCATCGCGAGGCCGAGCAGGATCGCGACGGTGACCGTGGACAGCGGGCTGGCGACCTTCGCGGGATCCAGGCCCTGCGCGCGCACGATCCAGGCCCCGCCGTGGACGGCGAGGACGTGCGCGACGGCCACGACGCCCGCGGCGAGGAGCAGTCCCGGCAGGAGGCGGTGCGCCTGCTTCCAGGGGGCGCCGATCAGCGCCTGCGCGATCGGCCCGGGGGCGTCCGGCATGGCGCGGCATCATACTCCAAACCGTCGCGCCCGGCCCCGGCCCCTCCTAGAATGGACCCATGAGACTCGCCGCCGCCCTCGCCCTGCTCGCCCTCCTCCAGGACCCGAAGCCCGCGGAGAAGATCGCCTGGGAGAAGGACCTCGACGCCGCCTTCGCGCAGTCCGCCAAGGACGGCCGGCCCGTCGTCACGTACTGGACCTTCGAGGGCTGACACTGGTGCACGCGGCTCGAGGAGGCCGCGTTCGCCGACGCCACGGTCGTGGCGTCCAGCCGGAAGTTCCTGTGGGTGTGGATCGACCGGGACAAGAACGCCGGGCTCCCGGAGAAGTTCCAGGTCTCCGCCTACCCCACGATCCTCGCCCTCAACCCGGCGCGCGAGCGCATCCACCGCTTCAGCGGCTTCCGCGAAGCCAAGCCCTTCCTCAAGGACCTCGAGGAGATCCAGTACCGGTGGGGTCTCTGGAAGGACGGCAAGGACTGGGACGTCGTCCCTCCCCGCCCCGACAAGCTGGTGAACGACCTCGAGGTCAGCACGCTGCCCGCCCCAGGGGCCGACCTGCCCGCGGGGATCCAGGAACTGGGCCCGGACCTCTGGGTCGCCTCCGGCGGGCGGCTGCACCGGCTCGACCCCGCGACCGGCGAGGCGAAGGACGCGTTCCCGATCGTCCCCGAGGTCCAGGACCTCGCGACCGACGGCGAGGTGCTCTACGGGGCCGAGTTCGGCTGGTCGGCGGGCGGCGCGATCCGCGTCATCGACCCGAAGACCGGCGCGGAGCTCCGCACGATCGCGACCGAGGCCAACAAGAAGAACAAGAGCTACTCGACGCGCGGGATCGCGTGGAAGGACGGCAAGCTCTGGCTGCTCTCCGGCATGGAGGGCGTGCTGGAGGAGGTCGATCCCAAGACCGGCGAGATCGCCTCGAAGCTCAAGCTGAAGGCGACCTGGCTGTCGGGGCTGGACTACGACGGGACCTGGTTCGTGAGCGCCGGCGCCAAGGACCTGTACTTCTTCGACCCGAAGTCGGGCGAGGTCGTCCACAAGATCCCGGTCAACTACCCGCTGAAGTCCGTCGCGGCGAAGCCCGGGACGGCCTGGGCGATGGAGCAGCCGGTCTTCGATTTCGACCGCCAGCACCAGCGGGTCCGGACCTGGCCCAAGAAGGACTTGATCCACCGGATCTCCCTTCCGAAGATCAGCAAGTGAAAACCCGCGGTCCCGCCGGAATTCGCGCGACCCGGCCGCCGGGTCCGGAATGGCCTGAACTGGCCGCGCCTTTGCAGATCGATCCGGCATGAGAGGCATCCTCGTCCCGCTGGACGGATCCTCGGCCGCCGAGGCCGTGCTCCACCAGGTCCGCCGCCTCGCGAAGGGGACGGACACCGAGCTGCTGCTCCTGCGGACCTACCACCTCGAGTCGATCGGCACGACCTACATGGCCCTGCTGCCGCAGTTCCGGCGGGAGGCGGAGGAGTACGTCGCTCGGATCGAGACCTGGCTGGGGCGGGAGGGCTACCGCGTCCGCACGAAGGTCCTCGAGGGCCTGCCCGCCGACGCGATCCTCGAGACCGCGCTGCAGGAGAACGTCTCGCTCGTCGCGCTGAGCACGCACGGCCGCACGGGCCTGGCCCGCTGGGTCTTCGGCAGCGTCGCGGAGAAGGTGCTGCGCTCCAGCACGGGGCCGGTCCTCGTGCTGCGCTCCTTCCCCGGCGGACGGCCCGCGCCGCCCGCCGAGCTGCCGCTGAAGCACTGGCTGATCCCGGCCGACGGCGGCGAGGGGACGCTCGCCGCGATCGCCGCGCTGCGGGAACTCGCGAAGTCCGTCGACGCGACGGCGACCGTCCTCCACGTCCGGCCGCCCGACGATCCGCTGGCCGCCTCGCGCTGGAACGCTCCCGAGGCCCCGCTGGCGGCCGCGATGAAGGCGCTGGCCGACGCGGCGATCCCCGCCCGCCTCGAGCACCGCGAAGGCGACCCCGCGGACCGCATCCTCGCGGCGGCGGCCGAGCTGAAGGCGGACGCGATCGCGATGGCGACCCACGGCCGGCGGGGCGTCTCCCGCTGGGCCTACGGCAGCGTCACGGAGAAGGTGCTCCGCGGCGCGGACCTCCCGCTCCTCGTCGTCCGGACCTCGAAAGGGTGAACGCATGATGCTCGAACGGATCCTCGTCCCGCTCGACGGCTCCCCCACCGCGGAAGGCGTCCTCCCCCAGGTCGGCCGGCTCCTGAAGCTGGCGGACGCCGAGGTGATCCTCGTCCAGGCGCTCGACGTCCCCGCGTCGCTCAACGCGGAGTACGCCGCGTTCCTCCCCGAGTGGCGGCAGCGGACGAAGAAGTACCTCGAGTCGATGCAGCGCCACCTCGCCGACCGCGGCGTGCGGGCGCGCGCCGTCCTCCGCGAGGAGGCCTCGGCCGACGGCATCCTCAACGCGGCGACCGACGAGAAGGCGACCTTGATCGCGATGAGCTCGCACGGCCGGACCGGCCTGGCGCGCTTCGTCCTCGGGAGCGTCGCCGAGAAGGTCCTGCGGCAGAGCCGCGTGCCGGTGCTCCTCGTCCGCTCCTTCCAGCCGGGCCCCGAGGGGGCGCCGGTGCCCGTCCCCGCCGCCGAGCGGCCCTTCAAGAAGATCGTCGTGCCCGTCGACGGCAGCCCGACCTCGGGCGAGGTGATCCCGGCCGTCCTCGACCTCGCGCGCCGCACGGGCGCCAAGGTCATCCTCGTCAACGTGAGCGACTGGGTCTTCCACTACCGCGCGCCGGCGCGGCCGCCGAACGACCCCGCGGTCGACGCGCAGTTCGCGACGGCGGAGAAGCTCTTCCAGGGCGCGGGCCTCGAGTGCCTCTGCCTCAAGCTCCGGGGCGACGCGGCCTCGATCCTCGTGGACTTCTGCGAGGACCACCAGGCCGACCTGCTCGCGATGGGGACGCACGGGCGCCGGGGCGTGACGCGCTGGGCGCTGGGCAGCGTGACCGAGAAGGTCCTGCGGGGGGCGAGCCTCCCGCTGCTCGTCGTGCGGGGCTCGAAGTCCTCCTCGCTAGTGGTCTGAGCGCCGCTCGTACTCGCGGAGGACGGGCTCCCAGACCTGGGCGTATTGCGGCCGCTCCTTGATGGCCCGGCGCGCGCGCTCCGCGGCCTTCGGCCACTCGCCCAGCTCGGCGTGGCAGAGCGCCACGGCCATGTGGGCCTCGCCGTCGTCGGGGTTGATGTTCGTCACCTGGATGCAGTCCCCGATCGCCTCCTTGTAGCGCTTCAGGCCGATCAGGAGCTTGCCCCGGATGAAGAGCAGCCGCGAGGCGTTCGGGAGCAGCTCGTTGGCGATGTTCGCCTCCTCGAGCCCCCTCTCGAAGTCGTTCGCCAGCAGCAGCCCCTCCGCGTAGAGCCAGTGGACCTCGGGGATGTAGGGGACGCGCGCCGCGAGCGCCTTGCCGCCCTCGAGCAGCCTCCCCAGCAGGTCCTGGCGCAGCGCGGGATCCGGGCACACCTGGAACGACTGCCAGAGGTTCATGAGGTACGGGTGCGTGAAGTGCAGGGGGTCGTCCATCGCCGCCTCGCGCAGGGCCGCGATGCCCTCCTCGCGCTGGCCGAGCTGGAGGTGCAGCGAGCTCATGAAGGCGTGGACCTCGCCGTAGCCGGGCTCCACCTCGGCGGCCTTCTTCAGGTTCCGCAGGGCGTCGGCGGCGTCCTGCCGGGCCAGGGCCGCCTCGGCGAGGAGGACGTAGGCCCGGCCGAGCGTCGGGTCGGCCTTCAGCGCGTTCTCCGCGGCGGCGCGCATGCCCTCGACGTTCTGGCTGAAGCGGTGCAGGTAGGCCTGGAGCACCTGGCCGGGGCCGCGGCGGGGGTCGAGCTTGATCGCCGTCTCGGCGTCGGAGATCCCCTCGTCCTTCTGGTCGAGCTGGAAGCGGATCCAGGCCCGCTGGCTCCAGGCGGCCGGGTTCCGGCCCTGCGCGGAGAGGTTGCGGTTCGCGAACTCGAGCGCGTAGCGGAAGCGGCCGGGGAGCTCGTCGGGCTTGCCGATCGACATCTCCGCGCCGTCGAGCACGGCCGCGGCCGCGAACTGGTTGACGATCGGGTTGTTCCGCGCGATGCGCGCGAGGTAGTTCAGGTGCTCGCCGATCATGACGTGCCAGCGGCCGACGCGGCGCATCGCCCGGGCCCGGAAGTAGTGGACCTCCCAGGCCTCGGCGGCGCCCTTGAGCAGCTTGCGCAGCGTCCGTTCCGCCGCCGGGTAGTCGCCGTCGAGGTACTGGATCCCCGCCGTGGCGAGGAGCTTGTCGGTCTCGTCGGGCTTCCCGCGCAGCAGGCGCTCGAGGTGCGGCTTCGCCTTCGCGCGGGTCTCCTCGCCGGCCCTCGAGACGAGCCGGCCGGTGAAGTCCCGGGCCACGTCGAGGTCCTCGCCCCAGTACTGGTAGAGCCACGCGAGGTGCAGCAGCGTCGGCCCGTGGTCGGCGTCGAGCTTCAGCGCCTCCTGGTACTCCTTCTCGGCGAGGCTCCACTCCAGCTTCAGGGCGTGGGCCCGGCCCTTCCAGTGCAGCGCGTCGACGGCCCCCGGGAACTCCTTGAGGACGTCCTTCGCCGAGGCGATCGCCACGTCGGCCTGCTTCGAGATCCGGCCCCAGGACTCGCTCTCCACGGCGAGCAGCTTCTCCGCCTCGAGGTAGGCCGCCTTCGGCTTCTCGGCCGCCTCGCGCACCCGGCTCTCGAGCTCCTTCTCGGCGATCTCCCGCTCCTTGCGCTTGAGCTCCTCCTCCTTCTTCCGGAGGGCCTCGGCGCTCGCGTCGCCGATCTCGCCGGCCGAGCGCGCCCGCGAGACGGCCGCGATCGTGATGCCGACCGCGAGGAGGACCGCGGCCGCGGCGATCACGGTCACCTTGTGCTTGCGGAGCAGGCGCTTCAGCTTCGTGAGCGGCGTGGGCGGCTGCGCGCTGACGGGCTCGCCGTCGATCCAGCGACGCAGGTCCTCGGCGAAGGCCGCGGAGCTCGGGTAGCGGCCCTGCGGGTTCTTGTCCATCGCCTTGAGGATGATCGCCTCGAGCTCCGGCGCGATCTTCGGGTTGATCTTCGTCGGCGGCGTGACCTCGCCGTGCACGACCTTGTACATGATGTCCATCACGGCGCGGCCCTGGACGGGCTGGCGGCCGGTGGCGAGCGTGTAGAGCGTCGCGCCGAGCGAGTAGACGTCCGTGCGGCGGTCCATCTTCCCGAGCTTGCCCTCGGCCTGCTCCGGGCTCATGAACGCGGGCGTGCCGAGGATCTGCCCCGCGACCGTGTTGCCCTGGGAGTCGCGCTGCTGCTTGGCGAGGCCGAAGTCCATGACGTACACGCGGCCGGACTTCGCGACCATGATGTTCTGCGGCTTGATGTCGCGGTGGATGATGCCGGACTTGTGCGCGGCGTCGAGGGCGAGGGCCGCGTCCCGGATGATGCGAGCGGCGCGGGCGAAGGGCAGCTTTCCCGCGTGGGCCTGGAGCGTGACGCCGTCGACGAACTCCATGACGATGTAGTGGCGGCCCTCGAAGCGGTTCAGCTCGTAGAGCGCCGTGATGTTCGGGTGGTTCAGGCTGGCCGCCATCCGCGCCTCGCGGAAGAAGCGCTCCAGCTCGTCCTCCTCGCCGCCGTCGAGGAACTTGATCGCGACGTAGCGCCGGAGGTCGCGCTGCCAGGCCTTCCAGACCTCGCCCATGCCGCCCTTGCCGAGCATGCCGAGCAGCACGAACTTGTCGAAGCAATACTCGGGGTTCGCCATCATCTCCCGCACGTCGGGAGGCAGCCCCTCGGTGGCCGCCGAGGCGGGGCGCGGCTTGGCGGACGAGGTCGGGGAGACGGGCGGCTTCTTGTTGACGGTCTTGACGGTGTTCGTCGACTCGATCGCGTCGAGCTCGGCCTGCTTGACCTTTCCGGACTTCAGGAGGATCGCGGCGAGCGGGAGCTTGGGGGTGGCCTGGCCGAGGGCCTCCTCGAGCTCGTCCGGCGTCAGCCGGCCGCTCTCGACCAGCATCTGCCCGAGGACCAGGTCGTCCACGTTCCCCACGGGGGAAAACTATAGCAGATGGCCCGCGGGGAGGGTCAAACGGCCGTGCGCAATTCCGGGGCGGGGGCGGATTCCTCCGCGGCCCGCGCGGGGCGGGCGCAGCGGCGCAGGAGGTGCGCCCCGAGCCGGCCCAGCATCTTCGGTCCGAAGGCCCGCTTCCAGAGCCCCGGGAGTTCCTCGCGGCGGCCCACGGCCCGCATGCGCTCCGCGGCCAGGAACTGGCCCGCGGCGAAGGTCCGGAGGTTCCGCAGCGTCCCCGCGAAGGCGGCGGCGTCCTGGATCGCGCCCAGCGCCTCCTGCAGGTCGCGGCAGCGCTCGACGAGCTCCGCGACCGGCCGGCCGTACGACGGGCGGAACGCCTCGAGCGCGTAGCGCAGGCGCTTCACGTCCTTGCGCAGCTCGTGGAGCGCCTCGTCGCCCGCCTTGGCCCAGTCGTCGGGCCGGCCCGCGAGGACCGCGCCCACGGCCTTGAGCAGGCGCTTCGGGCCGCTCGTCGAGACCGTCGAGCCGTCCCCCGGGGCCGCGGCGGCCGCCTCGAGATCGGCCAGCAGCTTCGCGTGGTCGGGGCCGTCGAGGTGCTCGGTCATCAGCCGCACCGGCCCGGCGAGCTCGGAGAGCGCGCCGGACTTCAGCGACTCCGAATCCGCGGGCGCCAGGACCTCGCTGGCGCCGACGGCGTGGACGAGCACGTCGAGGTCGCGCACCGGCGAGAGCACGGTCATCAGGTCCTTGAGGGCCCGGCCGAGGCGGCGGCGCTCGCCGCCGGGGAGGTGGCCGCCGAGGTGCTGCACGGCGGAGCGCAGGCGGCGCGCCGAGGTGCGCATCAGGTGCACGCCCTCGAGATCGCGGGCCTCGCGGACGCGGACCTCGCCCTCGCGGAGCTTCGCGAGCGACTCGCGCACGGCGGCGGAAAAGGCGGCGGACAGGTCGTCGGTGTTCATGGCTACCCCGCGATGACGTGGAAGGCGCCCCGCGCGATGCGGGCCCGGGACGCGGCGGCCGGACGGCGGATCGCGTCGAGCAGGCGCCGGCGCGGACCGCGGCCGAGGCGGCCGAGGGCCCGCGGCAGCGGGATCCATTTCTGCTTGGCGATCTCGTGGGTGGGCCCGACGGGCTCGGCGCCCGGGGCGACGCGCGCGAGGAAGACGAACGCGAGCGAGGCGTCGTTGCGGCGGTAGATGCCCGCGAGCCCGACGATCTCGGCGGCGAGCCCGGTCTCCTCGTCGACCTCTCGGAGCGCGGCCTCCCAGGGGGCCTCGCCGGCCTCGACGCCGCCGCCGGGAAGCTGCCACTTGGAACGGGCGCGGGACTTGACGAGCAGCACGGAACCGCGGCGCCGGATGACGGCGAACGCGGAATCTGGACGCGGCATGGACCCCCCTCTCTCTCCCCTTCTATATCGGCGCGCGGGGATCGAATCCTGCACCCCGCCGACTGGAACCGGGGGCCGTCCTGTGGTTTGATGAAGGGGCACCGAATGCTACCCGGACCGGGCCCGTACATCCCGCTGGTCCTGGAGGGCAACGCCCTCCTGCGGCGTCTGCGTCCCCCTCGCGATCCCGCGCAGCACCCGGCGTTCCGCCCCTACTCGCGGGTCCGCTTCACGCACCCGGACGGCGAGGTCTCGCCCGGCCCCCTCGACTGGCTGCAGGACCTCGAGGAGTTCCGCGCGCGGCGCCTGTCGCTGGTGCTCTTCCGCGTCGTGGACCCGGAGCAGCCCGAGCACCTCGTCGTCGAGGAGGACCCGGGCGGCGTCTGGGGCCTGCAGGTCGAGTACCCGCGGCGCACGCTGATGTGGCTGGCGGGCGCGGACGGCGGGACGCTGGACTTCCACGGCCAGCCGACCTCGGGCGCGCTCTCGAAGGGGCCGCCGGTCGAGGAGGCCGCGGCGGAGCTCGACCGCGCGTGCCGCTTCGCGACGACGCTCGCCCGGGAGCGGGCGCCGGACCTGACGCGGACGTTCGGGCGCATGCTCGACCTGCTGCACGGGCCGCTGCCGGAGGCGGCCACCTTCGGCGAGGAGCTGCCGGAGTCCGCGAGGCGGCTCGGCGAGGCCGGGCTGCTCGGCGGCTTCCTCTGCCAGCGGGCGACGCGCGAGGAGGCCGTGAAGCGCCTGGCGCCGGACCCGGACCGCTCGGGGCCCGTGGCCTCCGCGCTGCTCTCCGCGGTCGCGGGCGCGCTGGCCGCCGCGACGAACGCCTCGGGCGAGTGATGCGTCGCGCCGTCCCCCTCCTCCTCCTGCTCGCCGCGTGCCGGCTCGATTACGGATCCTCGCGGGACGCGGAGCCCGGCGTGCTCGACGGCCCGGGGATCGTGTCGGTCAAGGGCTGCCCGCTGCTGCGGCAGCTCGGGCCGATGGACTGCGGCGCCGCGGCGCTGGCGATGGTGCTGCGGCACCACGGGCGCGGGGCGGACCTGGAGGAGATCGCGCGGGCCTGCGACCTCTCGCCGGAGACCGGGATCCGGGCGGGGGCGCTGCGGGACCACGCGAAGTCGCTCGGCTTCCGCTCCTACGCGTTCCCCGGGCGCTACGCCGACCTGCGCAACGAGCTGGCGGAGGGCCGGCCCGTGATCGTCGGGCTCGTGAAGCGCACGACGGCGGGGCCGTACGTCCACTTCGAGGTGGTCGTCGGCTACGACCCCGCGACCGGGCTGGTCGTGACCCACGACCCGGCGCGCGGGCTGCGCCGCAACGACGTCCACGGCTTCTTCACGGAGTGGGCCGCCACCGACTGCAGCACCCTCGTCGTGATCCCGCCCTAGAAGTCGACGACCGTCTGCAGGAAGAACCAGAGCATGTCGGGGCTGCTGCCGGTGTCCTCGACGAACTCGCCCGCCTGGAAGAGCGCGAAGCCGAACCAGAACTTCACGGCCTTGGTGGCGGACCAGCGCGCGTGCAGGTCGATCTCCCGGCCGATCTCGGCGTCGGAGTTGCCGGTCGCGTCGCGGCGGATCTGCGCGCCCGAGGCGTTGAACCAGGAGTCCCGCTCCTCGTCCAGCGTGAACGTGTGGAGGTCGAGGTGCACGGTCACGCCCTCGCAGGGCGCGATCTTCACGTAGAGCGCCACGTCGCGGCCGTTGCGGAAGGCGAACTGGTCGGCGAAGCCCTGGTAGAAGTGGCCGAAGGCGAAGAGCGGGTCGTAGGACTCGTGGTCCCCGTCGGCCGGGTCCGCGTCGCCGCTGGCCTGGGTGAGCTCGAGGCCGACGCGCGGCTTCCAGGCCATGTCGAAGGTGTAGCCGAAGGTCGCGGCGTAGGCGTTCGCCTTGATGGAGTCCTCGACGTAGTCGCCGGACTGCAGCATGAACTCGAGGCTGTAGTCGAACGCGGACTGCTTGCCCTTGAGGCGGGCGCCGATCGTCTGGTCGCGGACGTCGCCGACGACTCCGTTCTCGCCGGTGAAGGCGTTGTTGTTCAGCTCGCGGACCAGGAAGTAGAGGTCGACCTCGTGGTCCTTCCAGCCGGTGTACGACGCGTAGAGGCCGGTGAAGTCCTGGTCGTCCTCGGCGCCGGTGCCCTCCTTGACGATCATGTAGAAGAAGTCCACCCACCAGTCGTCGCCGGCCCAGCGGAGCTTCGCGCCGTCGAAGGAGCGCGTGATGTTGTTCCAGTCGAGGGGGCTGAGGACCCGGCCGTCGCCGTAGGCGAGCTCCTGGCGGCCGAGCTTGAGCGTGAGCGGCTGGCCGAGGAGCTTGCGGACCTCGATCCAGCCCTGCTTGAGGTCGACGTTCTTCTCGTTGCTGGCGACGCTGGCCTCCTCGCCGAAGGTTCGCGCGTCCTGGAGCTGGACGAAGACGTCGAGGTCGTCCTGCACCGCGTACTTGAAGTTGAGGCGGATGCGGGTCATGAAGAGGTCGTCGTCCTCGTGGACGTTGGCGACGGTGTCGTAGCCCGCGGGGTCGCGGTACTCGAAGCGGAAGCGGAACTGCCCGTCGACCGCGAGCTGCTTCGCGTCGGTCTTGACGATCGTCGGGGCCGGGGCGGGCGGATCCTGGGGGGCGGGAGCCTGGAGCAGGAGCGCGAACAGGAGCAGGTTCGTCATGTGGGGGTCCTCTCGATGGCCCCCGATGAAGCAAAGCGCGTGCCGGACCGTCTATTAACCCTGTTAAGCATATGGGAGGGGAAAATTCCCCGCCCCGCGGGGGGATTTCCGTACACTGGGCGCGTGGACTGGATCCGCGTGGGGGCCGAGGCCGACTTCCCCGAGGGGCGCGTCAAGCCGGTGCGGGTGGACCGCGACGACCTGGCCGTGTGCCGGGTCGGCGGCGCGCTGCACGTGCTGCTCGACCTCTGTCCGCACCAGAACTACCCGCTCTCGAAGGGCGAGCTGCGCGGCGCGGCGTTGAAGTGCGACCTGCACCAGTGGCAGTTCGACGTGACGACGGGGCTGAACCTCGCGAACCCCTGCAACTTCGTGCGGCGCTATCCCGTGAAGGTCGAGGGCGGAGAGGTCTACGTGAAGCTGGAGCCCCTGCCCCCGCCCGCGGCGGCCGCTCCGCCGGGGTTCGTGTCGCGAGATGACGCCTAGCGGACGATGAGGTCCAGCTCCGGGTTCCCGCCGTTGTCCACGCCGTCCTTCCCCACGCTGTAGAGCACGTCGCCGCGCCGCAGGAAGGCCTTGCCGCTGAACGGATCGAGCTCCGGCTTCAGCGCCGCCTCGGCCGCGGCGAAGGCCGCCGCGAGGTTGACGACCCCGGGCATCATCATGCGCGAGCCCTCGCCCTCGGGGCCGCTGTGCTGGATGCGGTCCTGCAGGGCCAGGAGGCCGTCGCGCGCCTCGTAGTACGGTTTCGCGAGCAGGGCCTCGAGCTGCGCCATGCAGTCGAAGTAGTGGGTCGCCATGGCGCGGAGCTCGCTCGTGCCGAGCGTCCCCTCGGGGAGTTCCCTGAGCCCGTACTGCACCGCGGCGGCGAGGTCGAGCATCAGCATGGGCCGGACCTGGGAGCGGACGGACTCGGCGGAGCAGCCGGCCTCGCGGACCTGGAGGCAGCGGACGAGCTGGGAGATGAGGATGGGCTCGTCGGCGAGCGAGTCGGCGAGGCGCCCGTGGACGCGCCGGATCCCGGCGGAGTCCTTTCCTTCGGCCTCGAGGAGCCGGGCCTTCGCGTCGAGGAAGCGGCCCGCCTTCATGAGCTTGGCGATGTGACCCAGCTCCATGTCCATGCCCTTGTCGAAGTCGAGCGGGTAGCGGGCCTCGTCGAAGGCCGAGGCCTCGAGGAGGGCGGTCCAGGCGCCGGAATTGGCGTCGACCCAGGCCTGGAGGGCGCGGAGCTGCTCCGGGGTGGCGCGGCCGTCCTGGAGCGCGGCGTAGGCGTCGTCGAGTTCCTCGGGACGCTCGGCGAGCAGGTCGAAGGCGGCGAGCCAGGCGGGGGCGCCGTTCCTCTCGTCGGGGATCGAGGTGGGCCGGGCGGCGTCGAGGAGTTCCTTGGCGGCCAGCGCCATCGCGGCGCGGTCCCCCGCAAGCGCGGCGGCGCGGAGGCGCTCGAGGGCGGTCTCGAGGCGGTCGGGGGTCGCGGGGGCCGGGGCGGGGACCTTGGGGGCCGGCTGGCCCACGGCGGGCGCGGCGCTCGAGGTCTCCGGAGCGGCGGCGGTCGCGGTCGCCATCGGGGCCGCGATGAGGGTCGGCCCGGGCAGCGGGCGGGGCCGGAACGCCACGGCGAGGGCGACGGCGAGGACGGCGGCGGCGAGCAGCGCGGCTTTCATGACCTCGAGACCCCTCGCCGCGCGGAATTGTCTACTTCACGACGTACTTGCGGAGGGTCTCCTGGCCGCGGGGGCTGAGGCCGAAGCGGGCGATCTCCTTCTCGAGCTGGGCCTTGGTGCCCTGGCCGGCGATGTAGCCGTTGAGGCGGGCGGCGGCGGGCGAGTTCATGAAGTCGGCGCCCCTGGGGTAGCGCGCGGAGAGCTCGGCCTCGAGCTCGTCGACCCCGCGGAGCTCGTACTTCTGGTGGTAGTCCTCGGCGGGCCAGAACTTCACGTACGGGAGGACCTCGGTCTTCACGGCGGCGCCGCGCTCCTTCTCCACGCGCGCGCGGGAGGCCTCGACGGCCTTCTTCTGCTCCTCGTCGTGGACGAAGACGAGGGAGGCGTACTGGCGGGACCAGGACTGGGCGCAGGGGTTGTGGCGGGCCCAGAAGAGGTCGAGGAGCTTCTCGTAGCTGATCTTGGCGGGGTCGTAGTCGAGCTGGATGGACTCGGTGTGGTCGCCGAGGTTGTGGTAGGTCGGCCGGTCGAGCTTGCCGCCGCAGTAGCCGACGCGGGTGCGGACGACGCCCTCGAGCACGCCGAACTCGGCGTCGGGGCCCCAGAATCAGCCGAGGGCGAAGGTGGCGGTCTTGAGCTTGTCGGCGGCGGGCGCCTCGAGGTCGAAGGCGGGCGGGTCGGCGGGCTTGGCGTCCTGGGCGAGGGCGGGCATGCGGACCTCCAGCGCGGCGACGAGGCCGGCCGCGACGGCGACGAGGGCGAGGAAGGTTCTCATGGGGCGGGCTCCGGGTTCCGCGGGGCTAACTCGCCGTGCGCCCGCGATATTCCCGACTCATGATGGCGGAGCGGGGCGAGGGAGTCCAGAGAGGGCAATTTGGCAGTCCACGGCGCACGCGGTTGCTGCCGATGAAATCCGTGGAGGGGGCATGGTCAGGTCACGGCTGGTCCTGGGTCTCGCGATGTCCCTCCTTGTGGTCCCCGGTTGTCGATCCACGTCGGCCGCCGGCTCCGATGCCGAAATCCAAGGCGAGTTCCACGTCGAAGGCCGACCGATTCCGGCGTTGGCGATCCTGATGCTGGCGTCCGATGTCGTGGATCCGTTGCCCGCAGTCGTGGCCGTGTCGATCGACGCGATCACGCTCGGCAACCTGGGCCGCACCGGCGAGGAGTACTCGAGAGAAGACGGAGTCGCCGGACTTCGTCATCCGGAGTTGTTGGGAAACGGGTTCTTCGAGTATCGGCGGCTGGGTATGAGTTCGACCGGGGTTCACGTGCTCGAGGTCTTCGCGTGCACGGGAGGCAGCGGCGTGTTCAAGAGCCTCCTGTTCGTCCGATTGGAGCGCGATCGCCTGCGCGACGAGCACGCCCCGAAGGTCCGGACGATCCTGAGGTCGATGGGGTCGGTGACGCTGGGGGACCGGGACGATGGCGAGATCAAGATGGTCGGAGACCAAGTGATCTTGGGGCGCTCCCGGTACCGGCCCCTCGACGTGGTCCTCTCGGCCGATCGCTAGTCCCCGGAACGGCCGGCCGGCCCGTCGGCGACCTCGACTGAGTACCTGAGCACCACGTGCCGGGCGGACTCCTCGTCGAAGCTCGTGAGGACGAGCGCGCTTCCGTCCACGGAGTCGTCGAACCCGACCACGATCGAGGACACGAGACGGGCGCTATCGACTTCGTAAACGCAGCGGCCCGTGGCCAGGTCCAACGCCCTGATGGTTCGATAGTCACAGCTGCCCGACGGGTAAAGGAGTAGGTGGGTCCGGCTGGGCGTCAGAGCCCATCCGGTCCGGACACCGCCGGACAACTCTTCGCCATTCGAATCGTAGATCGCGTAATCGCTGCATCCGGATCCCGCGCCCCACTGGTGGAGCAGCGTGTCGTACGCGGTCCACTCCAGGGAGCCGCCGTAGCCGGGGGCGAAGCGCTGGACCAGGCGCAGGGAGGGAAGTTCGTAAAGGGCCAGCTGGAGGCAGTGCCGGGTTGGTTTGTGCCACACCGCGAGGCGAGCGCCCGATGGAGCGACAGCCGCAAACTCGATCTCGTTCGGATCAGTGAAGCGCGTCGCGTTCCTCCAGGTCCCGGCGACCAGGACCTCGACGTCCTCGATCCACCTCTTGGTCCTCGTGCGGCGGAGAGGGGCTTGGGCACCCGTCGTCGGTCGGATGGCCTGTAGGACGATCGTCCGCTCCAGCGTGGGCGGGAGCTGTGGCGTCGCCGGTGATTGATGCGGTGGCCCGCAGGAGGCCGAGACCAGCACCAGGAACGCCAGGGTCATGCGCAACTTGATCACCTACCGCCGCCGCCTCCACTCCCGGAGCGACAGGTATCCGTCCTCGATGGGTTCCCAGACCCTGATCTCACCGGTCCACGCGTCGACCCGGAGGCGGTTCCACAGGAGGTTGAAATCTTCGCCGTCCTGGCCGACGTAGAAGAGCCAGCAACCCGTCCCTTCCTCCGGGGAGTGCTCGGCGTACACGGCGAGCCCGCGGCAGAGCGGCGCCTGCCGGACCGCCTCGCGGAACTCGACGAGCTCGGGGAGTTCCAGGACGGCCGCGAGGGCCTGGTCCTTGGTGAGGCTTGGAGTTCCCGCTTTCCCCGGATACCAGAGCGAGACCATCACCGGGGGATGCGGGGTTCCACTGAACGCCGTCGCCGCGGGTTGAAAACTGCTTCCATTCCACGCGAGGTAGGTCGATCGGATCGCCCAGTCGTTGCGGATACGCCCTTCGATTTCGTCCCGGAGCCACTCCCGGTTGCTGGCGACCACTTCGTCGACTCCGTCATCGTCCACGTCCTCGAACGTGGAGTCCATCACCTGCCGGATCAGGTCCCCCTGGATTTCCGCGACGGTCGTGAAGTCCGCGGCCCGGGCCAGCTCGCCGGATTCGGCGATGAGGAAAAGGATCCGACGGAACGAGTAGGCCCCGATGGGGGCATCCAGGAGGAGGAACCGGTGCGCGATCCCCTTCGGACGGACGATCCAGAGCTTGCAGCCCATCCCGTCGTACCGGGTTCCGGCTTCGGTTCCTGGGAGGTCGATCGGAATCAGCTGGCCCTGGGGGGCGCGGAGCCATCCCCCAATGCGATTGGAGTACTCCACGCGATAGCCCGGGATGGCGGCGTGAACGGCAGTTGCTTCAACGGGTACGGGGGGTCGCGGGCCCGGGGCGTCCCGGTTCACGATCCAGGCGGACGCGGCGATGATCGCGCCGACCAGGACGCGAGCGACGGCCTTCCCCATGGTCCCCCCTCAGGATGTATCGGGAAGGCGGGCGGATTCCTGTGGTGCGGGTGCGGCGCGATTCGCATCTCTGTTGGATCGGGGTCGACTGGACCGAAGAGAGTTGCCTCCAATTCCTCCTCGACGTCCCGGCTCGGGCATACAATCGGGCCGTGGCGGACCGCGTCATCGATCGTTTCCTTTGGAAGCCCTACGTCTTGCATGCAGGGCTCCTGGCCGTCCTCGCGTGGAACGGGACCACAGGATGGGAGACGTGGAGCTACTACCTCCTGCTCGTCTCGCTGCTGATCATCCACGGAACCGGGGCCTCGGGGTACTCCCAGCGGGCGACTTTCGCCGGGATGATCAGTTTCTGCGCCTCAACGCTGGTGATTGTCCTCGTGCCCAACCGATGGCAGGCCCTCTGGCTCGGAGCCGGAGTCGCCGGGCTCGCTCTCACCCTGATCCATGACCAGATCCGCACGGGCGGGCTGGACGCCGGGCTTCGTCAATTCCTGGAGAAAGACCTGACCCTGGCTTCGTTCCTGGAGACGTTCGCTGAGTTGAATCTGGACGCATGGATCGAGGAGCTCGGGGACTCCCGCGCCGCCGTCGACCTCCGGGCGCTCCAACGCCCGATCGAGGGGAAGGGAGTCGAAGCGCTCGAGGACATCGTAAGGGGGCACTCCGATCTCCACGTCATTGTGGAGCGCTACCGACGTGAACAGGTCCTGCTTTTCGAGCGGTCAATCCGTTCGGGCCGGGCGGTGAAGGACCGGGAGGTCAAGGAGTTGGAGTGGAAGGTCCTCGAGGAGCGCCTGCACGCGGTCCTGGCCAGGTATGGGATGAACGACGCCTTCGGCGAAGGGGATTTCTTTCTCGTCGACGATCAGGCGGGAGAGTGCGCGCACAAGCTTGAACTCCAGAACTGCAGCCTGCTGACCCGGGACTTGGCGAAGGACGTGCAGGCGGCCCTGGCCGGACTGAAGCACGACTGGTCGCTCTTCGTGACGCTCCACTTCGATAAGGCGCCCCTGAAGTGGTATCACCCGTGGATCGCCATCCACGCGGACCGGATCGAGGAGTGCTGGGACGTCGACCTGCTCCGACGACACCTTGGCGAGCGGTTCCGGTGGTAATGCAGGCAGGGACATCTTGGGTCAAGCCGGCCACCGCCACGAGTGGCGCGGCCAAGTCTCCCCCCTCCTGATCGCGCCGAACGGGGGGCCACAGGCTTCGACCTGTGGTCCCTCCGCTTACTAGCGAACCGCTGTTCCCGTAAGCTCGGAATAGCGAGCGATGGCGCTCCGTTGCAGTTCCGGGTCCTGATCCAACCTGGTCAGGAAGTCGGCGATCCCATGTTCGAGAGCCAACATCAGGCCGATTAGTCCGATCACAACTTCACCGTTGGCCTCTCGAGGAGCTCCGGCGTCCGCGGTCATGGCCACCTTGAAGAGGTGCCAGCTGTGAACAAGGCTGTTCCTGTACAGCTTGTAAATCGCCTCGTCAAAGGAACGCCACTCCGCTGGAAAGTGCTCGCGAATGAACCGCTTGAAGCGCGGGCCAGGCTTATCGCCCCGCCTGCATGTGCTGCACGTTTCTGTATCGACATCGCGATAGGCATATGAGGCCGCCGCGTCTATCGCACACATCAGCCCAACAGCGATGACGTGCCCACGAAACGCCAGATGGCCGCCGGTTACCTTCTGTACGTCCGCAACGACATTCCTCAATTCACCCGTAACCGTCTCGTCGAAGATCCGTCGTAGCACCGTTTTGAAATCCGGATCCCAGGAGCTTGGAGCACTTGGCCAAGTGCTCGGCAACCATGGGACGAATCCCTCGGCCTTCGCGTCGTAACGCATGGTCCTTGACCTCAATCTGCGTTTGATTCCGAGTTCCCGCGGAACGATGGTAACGCCTACCAGACTACATTCATGCGCTCATGCGACCCCGATCGGGGTGAATCCAACTGCAGTGCCCAACGAAGCTGCCTGTCGACAGTAGGACCACCGCGGACTTTTTCGCTACGCAACCTGCTACGCAGATGCCCAGGCGTGGAGCCGCCGGAATGGCGGCCGATGGAAGTGACTGCGGCTCCAAGGGAAATGGAGCCGGGAATGGGATTTGAACCCACAACCCCCGCTTTACGAAAGCGGTGCTCTACCGTTGAGCTATCCCGGCGCCGAATGGAGTCGCGAGGGGCGCGATTATAGCAGCCGCCCCGCCCCAGTCAAACCGCGCCGGGAGACCGCATTCTTCGACCCTCGCACGCCCCGCCTCACCGGATCGCCAGCGAGTAGACCCCGTAGCCCGCGATCAGGAGGCCGACGA
Organism: uncultured Planctomycetales bacterium; assembly: GCA_964464755.1. Lineage (GTDB taxonomy): Bacteria > Planctomycetota > MHYJ01 > MHYJ01 > JACPRB01 > CAYXGZ01. The sequence goes on from CAYXGZ010000010.1 coordinate 64,842, forward strand.
CCAGGTTCAGCGGCCGCGTGCTCTCGTTGGCCTCCCGCATGACCAGCGTGTCGATGCGCATCGACTCGAAGAAGCGCGCCCGGACGAAGACGGCCAGGATCAGCACCAGCCCGTAGGCGATGCCGATCCCGTGGACGAGGGCGTCCGTGCTCCTCATGCGGTCCGGTTCAGGTCCGCCTGCTTCATCGCCGCCTTCTCCGCGTCGCTCAGCTTGTCCCACCAGGTGCCGCCGGAGTTGCCGTAGTCGAAGCGCTCCGCGCCCTTCCGCGTGTAGTAGTACCAGTTCAGGAACAGCGAGTACGCGTAGAAGACCGCGGCCCCGATGAAGAACGGGGCGGCGCTGCCGCTGCGGGTGATCGCCGTGCCGATGAGCGACGTGAAGAGGAACGGGCCGAACGCCGCCCAGGCCCCCGTCCACCCCAGCATCTGCGCGCCCTTCCCCGGCGAGTACGCGAACACGATCGGGTACTGGCGGAACGTCGCCGCGTTGTTCGTGCCCGTCATCAGGAAGATGAAGAGCATGATCCACAGGAAGCCCTGGAACTGGTCCACGCTCGTGGGCGCCAGGAAGCCCCCGAAGACCAGCGCCAGGCACCCCGCGATCTGCCCCAGCGTCGTCCACTGCATCCCCCGGCTCCCGCCGAACTTGTCGAACACCGGGCCGGACACCGCGCGGACCAGCCCGCCGATCAGCGGTCCCAGGAACGCGTAGGCCAGCGGATCCGGCGCGTTGTCGAAGCCGCCGTAGATGGTCTTGATCATGATCGGGAACGCCGCCGCGTACCCGGAGAACGAACCGAACGAGCACATGTAGGTGACGGTGCAATTCCAGGTGTGCGTCCGCGCCCGGTTCACCGGGCTCAGGATCTCGAACTGTCCCCGGAATCCCCGCGCGGGAAGGCTGACGCTCCTCAGGAACAGCGCGGCCAGCACGAAGGCCAGGACCAGGAACGGCACCCACAGGAACAGCGCGTTCTGCAGCCACATCCCCTTCTTGACCACGTTCTTGATCGTGACGTCGGTGATGGCGCCCGCGGCGTTCCGGGTGACCTCGAGCTTCACGCCCTTGGTCGGGACGACCTCCGTGATGACGCCCTTCTCGTCCTTCTTGACCTCCTGCTTGATCGCCTTGACCTTCTCGGTCTCCTTGAAGACGACGTCCTTGAGGACCCCGCCCTCCCCCCGGACGACGACGACCGCCTCGGCCAGTTCCGGCTTGTTGACCACGACGTCCTTGACGACGCTGGTCTTGTCCTTGGGATCCACCCGCGTGAGCGTCAGGGCGCCCGGGATCACGTCCCCCTTCGTGAACACCTGGGGGCCGCCGGCGATCGCCCCGAGCGCCGCGAAGCCGATGATCCACGGCGCGACGAACTGGACGATGCTCACCCCGAAGTTGCCCAGGCCCGCCTGGATGCCCATCGCGGCGCCCTGGAGCCGCTTCGGGAAGAAGATGCTCGTGGACGGCATGAACGACGAGAAGTCCCCGCCCCCCATGCCGGTCAGGAAGCCGATCACCATGAACGTGGTCCACGACGTGTTCAAGTCCTGGACGGCGATCCCCAGCCAGACCATGGGGACCACCTTCAGGATGGTCGCGATGCTGACGACCGGCCGGGTCCCGAGCACCGGGATGAACCAGGAGTGGATCAGCCTGAGGATCCCGGACGCCAGCCCCGGGATGGCCGCGAGCCAGAACAGCTCCATCGTGGTGAACTTGAACCCGATGGCCGGCATCCTCACCACCACGGCGCTCATGACGAACCACGTGGCGAACGAGAACACCAGCGAGAACGTCGTCACCCCGCAGGTGCGCCAGGCGATGGCGCTACCGGTCTCCTTCCAGAACTGCGGATCTTCGGGTTCCCAGCGAGGCAGCCTGGCCATGGAGGTCCTTTCTCAACGAGTCCCGGTCAATGGGGCTCCCCGACCGCCGGATGCGGCCCCACCGCATGCGGGAGACTTTCCACCAGGTAGGGGTCCCCGATCGGGACGAGCGAGGCCCGCCCCAGCGCCGACCGGACGACCGCCCAGGCCGCCGCGACCGCGCCCAGCGACAGCAGCGCCGGCCACGCCACGTCCATCCACGACTCCGTCGGCGGCAGGATCGACAGGTAGAGGTCCAGCCCGTGCCCCACCAGCAGCAGCGCCGCCACGTTCGCCAGCGACTTGCGCCCCACCTTCATCGAGCGCGGCAGCAGGAACAGGAACGGCAGCGCCCAGTTCACCGCCACGTTGACCCAGAACAGCGTGCCCAGCACCCCGCCGCTGCGCGCCGTGTAGTAGGTCGTCTCCTCGGGCAGGTTCACGTACCAGATCAGCATGAAGTCGCTGTACCCGACGTACGCCCAGAACGACGAGATCCCGAAGAGCAGCTTGCCGAGGTCGTGCCGGTGCGACTCCGTGAACACGCCCGCGAAGGGCCCCCTCCACTCCAGCCATTGAGAGATCACGATCACCGCCGCGAGGCCCGCCACGAAGAGGCCCGAGAAGTGGTAGACCCCGTAGATCGTGCTCGCCCAGCCCGTCTCGCGCGACATGATCCAGTCGAAGCTCGCCAGCGTCGCGGTGATCCCGAACACGACCATGAAGAGCGCCGAGAGGACCTGCAGCTTCCGCGTGGACCCCAGCGTGTTGTCGAAGTCCTGGCGCCGGGACACCGCGACCATCGTCCGCGCCAGCAAGGTCCAGATCACGACGTAGGCGACCCCGCGGGCGAGGAAGAACGGCTTCGTCAACCAGAGGTGCTGGAAGTGCCCGTGGGCGTGGAAGCCCTCGGCCATCCAGGGATAGAGCGCCGGGCAGGCCACCTGGGCCGCCAGCACCACGATCCCGCCGATGGGGATCAGCGCCGTCAGGGCCTCGGGCACCCGGCGGAGCGCCACGCTCCAGCCCGAGCCCGTCAGGAACTGCAGCGCGACCAGGAACGCGCCCGCCAGTCCCAGCTGCACCGCGAAGAAGCCCAGCAGCAGGACGTGCGCCCAGGTCGTCTCGGGCCGGGTCGCCAGCCCGCAGGCCAGCGCCGCCGCGCCGAGGACCGGCAGCAGCACGATCCAGGGCCCCGGCCGGCCCAACCCATTGCTCGTGTCCATCGCCATCACCGTTTCTGGAGGTTCAGCACGTGACGGACGACCGCCCAGCGGTCCTCCTCGGGGATCTGGCCCGCGTGGGAGGGCATGTTCCCCTGCCCCAGCGTCGCGACGTGGAAGAGCCGCCCCGGGGGCATCCTCATCGCGTTCTCGCCGGTCAGCGGGGGCGGCGGCGGCACGCCGCGCTTGGTCACGGGCCCGTCGCCCGCGCCCTCGAGCCCGTGGCAGACCATGCAGTAGTTCTGCCATACCTTCGCGCCGCGCTGCTGCACGGCCGCGTCGTCCATGGGATACGGGAAGGCCAGCTCCCGGCCCGCGCGCTCGGCGTCCTCGGGAGTCGCGGCGTAGCGGAACGGCATCCGGCCCCGCGCGATCGTCCCGGGCTGCCCGGGCTGCATCACGCGCCCGCCGGGCAGGTCGGGATGCTCCGCGTACGCGGTATACGAGACCGGGTTCGCCATGTCGGCCATCCACTTGTCGTTGGGATTCCTCGGGTCGTGCCGCACGATCCAGGCCCCGGCGACCAGCAGCGCGAGGAGCAGGCCCAGGCCCGCGACGAGGAACTTCCCCGCCCCGCCGCACCGCGCGACGGCGGCGCCGGGCTCCCGGTCCTCGACCGAGAGCGCGCCCGCCTTGCGGAAGTACTCGAGCACGAGGTCCGTCTCGACCGCCTCGCCCCTCGCCTCGACGACCACGACGAAGCGGTCGTCCGTCGCCCGGGGATCCACGACGGCGGCGCGCCGCCCGGGGTAGAGCCGGGCCACGGCGAGGAACGCGAGCACCGTGCCCACTCCCGCGAGGAGGACCATGACCTCGAACGAGACGGGCACGTAGGCGGGCCAGGCGTTCATCGGGCGGCCGCCCACGTTGATCGGCCAGTCCACGGCGTGCGTCCAGTACTGCACCGCGGACGCGAGCAGGACGCCCGCGAGGCCGAGGAGGAAGCAGACGACGCCGAGACGCGTGGGGCGGATCCCCATCGCGTCGTCGATCCCGTGCACCGGGTACGGCGTGTAGACGTCCTCGAGCGGCCACCCGCGCTCCCGCGCCCCCGCCACGGCGGCGAGCAGGCGGTCCTCGCGGTCGAAGGTCGCGACGAGCCGGCGGGTCATGCGTGGCCCCCCTTGGGCTTCGCGTAGTCGACCACCCCCTTGACCTCCGCGATGGCGATCACGGGGAGGAAGCGGCAGAAGAGCAGGAACAGCGAGAAGAAGAGGCCGAAGCTGCCCGCGAAGGTCAGGACCTCGATCGAGGTCGGGGCGTAGCTCGACCAGCTGGAGGGCAGGAAGTCGCGGTGCAGCGACGAGACGATGATCACGAAGCGCTCGAACCACATCCCGATGTTCACGAAGATCGTGAGCACGAAGAGCAGGGCGATGTTCCGGCGCACCCCGCGGAACCAGAGCAGCTGCGGGATGACCACGTTGCAGGTCACCATGGTCCAGTAGGCCCAGGCCATCGGGCCCATCGCGCGGTTGATGAACACGAAGCGCTCGTAGGGATGGCCGCCGTAGAGCGCGATGAAGAACTCCACCCCGTAGGCCAGGCCGACGAGGCAGCTCGTGAAGAGGACGAGCTTCGCCATGACGTCCAGGTGCCGCGGCGTGACGTAGTCCTCGAGCCGCATCACCTTCCGGGCGATGATCATCAGCGTCAGGACCATCGCCATGCCCGAGAAGATGGCGCCGGCCACGAAGTACGGCGGGAAGATCGTCGCGTGCCAGCCCGGGATCACCGAGGTCGCGAAGTCCGTGCTCACGATCGTGTGCACGGAGACGACCAGCGGCGTCGCGAGGCCCGCGAGCAGCAGGTACACCTTCTCGTAGCGGCTCCAGGTCCGGGAGGAGCCGGTCCACCCGAGGCTGAAGAACCCGAAGAGCTTCTTCCGCAGGCCCGCGGCCCGGTCGCGCAGGGTCGCGAGGTCGGGGATCAGGCCGACGTACCAGAACGTGGCGGAGATCGTGAAGTAGGTCGAGATCGCGAAAAAGTCCCAGACCAGGGGCGAGCGGAAGTTCACCCAGAGCGGGCCGTAGCTGTTCGGGTACGGCAGCATCCAGAAGAAGAGCCAGGGCCGGCCCATGTGGATGACCGGGAAGATGCCGGCGCACATGACGGCGAAGAGGGTCATGGCCTCGGCGGAGCGGTTCACCGCGGGGCGCCAGCGCTGGCGGAACAGGAAGAGGATGGCGGAGATCAGCGTGCCCGCGTGGCCGATGCCGATCCAGAACACGAAGTTCGTGATGTCGAAGGCCCAGCCGACGGTGCGGTTCAGGCCCCAGGTGCCGATGCCGGTCGCGACCTGGTAGCCGATCGCGGCGAAGCCGGCGACCGCGAGCAGCGAGGAGGCGAGGAAGGCCGCCCACCACAGGCCGGTGGGGCGGCGCTCCATCGGCGCGCAGACGTCCGCCGTCACGCGGCCCAGGGACTTCTCTCCGGCGACGAGCGGTTCGCGCAGCGTCGAGACGAGGCTACTCATGGCGGGGGGCCTTCTCCACGGGTCGGTTACGGACCACGTCCCGGTAATGGACCGAGGGCTTCACGTTGAGCTCCGCGAGGACCTGGTAGGACCGGGCGGTGGCCGCCTGCCGGGACGCGGCGGTCCTCGGGTCCTTCAGGTCGCCGAACACGATCGCCCCCGCGGGGCAGGACTGCTGGCACGCCGTCTGGATCGCCCCGTCGGGGACGGGGATCCCCTTGCGCTTCGCCTCGGCCTTCGCCTCCTGGATCCGGTGGACGCAGAGGCTGCACTTCTCCATCACGCCGCGGGAGCGGACCGTGACGTCGGGGTTCAGCGCCAGGTTCGCGACGGCGTCCTCGCGCGGGTACTCGAACCAGTTGAAACGGCGGACCTTGTAGGGGCAGTTGTTGGCGCAGTATCGCGTGCCGACGCAGCGGTTGTAGACCTGCTGGTTGAGGCCGTCCTCGCTGCGGACCGTCGCGAGCACGGGGCAGACCGTCTCGCAGGGCGCGTTGCCGCAGTGGTGGCACATCATCGGCTGGAACGCGACGTCGACCCCGCCCGGCGTCGCCGGGTTCTCGGCGTAGTAGCGGTCCAGGCGCAGCCACTGGAGGTCGCGCATGCGGCGGACCTCGTCCTTCCCCACCACGGGCACGTTGTTCTCGACCTGGCAGGCGACCACGCAGGCGGAGCAGCCCGTGCACTTGTTGAGGTCGATGACCAGGCCCCAGCCCGGGCCGGCGTTCTTGTGGTCGTCGGGCCAGAGCTCCTTCTCCTTCCGCTCGCGGGCGGCGGGGTGGATCACCCCGGCCAGGGTCCGCTCCTGGATCATCGGGCGGCGGCGGTCCTCCTCGGGGGCGAGGCCCGCGGGCACCTCGATCGAGTGGTGCTGCTGGGAGAGCGCCAGGTCGACGCGGCGCCCGGTCTTCCGGATCGACGCGGGCCGGCCGGCCGCCCTCAGGAGGCCGCCGTCGAGGACCAGGAAGGGCGCGACGTTGTGGCCGACCCTGCCGTGCTCGCCCAGCGTGGGCCGGGCCTCGATCCACTTCGGGCCGACGTTCGCGAAGCGCTCGGAGAGCCGGCTCCCGTAGCCGAGGGCGACGGCGACGGTGCCGTCGGCCTGGCCGGGCTGGACGAGCGCGGGCAGCTCGACCGAGAGGGGCCCGTCGGCGACCTGCACGACGTCCCCGTCCCCGACGCCGAGGGCCTTCGCGTCGGCGGGCGAGAGGCACGCGTAGTTGTCCCACGCGGCCTTGGTGATCGGGTCGGGCAGCTCCTGGAGCCAGGGGTTGTAGGCATGGCGGCCGTCGCCGGTCGCCACCTTCGGGTAGAGCACGAGGGCGAAGGCGCCGGACGGGGGAGCGGAGGGCTTCGCGGCCGGCTTCACGGTCGCGGGGTCGAACGGCGCCGTCTTCGCGGGCTCGACGGCGAGCTCGGCGCCGCCGTCGTGCACCGCGCGGTCCCAGAACGACTGGAAGTCCCCGCCCGCCTTCGGGTGCAGCTCGGTCTTCCAGGTCTCCTGGACGAGGGCGAGGGCCGGAGCGGGGGCGCCCGACCAGGCCGCGAGGCTCTCGATCGCGGTCCGGGCCTGGCCGAGGACCGGGAAGGTCGGCTGGGCGAGCCCGTAGGAGCCCGCGACGGGCTCGGCGTCGCCCCAGGCGGCGAGGTAGTGCGGGACCGGCGCGACGATCTTCGCCGCGGCGGAGCTCTCGTCCTCGCGCTCGGCGCAGTGCACCGTGAACGGGGCCTTCTTCAGGAGCGCGGCCCAGTCGCCGGGCAGCTCGTAGGCCGGGTTGCCGTCGAGGACGAAGAGCGCGCCCACCTTGCCGTCGGCGAGCTCCTGGCGCAGGGCGGCGAGCTCGGCGTCGTTGCCCGCGGCCTGGCGCGAGGGCCGCTCGAGGTCGAGGGTCGTGCCGTACGCGCCGATCCAGTGGTTGACGAGGTTGGCGACGGCCTGCGCGTCCACGTCCTGGACGCCGCAGAGGAGGACCGCCTTGCCGCGGGCGGCCCAGAGCTTCGCGGCGGCCTCGTCGAGCCACGTCGCCGGGACGGAGGTCGCCGTGCCGGCGGACCACGAGGCCCCGGCGTGGCGAGCGACGCGCTCGGCGATCCCGTTGAGCGCGGCGACGAGCTCGGCGGGCGCGGCGGGGACGCGGACGTCGGCCTTGGCGCCGGTGACGCTCATCCGGGACTCGAGCTGGAGGTGCCAGGAGCAGCGCGGCGGGCTGCCCTCCATCGAGCGGCCCTCGGCCCAGCCCCGCATGTGCCCCACGGGGGAGATCCAGGTGCCGAGGAAGTCGGCGTCCACGCCGACGATCGCCTCGGCGCGCTCGAGGCGGACCCGGGGCAGGAGGCGGGCGCCGTGGGTCCGGGCATGGGCGTCGAGGATCGCGGAGGACGACACGGGGTCATAGGTGACGAGCTTGGCGCCGGGGACGGCGGCGAGGAACCTGGCGACGAGGCGCCGGCGGGTCGGGCTGCTCGAGGTTCGCGAGAGGAGGCGGACCTCGCCGCCCGGGGCCTGGAGCCGCGCGGCGACGGCGGCGTCGACCTGGGCCCAGGTCGCCTTGGCGCCGTCGATCGCCGGCCCGGCGTAGCGGCGCTTGTCGTAGAGGCCCAGGAGCGAGGCCTGGCCGGAGGGGCAGAGCCCGCCGCGCGAGACGGGGCTCGAGGGGAGGCCCTCGAGCTTCACGGGGCGGCCGTCGCGGGTGCGGACGAGGAGGCCGCAGGCGGCCGGGCAGGCCGCGCAGGACGAGGCGTACTCGAGGAAGCGGCCGGGGACCTGGCCGGCGGCGGAGAGGACCTGGGTGAGGGCCTTGCGCCCGCTGCCCTTCCCGCAGCCCGCGAGGGCGAAGGTGAAGCCGGTGACGGCGAGGAAGCGCCGCCGACCGAGGAGGAAGGAGCCGGGGGCCGGGGGCTCGGGCGGCCGGGAACCCTCCGCGGCGCCCTTCCCGCTCCAGCTCCGCCGGTATCTCTTGTCGCTGCGCCTGGACACGCTACCTCCCGGGTCCGATCAGTTGTGGCACGCCGCGCAGTCGAGCGGCGGCTTGACGGTCCGCCCCGCGACGCCCGTCCGGGCCGTGTCGCGGTGGCAGGTGATGCACCATCCCATCGAGAGCGGCTCCTCCTGCCGGACCCGCTCCATGGCGTCCACGGCCCCGTGGCAGGCCCGGCAGTCGAGCCCGGCGCCCACGTGGGAGCGGTGGTCGAAGCGGACGTAGGCCGGCAGGGCGTGGACGCGGATCCAGTCGAGGGGCCTCGGCTCCTTCCCCGCCACGGGGGCCAGGTCGTCGTCCAGGGCGAGGGCGTCGTAGATCTTCCGGAGTTCCTGGGACACGACGGCGCGGGGCTTGCGGTTCTCGGCCTGGGCCCGGGCCTCCTCCTCGCGGACCTGCCGCAGGGGCGCGGTCACGGTCTTGTGGCAGTTCAGGCAGAGCCCGGTGGGCGGGATGCCCGCGTGCCGGGAGCTCTCGGCGCCCGAGTGGCAGTACTGGCAGCTGACCTTGAGCTCGCCCGCGTGGAGGCGGTGCGAGAAGGCGACGGGCTGGACGGGCTCGTAGCCCTGCTGGTTGCCCGGCAGGCGCGCCGCGGAGACGTGGCCCGCGAAGACCACGGCGGCGAACGCGGCCCCCACCGCCAGGAAGATCGCCAGGATCCGGTTCGGCATCCGTCCCCCCTACGCTCCCTGCCGCCGCGTGCCCCGCCACCACCGGACGACCTGGGGCTTCCGCCACAGGTAGGGGTTGGGCACGACCAGGATGTGGACCAGCCGAGTGAACGGGAAGATGCCGAGGATCAGGAACGCGCCGACGAAGTGCAGCTTCACGAGGACCGGCATCGTGGCGACGTAGGAGAGGTCGGGGTTCATCTTCACCAGCGACCAGAGGTACGGCGCGGCGGACGAGGCGAACCAGGACGAGCCCCAGGGGTAGAAGACGGCGGTCCCGAGCCCGAGGAGGATCTGCACGCCGAGCAGGAAGAAGATCAGCCAGTCCATGCGCGAGGTGACGATGCGGATCTTGGGCGTCGTCCAGCGGCGGATCATGCCGGCGACGAGGCCGACGATCGTCATCAGGCCGCAGACCAGGCCGCCGATCTCGAGCACGTAGAGCCGGACCGGGTTCCCGTTCCAGGCGAGGACGGACCGGGGGATCAGGAAGGCGACCAGGTGCAGGGCGATGATGCCGAGGATCCCGTAGTGGAAGGGCACGAGCGCCCAGAAGTGCGTCGTGTTGTCGAGGAACTGGCTCGAGAGGCTCGAGTAGCTGAAGGCCTGGGAGCGGTAGCGCTGGATCGTGACGAGCAGCAGCGTGAACACCGCGAGGTACGGGAAGACGACCAGCAGCAGCGTGTCCAGGTAGTTCACCCAGTTACCCACGGACGACCTCCTTGGGAGCGGGGACGACGAGGGCCGCGGCGCAGGCGCGCGCGGCGACGAGCAGGTCCTTCCAGCGGCCGTCCTTCCCCTCGAACGCCGCGAGCATCTTGTCGAGGGCGGGCAGCAGGGACGCCTTGGCGAAGCCCGACGCCTTCTCCGCGTCGAGGCGGCCGGCGATCGGGAGCACGTGGACGAGGTGGTCGGGCAGCTCGCCGGTCTCGGCGAGGCCGAAGCCGCGCAGGGCGCGGCGCATCTCGACGAGGAACTCGCCGCGGGCGTAGTTCTCGCCGAAGAGGTGCCAGCCGACCTCGAGGGAGCACGCGGGGTCCAGGTCGAAGGTGCGGGTGTAGTCCTCCTGGAGGGCGCCCAGGTCGAGCCCCCGGCAGGACTCCCGGTGGCGGAGGACGGCCTCGCGGGCCTCGCCCTCGAGGAGGTCGACGGCCCGGTCCAGGCGGGCCTCGCGGCCCTCGCCCGGGTAGTCCAGGACGGCGGCCAGGGCGTCGTGGCGCTCGGGGAGGCTCATCACAGCCCCCTCTTCGGGCCGGAGAGGAACCCGAAGCCCACGGAGGTCCGGTGCTCGTGGGGGTCCTTCATCATCTCGATGGCCTGCTCCCGCTGGGACGGCGGGATCACGAAGCGGTCGTCGAAGGTGCAGAGCGAGGTCAGCTTGTAGATGGCCTCGGCCTCGGCGATCGAGGACTCCGCCTCCCGGAGGTAGCGCTCGGCCTCGGCCATCGGGATGTCGCCGACGGTCACGGCGCGGCGGTAGACGCGGACGGCCTTCTGCTTGGCGAGGGCGTAGCGGACCTTGCCCTCGTGGCCGGCGCCCAGGAGGTTGGCGAGGAACTTGAGGGGGACGCGGGCGCTGTCGATGTCGTGAAAGAGCTCCTTCGTGTCGTGGTTGATGACGTCGCCGTCCTTGCTCGCCATGACGGGCGAGAGGGGCGGCACGTAGAACAGCATCGGGAGGGTCCGGTACTCGATGTGGGGCGGGAGGGCGATCTTCCAGACCTTCACGAACTGGTAGACGGGCGACTTCTGGGCGGAGTCGATCACGGCGTCGGGGATGCCGTTGGCCTTCGCGGCGGCGATCACCGCCGGGTCGTTCGGGTCGAGGATCATGTTGCGCTGGCCCTCGACGAGCTGGTCGTCGGGGAGCAGGGCGACCTTCTTGACCTGGTCGGCGTCGTAGAGGAGGACGCCGAGGTAGCGGATGCGGCCGACGCAGGAGTGGAAGCAGGCGGGGGCCTGGCCGGTCTCGAGCCGCGGGAAGCAGAGGATGCACTTCTCCGACTTGCCCGAGTACCAGTTGTAGAAGGTCTTCTTGTAGGGGCAGGCGGAGACGCAGGAGCGCCAGGCGCGGCACACCTGCTGGTCGACGAGGACGATGCCGTCCTCGCCGCGCTTGTGGAGGGCGCCGGAGGGGCAGGCGCCGACGCAGCCCGGGTTCAGGCAGTGGTTGCAGATGCGGGGCAGGTAGAAGAACACGAGGCGCTCGACGGCCTGGAGCTGCTGCTTCTGGCGCTCGTCGAGGCCGGCGAGGTTCGGGTCGTTGGCGGCGTAGATCCGGGAGCCGCCGAGGTCGTCGTCCCAGTTCGGGCCCGCCTTGATCTCCATGGGCTGCCCGGTGACCATCGAGAGCGGGATGGCCGTGGGCTGGTCGGTGCCCTCGGGGGCGTTGAAGAGGTGCTGGTAGTCGTAGGTCCAGGGCTCGTAGTAGTCGTCCATGCTGGGCATGGACGGGTTGTGGAACATGTTGACGACGGTCTTGGACTTGCTCGTGCTGCGGAGCACGAGCTTGCCGTCCTTCACGACCCAGCCGCCCTGGTACTTGTCCTGGTTCTCCCACTGCGTGGGGAACCCGGTGCCGGGCTTGGTCTCGACGTTGTTCCACCACATGTACTCGGCGCCCTTGCGGTCGGTCCACACGTTCTTGC
>CAYXGZ010000011.1:0-75281 GCA_964464755.1 uncultured Planctomycetales bacterium
TCCGTCGAGAAGTGCGGGTGCGCGTTCATCTCGGTCACGCCGCCGTGGGTCGCCCAGCGGGTGTGGCCGATGCCGAGGCGGCCCTTCAGCGGGCGCTTCTCGAGCCGCCGCTCCAGGGCCTCGAGCTTGCCCGGGCACTTCTCCCAGGCGAAGGTCCCGTCGTCCTTGAGCACGACGACGCCCGAGGAGTCGTAGCCCCGGTACTCGAGGCGGCGCAGGCCCTCGATGACGTGGGGCAGCGCGTCCCGGCCCCCGACGAACCCCATGATTCCGCACATGAAGAGCGGCGGATTGTAGCACGGGCCCCGAAGCCGTCGGGGAAAAACGAAGCCCCCGGCGCGGGGCGCCGGGGGCTCCGGGGAACGCGGGGACCGTTACGCCGTGGGCGGGGCCGGGGGAGCGGCGGGCGCGGCCGGGGCGGCGGGGGCGGCCGGCGGCTCGACCCGCGGGGCGCGCTCCAGCACCTTCGACAGCGACAGGCCGATCTTGCCCTCGTTGGGCTCCAGCTTGACGACCTTCACCTCGACGACGTCGCCCTGGCCCAGGCCCTGCTGCTCGACGTCCTTGTCCACCTTCGAGATGTGCAGCAGGCCCTCCAGGTCCTTCTCGAGCTCGACGAAGGCCCCGAAGCTCACGAGCTTCGTGATCTTGCCCTTCACCGAGTTGCCGACGCGGTAGCGCTCGGGGATCGAGCCCTCCCACGGGTTCGGCGTGAGCTGCTTCAGGCCCAGCGCGATGCGCTTCTTGTCCTTGTCGACGGTCAGGACGACCACCTCGACCGCGTCGCCCTTCTTGACGACCTCGTTCGGGTGCACGACCTTCTTCGTCCAGGACATGTCGTTGATGTGGAGCAGGCCGTCCACGCCGTCCTCGAGCTCCACGAACGCGCCGTAGCTCGTCGTGTTGCGGACCTTGCCGGTGACCCGCTGGTAGGCCTTGTACTTCTCCTCGACCTGGTCCCAGGGGTTCGCCTCGGTCTGCTTCAGGCCCAGCGACAGCTCCTGCTTGTCGATGTCGATCGCGAGGATCGCCACCTCGACGTCCTGCCCGTTCTGCAGGATCTCGCTCGGGTGGTTGATGCGCTTGGTCCAGGACATCTCGCTGATGTGGACCAGGCCCTCGACGCCGTTCTGGATCTCGACGAACGCGCCGTAGGGCATCAGGTTCGTGACCTTGCCCTTCACGCGCTGGCCGACCTGCAGGCCCGAGATGATCCCCTCCCACGGGTTCTTCTGGAGCTGCTTGAGGCCGAGCGCGATGCGCTCGCTCATCGGGTCGATCTTCAGGATCTTCACCTTGACCTGCTGGTCGAGCCGGACCACCTCGCTGGGATGGTTCACGCGGCCCCAGGACATGTCCGTGATGTGCAGCAGGCCGTCGATGCCGCCCAGATCGATGAACGCGCCGAAGTCGGCGATGTTCTTGACGACGCCGTCGCGGACGTCGCCCTCCTTGAGGTCCTGGAGCAGCTTCGTCTTCTGCTCGGCGCGCTGCTCCTCGAGCAGGCGGCGGCGCGAGACGATGATGTTCATCCGCTTCTCGTCGATCTTCAGGATCTTGCACTCGATGATCTTGCCGAGGAACTCGCCGATGTCCTCGACCCGGCGCACGTCCACCTGGGAGGCGGGGAGGAAGACCGGCACGCCCACGTCGACGAGCAGGCCGCCCTTGATCTTCCGGATCACCTTGCCCTGGATGACGTCGCCTTCCTTGTTCTGCGTGATGATCCGCTCCCAGCCGCGGATCTTGTCCGCCTTCTGCTTGGACAGCGCGATCACGCCCGACTCGTCCTCGATCGTCTCGAGGAAGACCTCGATCTCGGCGCCGGCCTCGATCTTGTCGCTCAGCAGGAAGTCCGTCTTGGGCACGACGCCCTCGGACTTGTACCCGATGTCGACGAGCACGTCGTCCCCGACCACGTTGAGCACGCGGCCGCGGATGATCGTGTCGACCGTGAAGTTCTTGACCGAGTCCTCGTAGTGCCGGGTGATCTCGGGATCGGCCTGGCCCTGGAAGACGGCCTTCATCTGCGCCTCGGCCTGGTCGTCGGCGAGGCCCAGCTCGTGCACCAGCTTTCGATTCGACATTCCTATCCTTCCTCAGGGTCCGCGGACCGGCGCCGGGGCTCCAGGCCCCGCACCGCGTCCCGGAGCGTCGCGCCGAACTCGGCGTCGTCGCCCGACAGGCGGACCGGTTTACCGAAATAGACGTCCACGCGGCCCCACGGACGCGGCAGGAGCCGCTTCCGGGGCCACACCTCGTACGCGCCGCGGATCAGGACCGGAACAATGGGGACGTCGGCGCGCTCCGCGATCAAGCGGAGGCCGGCCTTCATCGGGCCGATCTCGCCGTCCCTCGTCCTGGTGCCCTCCGGAAAAACCAGGAGGGCCTCACCCCGCTTCAGCCGCACGATAGCGGACCTCACCCCCTTTACGTCGCCGCTGTTCCGTTCGATCGGGAAGGCGTTCAAGGCGACGATTAGGCGGCCGAGCAGCGGGATCTCAAAGAGCGACCGCCGCGCCATGAAGGTCGTCTCCCGAGGGAGGCAGCCCCCGACGAACGGCGGATCCAACAGGCTCTGGTGGTTCGCCGCGAGGATCACCCCGCCCGACTTCGGCACGTTCTCCGTCCCGTGCGATCTGACGCGCCAGACGAAGGTCCCGAAGAACCGGACGACGATCCACGCCGCGGCCCACACCGGTCTCATGGAAGCCCCTCGGCTTCCCGAGAAGGGCGGCCATGGTACCGACGCCCCTCCCGGGTTGCAAGCCTCACCGCCCCTCCCCCCGGACCCGCCGCAGCACCTCCGCCACCACCTCGTCCACCCCCATCCGCGACGTGTCGATCTCGATCGCGCCCTCGGGCTTCCGCAGCCCGCCGACCGGGCGCCGGCGGTCCCGCTCGTCCCGCTCCGCGATCCCCTTCAGCACCTCCGCGGGCTCCGCCTTCTCCCCCCGCTTCGCCAGCTCCTCCACCCGGCGCTTCGCGCGGACCTCGACCGAGGCGTCGAGGTAGAACTTGTACTCCGCGTCCGGGAAGACCACCGTCCCCTGGTCCCGCCCCTCGGTGACCAGCCCCCCGGCCTCGCCCTGCCGCCGCTGCGCGCGCACGAGCTCCGCCCGCACCTCCGGCGGATCCGCGAGGTACACCGACGCGGCCGTCACCCGCTCCGCCCGGATCTCCGCGCTGATGTCCCGCCCGTCGAGCAGCACGCGCCCCTCCGGCAGCTCGAGCCGCGAGCCCCGGATGATCTCGAGCAGCCGCGGGACGTCCCGGAGGTCGATCCCCAGGTCGAGGCCCTTCCACGTGTAGGCCCGGTACATCGCGCCCGTGTCGAGGAAGCGCAGGCCCAGCGCCGCGGCGACCCGGCGCGCCACCGTGGACTTCCCGGCCCCGGCCGGGCCGTCCAGCGTCACGATCGGCGGCCTCGGGGGCGTCATGGGGCGGCGATTGTACGGCCGCTCCCCCCTCGACACAAGCCGCCGGGACGGGCCGCTTTACCTTGACCGCCTCGGGGTCGGTGGCTATCTATAGGCCACCCAACGGAGGAATTTTCCATGGTTTCAGAGTTCAAGAACGAGCCGCTGCTCGATTTCTCCAAGCCGGACACCCGCCGCTCCATGGAAGCGGCCCTCGCGGGCGTCGAGCGCGAAGCCGGCCGTGAACTCCCCGTCATCATCAACGGCGAGCGCCTCAAGACGAAGAACACCGTCCAGTCCGTCAACCCCTGCAACCCCAAGCAGGTCCTCGCGACCGCGCACCGCGCCGACAAGGCCCTCGCCCAGCGCGCCCTCGAGACCGCGACCCGCGCCTTCGAGACCTGGCGCAAGGTCCCCGCCGAGAAGCGCGCCGAGGTCCTCTTCAAGGCCGCCGAGGGCATGCGCCGCCGTCGCTACGAGCTCGACGCGACCCTCGTCCTCGAGGTCTCCAAGTCCTGGCGCGAGGCCGACGGCGACACGGCCGAGGCCATCGACTTCCTCGAGTTCTACGGCCGCGAGATGCTCCGCTACGCCGCCGACCACCCGCTGACCAAGATGCCCGGCGAGCGCAACCGCCTCGAGTACATCCCGCTCGGCGCCGGCGTCGTGATCGCCCCCTGGAACTTCCCCAACGCGATCCTCTGCGGCATGGCCGCCGCGGCCGTCGTCACCGGCAACACCGTCGTGATGAAGCCCGCGAGCACCGCGCCCCTGACCGGCTACAAGGTCTTCGAGATCCTCACCTCCGCGGGCCTGCCCGACGGCGTCCTCAACTTCCTCCCCTGCCCCGGCGGCGAGGTCGGCGACTACCTCGTGGACTCCGCGCTCACCCGCTGGGTCGCGTTCACCGGCTCCAAGGACGTCGGCGTCCGCATCTACGAGCGCGCCGCCAAGGTCCAGCCCGGCCAGAAGTGGCTCAAGCGCGTCGTCGCCGAGATGGGCGGCAAGGACGCGATCATCGTCGACGACGAGGCCGACCTCGAGGCCGCCGCGCAGGGCGCCGTGGACGCCGCCTACGGCTTCCAGGGCCAGAAGTGCTCCGCCTGCTCGCGCCTCATCGTCACCGCGAAGAACTACGACAAGGTCCTCGACCTCGTCGTGAAGAAGACCAAGGCCCTCAAGACCGGCGACGTGCGCAACCCCGACAACTCCGTCGGCTCCGTCATCGACGCCTCGGCCTACAAGAAGATCCTCCAGTTCATCGACATCGGCCGGAAGGAGGGCAAGGTCGTCGCCGGCGGAGGCCCCGCCAAGGACGCCGGCCCCGGCTGGTTCATCCAGCCCACCGTCATCGCCAACGTCTCCCCCAAGGCCCGCATCGCCCAGGAGGAGATCTTCGGCCCCGTCCTCGCCGTCATCAAGGCCAAGGACTTCGACGACGCCCTGCGCATCGCCAACGACTCCGAGTTCGGCCTCACCGGCGCGGTCTACTCCGAGAAGAAGGACCACGTCGAGCGCGCCGAGCGCGAGTTCATGGCCGGCAACCTCTACATCAACCGCAAGTGCACCGGCGCCATGGTCGGCGTGCACCCCTTCGGCGGCTTCAACATGAGCGGGACGGACTCCAAGGCCGGCGGCCGCGACTACCTGCTGCTCTTCCTCCAGGGCAAGACGATCAGCCACCGCGTCGCCCAGGAGCTGCCGCCGCCCCCGCGCACGTTCCAGCCCGGCCTGCGCCGGCCGATGCCCGCCCGCTCGGGCAAGAAGTAGCCGGGACGATGGCCGGACGGCCCTTCCCCTGGTCCGTGTCCTTCCCGGGCGCGGACGGGCGGGCCCGCGTCTCCGCCGGCGACGACCCCGCCCGGGTCCTGCTCGCCCGCGGATCCCGGGTCGAGCTCTGGAGCGGCGACCGCGTCGAGCGCTCCACCGGCAACCCCTTCGACGCCGTCCGCTCGCTCCTCGCCGGCCTGGCCCGCGACGCCGCCGCCGTCGGCTGGTTCGGCTACGACCTCGGCCGCCACCTCGAGCGCCTCCCCTCGCGCGCCGCCGACGACCGCGGCTTCCCCGACCTCTTCCTCGCCGTCGCCGACCCCTCGGGCCCCCGCGCCGTCTCCCCGGCGACCTACGCGCGCGAGTTCTTCCTGCCGCCGCCCGGGGGACCGGAGGGCTCCACGTTCGACCGCGCCGCCTACCTCGCCGCCGTCCGACGCGCGATCGACCACGTCGAGGCCGGCGAAATCTACCAGGTCAACCTCTCGCAGCGCTTCCACGCGCGCCGCGACCTCGACGCCGCGGAGATCCAGCGCCGCCTCGAGGCCGCCTCGCCCTCGCCGTACTCCATGCGCTTCGAGTGCGGCAACCGCGCCGTCGTCAGCTCCTCGCCCGAGCTCTTCCTCCGCGTGGAGGGCCGGCGCGTCGTCACCCGCCCCATCAAGGGCACGCGCCGCCGCGGCCGCGACGCCGCCGAGGACGCCGCCCTCGCCGCCGAGCTGCTCGCGAGCCCGAAGGACGACGCCGAGCTCGCCATGATCATCGACCTCGAGCGCAACGACCTCGGCCGGGTCTGCGAGACCGGCTCGATCCGCGTCGCCGAGCCCAAGGTCCTCGAGTCCCATCCCACGGTGCACCACCTCGTCGCCACCGTGGAGGGCCGGCTGCGGCCGGGCGTCGGCCCCGTCGACCTGCTGGCCGCCACCTTCCCCGGCGGCTCGATCACCGGCGCCCCGAAGATCCGCGCGATGCAGGTCATCGACGAGCTCGAGCCCACGCGGCGTGGCGCGTACACCGGCGCGCTCGGGCGCATCTCCGGCGACGGCACGGTCGAGCTCGCGGTCGGCATCCGCCTCGTCGAGAAGCACGGCCCCGACCTCTGGTTCCAGGCCGGCGGCGGGATCGTCGCGGACAGCGACCCGGCCCGCGAGTACGAGGAGACGCTCGTGAAGGCCGCGGCGATCGCGCGCGCCCTCGAGGTGACCCTGCCCGACGCGGCGGGTATAACACCCGCATGAACGGGCCCCTCTGGTTCAACGGCCGCGTCGTCGACGCCCGGCGCGCCCTCGTCCCGATCCTCGACCGCGCCGCGCAGCACGGCCTCGGCCTCTTCGAGGTCACCCGCGGCTACTCGGGCGTCCCCTTCCGCCTCGACCGCCACCTCGACCGCATGCGCGCCTCCGCGAAGCGCTTCGGACTCCCCGTCCCCTTCCGCGACGCCGAGACCGACCGCGCGGTCCGGTCGCTGCTCCGCCGGTGCCGCATCGACGACGCCTCCGTGCGCCTCGTGGTCACCGGCGGCGCGCCCGGCGTCCGGCCCTCCGCGATGATCCAGGTCTCGCCCCGGCCCCGCCTGCCCGCCGCGTGGTACCGCCGGGGCGCGGCCCTGCGCTGGGCGGAGTGGATCCGCGATCCGCGCGGGCCGCTGCACGGGCACAAGACCCTGAACTACCTGGAGAATCTCCTCGCGCGGGAGACCGCCCGGGTGGCCGGCTGCGCCGACTCGCTCTTCCTCGATCCCGCGGGCCGCGTCCTCGAGGGCACGCGGAGCAACGTCTTCGCCGTGCGCCGCGGAGTCCTGCTCACGCCCGCGCTCGGACCCATCCTGCCCGGGGTGACCCGCCAGGTCGTGCTCGAGGTCGCCCGCGAGCTGCGGATCCCCGTCCGCGAGCGCGCGATCTCCCGGCGCCAGCTCGAGGGAGCCGACGAGGTGTTCATCACGAGCTCGCTGGCCGAGGTCGTGCCGGTCGGGCGGGTCGGGAAACGCCGGATCGGGCGGGGCGGCGCCGGGGACTTGACGCGGGCCCTGGCGGACGGATTCCGGCGGGTCGTCGAGCGCGAGACGCGCTGATCACTCGCGCGGGCGACGGCCCCAGGCGTCGACGGGCGGCCGCTCGACGAGCGTGACCTCCGCCGTCGCGGGCTTCCGGTCGCGCACGAACGTCACCTGGACCTTGCGGCCCGGGTCGAGGTCCGAGATCCGGAAGAAGAGCTCGTGCTTGCTGCGCACCGGGCGCCCGTCGATCCCGGTGATCACGTCGAGCACCACGAGCGGCGCGGACGCGGCCGGCGTGTTCGGCTCGACGTGCGCGATGAGCACGCCCTTCCCGTCCGGCACGCCGAGCTCCGCCAGCAGGTCGGCGCTGTCCTTCACGCCCGCGAAGCGCCGGTGCCCGCCGACGAGGCTGCGCTCGACCGCCTTGGGGTTCAGGTCGACCGGCACGATGCCGAGGTAGCCGCGGCGCACCTTGCCGTCGCGGATCAGCCGCTCCTGCACCCATTTCACCAGGTTCGAGGCGATGGCGAGCCCGATCCCCTCGTTGCCCCGCGACGTGGAGACCATCGCGGCGTTGAGGCCGACGAGCTCGCCCTCGAGGTTCACGAGCGCGCCGCCGGAGTTGCCCGGGTTGATCTCCGCGTTGGTCTGCACGAAGTCCTCGAAGGGCTGGCCGAATTCCACGCGCCGGTGCTTCGCGCTCACGATCCCGTTCGTCACCGTGTGGTTGTAGCCGTAGGGGCTGCCGATCGCGAACACGAGGTCGCCCACGCGGACCTTGTCGGAATCGGCGAAGGCGATCGGGACGAGGGTCCGTCCGCCGGTCTCGATCTTCAGCACGGCCAGGTCGGACTCCGGATCGGCGCCGACGACCACCGCGGGCAGCTCGACGCCGTCCACGAAGCGGACCTGCACGGACTTCACTTGCCGGACCACGTGGTTGTTGGTGACGACGTGCCCGTCCGCGGTCACGATGACGCCGCTGCCGACGTCCTCGCCGGAGGACTCGGCGTTGCCCTCGCGCTTGGTCGTGATGTGGACCACGGAGCGGGTGCCGATCTCCGCCGCGCGGTTGAAGGCCGACTGCAGGGCCTGGGCGGTCAGCGGGGCGACGGGCTGGGGCTCGAAGCGGCGGGCGAGGGCGGCCCCGCCGGCGGCGCCCAGGGCGAGCAGGACGACCAGGAGGACCCAGGCGCCGGCCCGGTTCACGGCTGGGGGCCCGTCTCCACGGGCAGGTCGAGCTCGACGCGCTCGCCGTCGCGGAGCACGGCGACGCGGAACACGGCGGGCGACTCGACCTCGGCCACCTTCTTGCGCAGCGCCCGGAGGTCGGTCACCGGGGCGCCGTCGAACGAGACCAGGATGTCGTTGCGCCGCAGGCCGGCGCGGCGGGCCGGGCCCGCCTTGTCGACGGCGTTGATGCGCGCGCCCTGGCCCTCGGGGATCTTGTGGAGCAGGCGCAGGTCCTCCTCGAGCGGCCAGACCGTGAGCCCGACCCAGCCCCAGTCCATGCGGCCGTTCTTGCGGATGCGCTCGGCGACGAACTTCAGCATGGAAACCGGCGTCGCGAAGCTCGTCACGGGCGTCCCGACCGGCGCGAAGTCCGTCGCGTCCTTGCCGAAGAGCCTCAGCACGCCCAGCGTCGCGGGGTCGAGCGGGCCGCTCTGGTGGCTCGAGTGGACCATGCCGACCAGCTGGCCCTTGGAGTTGGCGACGAAGCCGCCCGCGTCGCCGGGCTGCACGACGGTCGTCATCTGGACGAGGTCGTCGTAGCGCCGGCCCGCGACGAGCACCGAGCGGCCGAGGCCGCTGACGAAGCCGACGGAGGCCGAGCCCTTCAGGCCCTGCGGGTTGCCGATCGCGATCGCGTAGGTGCCCTGCCGCAGGTCCGCCGGGTCCGCGGGCTCCGCGGGCACCAGGTTGTCCGCCTTCACGCGCAGCACGGCGATGTTCGTGCGGCGGTCGAAGGCGACGAGCACGGCGGGCAGCTCGCGCCCGTCGGGCAGCAGCGCGGAGAGATCGGTCGCGGACTGCACGCCGCCCGCGTCCGTGAGGATCAGGCCGTCGGCCGTCCACGCGATCCCGCTGAGCTTCATCGTCTCCGTGACCCACACGCCCTGCTGGACGGGGACGCGGTGGACCGCGCGGATCATGACGACGGAGCGGCGGGCCTTCTCGACGACGGCGGAGACCTCGCGCTCGATCTTCTGGAGCGTGGTCTCGGCGGGCGGGTCCTGGGCGAGCGCGACGCCCGCCGCGACGAGGAGCGCCGCGAGGATCTTCATGGCCTAGAAGTCGACCTCGTCGGGATTGACGAGGGACTCGACGCGCGGGAGGTAGTACGTCCCGTCGCGGGGCGCGGCCTTCATCGGCACGTTGTCGAAGCGGATGGTGACCTCGGGCCCGCCGTTCATGAACATCGACGGCCCCGCCCCCGCCCCGGCCGGCGTAGCGGGCGGCACGTAGGTGGCGTCGGCGTCGTCGGCCGGGCGCGCGATCTCGGGGGCGCGGCGGGAGAGCGACTGGACCGTGTAGCCGATGGAGAGGCCGATGGCGAGGACGGCCGCGGCGCGGCCCGCCCAGGCGAGGAACGCCGGGCGGGAGCGGCGGACGGGGGGCAGCACCGCCTCCTGGATCCGCTGGAAGGTGCCCGGGGGCTCGACCCCGTCGCGGAGCCCGGCGACGAGCGCGCGGAGCTCGCGGTACTCGGCCAGCTCGCGGGCGCAGGCCGCGCAGACGGCGGCGTGCCCCTCGACGGCGATCCGCTCGTTCTCGGTGGTCTCGCCGCCGGCGGCCAGCGGCAGGAGGTCTCGCAGGTTCTCGCAGGTCATGGGTCTTCCTCGGGTTCGGAATTGCTACGCGCCGGCCTCCGGACCCGTTGGAGGGAATCCTACAGTTCCTCGCCGTCCTCGTCGCGCACGATCTCGGCGGGCTTCCCGTCCCAGAGCGCCTTGAAGAGCCGCCGCGCCCGGTGCAGGCGCCACCGCACCGTCGCGTTCGTGCAGCCGACGATCTCCGCGATCTCCTCGCAGGCGAAGCCCTGGATGTCGCGCAGCGTGAGCACGGCCTTGTACTTCGGCGGCAGCCGGTCGAGCGACTTGTGCACCCGCTCCCGCAGCTCGCTGCGGCCCGTCGCCTCCGTCGGCCCGCCCGCCTCGTCCGCCACGCCCCCGACCTCCTCGAGGTCCACGGCCTTCCCGTGCGAGGCCTTGCGGAGCTGGTCGATGCAGAGGTTCACGACGATCTGGTAGAGCCAGGTGTAGAAGTTCTTACGGATGTCGAAACGCGCCAGGTTCCGGAAGACCCGGACGAAGGCCTCCTGCGAGATGTCCTGCGCCAGCTCGTAGTTGCCCAGCATGTTGTGGGCGATCCAGTAGGTCCGGCGCTGGTAGCGCTCGACGAGCACGCGGAACGACTCCGCGTCCCCCTTCTGGCAGCGCTCGAGGAGCGCGACTTCCTGCGGATCGGGCATGCGGACGGGACCCCCGGATGCGGTTCGATCGACCCCGTTGATAGGACGACGCACCGGCGCGATGGTTGTCGACATTCTAGCGCTTGGTATCCGGGAGGGCGTCCCGGTTCGCCGAAAACGCGAGCATGGAGTTGGGACGAGGAGTCCGGACGGTTGTTTCCGGGATCCGGCGGGCCTAGACTCGGGCGAAACCCGGGAGGCCCCGATGATCCGCGGACTGCACTCGATGTTCTACTCGCCCAAGGCCGACGCGATGCGGAAGTTCCTCCGCGACCGCCTCGGGCTCAAGGGCTTCGACGTCGGCGAAGGCTGGCTGATCTTCGGCATCGACGGCGAGATCGGCTGCCACCCCTCGAAGAAGAAGTTCCACGAGCTCTCGTTCTGGTGCGACGACATCGGGGCCACGGTGAAGGCGCTGAAGCGCAAGCGCGTCGTGTTCACGATGCCGGTCGAGGACCACGGGTACGGGTTCGTGACCTGCTTCAAGATGCCCGACGGATCCAAGGTCCAGCTCTACCAGCCGAAGTACAAGCAGCCGAAGCGCCGCCGGAAATGAAAAGACGGGGCGGACCTTCCGGCCCGCCCCGCCTGGAATCGCGCGGAACCTACTTGCGCTCGCCGAACGTGACCGGCAGCTTCAGCTCCTTGCCGTCGCGGACGACGACGACGTCGACCGTGGCGCCGGCCTTGGCTGACGCGCCCATGTAGCCCTCGAGGTCCTTCTCGGCCTTGATCGCCGTCCCGCCGATCGACTTGAGGACGTCGCCCTTCTTCAGCCCGCCCTTGTCGGCGGCGCCGCCGGGCACGGCCTCCTCGACGACCACCCCGCCGGGCGTCTCGGTCACGCGGATGCCGAGCGAGCCGGGCTTGCCGAGGAACTTCTTCATCCGGTCGCGCAGCTCCTCCTCGGACTTCGGCGTCTCCGGCTTCGGGGGCTCGGCCGGGAGCTTCGGGTGCTCGGGCGGCACGGCCTCCGGATCGTCCGGCCGGACGCCGAGGACGATCTTCAGCTCCTTCTTCTCCTTGCCGCGCAGGATCGACAGCGTCACCGCCGTCCCCGCGCCCTTCTCCACCACGATGCGCGGGATGCGGGCCGCGTCGGCGACCTTCTCGCCGTCGATGGCGAGGAGGATGTCGTCCTCCTGCAGGCCGCCCTTCGCGGCCGGGCCGTCCTCGACCACGGACGCGATCTTCACGCCGCCCTCGACTCCGGCGGCCGCGCGCTCCTCCTCCGTGAGCTCGCCGGGACGGATGCCGAGGTAGCCGGCCTTCTTGCGGGCGGGCTTCGGCGGATCGGCGGGACGCGGGGGCTCGGCGGGCTTCGGACCCGGCTTGGGCGGATCGGCGGGCTTCCCGCCGCGCAGCTTGGCGAACTCCTCGTCGATCAGCTTGGAGATCTCCTCGAGGATCCGCTGCTCCTCCAGCTTGAGGCGCTTCTCGACCGCCTCCAGGAGCTTCTTCTTGAAAGTCTCCGCGTCGTCCTGGGCGGACGCGGTCGACGCCGCGCCGAGGACCAGGATTCCGGCCAGCCAGCCCGACAGGTACCGCATGGTTTCCTCCGGTGAGTCGACAGATCTACGGCCCCGGAACCCGGGTGTTAGGGCCGCTGGCCCAGCTTCACCTTCACCTGGATCTTCTGCTTCTCGCGGACGACGGTGAACTCGATCTCGCTCCCGGGCGCCGCCGCCTCGAGGACCGCGCGCAGCGACTCCTCGGTGAGGTCGCGCCCCGCCGCCGCGGCGAGCACGTCGCCCGCCTTCAGCCCCGACTTCTCCGCGGGCCCACCCGGCACCAGCGCGTGGATCTTCACGCCGATCAGCCCCTTGAGGCCAGCGGCCTCCCGCTGGCGCGGGTTCAGGTCGCCCTGCTCGATGCCCAGCCAGGCCTGCCGGGCCATCGGCACGGGCGCGGGCTTCGGGCCCCGGGGCTCGAGGAGCAGCAGCGCGGCGTCGAGGTACTCCTCCTTGAGCCGCAGGCGGCCGTCGCGGGTCGAGTCGAAGAACCGCGCCACGGCGGCGCCGGTCGACTCGAGGCGGAAGACCTGCATCAGGTCCCGGACCAGGTTCGGGCCGGCCGGCGACTGGAGCACCTCGCGGAGCCGCCCGTTCACCTCGGGACCGGTCGGAAGCCGGCGCGCGAGCGCCGCGACCTCCTCCTCGAACGTGAGCGGCCGCAGCGGGCCGACCTTGGCGATCTCCGCGCGGGCCGATTCGCGGCCCGACTCGACCATCGAGCGGAGGAAGCCCGGGAATTCCTGCTTGAGGCGCTGGTCGATCCGCATCATCGTCTTCTGGCGCTCGGTCTGCGCGGACGCGGGCGCGGCCGCGGCGAGCAGGACGAGCAGGGCCGTCGTCGTCTTCATGCGGAGTCCCCCGGGGGAACGGGGCGATGTCGGGACCGCGGGCTGTAAGCCGGGTCCTGTCGGCCCTTGCGGGCCGGCGGTCATCAATCTAGGACGCCGCTCGCGCGGCGTCTCGAACGTCCTACCCATGCACCCCGGTACCTTTCGGTCCCGTGGGCCGGGCCGGCCTCCTGGGATGCATCTATTTGGACTTTCTCCGGATGGGGTTTGCCCTGCCGCCCCCGTCGCCGGGAGCGCGGTGCGCTCTTACCGCACCTTTTCACCCTTGCCCGCCTCCGCGGCTGACGCCGCTTCGGCGTGGCGGTCTGTTTTCTGTGGCACTTTCCCTGGACCCCCTCGCGGGAGCCCGGTTCCCGTTAGGAACCATCCTGCCCTGCGGAGCCCGGACTTTCCTCCCGCCGTTACCGGCAGGCGACCGCCCACCGCGCGGCCCCGACATCGCCCCGATTGGAAAAGATCAGCGCGCGAAACGGCGCCGGAACTCCGCCAGCGCCGCGGGATCGACCTCCGCCGACCCCTCCACGCTCCCCGCCAGCCCGGCCGCGTCGGCCGCCGCGAGCTCCGCGACCTCCCGCGCCGCGTCGATGAACCGCCCGCCGCGCTTCCGGATCGCCTTCTCGACGAGCCCGAGCAGTTTCCCGCCGGCCTCGAGGAGCGTTCCATCCACTTTGGCATATATGCGCGCGGAGGTCCAGAGCGCCCCCCCGCGCTCCTCCCAGCGCATCACGATCGCCGTCCGGCAGCGCACCCGGAGGATCAGGAGATCGTAGGTCCCGTACGTGTAGTACAGCTTCCGCGCCCCCTCGTCCTTCACGAGGATCATCCGCGAGACGACCCCCGCGCCGTCGTCGAGGATCACCGCGTTCTCGTCCTCGGCCCAGATCCGGTACGTCGACGCGCCCCGCGCCCTCAGCACGCCCGCCGTGAACGGGAGCCGCGCGAGGAGGAACTCGTAGATCTCCGCCCGCGAACGGACCTCGGTCTCGGGCAGGTCCACGGTGCAGGTCGGCGCCTCGACGGCGCGCCGGACGCGCTCCGCGTCGTCCCCGGGCAGCGCGTCGAGGTCGATCGCCCAGGGGCCGGACGCCGGCGGCCCCGGCGCCGCCGCGCAGCCCCCCAGGAGCAGGAACAGGACGACGAGCCCGCGGTTCACGCGATCCCGAGCTTCGTCGCCGCGAGCTTCAGCGCCGCGGCGACCTCCCGGCCCTTGCCCCCGCCCTGCAGGAAGTGCGGCGATCCCCCGCCCTTCCCCTCGATCGCGCCGAAGACCTCAGGCCCGAGCGGCTTCAGGTCCGCCTTCACGTCGGCGCTGCGCGCGAGCACGATCGACGAGCTCTCGCCCGTCGCGCCGATCAGCGCGATCCGCCCCGGCTTCGCGACGATCGCCGTCCCGAGCACCTGGAGGTACTTCAGGTCGCGGCCCTCGAAGACCTGGAGCACGAGCCGGCCCAGCGGGGTGTCTTTTCCGGCGGCCGCGAACTCCTCGGCCTGGTAGCCCGCGAGCAGCTTCTCGGCGGACTGCAGCGCCTTCGCGCCGGCCGTCCGCTCCTCGATCACGCGGTCGATCGCCCCGGGAAGGTCCTCGCGCCCGCACGAGAGCTTCGCCCCCGCGGCCCGCATCAGCGCGACGTCCTTCCGCGCCCAGGCCAGGGCCCGGCGGCCGCAGACGAAGGTCACGCGCGCCGACTGCTTGCCGCGCTCGACGCCGGTCACGAGGATCGGCCCGACCTCGCCGCTGCGCCGCGGGTGCGTCCCGCAGCAGGCCGAGCAGTCGAAGTCCCGCACCTGCACGACGCGAAGGGCGCCCTCGACGGGCGGCGGCTTGCGCATCGGGAGCTTCGCGACCTGCTCGGGCGTCGCGAGGAAGATCGAGATCTCCCGGTCCTCCATGACGACGTCGTTGGCGAGCTTCTCGGCGGCCTCGGCCTGCTCGGGGGCCACGTACGGCTTGTCGAGCTCGATCGTCGAGCTCTCCGCGCCCAGGTGGAAGCTGGTCGTGGCCGCGCCCGCGACCCGGACGAAGGCCTCGGAGAGCAGGTGCTGGCCGTGGTGCTGCTGGAGGTGGTCGAGCCGGCGCTCGGAGTCCACGAGCCCCTTCGCCATCTCGGCGGGCGGCAGCTCGCTCTCGAGGACGTGGAGGATCTCCTCGCCCTCCTCGAGCACGTCGACGACGCGCAGGCCGTTCAGCGTGCCCGTGTCGTGCGGCTGGCCGCCGCTGGTCGGGTAGAACGCGGTCTGCTGCAGCACGACCGCGGGGCGGCCGTCCTTCGTCGCGAGGCGCCGGGTGATCGGGCTCGAGAACGAGTACAGGTACGCGTCGTCGTGGAAGAGGCGTTTGGTCATGGCGGGATCATACCGGAGCGGCGCTGCCGGGCGGCCTCCGCGATGAGCGACGCGGCCGACGCGGTCACGTTGAGGCAGTCCCAGCCCGGGGCCATCGGGATGTAGATCACGCCCGCCGACGCGGCGATCACCGGCTGGGTGACGCCGTCGGCCTCGCCGCCGAGCACGAGGCACGTCGCGTCGCGGTAGTCCGTCTCCCAGGCCGAGCGGCTCTCGCCGTGGATGTGGGCCGACCACGTGGTCACGCCGCGCTTCTTGAGCTCGCCGATCGTCCGCGGCAGGTCGTCGCTGAAGTGGACGGGCACGCGCAGGACCCCGCCCAGCGAGACGCGCACGGCGCGCCGCACCCAGGGCGAGCAGGTCCGGGGCCCCACGATCAGGCCGGCGACGTCGTAGGCCGCGCAGGTCCTCACGATCGCGCCGACGTTCTCGGCGTCCGCGACGCCGTCGAGGGCGACGAGCAGCGGCCGGTCCGTCTGCACCAGCGACGTGAGCGTGGCGGGCGCGGGCAGCTCGGCGAGCGCCATCACGCCCTGGTGCACGTCGTAGCCGATCAGGCCGTCCACGACGTCCTTCCCCGCGACGAGCACCGGCAGGTCGGGCTCGGGGCGCTTCTCGATCTCCGCCCGGAGCTCGCCGAGCCAGCGCTCGGTGACGACCACGGTGCGGAGGCGGCCGGGCCAGGCGAGCATCCGGCGCACGACCTTGCGGCCGTCGCCGATGAAGCAGCCGTCGGGGACCTTCGCATCCTTCTGCCGCAGCGTGGTGAACGGCGCGAGGCCCGGGTGCCCCGCGGCGGCGGGCTCAATTCGCGGCACGGGCCAGCTCCTCGCGGGCCGCGGCGGCCACCTCGTCCACGCCGATGCGCTTCATGCAGATGTTGTCGCCCCGGCACGGCGCCGTCTTGGAGTTGTAGGCGTTCAGGCAGGGGCTGCAGTAGACGCCGGAGTAGAAGACGCGGGAGCGGACCGCGAGCGGCCCGTAGTGCGCGGGCGTCTCGGGGCCGAAGAGCGCGATGACCGGCGCCCCCGCCGCGGCGGCGAGGTGCAGCGGGCCGCTGTCGTTCGTGATCACGAGCCGGGCGAGCGAGAGCAGCGCGATGGCGCCCTCCAGCGTCGTCGCCCCGGCGAGGTTGACCGCCCCGCCCTTCGTCAGCGCGAGGACCTCCTCGTTGAGCGCGCGCTCGCCGGGCGAGCCGACGAGCACGACCTGGCGGTCGGCCGTCAGCCGGTCGATCAGCGCCGCGAAGTGCTCCTTGGGCCAGCGCCGCTCGACGCAGAGCGGGCTCGCGTTCGCGTTGACGGCGATGAAGCCCGCGACCGCGTCCACCCCCGCCGTCGCGAGGACCTTCCGCGCCTCGTCCAGCGCCGCCCCGGGAACCTTGAGCTCGGGCCGCGCGACGGGCCCGGGCTCGACCCCCACGGCGCCCGCGAGGGCCATGTAGACCTCGGTGACGTGCTTGAAGTGGTTGTAGTAGACCTTGTGCGTGAGCAGCCCGCCGCGCCAGACCTGCGGCAGGTAGAAGCCGGCGCGGATCGGCGCGAACGAGAGGTAGGTCAGCAGCACGGAGAAGCGGCTGAAGTACTCGAGGTCGAGCACCGCGTCGGCGCCGAGGAAGAGCAGCTTGAACTGGACGGCCGCGGCGCGGAACGCGAAGCCGAGCAGCCCCTTCGGCGCGATCGTGATCACCTCGTCCACGAGGCCGGTCATCGCGAGGAGCGAGCGGTTCTCCGGGAAGGTCACGACGTGGATCGTCGCCGCGGGGTGGCGGGCCTTGATCGCCCGGAGCATCGGCACGGCCATCAGGAGGCTGCCGAGGCCGAAGAACTTGATGACGACGACGCGGCGGATCTCCGTCGGGCGCCGGCGCAGCCAGCGCAGCGGGGTGAGCAGGAATCGGACGAGGGTGAGCGCGAAGCAGATCGGGGTCCCGACCCAGCGGTCGACCCACTTCATGAACCCGAACTTCATCGGGCCACTTTATCAGGTGCGCCGGGCGAGGACGAGCATGTCCCCGGTCCAGACGGGGACGCGGAGCGAGTCGAACCACGACGGGAGGGCCCGGACGAGCGCGCGGACCACGGGCGGCGCGGCGGAGTCGTCGCGGCCCGCCAGCATGTCGCGGACGTAGCCCGGGGTGAGGAGCTTGGGCCAGGCCCGGGCCTGCAGGATCTCGAACCCCGCGGCGCGGAGCGCGACGCGGATCGTACCCCGGTCGAAATAGAGCAGGTGCTCGCGGTTGAGGTGCGGCCAGCGCCCGCGGAGCACGTGGAAGGACAGCGCCGAGACGTCCGGCGTCGTGAGCAGCAGGAGGCCGCCCGGGTTCAGCGCGGCGCGCAGGGGGGCGAGCAGCGGCGCCGCGTCGGGCACGTGCTCGATCACGTCGACGAGCGTGACGGCGTCGAAGCCCCGCGCGGGCGGCGAGGCGTGGATGCGGCCGGGCAGGCGCTTCGCGGCCCACTCGAGCGTGAAGGGGTTGACCTCCGTGCCGTGGGCGTCCAGGCCGCGCGCGACGCCCTCGTCGACGGAGTAGCCGAGCCCGCAGCCCGCGTCGAGCACGGAGCGGATCCCCGGGAGCAGGTCGAGCAGGCGCCCGTAGTTGAGGCGCTTCATGGCCGCGAGCCCGGCGTCGCGGCCCTCGCGGTAGCCCCAGCGCTCGAAATAGGTCGCGTCGTAGGACTCGGCGCCCTCCCCCGGGTCGTGGTCCGCGTAGGCGAGCCGGCAGCCGGGGCAGCGGACGAGGCGGAGTCCGCCGCGGCGGGCGAGGAGCGCGGGCCGGGCCGCGCCGCAACCGGGGCAGGTCATGGACCGCGCTTGACCTCGTGGATGCGGACGGTGTGGCGTCCGGCCTCCACGGTGTGGACGAGGGGCCAGCCCGCCTTGGCGAGCTGCTCGGCGAAGCCGGCCTCGAGGCGGTCCACGTAGGGGTCGTAGAGGACGAGGGCGACGGCTCCGGTGTCGAGGGCGCGGCGGCGGGTCTCGTCCCAGGAGCCCGCGACGCGCTGCGAGTAGGCGTCGGCGTAGTGCTCGACGCGGCGGTCCATCGTCACGATCCACTTCCGGGGCCCGTACTTCTGGCGGATCCAGGTGCCGGCCTCGGCGAGGGAAAGGCGCTTCGCGTCGTGCGGCGTGGCGATGCGGATCGCGCAGCCGAGGACGAGGAGGGCGACGGCGGCGCGGAAGAGCGTCCGGCGCTCGAGGAGCGCGAAGAGCGGGAGCGCGGCGAGGGGCGCGAGGACGAGGAGGGACGGGAGGATGTAGCGCTCGCCGAACGGCAGGCCCTTGAAGAGGCCGAGCCAGACCGGGCCCGCGTAGCCGAGCGAGAGGAGGACGAGGAAGGCGAAGGGCGAGCCGCGGGGGCGGTGGCGGCGGAGCAGGAGGAGGCCGCCGGCGACGAGGGGGAGGAAGACGTAGCCGGAGACTCTCCAGTAGGTCTTGGCGGCGAGGACGAGGAGCCCGGCGGTGCGGCCCCAGCGTTGCTGGTCCTGGCCGGCCTCGAAGGTCGACTCGTCGAGTCGGTAGCCCTCGGTGAAGCTGTGCTCGACGATCTTGCCGCCGAGGAGTTTCGCGGCGAACTGGTTGGGGGTGAAGCTCCAGAAGCCGAAACTGGAGTGGATCCAGGTCGCGTACGGGAGGATGAGGATCGCGACGAGGGCGAGGCCGAGGAGCGGGCCGGCGAGGCGGGTGGCGCGGCCCTCGGGGTCGCGGCGGTGGATCCACGCGGCGATGGCGGGCCAGCCGAGGAGGGCGGCGGCGGCGTAGATGCCCTCGGGGCGGACGTTGAGGGCGAGGCCGGCGAGGAGGCCGGCGAGGGCGAACTTCCACCCCGCGGGCTCGTCGGCGGCGTGCCAGGTGGCGGCGAAGGAGCCGAAGAGGAGCGAGAGGAAGAGGGGCTCGGTCCAGACGTCGCCGCCGAGGAGGGCCCAGTCGGGCCAGATCGCGAGGACGAGGGCGGCGAGGAGGGCGGCGTTCGGGGGGAAGGCGGCGCGGGCGAGCATCCAGAGGGGGAGGATGGCGAGGGTGCCGGCGAGGATGGAGATGAGGACGCCGGCGAGGCGGAGGTCGCCGACGAGGGCGCCGAGGCGGGCGATGAGCCAGGGGTAGAGCGGGGGCATGAGGGGCTCGACGTGGAGGGCGGCCTGCCAATCGCCATCCTGGATGGCGCGGGCCATGACGGTGAAGCGGGCGCCGTCGTGGGAGATGACGCGGGTGCCGGCGGCGCCGGCGACGCGGAGGGCGAGGGCGAGGAGCAGGATGGCGGCGAGGGCCTTCCCCTCCCCCGTGGCGAGGAAGGCGCGGAGGCGCTGGATCACGCGGCCATGATGGGCGAAGCGCGGGGATTGGGCAAGGGGGTGGCTTGCCAGCCGTAGCAATGAGATCTCTCGAGTCGGAGTCGTCGGTCGGGTTGGATCCGTCGTTGAAGTTTGCTCTGGTTGCGAAGGGTGGTGCCGGGGGCGGGATTCGAACCCGCAGCCTACGGCTTATGAACCCGAATTCGCCCTCCGACGCAAACTCCTCGGATCCAGAGAACTTGATGGACGAGAACGCTTTGCCCGGATTGTGGTGATTGCGGCTGCTGTGCCGGAATAGGGCATTTTGAGGCTGCTATGGACACATCCATGGACACATGGCGCCCAGCCAGCTCGCCGGGCGGCCACAACATGGATTCGAGGAGCCGGAGCCCTGGAGGTAGGCAGGCAGGGCCATCGGCAACGCAGCAGCACTTCCCTTCGCGCGGAGTTCCACCCGGATCCTCCGGCGCCGGTGGATCAGGATCCGCCGACCTTCTCTTCCCGCAAGGGCCCCAAGGGCTCGGCCTGATTTGCGCGTCAGCGTTCGCGCAGCGAACACTGACGCGCTCCCACCCGGGCCCTGGTGGGCTCCCGCGCCGTGGAAACGGCGTGTTCGCGACCCCCGCGAACACTGGCGGGCCCACCCGGGCGCGGAGCGCTCACTCGCCACTGTGGTTCGCCGCGGCCAGACGGCTTCGGCCGGCTGGGTGCGGCACTTTCCCTCCGAGGCGGCCGGGTTCGGCCGTGCGCGGTGGACACGCGTGCTCGACCCAGGGATCGAGCGAAGCCTTCCGCGGAGCGACTCGCCTTCGAGCGAGATCCCGGCGGTACGTCCCGTCCCGAGGCGCGCTCCGGCGCCTCGCGGCACGACATGGATGGAGGAGCGCGGCGGCATCGGTGTCCGGTGGAGCCGCGCGGGATCGAGTCGACATAGTGCCGCCCCCTTCCCGAAGGGGGGCGCGGCGGCCTCCGGGCACCGCGCTCAGAGTACGGCGCTGACCTCGCTCAACTCCGATTGTCTGTCGGTGTCCGTTAACGACCGGGCCCTGGATTGGGCCTCAGTATTGAAGGGCTTGCCATGGACGACGAACACGAGATCGACGACATCAACGACGGGATCGACGAGCTGCCGCTGATCCAACAGCTGGCGTCGATCGAGCGGGAGCATCAGGAGGACTCCCTGTCGACCCAGCACCACCGGGACTGGATCCTGAAGACCGTGGCGGTGCGGATCACGGAGAAGTACGGCCTCCAGAAGTGGGACAACCTCGGGCAGAAGCACGTGAACTACATCGTGAACGACTGGAAGGAGGCCGACACGGGGCGACGCTCGATCGACGAGAAGCTCTCCGCCCTGCGCTGGCTGACCGGCAAGATCGGGAAGGCCAACCTGATGCCCCGGACCAACCGGGAGCTGGGGGTCGAGCCCGGGGCCCGCTGCACCCACGCGGGAAACGTCATCTCGGACGAGCGGCTCGCGGAGATCCGCGGAGGGATCAACGATCCCCGGGTCCAAGCGATGATCGGCCTGGGGCGGGAGTTCGGCCTGCGCCTGAAGGAGGCGTCGCTCTTCCGGCCGCACCAGGACGCGACGGGCAACTACGCGTGGGTGAAGCGGGGGACGAAGGGCGGACGCCCGAGGTACGTCGCCGTGCGGACGCAGGGCCAGCGGGACGCCCTCGAGGCGGCCCGGGCCGTCGCGGAGCCCGGGAGGGGCGTGATCCCCTCCAGCGTGGCGACGTTCGAGAAGTGGCGCCAGCACGTCTACCGGAGCTTGCGCGCCGCGGGCCTGAGCAAGGCCCGCGGCGCCACCTTCCACGACCTCCGGAGGACCTACGCGGTGCGGAGGCTGGCGGACCTGCTGAAGCGCGGCGTGGAGCGTCGCGCGGCCTCAAAGCTGGTCTCGAAGGAACTGGGGCACAGCCGGCTGGACATCCTGGATTGGTACATCGCGGCAGGCGACTTGGGGGCGGCGGCGTAAGCCGCCCTGTGCCGGCGTCGGCGCTCAGGGCCCGAAAAGCACGAAGCCCCGGTCGGAGACCGGGGCTTCGTCTGAACGACGCTGCGACCCATCTGATTGGAGTCTACCCCACATAACGCCCCGGCGAGCCCGTGGCCGAACGCCCACGGGTTGAGCTTCAACGACAAGGTCGGTGGGAAGCGCCTGAACCTGGAGATATTCTGGGACCTGGAAGAGGCCCAGCGGGTGGTCGTGGCGTACCGACGCGACTACAACACCGAGAGGCGGCACGGCAGCTTGGGCTACCTGATTCCGAAGGAGTTTCGGGAAGGCTGGCCGAAGGGGAGTTACATTTCGCCCGCCCCGTGCTCGCTGCGCTCGCGCGGTTCGCGGGCGGGAAATAGGGAATTCGTTGGTCGAAGGTGACGGGGCGGATTACAACGAGGCGTACCGGAGAACTGTCCACGCGCGTGGTCTAGTCAATGAGGCTCACCCCGGAGCTACATTTGCCCCGATGGACCTTGCTTTGTCCGGACAGGCGGCCTACTATCATCTGCTTCATGTACATGGAACTTGGTGGCGCGCACAAGTCGATCCTGCTCGCCGTGTCGATGACCCTGCTGGCCACGATTTTGAACATCACCACCGCCTCGACTCCATTGCCCGAACAGGTTGCCCATTTCATGGGCGCAAGCATGGACGATCATCATCACGGTGATGCCGACGACCGCCATGACGGTCCAGATGGACCGTGTCACCACAGCTCGGTGCAGTGTCATTGCACGCATGCTCCGGTCATGGAGGCGGCCGTAGTGACCCTGGTGATCCCCCCCGCCAAGTGCCGGGTGGCTGAGCTGCCGACCCTGAGTCCCGCGGACTCGCTGACGGTCAACGACGACCTCCACGTTCCTCGAGCCTGAGTTCCTCCCGGCGCGGAGCTTACCGCGCCGCACGTCCGCCTTCCAACTTCCAAACCCTGGACAGAGGCTCTCTTTCCGTTTTCAGGTGACACATGCTGAAGAATGGTCTGGCCCTGCTCGCGGCCGTGCTCGTTGGAGCGGGTGGCGCAACCGCTTACTTCCTGGGCAAGCACCGAACTGCAGCGCCCGCGGAAAAGCATGACGACCATGCCAGCCACGACCACGGCGGGCACGACGAAGGCCACCCCGAGGAAACCCAGGAGGAGGGAATCGTCAAGCTCTCGAACGAAGCTCGAAAGGCGGCCGGCATTCGAAGCGCGGCCGTGCAGAAGCAGAACCTGGCCGCGGTCGTGACAGCCACGGCGACCGTCCGGCCAAACTCCGACCGGCTGGCGCACGTGGGGGCGAAGGTCACGGGCCGGATCGTGGGGATCGCCGCCCTCCAAGGCACGCAAGTCAAGACCGGTGACCCGCTTCTTACGCTGGACAGCATCGAGGTGGGCACCGCGTCCGTCGATCTGTTGAAGGCCCGATCGGCGCTCGAGGTCGCCAGGCTCAACTTCGAACGGGAGGAGGGCCTGCTCAAGCGGAACGCGACGACGGCGGCGGCCTTCTATGAAGCCAAGGCGCAGCACGAGCATGCCAAGGCCGAATACCTGGGCGCCCGCGATCGGTTGCTGCTCCTCGGCTGGTCCCCGGAACGCGTGGACGCCCTCAAGTGGGACGAGTCCATCGATCGCAGCCGGATCGGCGTCACCGCACCCATCGATGGGGAGGTGATCGAGAAGCACGCGACGCTCGGTGAAGTCATCAAGCCGGAGGACAGCCTCTACACGATCGCGGACTTGTCCACGGTGTGGGTGATCATCGACGTGTACCAGAGCGACGTCCGGAAGGTGCGAGAAGGGCAGGAAGTTGAGGCGACCGAACAAGGGAATCCGGGCCGCATCTTCAAGGGAAGCGTCGCCTACGTCGGGAAGATCCTCGACGAGGAATCCCGCACGTTGAAAGTGCGCGTCGCGATCAGCAATCCCGGCGGCCTCCTCAAGCCCGGCATGTTCGTGACGGCGAGGATACTCGAGAGTCCCTCCGACCACGCGTCGGAGATGCTGGCCATCCCGGTTTCCTCGGTGCAGTGGATCAAGAACGTACCGGTGGCCTTCATCCTGAAGGCTCCCGGCCTGTACGAGCGCCGGGCCCTCACCCTTGGAGCCCGTTTCGGCGACCACTACGAGGTTCTCGCCGGACTGGCGGCCGGAGAACTGATCGTGACGGAGGGGAGCTTTATCCTGAAATCGGAGCTCCTCCGGTCCGAAATGGGCCACGGACACGAGCACTAAGGACACGCCATGCTGGAAAAGGTACTGAAGTTCTCCATCGAGAACCGGGTCCTCATCATTCTCCTGACGATCGCCGCCGCGATGTTCGGAGCCCAGGCACTGCAGAGACTCCCGATCGATGCCGTGCCGGACATCACGAACAACCAGGTGCAGATCAACATCGTCGCCAACGGCCTCTCGACGGAGGAAGTCGAGAAGCAGGTGACGTTCCCGATCGAGACGGCCTTGGCGGGGATCCCGGGGCTTCACCACACGCGCTCGATCTCCCGGAACGCATTCTCGCAGGTCACCGCGGTGTTCGAGGACCGCGTGGACATCTTCTTCGCCCGGCAGCAGATCAGCGAACGCCTGACGGAAGCGCGGGAGTCCCTGCCGCCCGGTTCCGAGCCCAGGATGGGACCGATCGCCACGGGGTTGGGCGAGGTCTACATGTGGACGGTCCGGTACGAGCATCCCGAGGGCAAGGGGGCACTCGTCAAGGACGGATCCGCCGGCTGGCAGTCCGACGGGTCCTTCAGGACGCCGGATGGCGAGAAGTTGCGGAACGACGTGGAACGGGCCTCCTACTTGAGAACCGTGCAGGACTGGATCATCCGTCCCCAGCTGAAGGGCCTGCCCGGCATCGCGGGGATCGACGCGATCGGCGGTTACGTGAAGCAGTACATGGTCCAGCCCGACCCTTGGAAGCTGGTGTCGTTCGACATCACGTTCCAGGAGGTCAAGGAGGCCATCGAACGGAACAACGTCAGCAAGGGGGCCGGGTACATCGAAACCCAGGGCGAGGCCTACGTGGTCCGGGCCGACGGACGAATCGCCACGCTCGACGCCATCGGGCGGATCGTGATCGGTTCCCGCGAGGGCACCCCGTTGCTGGTCCGGGATATCGCCACGGTCGGGATCGGCAAGGAGCTGAGGACCGGCAGCGCCAGCCAGAGCGGCGCGGAGGTCGTGGTGGGCACCGCCATCATGCGAATCGGGGAGAACAGCCGCACGGTGGCGGTGGCCGTCGACGGCAAGATGGCGGAAATCCGAAAGAGCCTCCCGCCAGGGATCGTGGCGGAAGCCGTCCTGAACCGGACCAAGCTCGTCGATGCGACCATCGGCACCGTCGGCAAGAACCTCGCCGAAGGCGCCCTCCTGGTCATCGTCGTCCTCTTTGTCCTGCTCGGGAACTTCAGGGCCGCGTTCCTCACCGCGCTCGCCATTCCCCTTTCAATGCTGTTCACCGCCATCGGCATGGTCGAGTCGCGCATCAGCGGGAACCTGATGAGCCTGGGGGCCATCGATTTCGGCCTGATCGTCGACGGCGCCGTCATCATCGTGGAGAACTGCATGCGGGTCCTGGCGGAGAAGCAGCATGAGTTGGGGAGGCCCCTGACGCTGCGTGAACGGCTGGATGTCGTCCTGCGCGGCAGCCAGCAAGTCCGGCAGGCCACGGCCTTCGGCGAGGCCATCATCATCACCGTCTACATCCCGATCCTGGCCCTGACCGGAGTCGAGGGCAAGATGTTCCACCCGATGGCGTACACCGTCATCTTCGCGCTCGCCTCCGCCTTCGTGCTCTCGCTGACGTTCATCCCCGCGATGGTGGCCATCCTGATGCGCGGGCGCATCAAGGAAGGCGAGATGTTCCTGATCCGCTGGGCGAAGGCGGCCTACGAGCCGGTCGTCCGGTTCGCGGTGGGCAACCGCCGCTCCGTCCTTGCCGGCGGGGTCCTGGCGTTCTGCATCTCCCTCCTGTTCTTCCTGGGGTTGGGCCAGGAGTTCGTGCCCACGCTGGACGAGAAGGACATCGCCATGCACGCGATGCGGATCCCGAGCACGTCGATGACGAAGTCCACGGAGATGCAGCTCCAGCTGGAACGGGAGATCAGCGAGATGAAGGAGGTGGCGTTCATCTTCTCGAAGACCGGCACCGCGGAGATGGCCTCCGACCCGATGCCCCCGAACGTGTCGGACACGTTCGTCATCTTCAAGCCCCGGGAGGAGTGGCCGGATCCGGCGCTGCCGAAGCTCGGCTTGATCCAGAAGATCGAGACCGCCCTGGGCCACTATCCCGGCCAGAGCTACGAGTTCACGCAGCCGATCCAGATGCGGTTCAACGAGCTGATCGCCGGCGTCCGGGGCGACGTCGCCATCAAGGTCTACGGGGACGCGTTCGGTGACATGGATCGGACGGCGAACGAGATCGCGACGGCCCTTCGTAAGATCCCGGGAGCGGCGGACGTCAAGGTGGAACAAACCCAGGGCCTGCCGACGATGTCCGTGGACATCGATCGGGGCGCCATTTCACGGCTCGGCTTGAGCATCGCCGACGTGCAGCAGGTCGTTTCCATCGCGGTGGGTGGTGAACCGGCGGGCCTGGTTTTCGAGGGAGACCGTCGATTCCAGATTGTCGTGCGACTGCCGGATTCCCTCCGCGCGGACCAGGACGTGATCGCGAACCTGCCCGTCCCCCTGCCCCGGCATGAAGGAACGACGCCCGCAACCGTCGCGGACCTGGCCGAGGAGAGAGCGGCCCCCCGGCGTCCTTTCGTCCCCTTGCGCGAGGTGGCCCGCATCGAGGTCGTAGAAGGCCTGAACCAGGTGAGTCGCGAGAATGGCAAGCGACGAATCGTCGTTCAATGCAACGTCCGAGGGCGCGATCTGGCTGGATTCGTCGAGGACGCGCAGGCGGCCATCGCGACGGGCGTCAAGATCCCCCCGGGGCAGTGGCTGGTCTGGGGGGGGCAGTTCGAGAATCTCGTTGCGGCCCGGCATCGGCTGATGATCGTCGTTCCGGTCTGCCTTTTCCTGATCTTCCTCCTCCTCTATTCGACCTTCCATTCCCTGAAGCCCGCGATCCTGGTCTTCACCGGAGTGCCCCTGGCGCTCACCGGCGGGATCCTGGCGCTCTATTACAGGGGCATCCCCTTTTCAATCTCCGCCGCGGTGGGGTTCATCGCCTTGTCGGGAGTGGCCGTCTTGAACGGCCTCGTCATGGTGACCTTCATCAATCAGCTCCGAAAGGAGGGGACGGGCCTGGACGACGCGATCATCGGCGGCTCGCTGACCCGGTTGCGCCCGGTGCTCATGACCGCCCTGGTGGCGTCCCTGGGCTTCCTCCCGATGGCCCTGGCGACCGGTACGGGCGCGGAAGTCCAGCGGCCTCTCGCGACCGTGGTCATCGGCGGCCTCGTTTCCAGCACCTTGTTGACGCTGGTCCTGTTGCCAGCGCTCTATCGCATGTTCGAAGGGTCGGAATCAGAAAGGAGTCCTGCATGAAGCGGATGCTCGCGTTCTTGACGGCGTTGTTTTGCGTCGTGGCGTTCACCGGTTGCGGCAAGGCCGAGGACGATCACAAGGGTCATGATCACAAGCCGGGCGAGAAGCATGACCACTAGTCCGTCGCCCTTTTCGATGGGAGCTACGATGCGATGCCTTGCGATCCTGGCCGTGCCGATGGCGCTCCTGGGCGCCTGCCGGATTTCCTCTCCCCCGCCCGTCGACTTGGGCAGCTTCGGACCTGCCGAGTCGCGGTCCGCTGGGCCGCCGGGTGCCAACCCCAGTATGAAGGGCTGGCTCGATCAACTCCTGAAGCAGCCGGAACTGTCCCTGGACGACTATCTCGCGGTCGTCGATCGCCTCAGTCCCCAGCTGGAGGTCGAGCGCAGGAACGTCGACCTGGCCGTGGCGGAGGCCT
The DNA here is from genome assembly GCA_964464755.1 of uncultured Planctomycetales bacterium. Classification (GTDB taxonomy): domain Bacteria; phylum Planctomycetota; class MHYJ01; order MHYJ01; family JACPRB01; genus CAYXGZ01. Next base: position 27,557 of record CAYXGZ010000011.1, read on the forward strand.
GGGAGGCCAGGATCTATCCGAATCCATCGGCCTTCGCCGGGATCGAGGACTACCCGGCCTCGGGGGGCGGGATCTCCCGATCCAAGCGAACCCTGGGCGTGGCCATCCCGGTGGTCGTCAGCGGCCGTCTTGGCATCGCCGGAACGCTCGTGGACCGGGAACGGGAGCTGGCGGCGCTCGGCTACATCTGGCGGCGCCGGGAAATCCTGAGCGCGGCCCGGCGGGCCTTCCTGCGCCACCTGGCGGCGAAGCAGGAGGCCGGTCTCGCGAGGGCGACCCGGGACATCGCCAAGACGCTGAACGATGTTACGATGGAGAGATTCAAAGCGCAGGCCATTCCGGAGATGGAGGCGCTGAAGTCGGCGGTCAATCTGGCGACCGCGGAAGCCGACGTGCGCAGCTCGGAAGCCCTGGTGGCGATCTCCGTCAAGCAGTTGACAGCCCTGACGGGGACCATCGACTTGCCCCTGGATCGATTCTCGGGCGAGTTGATCTCGAGGTACAAGGTCCCGGGTCTTGATGACCTGCGCGTACACGTGACCGGGAGCCATCCGCTGACGGAGGCGGTCCTGAAGACCAAGGAGGTGGCCCGCCTCAAGGTCGACCTCGCCCGGGCGCACGCCGTTCCAGATTTCGGGTTCCAAGTGGCGGCCGGTACCGGCTCCGAGGGCGACACCATCCTCGATGCCGGGATCGAGATCCCGCTGCCGCTCTTCAATCGAAACCAGGCCGCCGTCGCCGCGGCCGAAATCCGGCTCCGGCAGGCGGAGCTCCACTTGGAGTCCGTCCGGACGGACCTACTGCTTCGCCTCATGGAGGCGTATCGGACCTTTACGGGAGCCCAGGACCGCGTCCGCGTCTACGAGGAGGACATCCTGCCGAAGGCCGAGAAGGCGCTCGTCCAGACCAACGAGGGTTACCGCCTCGGCAAGTTCGGATACCTGGACGTCCTGGATGCCCAGAGGACCTTGGCGGAGTCGAAGAAGTCCGCGACGACAGCGCGGGCGGACCTGAACCTGGCGGCCTCGGACCTGGAGACGCTCACCGGGCTCCGCCTCGAATCCAGGAATTAGACCAGCGACCGTTTCCAGGATCGGAGTCGACGTGCCGACATTGGGTCGATTGGATCTCCGCATCGACGGGATGGATTGCGCCGAGGAAGTCGCCGCGCTGCGGTCGGCGCTCGCGGCCCTGCCCGGCATTCAAGGGTCCGAATTCAATCTGCTCGATCAGCGCATGCTCGTCCGGTTCGACCCCGAGCAAATCTCCAGCGACACGATTTTCAGGGCGATACAACGCACGGGGCTCCGAGCGTCCACCTACCTCGATTCCACGGGAGAGGAGGCGACCCGCGCTCCCTGGCATCGTCGGGGCCGGATGGTCATGACGGCGTCCTCGGCGGCGCTCCTGGGGGCTGCCTTCTGGACGCATGTGGCCGTGAACGGATGGAGAGCCGCCGTCGGGGGGCCTGGCGGGGGCTCGCTTCCACTCGTCGCCCGCCTCATGTACGTCGCGGCGACCATCTGCGGCGCCTGGTTCGTCATCCCGAGAGCCGCGTCGGCACTGCGGCGGCTTCGACCCGACATGAACCTGTTGATGACCGTCGCGGTCGCCGGCGCCCTGGCGATCGGCGAGTACTTCGAGGCCGCCGCCGTGTCGGTCCTGTTCGCGCTCTCGCTGGCGCTCGAGGCGTGGAGCGTCGGCCGGGCCCGGGGCGCGATCGCCGCGCTGATGTCCTTGACGCCCCCGCAGGCGAGGATCGTCCTGGCCGATGGCGAGGAATCACTGGTGGGCGTCGCGGAGGTGCCGGTGGGGGGGCATTTCATCGTGCGGCCCGGGGAGAAGATCCCGCTCGATGGGCGGATCGTCTCGGGCGAGACCACGGTGGACCAGTCTCCGATCACCGGCGAGTCGTTGCCGGTCTCGAAGGTGCCGGGCGGCGAGGTGTTCGCGGGCTCGCTCAATCATGACGGCGCGATCGAGGTGGTGGCGGTCAAGCCGGCATCGGAAAGCGTCGTGTCGCACATCGTCAAGCTCGTGCGCGAGGCCCAGGGCCGCCGTTCGCCATCGGAGCGGTGGGTCGAGACGTTCGCCTACTACTACACCCCGACCGTGCTCGGGGCGGCGGTCATCGTGGGCGGGATCCTGCCGTTGTTCGCGGGCCATTGGGGCGCCTGGCTCTACCAGGCCCTGGTGCTGCTCGTCATCGCCTGCCCGTGCGCATTGGTGATCTCCACCCCGGTGAGCATCGTCGCCTCCCTGGCGTGCGCCGCGCGGCACGGCGTGCTGGTCAAGGGCGGGGAGTTCGTGGAGCTGCCCTCCCGCGTGAAGGCCATCGCCTTCGACAAGACGGGAACCCTGACGATCGGGCGTCCCTCGGTGAGAGAAACCGTCGCGTTGTCCGGCCACTCTGAGTCCGAGCTCCTCGAGATCGCCGCCGCGATCGGGCGTCGCTCGGAGCATCCGCTCGCCCGCGCCATCGTGCGCCACGCCGAGTCCCTCGGGATCCGCCCTGCTCCCGTGGAGGGATACCAGGCCCTCAGGGGCAAGGGCGCGACGGCCGTCCTGGACGGCCGAACGGTGTGGATGGGGTCGCACCGGTATTTCGAGGAGCGGGGCGGCGAGTCCCCTGAACTTCACGAGAAGCTCGGGCTCATGGCGAGCGCCGGATGCAGCGTGGTCGCGGTCGGCGAGGATGGACACGCGTGCGGGTTGATTTCGCTGGCGGACGAGCTCCGGCCGAACGCCGGGGCGGTCGTGAAGGAACTCCGCGCGGCGGGGGTCGAGCACGTGGTCATGCTGACGGGCGACAACGCTGCCGCGGCGGAGGCGATCGCGCGGGCGTGCGGGATCGACGAGGTCCGGTCCGACCTTCGACCGGAGGAGAAGGTCCAGGCTGTCGAGGAACTCGTTCGCCGTTTCGGCATCGTCGGCATGGTCGGCGACGGCATCAACGACGCGCCCGCCCTGGCCCGCGCGAGCATCGGCATCGCGATGGGCACCCACGGAACGGACGCCGCGATCGAAACGGCCGACATCGCGCTGATGGGAGACGACATCGCGAAGATCCCATGGCTCATCCGGCATTCGCGCCGCACGCTGCGGATCCTTCGGCAGAACATCGCCGCCTCATTGGCCATCAAGGCCGCCTTCGTCGTGCTCACCATCCTCGGGCATGCCTCCCTCTGGGCTGCGATCGCGGCGGACATGGGGGTATCTCTTGCCGTGGTCGGCAATGCGCTGCGACTGCTCCGGTCCGGCGAATCGGGGTGATCGCACCGGGACAACCGACTCGGCGTTGGCCCCGGAGTTGGTCCAACGGCAGGTCGCTTGCGATCGCGGGCGTGTGCCCTGGGCTTCCACCGCGGGCCTTCCAGGGTTGCTCCGCTCGAACTCGGAGTCCGAAACCTTGGACAAGTATCCCTGGCGGGTCTCTCCGCCTTTGGCCGCGGAGGATTCTACTTGGCTCGGTGACGTTCGCTGAGTTGCATGCCGCAGACCGGGCACGGACCAGGTGACGTCCTCGTTCCGCCGTCCATGGAGCACCGGTAGATGGCATCGGCGGCAGGGTCCGCCGGCCGGCTGGGTGAGGCCGGACCGGACCCGCAACTGCCGCAGCCGCCGTCGGAGGGGTACACGCAGCCCCAAGACATGGCCGCCCCAAGTGCGATTGAGATGACCAAGCACTTCATGAGAGCTCCCATCTAATGGCCAGCGCCGGGCCCACGACCCTGTCGCATCAATGCCCCTTCTTGTGATGCTTGCCGGAATCCGCCGGAGGCGTCGGTGCAGGGTTCGCCGGCACCTTCTCCAGGGCCTTCCCGCACCCCGGGCAGGCGCCGGGAAGAGCGTTCACCACGTCGGGGTGCTTGGCGCAGGTGTAGCGGGCTCCGTCCTTGGAGGCCGCCAGGAGGACGTCGGTGACCTTGACCCCGGCCGCCGCTCGGACGTCCGCCGCGCTGGGGGGCTCCTTGGCGAAGACGGCGCGGAAGCCGGTCTTGGAGACGGTCACGGAGGCCTCGAACTTGGCCAGGGCCTCCTTCAACTTGGCCTCGTCCGGAGGCGCTTCGGTCCGGTACTCCCACACGAGGGCGGCGCTGAGGTTCGGGGAGATCTCGTAGGTGGTCCCCATCATCTTGCCCATACCCTCGGTGGCCTTGGCGAGGGCCTTCTCAACGGAGGTCGTCTTCAGCGTGAGGCCGGGTTTCAGGTTGATGCCGGCCCAGTAGGAATCGCCGCGCTTCTCGACGCTCACGGACTTGATCGCGTCGATCTTCTTCAATTCGTTCCGTACGGGATCCTCGCAACACGGGGCGGAGAGCCCCTTCAGCGGCATCCACAGGAGGGGGGCCGGGTCCTGGAGAAGGGGGGCGAGCAGGGCCAGGGAAAGCAGCAGTCGCATGGTCGTCTCCTTTTCGTATCTCGATCAAGGAACGTCCACTGACCTAACGAGGGCGGGGTGGACGTTATTCATCGGAACCGCCCGATTCCAATCCTGGCCCGCGGATTCCCACCCGTAACGGCCTCCGTGGTGTCCCGCACCACTCACTTGCCCCCTCATCAGCCGCTCGGCTTCTCGGGTTGCACGGCTTCCGCCAACTTGGACAGGCACTCGGGACAAAGGCCGGCCTCGAAGCTGCGCGAGCACTTCTCGGGGCATTCGTACTTGACGACGGGGTCCTTGATGGGCGTCAATTCCACGTCCACCAGGCCGAGATTGGCGGCCTCGATGACGCTCCTGACTTTCGCCAGGGCCACCGGCTTGGTGGCCTTCAAGGTGGCGCTCCAGTCGATCCCCGCGATCTTCGACTCCGCGACGGAGCTGTCCGGAACGGCCTGGAGCACCCGCGAGAGCGCTTCCGACTCGATGGGACCCCGGCCCCAGACGCGCACGGTCCCCTCCAACAGCAAGGTGGACTCGTCGATCGACAAGGAGACGTCCTGCTTGATCGCCTCCCGAACCGTCCCGGCGTACGACTCGAGCGCCTGGCGGACGGCCTTGAGCCGGATCCCCGATTCGCAGCTTCCGACGACGTGGAGTTCCGACGTGGCGCCCTTGATCCACCAGTAGGTGGAGGTCCCGGGACAGGCCTCGCCGATCGTCGTCCGAAGGACCGCAAGATCGATCTCGAAGGAGGCCTTCAGCGTGATGGAGGTGACGCGAGGTGCCTCCTGGGCCGAACAGAACAACCCGACCAGCGCGGGCAAGAGAGCAAGGCGGGTCATGTTGGATCCTCAAATCCCGTGGGCTACGGCCACAATCCGGGGAATTCGGACGGCGTCCGCCGGCATCCTCAACGCGCCAGCTTCTTCAGGGCCTCAATTTTCTCCGCGTACTTCCGGTAGACGGCTTCGGTCTCGGCCTTCTTTCCGGCATCCGCCGCCTCGTCGATCTCCTTGAAGAGAGCCACGATCGCCTTGCTGATCGCATCGACCTCCGCTTGGGTGGCCTTGGAGGCAAGGGAAGGGAGCTTTTCGCAGACCTGGGAAATCCTCTCCGCCGCGGCGTGGACCCGGTCCAGGTCACCGGCGTCGATGAGGCCTCGAATGCTCTTCAGGTGTTCGTCGAGCTTCGTCATGCCCTCCGCGTAGGTCGTGGGCATGGCCGGAGGCCAGGCGAAGCCCTTGGCGTTGATCGTGCCGCCGGGAGTCTTGAAGATCACGACGGCGGTGAACTCGAGGTCGGCCGGGGTCATTTCCATCGGACACTTGCTGCACTTGCCCGGCTTGTCCGACCATGGATGTCCCCCCATTCCGCAGCAGTAGCCCTGGAGGGGGATCGCCGCCTCGAAATGGGAGTCGCTCTTGAAGTCCTCCTTCTCGCCGCCATGGACCTTTTCGACCACGAACTCCACCCTGTAGCCCCCCTCGACTTCCACGACCTGTCCTTCGTGCGCCGGCTCGCTCTTGCCGTCCTTCGCCGCTTCGAGATCCATCTTGAAGGTCTTCCGGCCGAGCGTTTTCGTCTCGAGAATCAGCGTGGCCGACCAGGCCTTCAGGTCGATCGCCTTGTCGGCCTTGTCGGTGACATGCACGTGGACCCTTCCGGCCGCGGCCCCCTTCTTCTCCTCGTCATGCCCATGCTGGGCAAGGGCCGGTCCGGCTCCGGCGAGCATCATCGCCACGACGACCAGTACGCTTTTCATGTGGATGTTCCTTTTTCGGTTAGTGACCGTGAATTGCGTGCTTTTTCAAGTCTGCGATCAGGCTTTTCATCTTCTCGTGAAGCGCCCGGGTCTCCTCCTTCTTCCCGGAATCCGCCGCCTCGTCGATGTCGGCGAACATGCCCGCGAGCTCCTTCGCCTTCACGTTCACCTCCTTCAGCATCGACGGGTCCATTTCCTTCTGGGCGAGCTCGGGGATCTTCTCCGCGATTCGCTTGATGTCCTCCGCGACCCCGTGGACGTCCTTCAAGTTGCCCGAGGAGAGCAACGATCCGATCTTGCCGGAGAGCTCCTCGCATTTCGTCACGGCCTCCTTGTAATGGGCGGGCACCGTGACGGCGCTACCCGAAGTCCCATGCCCGTGGGCATCGGTTCCGTGCTCGTGTTCCTCCTTCTTATCGCAGCCGGAGAGCGCCAGGACCGAGAACCAGGCTCCCAACAAGACACCTGCAGTCTTCTTCACGAAGATCCCTCCTGAAAAATAGTGAAAGCAATACGCTGTCCATGAATCAGGCTTCGAGTCTTCGCGCCGCTTCCATGAGATCCCCCGGGACCGCGTGCTCGTCGCTCTCCCTGACCTGGGCGGGACCCTGCTCGTAGACCCTGCGTCCGAACTTCAGGAAGAGGGCCGGCGTCACGACCTGGTCGAGCAGGGTTGACGAGACGAGCCCCCCGATCACGACGATCGCCAGGGGATGCAGGATCTCGTTGCCGGTCTCCCCCCGCCGGAGCGCCAGGGGGAGCAGCCCGAGCACCGCGGTCACCGCTGTCATCAGGACGGGCGCCAGGCGTTCCAGGGACCCCCGGATGATCATCTTCTCGTCGAACGCCTCCCCCTCGTACGTCATGAGGTGGATGTAGTGGGAGATCATCATGATCCCGTTGCGCGTGACGATGCCCGTCAGCGTGATGAAGCCGACGAGGGAGGCGACCGAGAGCGTCCGATCGCCGAACCAGTAGACCGCCGCCACCCCGCCGACGAACGCCAGGGGGAGATTGACCATGCACTGCAAGGCTGCTCGCCAGGATCCGAGCGACTTGACGAGCAGGAGGAAGATGCCCACGATCGCGAAGACCGACAGGATGTAGATCTTCCGCGACGCGGCTTGCTGGGCTTCGAACTGGCCTCCGTACTGGACGAAGTAACCTTGGGCCAGGTTGAGCCGCTTCTCGAGCGCCTGGATCTCCGAGATCACGCTCCCCAGGTCCCGGTTCGCCACGTTGCAAGACACCACGATCCGCCTCATGACATTCTCGCGGTTGATCGTGTTGGGACCGGTCGATTCCAGGATCTCGGCCACGTCCGACAGGGGAATTCGCGCTCCGGACGGCGAGGCGATGAGGGTCCGCCCGATCGCCCGCTGATCGTTCCGCGACGCCGGGTCGAACCAGACCACGAGGTCGAAGGTCCGTTGCTCCTCGAGGACTTGGGAGACGACCCTCCCTTGGAGCGCGGTTTCCACCGCCTCCGCCACCTCCTTCTTGTTCAAACCGTACAGGAGCAGCCTGTCGCCCCGGATCCTGACCCGGAGCTGGGGGATTTCGACCTGCGGCTCGACCTGGAGGTCGACGACGCCGGGGACCTTGCCGACGAGGTCGTTGAGTTCCTGGGCCTTGACCCGGAGGACCGCCAGGTCCGGCCCGAAGACCTTGATCGCCACCTGGGCCCGCACCCCGGACATGAGGTGGTCGATCCGGTGCGAAATGGGCTGGCCCACGTTCACTTGCACTCCCGCCATGTAGGCCAGCTTTCCGCGGATCTCCTCGGCGACGGCCTCCCGGGACCTGTCCGACTGGAGGCGGACGTCGATCTCGCTGTAGTTGACCCCCTCGGCGTGCTCGTCGAGCTCCGCCCGGCCGGTCCGTCGGGACGTCTTCTCCACACCGGGGACCTCCGCGATGAGCGTTTCCGCGATCGTCCCGAGCCGGTTCGACTCGGCGAGGGCCGTACCCGGATTGGCGATGAGGTTGACGGTGAAGGAACCCTCGTTGAAGGGGGGCAGGAATTCCTTGCCCGTGTGGAGGTAGAAGTACACCGAGCCGAGGACAAGGAGCCCCGACGCCGCCAAGATCGTCAGGGGGTGCTTCAGCGTCCACCGCAGGAGCCGGACGTCCGCCGCCTTCAGCAATCGAAGGAGGAGCGAGTCCCCCGCGTGCTGGATGATCCGGGCCTTCGAAAGCAGGAGGGAGGCCAGCACCGGCGTCACCGTCAGCGAAACCGCGAGCGACGACAGGAGGGAGACCAGGTAGGAGACGGCCAATGGAGCGAAGAGCCGTCCCTCGACGCCCGGCAGAGCCAGGAGCGGCAGGACGACGAGCACCACGATGAGCGTCGCGTAGACGATGGAGTTGCGGACCTCGCTGGAGGCGGCGTAGATGACCGCCAGGGCGGGGAGGGGCTTGTCCTTGGCCCGGTTCTCCTTCAACCTTCGGAAGATGTTCTCCACGTCGACGATGGAGTCGTCCACCAATTCGCCGATCGCGATGGCGAGCCCGCCCAGCGTCATCGTGTTGATCGAGATCCCGAACGCGTGGAACACCAGCGCCGTCCCGATGAGCGACAGCGGGATCGCCGTCAAGTTGATGATCGAGGTCCGGAGATTCATCAGGAAGACGAACAGGACGAGGACCACCAGCACGCCGCCCACCCAGATCGACTCCTCGACGTTGTAGATGGCCGACTCGATGAACTCCTGCTGGCGAAACAGCCGAGCATCGACCACGACATCCTTGGGGAGCGAGCCCTGGACCTCCGCCAGGGCCCGATCCACTTCCCGGGTGAGCCGCACCGTGTCGGCGTTGGGCTGCTTCTGCACCGACAGGATCACGGCGGGAAGGCCGTTGATGCTCCCGTCCCCCCGCTGGACCGGCACCCCGGGTCGCACGTCCGCGACGTGCCGGACCAGGACCGGCGAGGACCCCCTCGGCGAGACCACGGCCTCCTCGAGGTCCCGGAGGGACTCGATCCTCCCGGCGATCCGGATCAGGAATTCCTTGGCCGGCTTGAGCAGGAACCCGCCGCCCGCCGTGACGTTCGCGGATTCGACCGCCTTGACCAGTTCCTCCAAGGTGACCCCGTATTGGAGGAGGCGGTCGGGCGATGTCAGGACCTGGTACTGCTTGAACCTTCCCCCCATCACCGTGACTTGGGAAACCCCGGCCACGGACAGGAGCCGCGGCCGGACCACCCAGTCCGCGAGCGTCCGCACTTCCATCGGATCGGTGGGCCCGGTCCGGCTGGACATCCCGATCAGGAGGATCTCGCCCATGATGGAGGAGATGGGCGCCATGACCGGGTTCACGCCGTCGGGCAAGCGCTCCCGGACGAGCTGGAGCTTCTCCGAGACGATCTGGCGGTCGATGTAGATGTCGGAGCCCCACTCGAACTCCACCCACACGACCGAAAGGCCCACCCCGCTCGCGGATCGGACGCGCTGGACCCCGGTGGCGCCGTTCAAGGCGCTCTCGATCGGGAAGGAAACCAGCGTCTCGATCTCCTCGGGAGCCAGGCCCATGGCTTCGGTCATGATCGTGACCGTCGGCTTGTTCAGGTCCGGGAGCACGTCGATCGGCATCCGGGTCGACTGGTAGCCGCCGTAGAGGAGCAGCACCGTGGCGCCCGCGAGCACGAGCAGGCGGTTCTTCAGGCTGAAGGCGATGAGCTTGTTGAGCATGGGCCTACTTCAGCAACATGATGGACGTGTTCAGTTCGTTTACCCCGGAGACGGCGACCTGATCCCCCGGAAAGAGGCCACGCCGGATCTCCACCCAGGCGGCGTCCTCGCGGCCCGTCTCCACCTGGACCCGTTGGAACGATTTGCCTTGAGACACGAAAGCGTACCTGCGTCCCCCGATTCCAAGCAGGGCCCGGGCCGGAGCCGCGATGACCCGATCCGGAGGACTGCCGACGACCAGGGCCAGCCGGCCGACCATTCCCGGCAGGAGAGTTCCCTCCTCGTTCGGGAGGACCGCGTAGAGCGGAAGCGAAGCCCCGTCACCTTCCAGCGCGCCGGCCGAGAAGGTGAGGCGGGCCCGTACCTCCCGTTCGCCGACACCCACCAGGCGGAGGACTCCCTCCTTTCCCGGATTGCCACCGAGGACCCGCTGGAAGTCGCCCTCGAACACCCGCGCCTCCACCCACAGGGCGCTCCCGTCGACGACGGTGAGGATGGGATCTCCGGAGTGCACCACGCCTCCGATCGCAACCGGAACCGCGCTGACGGTCCCTGAGATCGGAGAGACGACCTCGAGGCCGGCCATGCGCTCGCCCTGCTCGACCAGCGCGGCGATCTTCCCGGGAGGCGCTCCCGCGAGTTCAAGCCGGTTCCGGAGGTTCAAGACCGCCTGCTTCAATTCCAGGTGATCCGATTCCAGCTTGAGGCGGTCCTTTCGAGGGACCACCCCCGAGTCCGAGAGGCCCCGGGTCCTCTCCAGGATCGAGGCCAGCAGGCGCTCCCGGAGGAGAGCCCGACGCAGCTCCGATTGCAGGTGGTCGAACTCGATACTGCGGATCTCCGCCACCACTTCTCCCGCCTTGACCACTTGGCCGGGGCGGACCAGCAGGCCCCGGATCTTCCCTTCGAGTCGGGCGGCCACGTCCACCGATCCGCCGACCGCGCTGCGGAGCGTGGCATTGACCCGGACGACGTCGTCCAAAGTCCGCAGGTCGACCTCCACCGTCTCCAGCCGGATGTTCTTGCGCACCTCTTCCGAGAGCTTCAGGACGCCCTGGGCGTAGAGGGCGGACAGCTCATGACCTGCCACCGTGACGACCAGGTCGCCGGGGTACAGGCCCTCGATAATCTCGACTTGCCGGCCATCGGACCGCCCGGTGACGACGGGCTTCCGTTCGAAAACCCCCACCTCGCTGTGGCCCTCGCGGGCCGCCGGAACATATTCCTCGACCTGCTTGTCGGCATCGATGCGGACAAACGCCCGGTCCTTGGCGAGAACCAACGCGTACTTCTCCACGCCTTCCTCGATGATGGCCTCGAGGGGGGCCACCGTCGCATTCTCCGAGCGACCCGTCACGATCTCCATCACGCCGAAGATCCCGGGAGCCAGGAGGCCGTCGATGTTCGATACCGTGCTCCATGCCCTTCGCGTCCTTGACGGAGACACCTCCGGAGCCAGCAGCTCGATTCGTCCGGCGAAAGTCCGCCCGGGCCAGGCCGGGAAACTCGCCCTGACTTCCAGTCCGAGGCCGACCTCGGGAATGCGACTCTCCGGAATATCGCCTTGCACCAGGAGCTCGGAAGAGTCCTGGATCTCGACGAGGTGCTGATCGGGCGCGATCCGGCCGCCGACCGGCATGTCGACGTGCAGGACGGTGCCCGAGATCGGCGCCTTGATCGTGAGCCGTGTCGAACTTGCCCTGCCTTCTGAAGCCTGCAGCAGGTCCGCCTGGGTCAACCCCAGCGCGGCGAGCCGTTCGCGGAGCACCAGGATCTCGATCTCGAGTTCCTCGAGCCCGGCCTCCAATTCGAGCAGCTCGCGACCCGCGACGATCGTCTCCCCCAGGACGCGGGCACGCTCCAGATTCTGCCGGGCGAGGTTCCGTTCGAGCGTCCGGTGGGCCAGGGACAGCTTGTCCTGCTCGATCCCCGTCGACGTGAATTCCCCGAGGATGTCCCCGGCCTGTACGCGATCCCCGGGTTTCACTCCGATGCGCTCCAGGATCCCTTCGGAGAGCGCGGTGGCGAAGCCGTGACGGGAGGGAGGCAGGACGACTTGGATGGGGACCGGGAGGATCTCTTCGATCGATCCGAAGTCCACCTTGGACGTGGCGACGCCAACGGCGCGCCGAGCCGGGGGTTCCAGGAGCAAGTGACCCGTCTTCGGACCGAAGGCGACCCCACGGGTCTTGATGGACTGGTGACCTTCGTGGGCCAGCACGAGTCCCGCCAGGAGCAGCAGGAGGGCGCCGGCCCTGGTCGCCCCGTATCGATTCTTGGTCATGGCGGTTCTCACTTGAGTTGCTCCGCACCGACTCCGACGGCCGCTTCGAGCTCCGCAAGGGCGGCCCGGGCCTCGAAGCGGAGATCCAGCCGGGCCGCCCGCACGCGCAGGAGATCCTCCCTCGCCTTGAGTACCTGGAGCGTTCCCGTTTCCCCGGCGGCAAACGCCCGTTCCTGGCCCGCGAGGTTCTTCGAGGCCAGGGGGACCAGGTCCTGGTCATAGGACCCCTCGACGCGACGAAGGGAGCGGAGCCGTGCCACCGATACTTCCACGTCGCGACGGATGCCGAGGACGAGAGCTTGGACCTCGAACTCCGCCCGGCGCTGATCCACCATGGCCTCCAAGGCCTCGCCCCGGCGCAAGTTCCGGAAGGGGAGCGGGATCGAGAAGCTCAATCCCACGATGTTGTCCCGGTCGGAGAGCGTCCCGCTCCTCGTATCGATGAACGCCCCTTCCCGCTCCAGGAAGATTCCGGCCGTGAGGTTCGGTTGCGCTTCCGCTTCGACCAGGCGCGCCTGTTCGGAGTGAATCCGGACTTGGGCTCGAGCCGCCTGCAGGTCTTGCCGGCTCCGGAACGCGAGCTCAACAAGAGGACCGACCTCGGGAAGCGGGCTCCCTGGCCCCAAGTCGCCCTTGATCTCGAAATCGGTCCTTCCTGGATCCCCCATCAGAGCGGCCAGCCTGGTCTTGGCCGACTGAATCGCCTGGAGGATGAGGTCCAATTCGATCTGGATCCGGAGGTGCTCCATCCGGACCAGGCCGACTTCGAGTTCCGGAACCAGTTTGGCCTTCCAGCGCGCCTCCGCCGCCTCGACCAGCCGCCGGGCGATCGCAATCCCCTCGCTGGAGATCTTTCCTCGCTCCAGGAGGTAGAGGACTTCGAAGAACCTCGACGTCGCTTCGATCCGGAGCTGGCGGCGTGCGTCGGCGGATGCGGCCCTGGCCCGGTCGATTTCCGCCTCGGCGACGGCGATGCGACGGGCTCTCTGCCCTGCCAGCTGGAAGGTCTGGGACAGCTCCAGTCGGATCGAGTAGTCATCCACTCCTCCGAAAGGAGCCGCCCGGCTGAAGTCCAACCCCAAGTCCGGATTGTGGGGATTCGTCTCGGCGGTGACCAAGCGCGCCCTGGCCTTAGGGAGCTCCAAGTTTGCCGCGTGGATCTGCGGATGGCTCTGCAAGGCGATCGACACGACCGTTTCGAGGTCCAGTTCGGCCGGCCAGGCGGTGCGGACGGAAGATCCCGTGGCCGGGGCGGCGATTCCCGGGGATTCCCGGGGTACCCAGGAATCCGCAGGGACTCCTCCGCAACCAGCGCCCAGTGTAGTGACGGCCGCGAACCAGAGGTGCTTCATCGATTCTCCTAGCGTCTTGTCTGGGGACAGCGAGATCCCGATCCCGGGCCGTCGAGGCACCCGCATCCCTCGGCCCCGGGGGTTCCCTGGCACGAGAGCCCGAGTGCTGAGCAGGGGCAGGGACCCTTGGAAGGGGGGTCGGCCAGCTTTCGAACGTGCGCGACGATGAGAGCGACCTCCGTCTCGGTCAGGCCCTCGTTGCTCGGCATGACCCCGGAGAGGTTCCAGTACGAGCCTCCCTTGCGGATCAGCCCGTTGAGGTAGGCATCACTCAGGCGTGCCGTTGTGGTTCCGTCGGCGAGCACCCGGGGCCAGGCCTCGCGCTCCGCCGTCATCGGACCCACGTTGCGTCCCGTCAGGCCATGGCAGGCTCCGCAATTCCGGATGTAGAGCGCCTGGCCTTGGGGCAGGGAATCCGGCGAGCCGTAGTAACTCGCGGCCAGGGCCCCGGCCCCCGAGAGGTCCTCCCGCTCCTGCTCCAGGATCAGGGTCATCGCGAGGCCACCTGTGTCCACGAGCTCTCGGAGATAGCGACCGAGGATGAACTCACCTCGAAGGTCCTCCTTGGAGCCGGCCACCTGGGCGGAGAGGAAGCGATCCACCGCGTCGGGCGCCTCGCCGCGGACCCTCACCTGGTGATGCGTCGTGGCGGAGACGAGGTCCCCCTCGGCGGTGAATCGCAGTGCCAGGGTCGTGGCCTGGCCTTCCCAGGAAACCGCACCGAAAAGCATGCGGCCTACCACGGTCCCCCTTGGTTCCTCGTCGTCGTCGGCCGGTTGGGCTTGGACAAGGACTGCAGAGGAAAGTAGGCGGGGCCACCGGGCCCGGGCGATTCGGACGTGACGTTCCTTCGACAAGTACGTCTGCCGGTAGGAGGCGCGGGTCGCATCATCCGGCAACGGCGGGGACAGGCTGCGCATGAAGGCGAGCAAGTTCCAGATCTGGAACTTGTCGTAGACCTCGTTCCATGCCGGCATGAGGTTCGATCGTCCGACGGCCCGGCCTCCGCGCAGCACGGCCTGGAACAGGAGGTCATCGGGCCGGGACATCATGTACGCCGCGTCGCGATGACTCCGCGCCGTGGGCCCCAACAGGGTTGCCGCGGGACCGTTGCCGTCGCCGGTCACTCCATGGCACGTAGCACAGTTGATCTCGTAAAGCTGGCGCCCGTGTTCGGCATCCCCGAGCAGCGGACCGGTCGGGGGTCGGGCCATGAAGCTCACCCTGGCGGCGGGTCCCGCGTCGTGTGAGGGTGCCGGCTCCGCCGGTCGACGCAACATCGCCGCGGCTCCACCCAGAAGGAGCAGCGCCCCGACGGCGATCGCGGCGAGGGTCCTCGATTTCATGGCTGCCCGCTCAAGTCGGGGAAGCGGCCCAGGTCCGCGACGGCACCCCACCGGTACTTCAGATGGCACTTCAGGCAGCTCTTCGCGTCGACATCAGCGTAGGCGCTGCGTGCCTGCTCGACGGGTCCCCGGCGGATCTCCCCTTCGAGGAGATCGAGCCGGGCGAGGAAGGCCGTCGTCAGTCGGTCGTATTCCTGCTTCTGGTCGGGGAACTTGTGGAGCTGGAACTGGGGCATGTTGGCCGCCCACCTGCGGATTTCGTCCAAGGACCCCAGCACCGACTCCGGAGGGAGCCCGCGATCCAGAGCCTTGCCGAACGCGAGCCAGTGCGCGCCCATGCGCTTCATGGTGTCGTGCTGCGCGGCCATGGAGAGGCTGGAGGTGTGACCGGCCGTGTCGGAGTGGGGACCGGCCGCCGGCGCGGGGCCCGCGGTCCCGATCCCATGATGGTCGTCCGCGGGAATGGCACCCGGGGTGAGGCAGTCCAGCCCTGCGGTGATCCGAGTGCCGTCGGGGTACTCGGCTTCGAAGTAGATCCGGTAGGCGCCCTCCGCCTCGATCAACTTGGAGAATCCGAAGGCGCCGGGGTCCTCGGTCTCGTGCAGCAGGTGAATCTCGGGCGCCGGCGGGGACCCGCGATCCAAGAGATATACATGGGCCACCCCCCGGCGGAGGGGCAGCGCCGTCTTGGCGTCCGGGATCATCCCGCCTTCCTCGGGAGTGCCCACCTGCAGGAGGAAGCGGACCAGGTCCCCCGGCTTGGGTACGCGGGGCCGAGCCGTCATGGCGACCGCGTACCGCCCGTGCATTTTGAAGACCCGGAGGGCGCCGACGAACTTTTCGGCATTCGCCAGGAATGCGCTCCGGCATGAGGCGCTGCAGAAGTAAAAGGTCTGGCCCGCGTACATCTCCTTCGCGTGGGCCTTCTCGATCTCCACCATCATCCCGCACACGGGGTCCTTGTCCTCGTGAGCCTCCACCCGGGCGAGGGAGAGCAGAAGAAGCAACGCGGACAGGACTCCGATTCGTCGCGATCTCTGCATGGAGCACTCCCTCGATTTGCTCGACAGGGCCGATGATGGGTTCCGGACGGCGAACGGGAACGCCCCAAGCAACCTGGGAAAAGGCGTTCTCAGGAGGGAGGATCTACGTCGTGAGGACTTGAAGGAGCAGGTGAAGGCGGATCTTGCTTCGGGGCGGGGACTGGGCTGAGGCCTTGGGCGGGTCGGGCCTCAGGCTCGGGCTCTCCTGCGGGTCCGGAGGAGCCACGACTTCCATGGCGACCGCCCGGGGATCCGGCCCCCCCGGATGGAAGTCATCGGCTTCGTGCCCCTGGGACGTCGAAGGCCCGCAACAGCACGGGGAGCCTTCGGAGGAATGCGGCACGGACCCATCGTCGTGACCATGGCCGGGCCCGTGGTCGTGATGCGAATGCTCGTGGGCACCCTTCGACGATTGTTCGTGCCGGTGGTTAGAGGCCTCGTCCGTCGGGTTGCAGAGGCAGAGATCGATCCTGCCTCCCAAGGCCAGGGCCAAGAGTCCTGCGATCAAGCGGGGGGTCGCCACTGCCTACCAAACGTGCGGCGCGACGATTCAATTCAACGAAAATCAAGATTCCGGGATCTTCTCATGGTTCGGTTGAAAGCCCACCCTGCGCTCCGTGATCGCACGGGACGAGACGGTGATCCTGAAGATCAACTCGTAGGGTACGAAGACCAGGTCCATTTCCGCGCAGGTTGGAAGGGTCCGGAAGACCGACGCCGCCATCCACCTGGGGGCCAGTTGTTCGATGTGGCACAGGTCCAGCACGGATTCGCCGCCCAGATGAAGCAGCACGACGGGAAGTTGATCGGCCTTGCCGTGGCAGACGTTGCGGACCCTCCCCGGAAGGACCGTCGCGAAGAACCGGGCATCGAAGGGCGCGCCGCCGGTGGCCGGGGGACCTTCCGGTTCTCTGGACTCTTCGGGCATCCTCTTCCGTTTCTTCATGCCGGACCTCCGCCGCCGCCCGCCGGGGACGAGGGCGGGATCCGCCGGGGATCCCGCCCTCCCAGGACAGGAGGCAGGACGCGCGTGCTGGCCAGGCCCTAGGTGACCGTCAGCACGCAGTTCTCGCAGCCGAAGGGATTCGGCACCCGGCTCCTCGCCTCCGGATCGTCACGCCACTCGCCGTCGATGAGCAGCCGGTACTGGTGATCGCCCGGCGGGAGCCTCAGGTCGGCGTACCATTCGCCGGGAGGGCCCGACGCCAGCCGGACCTTGTCGGTAGACCACCCGGTGAACTCGCCCGTCACGACCACCTCGCGGGCCCCCTCGGCCTTGACCCGAACGCGGACCACGCGGAGTGGAGATTTCACCGCTCTGGCCGCAACCCTTGCATTCGCCATGTGACCTCCTGAAACATCCCGATACCAGGCGACACGCCGCTCAGTACACGTGCACGGAATTCGTCGGACGGGGGAGGCGCCTCACGATCACTCCTCTCCTGCGAAACCCGGCGATCGCCCGCAGGATGGCGCGCGCCGTCCCCGAGAGGAGAACGACCGCCCTGGCCCGGCGAGCCGTGATCCGAGCCCGGGTCAGGGTCCACTCGACGTGGTGCATCGACGTGATCGACGCAATCCATCTCCAGAGCCCGCCTCCGCAGGCGCTCGCCAGCAGCTCCACGCTCCGTCGACGGTTCATCATCCTCCTGAACGAACCGGGGAGCCGCCGTATTCTCAGGCCGCCCCGATCGTCGCTCGCTCCCGGCCCTGACCGGGCGGCCGAGATCCGGCCCCAGCTTCGCGGTCGATCCCGCCGCTCCCCGCTTTCTCGCGGCATCGCTACTGCCCGCAGTCCGGGCATTGACCCGGCACCTTGGAACAATCGATCTCCCGCCCGTTGAGGACGCAGCGGGGCGAGCGCCTCGGTCTCTCGTCCTGGACCTCCTGGACCACGGCGATCTCGCAGCGCTTGCAGTACCGGGGTCCTCCGGATCTCGAGATCAGCAGGACGATCAGCATCGCCAGCGCCCCCACCGCGAACCACGCCAACAGCGGCCAGCTCGATCTGCCCATTCGCCCGCTCCTTTCGGGCCCGTGTTCGGGCCCATTCCAGCCTGCCTGGCGCTCCGGCCCGCCGCGCCTTCACCCGGGGATCCCTCGCGGCGAGAACCAGCTGAGGCGCCTCAGCAGCTTCCAGGACTCCAGCACGGTCACCGGCACGAAGCCCAGGGCGGTCACCGCCGCGCACTCGAACCAGGTCAGTTCGCCCGACTTCAGGAACCGCTCCAGGAATCCGGAGTGGTGGCTGGCGACCTGGAGGCCGACGGTGACGGCCGCGATGACGGCGAGCCTCGCGTTGGAGAGGACTCCCAACTCCCAGAGTGTGCGCGTCCGGCTCCGGTAGGCGAAGGCGCGGAGCACCTCTTCGACCACCAGGATGGAGAAGGCGTACGTCCGGGCCCGCTCCAGGGATCCCTCGACGTGGAGCCCGTAGAGGAACCCGGCCATCGTGCATCCGGTGACCAGGATCCCGCTGACGATCATCCGGGTGAGGAAGTCGCGATCCACGATTTCCGTGCCGGGGCGTCTCGGGGGCACCTTCAGGAGCCCCGGCTCCGCGGGGTCGATCGCCAGGGCGAGCGCCGGGAGGCCGTCCGTCACCAGGTTGATCCAGAGGAGCTGGATCGGGACGAGGGGCAGCGGCCAGCCCGCGACGACGGCGATGGCCATGACGAGGATCTCCGCGATGTTCCCGCTGAGCAGGTACAGGAGCGTCTTGCGGATGTTCTCGTAGATCGCGCGCCCTTCCTTGATCGCGCTCACGATGGTCGCGAAGTTGTCGTCCGTGATGACCATCGCGGAGGCGTCCTTCGCCACGTCCGTCCCGGTCCTCCCCATCGCGATCCCGATGTCGGCCCCCTTGAGGGCCGGGGCGTCGTTCACCCCGTCGCCGGTCATCGCGACCACCGCCCCGCGGGCCTTCCACGCCCTCACGATCCGCAGCTTGTGCTCCGGGCTCACCCGGGCGTAGATCGAGGTGGAGTCCACCTTGGCCGCCAGCCCCGCGTCGTCCAGGGCCTCGACCTCCGGTCCGGTCAGGATCTCGGACTCGAGCATGGCGATCCCCAGGACGCGGGCGATCGCCAGGGCGGTCCGTGGATTGTCGCCCGTGATCATCACGGGACGGATCCCGGCCTCCCGGCAGGCCTGCACCGCGGCCCGGACCTCGGGCCGCGGGGGGTCCTGGAGCCCGACGAGGCCGAGGTACTCGAGGCCCGACTCCGGGTCCCCGCCGTCGTCCACGCGCTTCGACGCGACCGCGAGCACGCGCAGGCCTCGACCGGCCATCTCCTCCGCCGCGTCGCTCCAGGTGGGCGACGGCGAGGAGCAGCGTGGAATCACGGATTCCGGCGCGCCCTTGACGTAGGAACGCGGACCGTCCTTCGTCGAACGCACGATCGACATGCGTTTCCGGGCGGAGTCGAAGGGCCGGATCGTGACCACGGGCTCCGTACCGTCGATGAGATCGGAGCCGAGGCCGGCGGCGGCCGCCGCCTCGAGCAGGGCCCCCTCCGTCGGATCGCCGGCCGTTTCCGTCCTCCCCTCCCGTCGGACGAGCCGCGCGGTCGAGCCGGCCGCCGCCGCCCAGAGGAGCCGGCGCTCGTCGTCCCCGAGGACCTCCCGGACGCTCATCCGTCCCTCCGTGAGGGTGCCCGTCTTGTCGGTGCAGATCACGGTGGTGCAGCCGAGGGTCTCCACGGACGCGAGCTTCCGCACGAGGGCGTTCCTCCGCGCCATGCGCTGGACGCCCAGGGCCAGGGCGATGGTCACCACGGCGGGAAGGCCCTCGGGGATCGCCGCGACCGCCAGGCTGATCGAGGTCAGGATCATCTCGACCTTGGGGATCCCACGCAGCAGGCCCAGGAGGAACACGAGGGCGACGACGGCGCCCGAGCCGAAGACCAGCCACTTCCCGAAGGTCCTCAGCCGCGCCTGGAGCGGAGTCTCCTCCTCCCCGGTCGTGCGGACGAGCTCGGCGATCCGCCCGAATTCCGTGGCGCCGCCGGTGTCGACGACGATCGCCTCCGCCACCCCCGCGACGGCGATGGTCCCCGTGTACGCCATGGTCCGGCGCTCGGCCAGGGCCGAGTCGGGCGCGTCGGGGGGAGAGGCCTGCTTGCCGCTGGGCTCCGATTCGCCCGTCAGGGCGGATTCGACGCAGCGCAGATCCGAGGCCGACACCAGCCGGAGATCGGCGGGTACCTGATCGCCGGCCTCCAGGATGACCAGGTCCCCGGGGACGAGCTCGGCGGCCGGGAGGATCCGGGTCGTTCCGGCCCGACGGACCCGGGCCGAGGGGGCGGTCATCTTCCGGAGGGCCGCCAGGGCGTCGGCCGCGCGGACCTCCTGGAGGTACCCGATGACCGCGTTGAGGGCCACGATGCCCGCAATGGCCGCCGCGTCGGCGATTTCACCCAGCGCGGCGGATACGGCGGCGGCGCCGACCAGGATGAGGACGAGGAGGTTCGTGAACTGGTCCAGGAAGACCCAGATCCGGGATCGAGGCGGGGCGGCCATGATCCGGTTCGGTCCGTGCACGACCAGGCGTTGCCCCGCCTCGGCCTCCTCGAGACCCCGGAGCGGGTCGGTTCCCAGAGCCACGGCGACTTGCCCCGGGTCCAGGGCGTGCCACGTCGTCGTTCCGGCTCCCGGCCGCGGCCCCGGGTTCCGTTGGGCGAGGGGTGCCGGGGAGCGGGCGGCTTCCTCGGCGCCGGCGGAGCCTTCCTTCGCCCTCATGCCTTTCGAACGAACCGGAGCCGCCGGAAATTCTCGCCACGCCTCCATCGCGAATTCAGTCGACGGACAGCGAGGCCCCGCGCGCGGCCGCCAGGTGAGCCCACCGGGCGGGCGCGACCGATTCGAAGGCCGCGATGACCGCCGGGTCGAAGAGTCGACCCTGCTCCTTCTTCAGGTACTCGGCCGCCTGCCGGAACGTCAGGGGGGAGTGGTAGGGGCGCGGAGTCGTCAGCGCGTCGAGGACGTCGGCGACGGCGAAGATCCGGGCGCCGAGGGGGATCTGCTCTCCCCGTAGTCCCCGGGGATACCCGGACCCGTCCCAGCGCTCGTGGTGGGCGGCGACGAGGGCCCGGGCTTCCTCGAGGAAGGACAGGTGGCCCAGCAGTTCTGCGCCCTCCCCGGGGTGGCGTTTCATCACGGCCCATTCCTCGGGCGAGAGCGGACCCTCCTTGAGCAGGATCGAGTCCGGGGTGCCGATCTTCCCGATGTCGTGGAGCACCGCGCCCCGGGCGAGCGCCTCCTCTCCGCCGAGGTTCATCGCCTTCGCCAGCTCGAGGGTGTAGGCCCGGACCCGCTCGGAGTGGCCGGCCGTGGCCCGCTCGCGGACTTCCAGGCAGGAAGCGATGGTGCGCAGCGTCGCCTCGTGGGCGTCCCTCAAGGCCGCCAGCGACCGCTGGATGCGGTTGGCCAGGAGGACGGCCAGGACCGCGACCGTCCACAGGCTCCCGAGTTCCCCCAACTGGTCGGCCTGCATCATGACGTCGCCCGCCCAATCCCGCAGGATGTGCCGGAGGAAGAGGAGGCTGAGGAGCCCGCTCACCGCCAGCGTGCCCGGCCAGCCGAGCAGGAAGGCCGCCAGGAGGATGGGAACGTAATGGAGCTTCTGCAAGACCAGGTGAATCCAATGCCAGGAGTGCGGGCCCGCCGGCACCAAGGCATGCGCTGACCCGACCAGGAGCGCCAGCACGACCACGGCGATCCAGGAATCGATGCGTAAGCGCGTCGTGGCCATGCTCGGTACTCCAGGAACGCCTGGCGGCATCCAGGTATTCACGATGCCCCGTCCCAGGCGTTGAGACCCGAGAATCCTACACCGGGGAAGCAGGATCACGCGGCGCGGTCCAGGCCATGCGGGGGAGGTTCGGGATTCGGACACCCCGGAGCGGCCATCATGGGCAGGGCCAGATCTTCCACGACCGGTTGACGATTCCCCCAATGTTCCAAGAGTTGCAGCAGGCCGCTAGCGAAGGGAGGCCTGCAGCAGCTGCAAGGGAGTGCCGAGACGGGTAGGCCGGGTCCCCGTGATGAGGCCGTTGGTCAAGAGGACTGGTCGATCTTACCGCATCTTGCTGGGTTTGATCGGGGCCGGTCCTCCTCGGGAAGGATCGCGGAGCCCCGTCACGGTCCTTCCTGCGCCGGGTTCGTAGTATGGATGGCTCTGGATTCCGCCCAAGGCAACCGCCTTGGCCAACTCGTTCCGAAGGGTGTTAATGAGGGCCAAGAGCCGCCCGCTTCCGGACGGGCGGGTACATACCCCCCGGCCAAGCCGCCCGGCTGCTCCGCATCAGCCGGTTCACGCTCTACCCCCTGGGCCGGCGAGTGGGAATCGAACTATCAAGAAAAACTCAATAGTTCGACACCAAGCCACGTCTGGCCTGACTGGTCCTACATGAGCCGAATTGCGGCCCGAATCGCGTGCCGCGGAATGGCACGCGGCCGGCGTAGGCTCAGGAGGTGATCATGGAGTCGAAGGTGACCAAGGAGCAGCCCCGCTTCCCCACCGACGGGTACGTGACCGCCGATCAGGCCGCAAGGCTGCTCCGCATCAGCCGGTTCACGCTCTACTACTGGGCCAGCGTCCGCAAGATCCCCCACTACCGCGTCGGTCGCCGCGTCATGTTTTGCCTCAAGGACCTGAAGGCCTGGATGGACGTCCACAAGTTCGACGAGATGGCCGGATAACCGGAGACTCCCATGACGCTACCCAAAGATCGCCTGCATCCGCGGCTGCTGTACTACGGCCGCCAGGATCCGCCCTGGCCCCGCATCCTCGTCATCGGGCAGGAGGCCAATTCGCCCAAGCCCGTCGGCGACCACGTCGGCACCTACGACCTCCCCAACGCCGCCAAGCGCCGAGTCCATTTCTGGACCGGCAGCCACAAGGCCATCCAACGCGCCGCCGGATTCCCGGGCCTGCACCTTCGCAAGCAAGCCATCCAAGTCGGCAGCTCCCCGATCGTCTACGCGGACGCCAGCCCCCGCAGCGTGGCCGTCTCCAACCGCGTGCCCCGCCCCAAGATCAGCGACGATGAGCTCGCCCAGCACGGCGCCCGCCTCTTCGCCCTCCCGCAGGCCATGGCCTGCCCGCTGATCGTGGTCTCAGGCCACAAGTCGAGGTGGCAGGCCTTCTACGACGTCGTCGAAGCCGCCGCCGAGTACAACGGGGCGAAGCTCGCCTACGTACCCTTCTACGGGCAGGGACCTGCCACGACCGAGGAGCGCTACCTCCCGCTCTGCGAACCGGAGGTTCGACTTCTCCTCAGGAAGATCGTCTACTTCTGGGCCGAAGCCAACGACATCGAGCTGGGAGCTCCGGAGGAGTAATGGGCATCCTCAACCGCAACGGCGTCTACTGGATCGACTACTACGTCCGCGACGAAGCCGGACGCGTCAAGCGCCGCCGCGAAGCCGTCGGCACCAACCGCCGCCTCGCCGCCGACCTCCTCAAAAAGCGCCACGCCGACGCCGCCGAGCGCCGCTACTTCCCCGAGCGCAACCGCCCCGAAGTCCTCTTCAGCGACGCCCGCAAGGAGTTCGACGCCTGGGCCAAGGTCAACGTCAGCGAGTCCGGCGCCATCCGCTACGCCTGCTCCATGGACGCGCTCGAGCTCGCCTTCGGCCACGTCAAGCTCCACGAGATCACCCCGCTCGCCGTGGAGACCTTCAAGTCCGCCCGCCTGAAAGACGTCAAGCCCGCCACGGTCAACCGCGACCTCATGACCCTCAAGCGGCTCATCAACCTGATCCTCCAGGGCCAGCTACTGCCGGACGCCAAGGTCGATCCCCTGCTCCCCCCGCGCATCCGCCTGCTCCGCGAGAACAACAAGCGCCTCCGCTACCTGACCGCCAAGGAGTACGCGGAACTCCTCATGGCCTGCGACCGCCAACGCTTCAAGAGCCGCCGGACCGGCGCCCGCGGCATCTACTTCCGTCCCATCGTCGTCACCGCCTGCCACACCGGCATGCGCCTCCAGGAGATCCTCAAGCTCAAGCGGGAGGATGTCGACCTCCCCGGCCGCATCATCACCGTCCACGAGGCCAAGGCCGGCAGCGCCCGACACATCCCCGTCAACCAGCTCCTGGCGACGGAGCTACAAGCCCACCTGGATAGCCATGGGAGCCCCTGGGCCTTCCCCCACGACGACTTGGGCAAGCGGAAGGGGAAACCGTACAACTGGATCGCCCCGGGCTGGCGCAGCGTCATCGAGGAGGCCAAGATCGAGAACCTGCGCTTCCACGACCTGCGCCACACCTGCGCCTCCTGGCTCGTCCAGCGCGGCGTGCCGCTCAAGACGGTGCAGGAGATCCTCGGGCACAAGTCCTTCCAGACCACGCTGCGCTACGCACACCTGGCGCCCGAACTCCGCGCCGACGCGGTGGAAAAGCTCTGCGACGTGGGAAACCATGGACACATCCATGGACAAGTCGGGAATGCCCCGCCGCGGCGACCTTTGCGGCCCGCCGCAAACGATGGGACGACAACGGGTAGTGGTGCCGGGGGCGGGATTCGAACCCGCAGCCTACGGCTTATGAAACCGCCGCTCTAACCATTGAGCTACCCCGGCGAGGGTGGCTGGTCGAGGGGCGTCATCTTAGGACCGCGCCGCGGGGGAATCAAGCCGCGCCGCCGGCCTTCCTCCCCCGCGGCGGGATGAACTACCGCGTCGCGATTCTCGCCAGCGCCAGGACCGCCACCGCCACCAGGGCCGGCAGCAGGTTCCCCGCCCCGCCCCCCGCCGAGCAGCCCCCGCCGCCGCCCGACGAACCGCCACCCGTCGCGGGCGCACCGGCCGCCGGGGACGGAGCCGGCGTCGGCGCGGGCGTCGGATCCGGATCCGGCGCGGGCTCGACCGCCTCGTTCGTGAACGCCACCGTCGTCAGCTCCACGGGGATCAGCTCGTTCAGCTCGTTGAGGAACACCGGAAAGTCGTACTCCGCCGGCACTCCGCACGTGAAGGTGAACGCCCCCGTCCCGATCACCCGGAACCGCGCCACCGCGATCGCCCCGGCCGTCCGCGGCCACGTCGCCTCCGAGAGGTCGATCGACGCGTACCTCACCATCCCCGGCTGGGTCACCTCGTTCGTCGCCTCCCACAGGCTCCCCGTCCAGGACGACCCCTCCGTCCACGGAGCAATCGACACCGGCTCCACGACCGCCGCGTCGTAGTTCAGCTCGATCTGCGTCCCGATGATCGTCCAGCCGTCCAGGATCGCCACCTCGACCTCGAACTCCGAGCCGATCGACAGGTCGGCCCCGACGATCCGCAGCTCGACGGGAAGCGACTGCGCCGAAGCCGGCAGGGCGCTTCCCAGCAATCCCAGGCCCAGGACCAGCACGCCGAATCGGTTCATGTCCGTCTCCCTTGTGTTCCTGCCTTCCCTAGGAAGCCCGCGAGCCCCTGTCCCGCAGAATCCGCTCGAGACCCAGGACGACCAGGACCGCCAGCAGCGGCGCCAGGGTCGCGGACCCGCCCCCCGCCGAACAGCCACCGCCCCCGCCGCCGCCCCCCGAGGAACCCGCCGCGGCCGCGACGGGAGGCGGCGCCGGCTCGACCGGATCCGGGGCCGGATCGGGCTCCGGAGCGGGCTCCGGAGGCAGGGGCGCCGGGTAGACGCCGTCGGCCCGCGGATCCCCCTCGATCTCGTTCCCCGTCGAGGCCTCGACGAACCCGGGAACCGAGAGCGAGCCGGGCCCGAACGCGATCCCCGTGCTCCCCTCACCGACCACCGTGAACGTGAACGTCACCAGCGTCCAGGTCCCGCTGGTCCGCGCGAACCCGGGCTCGAAGTCCACGCACCCGAAGTAGGCCCATCCGGGGCTCGCGGCGATCCAATCCGAGACGTCGAACGGGGCCGAGCCCCAGAAGTCCCCGAGCTGCCGGGACGAGAGCGAGAGCACCGCGGGATCCCACGACAGCGAGAAATCGGCCCCGCCGAGCGCCGGCCCGTCCACCACGGTCCGGACCGTCACCGTGATCACCTCGCCGACCGGGCGCGGGCCCGCCGGCTCGACGGCCAGGACCTCCAAGGACGCCCCCTGGGCGTGCGCGGGCCGCGCGGCGCCGACCAGTCCGAGGACCAGGACCACCGTCCACGCGAAACGCATCGGGCCTCCTTTGGCTTGCTCACCCCTACCTAGGAAGCGGCGTCGCGGCTGTCCCCCGGAATCCGCAGGCTATACTCCGGTCGATGCCCGACGACGCCGTCCCCTTCCCCTCCACCCTCTGGTCGGAGGTCCTGTCGGTCCGGGATCCCTCGGATCCGGCGTACCGGGACCGCATGAACCGGCTCATCGAGCGGTACTGGGCCCCCGTCTTCTGGACCCTCCGGCTCCGCTGGAAATACTCGCCGGAGGACGCGGCGGACCTCGCCCAGGAGTTCTTCCTCGAGGTCCTCGACGGGCGCGTCGTCTCGACCGTCGATCCCCTCCGGGGCTCCTTCCGGACCTACCTGCGGCACGGCCTCGAGTTCTTCGTGGGCGACGACCGGAAACACCGGAAGGCCGTGAAACGGGGCGGCGGCCGGACCGCCCTCGCCCTCGATTTCGGCGACGGACAGGTTCCCGCGGAGCTCGCCGACGAGACGGGCGACCCCGCCGGGGTCTTCGACCGCGCCTGGGCCCACCAGCTGCTCGGGGACGCCGTCCGCGAGCTGCTCGAGACCCTGGAGCGCGAGGGCCGGAAGCCCGAAGCCGACGTCTTCCGGGAGCTCGACCTCGGGGATCCGGCGACCCGCCCGTCGATCCGCGACCTGGCCGCGCGCCTCGGCGTCCCCAAGAGCGTGCTGTTCCGGCACCTGGCCGAGGCCCGACGCCGGCTCCGCTCCCTCCTGCTGGCCCGCGTGCGCGAGTACGTCGCCGACGAGCGGACGCTCTACGAGGAACTCGATGGCCTCTTCACCGCGTGACCTCCGGCACCTCAAGAAGCGGCTGGGCGGCATCCGCGCCCACCTCGCCGCCGAGGAGGCCGTGCGCCGCGGCGAGCTGGCGCCCGAGGCGCTGGAACGCGGCCTGGATCGCGCCGAGTCCGAGGGGCTCCCCCTCGAGAGCATCCTCCCGGCCGCCGCGTCGGGGCCCCCGGGCCCGTCGGCGCCGCCCCTGCCCCCGGAGGCCCGCGAGGCGGCGGGAGATCCCGCCCGGCGAATCGGCCGCTACGTCCTGGTCGCGGAGGCCGGCCGCGGGGGGATGGGCGTCGTCCACCGCGCCTGGCAGGAGGACCTGGGACGCTGGGTGGCGCTCAAGCGACTGCGCCCCGAGGCGGTGGGCGGAGCCCTCGACCGCTTCACCCGGGAGGCCCGCGCGGCCGCGAAGGTCGCGCACCCGGGACTGGTCCCCGTCTACGACGTCGGCGTCCACGACGGCACCCCCTTCCTCGTCATGGCCTGGATGGAGGGCGGGACGCTGGACCGCCGGACGCTCGCGCCCCGGGACGCGGCCGCCGCCGTCCGCGAGGCGGCGCTCGCCGCGGAGGAACTTCACCTCCAGGGCATCGTGCACCGGGACATCAAGCCGGCCAACCTGCTGCGGGACGCCCAGGGAAGGACCTGCCTCGGCGACTTCGGGCTCGCCCTCGACCGGGATTCGGACATCGCGCGCACCGCGAGCGGGCAGTTCCTCGGCACGCTCCCGTTCGCCGCCCCGGAGCAGGTCCGGGGACAGCGCGACCGCGTCGGTCCCTGGAGCGACGTCTACTCGCTCGGGGCGACGCTCTACGCGCTGCTCTGCGGCTCGCCCCCCTTCGAGGGGCGGGACCTGCTCGACCTCGCCGACCGCGTCGTCAACCGCCAGCCGGCCCCGATCGGGAGCCGGGCCCGGGGCTGCCCGCCCGACCTCGCCCGGATCTGCGCGCGGGCGATGGCCAAGCGGCCCGGGGACCGCTACCCCTCCGCGAGGGAGCTCGCGGCCGACCTGGGCCGCTTCCTCGAGGGGAGCCCGGTGTCCGCACCGGGCGGCCAGCGCGTCCACGCCTGGCAGATCGTCGCGGGCCTCGTGCTGGCCGGTGGCATGATCCTGTCCTCGCGGCTCCTGTCTCCCGGACCGGCCGTCCCCGTCACGTCATCGACTCCCGCCGCGAACTCGCTGGTCAAGGCCCGGGACCTCCTCCGGGGCGGCGAGCCGGACGTCCTCGCCGCCCACGCCCTGCTCCGCGAGGTCCTCCGGACCGCGGAGCCCCGGGTGGCGGCGGAATGCTGGCTCCTCCTCGGGGACCTGGATCGCGCGGGTCGCCTGCTGGCCGATCTGCCCGAGGCGCGCGACCTCCGGGGCGCCTGGGCCTTCGACACCGCGGCCTGGGACCTGGGCTGCGCCGCGCCGGTTCCGCGCGAGGACCTGCGGAAGCGGATCGACATCGCCCGCGAGGCGCTGGCCCCCTCGCGACTCCCCGACGCCCTCCGGGCGCTCGCGGACGGGAAGCCCGACGAGGCCCGCCGGCTGGCCGAGGCGGCGATCGAGTCCGGGACCCCCGACACCCGGGCCGAGGTCGTGCTCGGGATGGCGAAGCTCTCCGCGGGGGACGCGGCGGCGGCGGAATCGGACTTCTCCCAGGTCATCCGCCACTCGGCCGCGGCCGCGATCGCGTGGTACGGGCGCGGCGCCGCCCGGGAACGCCAGCGGAGATTCCGGGAGGCCGCCGACGACTTCGACCGGACCTTCGCGCTGCGCCCCTCCTTCCCCATGGCGCTGCGGAACCGCGCGCGGGCGCTCTGCCGGGCCGAGGACCTGGCCGGCGCGATCGAGACCCTGGAGCGGGGCCGGAGGGCGGCGCCGGCGGACCTCGGGCTCGCGAGCGACCTGCCCCCGCTCCTCCTCGAGGCGGGACGAGCCGGAGAGGCGGATCGCCTGGCCGACGAACTGGTCCGGCTGCACCCGGGAGCCCCCGACGCGCACCTGGCGCGCGCCCTGCTGCGCCAGCGGCGCGAGGACTGGGAGGCCGCGCTGGAGGATTACGAGGCCGCGCTCCGGACGGACCCCCGCCACGGGCCCTCGCTGGCCGGACGCGGGGAGCTCCGGGTCCGGGGAGACCGCTTCGCGGAGGCGATCGAGGACCTGGACGCCGCGATCAGCGCCCCGGGGCAGCGCGGGAACCTCGCCTACCTCCTGCCCTGGCGGGCGAAGGCCCACGCGGGACTCGGGCGCTGGGACCTCGCGTGGGCGGACTACGACGCCGTCCTGGCGCTGAAGCCCGGCGACCCGGACCAGCTCTTCAACCGGGGAGTTTGCGCGCTCAACGCGGGCCGTCCCGGGGAGGCGCTGACGGACCTCGAGGAGTCGGTGCGGCTGAAGCCGTCGCTGGATCCGAAGGCGCGGCCGCTGATCGAGCGGCTCCGTCGCGGCCGCTGAGGCGGGCTACTTCTTCTCTTCCTTGTCGGCCGGCAGGATCGACTCCAGGAACGCCTTCACCTCGGCGAGCGTCTTCGCCCCGCCGTCCGTGCCCAGGGGCCGCTTGTCGAACGCCAGCAGCTCGCCCGCGCCGCTCGCCCCGAGCTCCGCCGCGTCGAGCGAGTTGGGCACGTACGGCACCCGCGCCCAGCAGAAGCGGCGCGCGAGCTTCTCGAGCGACGGGTCCTCCACCAGCGCCGCCTTCGCCGGGTCCTCCATCAGCACGACGATCCTCCGCCCGGACGCCTTCGCCGCCACGCGCGCCTCGGCGAAGGTCTCCGCCCACACGATCGGGGGATCGTGCTTCGCCAGCCCGGCGACGAGGGTCTTCCGCACCGCGGCGAGATCGCCGTACGCGAGGCCCCGGGCCAGCTCCTTCTCCGCGGGATCGACGAGCACCAGCTGGCCGACGAACTTCGCGTCGTGCTTCTCGGCCCGCTTCGCGTCCTTGACCACCACCACGACGAGCCGGAGCGAGGAGAGGCCGAGCGTCGGCACCTGCAGGTTCCCTTCCAGGGAGGCGCGGTTCAGGCCGCCTCACCCCGCGCCGCCGCCGCCCGCCTTCGCGACCGCGAACGCCATCAGCACCGGCTTGTGGGTCCGCTTCGCGCGGGCGAAGGCCGCGTCGACGTCGTCGGGGAACGCGTGCTGCCCGAGGAGGGCCGCCAGCAGGACCGGGACGATCACTTCTTGGGCTCCGGCGGCTTCGGGACCGCGGCCTCCTCGGCCGATTCCATCGACAGCCCGTGCAGGTCGTGCCCCGGGCTGATCTCGCCGTAGACCTTGAAGGCCGACTTCCCCTCCTTGATCCAGGCGGTGATCTTCGCGACGAGGTCCGGCGGATCCTCCTTCTCGTCCTTCCGCTTCGCCCGGTTGCCCAGGCGGAACTTCATCCCGGACGCCGAGTGGTCGAGGATCAGCGTCTTCTTCGCGGGCTCGATCGCCACCGCCCCGACGATGCGGACCAGGAAGCCGCCCACCTTGACGTCCGAGAAGAGCCGCCCCCACGAGGTCACGTCGAACTTCTTCGCGGGATCCACCAGGAAATTCCAGTCCTCCCAGCCCGCGTTGTCGCCCGGGATGGCGTCCCGCTTCTGGAACTCCGCCCCGGGGACCTCCTTCTTCAGGCGCTTCAGGAACGCGTCCATGGGCACCTTGTGCTGCACGAAGCGCGACTTCGCGCGCACGATCAGCACGTAGCGGTAGTCCTCCTGCGGCGCCGGCCACCCGACCGCGAGGAACAGGAGTCCGGCGACGAGCGGCTTGATCACGGGGCCTGCTTCCTGGCCATCACGAGGGCCTGCATGTTGGTGCGGAACTTCTCGAGGAGCTCCTTGGGCACGTCCAGGCCGCGGAGGTCGAGCGTCTCCTGGACGCCCGCGTAGAGCGTCTGCGCCTCGCGGAACCTCTCGAGGGCCTTCTTCGCCTCGGAGGCCCAGACGTCCGGCTTGTCCATCGAGGCCTTCGAGGTCTCGAGGTGCTTCTTGCCGGCCTCGTGGGCCGCGTCGGCGGACTTCAGCTTCTCGCGCAGGTCCGCGGGGAGGTCGAGGAGCGTACCGCCGATGCCGGACCCGACGCCCGCGGCCGGCGCGGGAGGATCGGAGCCCGGGGGCGGGACCGGCGACGGCGGAGGAAGACCGCCCGCGGTCGGATCCTGCCTCGGCGTCGGAGTCGGCGCGGGTTCCGGCGTCGGGCCGGGCGCCGGCACGGGCGCCGGGCTGCCCAGCGAGAGCGGCGGCGGACGGACGCCCGCGGAGACCGCGCCCAGGTCCGCGAGCTGCTGCCGCAGCCGGTTGGCGGCCTGGTAGCGCACGAACTCCGGCGTGCCCTCGGTGTACTCGCGGCGGCCCGTGCCCCAGCACTCCGAGCAGGTGCCGCCGACGCCGCGGCAGACCGGGCACGTCAGCGCGACGTAGTCCGCCTCCACCTTCGCCTTCGGGTCGAGGCCGGCCTGGGCCTGCTGGAGGCGGACTCTCAATTGCTCGCGCAGAGCGACCTGCTTCGAGCGGTCGCGCAGCCACGTCTCCAGGCCCTGGCCGTGCTTCGCGAGGTAGTGCGGCAGGTCGGGCAGGCGGTCCGCGGGGACCTTGGCCGCCAGCCAGGCGGAGTCGCCCGACATCCGGCAGGTGCCGCAGACCTTGACCTCGTGGCCACCGCACTCCGAGCACGGGGCGAGCCGGACGCCCTTCGCCCCGCAGGGGGCGCAGGGGACCTGCAGGGCCTTCTTGCACTGCGAGCACGGGACGGTCCCGTCCTTGCACTTGTCGTACTCGCCGAACGTGCGGCGGGCCGCCTCCGCGGTCAGCGGGCGCGACCCCGCGGGATCCGTGCCCATGTAGATCTTGGCCCGGCCGTTGAAGACGAAGCGCTCCAGCTGGTCGTAGAAGTCGGGGCAGGCCAGCGTCACCGACTCCGAGCGCGGCGGCACCGAGGGATTCACGGGCGTGGACTGCGCCTCGAGGCGGATCGACCCGCCCTGGCAGGGGCCCAGGCTCCACAGGATGGTCTGCGCGTGCAGCCGCATCTGGGCGTTCTTCCCGTTCCGCAGCACGACCTTGATCGTGGCGTCCTTCTCGAGCACCACGCGGAGCTGCCCGACGTATCCGCCGTGCGCGAGGGCGCCCTTGCCCCCGCAGAGCGTGCACGAGACGTTGCCCCGGCCCCCGCAGGGTCGGCAGGACTGGAGCACGAGCCCCGTCGTGCAGCCGGGGCAGTCGACCTCGCCGCCCTTGCAGGAGCTGCAGGGCTCGCCCGCGGACGCGGGCCGCGCCGACTTCCAGCGCAGCACCTCCGCGTCGATCGTCGGCTGCTGGGGCGGGGTCGTCACCCAGGCCGCGAGCCGGTCGAGCTCGGCGGCGAAGTTGCGCCCGAGCAGCGCCGACTTCCGGGCCTCCGCGATCCGGACCTGCGCGTCGCCCGGGACCCGGCGCCGGAGGTCGTCCGCGACGGCGAGCGTCAGCGCGACGCCCTCGGCCCTCGCCTCCCGGCGGAAGGACAGGACCAGGCCGACCAGGCGGCCGGCGTAGCCCTCGGAGTACGGTCGGGCGAGCTGGGCGCCTCGGCGGACCCGCCGCTCGAACTCGTCGAGCTTCCCCTCGTCCATCCCCTTCCAGGCCGAGGCGATCTCCACCTCGAGCGCGCGGAACAGGGCCTGGCGGCCGGCCGTCTCGGCCTCGGCCACGGACATGGCCTTGAGGGCGTCGTAGGACTCCGGATCCTGGACGGCGAGGAGGGCGAGGGTGATCGCGAGGGCGGTGCGCACCATGGAACGCTCCGGGGTGGTTCGCCCCGTATTGTACCCGGCGGCCCGCTATTTCAAACCAAGTTCAGAATTCGCGACCTTCCAGGCGAGGAAGACCGCGATCTTCCCGATCAGCTCCTCCTTCGGGAAGTTGATCTTCTCCACCTTGTCGCGCTCGGTGTGGTAGTCCGCGTGCAGGCCGCCCGTGAAGAACACCGCCGGCGAGCCCTTCGCCATGAAGTTCCAGTGGTCGCTCCGCCGGATCAGGTCGTCCGCCCCCTCCATGTCGAAGCGGATCCCGAAGCGCTTCTCCGCCTCGCCGAGCAGCGCCACGAGCTTCGGGTACTTCGGCGTCCCCTGCTCCTTCTCCACCCCGACCAGGATCTGCTTGATGTCGTTCCGCCCGATCATGTCCAGGTTGATCATGAACCGGCACTTGTCGATCGGCCGCGTCGGCGAGCCCGTCCAGTGCGCCGAGCCCAGCAGCCCGTTCTCCTCGCCGTCGAACCACATCAGCACGATCGAGCAGCGCGGCTTCAGCTCCTTCACCGCCTCCGCCACCTCGAGCAGCGTCGACGTGCCCGACCCGTTGTCGTCCGCCCCGTTGTGGATCTGGCCGGGCTTGCCGCCGTTCGAGCGGCTGAAGCCCTTGCCCACGTGGTCGTAGTGCGCGCCGATCACGACGTACTCCTCGGCGAGCTTCTCGTCGCGCCCCTTCCAGACGCCCAGCACGTTCTTCGTCCCCTTGCCGGGGATCCCCTTGGGCGACACCGAGACCTGCACCGGCTTCGTCCCCTTGAACGCCTTGCCGTCCGCCAGCTTCTTCCCCGCGGCCGAGGCCAGCTTCGCGCCGAGCTCCTGGGTGATCCACACGACGGGGATCCCGTGCTTGTCCGTCACGGCCTCGCCCGCCGGCGGCCACGCGGGCAGCGCCGCCGGGAGCTTGTCCGCCGCCACGACGAGCAGCGCGGTCGCGCCGGCCTTCTCCGCCGCCGCCGCCCTCGCCTTCAGGTCCCCGCCCTCGGGCACCATCGCGACCAGCCCCTTCGGCGAGATCGACTTCCAGTCCTCGTCCGCCGGCGCGTACGCGACGACGCCCGTCGCCGACCCGCCGCGAGACGCCGGGTCCGGCCGCAGCGAGTCCCCCAGCTTGAAGAGCTCGTTGGCCTTCATCGACGAGTCCTTGAAGAGCCGCACGACGTTCGCGTCGGCCAGCTCGCCCGTCACCCCGCCCGCGCCGAAGGGCTGGAACCAGCCGCCGTCCGCCCCCGCGGGCTCGAAGCCGCACTTCTGCAGGTGCTCGACGATGTACAGCGAGGCCTTGTGCCCGCCGTCGCTGCCCGAGTCGCGGCCCTCCAGCTCGTCCGACGCGATGTAGACCTGGTGCTTCTGGATGTCGACGGCCTTCAGCGACTTCAGGGCCTTGTCGAGGTCCTCCGTCTTCGACTGGAAGCCGGCGAGCAGGACCAGCAGCAGCGCGGCGTGGCGGGTGGCGGTTAGCATCAAGCTAGGGTACCATCGCCGAGGCCCATGCGATTCACGATCCTGCACCGGGACGGCCCGACGAGGGGCCGCGCCGGCGTCCTCCACTCGCCCCACGGCGACATCCCCACGCCCGCCTTCATGGCCGTCGGCACGAAGGCGACGGTCAAGGGCGTCGACGTCGGCCGCCTCCGCGAGCTCGGCGCCGACATCGTCCTCGCGAACGCCTACCACCTCGCGCTCCGCCCGGGCGACGCCTTCGTCGAGGCCCGCGGCGGCCTGCGGAAGTTCATGGGCTGGGACGGCCCCGTGCTCACCGACAGCGGCGGCTTCCAGGTCTTCAGCCTCGCCAAGCTCGCCAGGGTCTCCGACGACGGCGTCGAGTTCCGCTCCCACCTCGACGGCTCGGCGACCTTCTTCAGCCCGGAGCGCGTGATCGAGATCCAGCGCCGGCTCGGCTCGACGATCTGCATGCCGCTCGACCAGCCCGCCCCCGTCCCCGGGAGCGACGCCGAGATCCGCGCCGCCGTCGAGCGCACCGCCGCGTGGCTCGACCGCAGCGTCGCGGCCCTCCGGGGCGAGAACCTCTTCGGCATCGTCCAGGGCGGCCTCTCGCCCGAGTGGCGGAAGCGCAGCGCCGCGGCCGTCACGCGCCACGACCTCCCGGGCTTCGCGATCGGCGGCCTCTCGCTCGGCGAGCCCGCCGACACGCTGGCCGAGCTGACCCGCGTCACGTGCGCCGAGCTGCCCGAGTCGAAGCCCCGCTACCTGATGGGCGTCGGGACGCCGGCCGACATCGCCCGCGCCGTCGCGGCGGGCGTGGACTTCTTCGACTGCGTGCTCCCGACCCGCATGGGCCGCACGGGCTGGGCCTTCACCTCGCGCGGGCCGGTGAAGATCAAGAACGCGAAATGGAAGGACGACGACTCGCCGCTCGACCCGGGATGCGACTGCCCCGCCTGCGCCCGCCACACCAAGGCCTACCTGCGCCACCTCTTCGTCGAGGATGAGCTGCTGGGGCCCGTGCTGATGTCGATGCACAACCTGCGGCACTACCTGCGCCTGATGAAGTCGCTGCGGGGCGCGATCGAGGAGGGACGGCTCGCCGAGGAGGTCGCGCGGGTCGAGGCCTCCAGCCCGACGCTGGCTAGCCGAAAGTAGACGGCGTCTCGGTCTCGACGTAGACGGCCGGCTTCAATTCCTCGAGGAAGCGCGAGGGCTCCTGCACCACGCCGGACATCCCGCGCTCGCTGCCGAGCGTCGGCTGCAGCAGCCAGAGCCGGTCCTTCGCCCGGGTGCAGGCGACGTAGAAGAGCCGCCGCTCCTCCTCGAGGTCGCGGCCCTCCCCCATCGACCGGGCGTCCGGCAGCTTGCCCTCGTTGAGCGAGAGCAGGAAGACGGCGCGCCACTCGAGGCCCTTGGCCTGGTGGATCGTCGTCAGCACGATCCCCTTCGACTGCTCCTCCATCGACTCGGCGGAATTCGCCGTGCCCGCGAGCGCGAGCTCGGCGAGCAGCTCCGCGAGCGAGCCGAACTTCACGGCGTAGTCCGCGAGGCGACGCAGGTCCTCGATGCGCTGGGGGTGGTTCTCGAAGGTGCCGACGAGGTGCTCCTTGTAGCCGGACTCGAGCACCGCGCGGATCATCTGCGGCGGGTCGGCCTTCAGCGCGGGGTCCGAAAGGCCCCGCACGGTGCGCACGAGCTCCGCGTAGCCGGGCTTCGCGGCCTTCGGCACGACGCGGGCGACGGCCTCGGACACGATCCCCGCGAGCGGGTCGGGCTGGGTCGCCAGCGCCGCCCAGACCTTGTCGGCCGTGGCCTTCCCCATGCGCGGGTAGAGCCGGAGGATGCGCTTCCACGCGAGCTCGTCGCGCCCGTTCTCGACGATCTTCAGGTAGGCCGCGACGTCCTTCACGTGGACCATGTCGAAGAAGCGCGTGCCGGAGCGGACCTGGTACGGGATGCCCTGGCGCGTCAGCTCGACCTGGAGCTCCATCGAGTGCCAGTGGGCCCGGTAGAGGACGGCGATCTGCGGGAGCTCCCAGCCCTCGCCGAGCAGCTCGACGACGCAGTCGGCGACGTAGCGCGCCTGGTCGTACGCGTCGCCGCAGGCCACGCGCTCGGGCTTCGGCCCGGTCGGCCGCACGGCGCTGAGCTCCTTGGGGAACTGGCGCTCGTTGCGGGAGATCGAGTCGTTGGCCAGGCCGAGGATCTGCGGGGTCGAGCGGTAGTTGCGCACGAGCCGGAAGACGCGCGCCGTCGGGAAGCGCTTCGGGAAGTCGATGATGTTGCCGAAGTTCGCCCCGCGGAACGAGTAGATGCTCTGCGCGTCGTCGCCGACGACCATCAGGTTGCCGGCCGGACCCGCGATCGTCTCGACGATCTCCGACTGGAGCCGGTTCGTGTCCTGGTACTCGTCGACGAGCAGGTGGCGGAAGCGCTCCGAGAGCGCCTGGCGGGCGTCGGCGTGCTCGCGGACCAGGTCGCGCCAGAGACGGAGCAGGTCGTCGAAGTCGCAGACGTCGAGCTCCTCCTTGCGGGCCTCGTAGGCCTTCAGGACCCGGTCGATCTCCTCGCCCCAGCCGCGGTAGGCCGCGTAGCGGTCGAAGAGGAGCTTGTCGACCGTCGTCCCGAGGTTCGCGGAGGCGCTGGCGATGTCGACGAGGACGTCGGCCTTCGGGAAGCGCTTCTCGGCGGTGGGCATCGCGAGGTCGCGCAGGATCGAGCCGACGAGGTCCGCGGAGTCGTCGCGGTCGAGGATGGTGAACGACGCGCTGCGGCGGACGCGGTCCGGGTACTGCCGCAGCACGACGTTGGCGACGTGGTGGAAGGTGCCGCCGAGGACGGCGCGGGGATCGCCGCGGAGCAGGTCCGCGACGCGCTGGAGCATCTCGCGGGCGGCCTTGTTCGTGAACGTGAGCAGGAGGATGGACGACGCGGGCACGCCGGACTCGACGAGGCGGGCGACGCGGTAGGTCAGCGTGTGGGTCTTGCCGGAGCCGGCGCCGGCGATGACGAGGAGCGGGCCGCCGGGGGCCATGACCACCTCGCGCTGCTCGGGGTTGAGCGCGCGCTCGTAGTCGAGGGGCGGAGCGGGGACGTCGAACGGGTGGACCATCTCCCCCTCATTCTACCGGACCGGCGGGACGGCTACGCCTGGGCCGCGGGAGCGGCGGGAGCCGGGGGCGCGGAGGCCTTCTTCGCCTCGATGCGGCGGTTGGCGGCCTTGATGCGCTTGTTGTAGGACTTGGTCTTCTTGCGGAGCGAGTGGACGAAGGGGTTGCCGACGACCTTCTTGGAGCCCTTCGTGAGCTCGCCGAGCTGCTTGCCGACGAAGTCGAGGTTCCGCTGGAGGCGCTTGACGCGGGCCTCGAGGCCCTCGGGGGTGGCGAGCGAGAGCTTCCGCTGGGCGCGCTTGAGGGCCTTGCGGGCCGACCGGACCTTGGGGTCGTGCGACTTCAGGTCCTTGAAGCCCTGGACCTGGACCTTGAGGTCGGCGATCTTCTTCTTCAGCGCGTCGGCGTTCACCGTCGTCGTCATGGAACTCCCCTGCAATAGTCGTCCGAGAAGGGTCGGAGTTTATCGGGGGTGCCGGACCGGGTCAAGTTGAAATCGGCCCCCGCGGCGGGCATGATGCCCCCATGGCCCGCCTCCTCGCCCTGGCCCTCCTCGTGGCCGCCTGGCCCCAGGACCCCAAGAACCCCGTGCGCGCCGCCGCCGTCTCCGGCGACGGCCGGATCGCCGTCGCGATGTACGGGGAGCAGAACAAGGTCCGCGTCTACTCCACCAAGGACTCCAAGACCCTCGCGGAATGGAACGAGCTCTGCTTCGCGCTGGCCGTCTCGCCCGACGGCAAGTTCGTCGCCTGCGCCACGAGCGACCTGCGCTTCTACGACGCCGCGGCGGGCCAGGAGACGGTGCTCGTCGAGGGCAGCCAGGCCCACATGACCTCCGTCGCCTGGGCCTCCGGGAAGCCCCTGCTCGTCGTCGGCGCCAAGGACGGCCTCGTGCGCGTCGTGGACGCGAAGCGGCAGAAGCAGGCCTTCGGGATCCAGTCGATGGCCACCGTCACGACGGTGGAGATCTCGAAGGACGGGAAGCTCATCGCCGCCGCGGGCCTGGGCTCCGCGAAGCCGACGGACCTCCTCGTGAAGATCCACGACGCCGCGTCGGGCGGCACGCTGCACTCGATCCCCGAGACCCGCAAGGTGAAGGCGCTCGCGTTCTCGCCGGACGGCAAGACGCTGGCGTACGGGGCGGGCGAGGAGATCCGGCTCGTCGGCACCGCCGACGGCAAGGAGCAGGGCGTGATCCGCGGGCAGCCGGACGAGATCCGCGCGCTGCAGTGGGCGCCCGAGGGCAAGCTCCTCTACGCGGCCTCGAAGGACGGCACGGTCCGCGCCTGGGGAATGCCCGGCGGCCAGAACCTCTGCTCGTGGCGCGCGCACCCGGGCGTCATCACGCAGATGGCGCTCACCACCGACGGCAAGACGATCTCGACCGCCGGCGAGGACGGCCGCTTCGTCCTCTGGCAGGCCGCGACGGGCAAGGAGCTCATCAGCCTGAAGTGACGAATCGGTTCGGGATTGCGCCCGCGCCCCGCGTCTTGTTTACTGTCCCTCCCGAACCCCGGAGATCCCAAATGTTGAAGCGACTCGGCATCCTGGCCCTCGCGGCCCTCGCGATCCCCGCCTGCGGCGGCGGCGGCGACGACGACCCCAACGGCCTCACCTACCGGACGACCTACGGCTACTACCTGACGACCGGCCAGACCTCGCTGACCGGCACGCTCTTCTACCTGATGTCCAGCCAGGACGTGGCGACCTACCAGACGCACACCGGGGTGACGCAGAACGCGGGCCTCGGGATCATCGTCGGCAAGGTCCAGGACGGCTCGGCGGCCGGCATCGCGGGCGTGACGATCCAGGCGCACAACGACGCGGGCCTCTCGGCGGGCGGCGTCTTCTACCAGAACGCCACGACGGGCGCCTACAGCGCGCTCCTCACCGAGACCCAGTCGACGGGCTGGTTCGTCGCGATGAACGTGACGCCCGGCCGGGTCAACTTGAAGTGCGCGGCGGGCGCCGGCGGCGGGGCGGGCACGGACGGCAACCTCTACCTCGACGTCAAGGCGGACTCCTGCGTCTTCGCGGTCATCACGGCGACCTCCGTCGCCAAGTCGACGGTGACCTGGGCGGGCCAGACGCTGAACCTCGGCGGCACCGGCACGGCGCTCCCCGGCGCGGCGGAGGCCTCCGTGACCTACACCCGGCTCGGCCACAGCGGCTCGACCGGCCCCAGCGACGGCACCGGCCTCTTCAACCTCGGCTCCGTGAACGCCGAGAACACCTTCCTCGTGCGCTGCTCGAAGGCGGGCCTCGTCGACACCTACAACACGAAGGTCGTCGGCACGAGCAACCTGACCGGCGGCGCGGGCGGCGGCGACCTCCTGATCGTCAGCCCGACGAACCGCGACAACGAGCTGAAGCCCGCGGCCGTCTCGCTGACGGCCGGCACCGGGATCATCCGCGGCGAGGTGATCAACGCGTCGGGCGGGTTCACCGTCGAGGCGCGCGACGCGGCGGGGACGCTGGTCGGCGAGGTCTGGTACGGCGACAACGCGAACTTCGCGAAGCCCTCGGCGGCCGTGACCTCGACCCAGGCGGACGGCGTGTTCTACATCT
This sequence comes from uncultured Planctomycetales bacterium, assembly GCA_964464755.1. Classification (GTDB taxonomy): domain Bacteria; phylum Planctomycetota; class MHYJ01; order MHYJ01; family JACPRB01; genus CAYXGZ01. The sequence continues at coordinate 67,223 of CAYXGZ010000011.1, forward strand.
ACAACGTGCCGCCCGGGCAGGTCCTCGTCCGGGCGCTGAAGACCGGCGGCAGCGCCGCGTCGGCCACGACCTACGTGGACGTGTTCGCGGACTCCATCAGCCTGCCCGCGGACCTCGTGCCCGTCGCGCAGTCCCAGGACACCATCTCGATCAGCGGCGCCCTCGTCACGATGCTCGGCTACGGCATCCAGACCGGGTCGATCGGGTTCGTGGGGCTCGCGGGCGTCGGCGCGACGAGCGACAGCTTCAACGGGGCCTACGTGATGTCGGGCGTCCCGGCCCGCCACGTGCTCATCGCGAGGACCTCGAAGTAGTCAGGCCAGGGGCAGGTCCAGGACGGCCCCGGCCAGGTCGTCGTGCAGGATCTGGATCGCCCGCGCCGCCGGGTCCTCCGGGCCCTCGCCCAGCTCCTCCACGAAGCGGCACGCCGCGTACGCCTCCCGCTTCGACTCGTACTCCGCGACCCACCGGGCGCGGTCGGCCTTGCGCTCCGGCCGGACCGGCCAGACGCCGGGACGCGGCTTCATGTGGGCCTCGATGCCGATCCGCCACGGCTTGGGGGTGAGCCGCGCCCGGAAGCAGCGCTGGTGACGGCACATCCGCCGGTAGATCGGGTCGGTCCGCAGCGCCGCGAAGCAGGCCTCCACCTCCGGGTCGAGGGGGTCGAAGCGCCGGTGCAGCGCCAGGACGCGGAACCCGGCGGGAGTGCGGTACACCCGCAGGCGCCAGCCCGGCCGGCTTTGGAGGAAGCGACGGATCCTGGCCCGCGACGCGGCCTCGGCCCCGCCGCGGGCGAGGTCCACCATCCGGATCCAGGAGGCCAGGAGCATCCAGGACGCCCAGGGGATGCCGATGCCGATGAGCAGGTACATCCCGCAGCCCCAGCCACGCCAGATCGCGAACGGCACGGCGGCGAGCATCCCCGCCGCCGCCAGCGACAGCACGTGGAGCGGCGACGGCTCGCGCGCGAAGTCGACGTCGGCGAAGAGCACGTCGGGCGTGTTGAGGCAGTGCGCGCCGTAGGAGTTCCGGGTGACCACGGCGTCCCCGTGCCGGGCCAGGATCTCCTCGCGGATCGGGACGCCGTCGGCGCCGTTGTAGGGGACCTTGGGCTCGCGGCGGGGCAGCTTGTCGCCGGCCAGGAGGCGCTTCAGCGCCGCGGCCGCGCGCTCCTCGGCGCGGGCCTGCGCCTCCGCCTCCCCGACGTCGGACCAGCCGAAGCGGCGGACGCTCACCGGCCGGCCGCGCCTCCGGCCGCTCGCCACGGCCTCGGCCCAGAACGCGGGAACGATCATCGCCTGCGGCCCCGGCAGCCCGGCCTAGTAATCCCGGCGGCGGAAGACCCAGATCGCGGTCCCGAGCATGACCGCGACGAAGGCCACGGAGCAGCCCACGGTGGTCCAGGGATCCGCGAGCAGGATCTGCTTCGACTGGTACTCCTCGACCATCGGCTGGAAGTCCGCCCCGAGGTTCGACTTCGCCAGGTAGAGGTAGGTCAGCTGGCCGATGTCGTTCGTCATCGGCAGCAGGTAGTGCATCACGTCGAGCGCCTTCACCACCGGCGTCGGGACGTTCCAGCCCATCATGTGGATCATGTTCCGCGCCGAGTTGATCCCGTACGACATGAACCAGAGGAGCAGGGTCAGCAGGATCGACGCGATCGTGCTGCGGAAGACCACGCCGACGAGGACCGAGAACGAGTACAGGATCCCGAACACGGCCACCAGCGTCGGGATGCACATCAGGAAGCCGGGCGACCAGAAGCCCGAGCGCGCGCTGAGCACGAGCCAGCAGCCCCCGATGAGGAACGTCGCGGGCACCAGCACGTAGAGCAGGCCGCCGAAGTACTTCGTCAGCAGGAGGCCGGAGCGACGCACGGGCTTGGAGAGCAGCAGGTCGAGCGACCCCTTCTGCAGCATGTTGGGCACGGAGTTCGCCGTGAAGATCACCGCGAGGATGACGCCCAGCCAGCCCGCGATCCAGTCGGCGACCATGTACTGGACGGTGGCGAGGAAGGTCCCGACGCTGGTCGTCAGCCGGCCCTTGTAGATCAACCCGAAGAACACGCTGACCTCGTAGGCCCCCTCGAAGGTCTTGAGCGAGGTCGGCCGGAGGCGGACCTGGAAGCGCCGGGGCCCCTCGCCCCGCGGCAGGAGCTTCACGTCGACGCGGGAGATCCCGGACTCGCGGAAGCGCGCGCGCACGAAGCGCTCCTGCTCCTCGGCCTCGGGCTCCACGACCGGAGGATCCGGGGCGGGCGTCGCGCCCGGGACCTTCTTCACCGGCGCCCGCTGCTGGGCGCCCCAGGCGTGGACGAGCCGGTAGTACTCCAGGTCGGGCGAGGCCGTCAGCTCGAAGCCCGCCCCGCCCTCGTAGTCCCCCTCCCCCGCCCCGAGCTTCCGGAACCCGGACTTCTCGAACTGCACCTGGAAGCGCTCGACCCGGACCCCGCCGCCCTGGAAGCGCACGACCTGCGGGAACTCCGAGAGCAGGTAGTCGACCGCGGGCTCCGGCCCGAGCTCGCGGAACCCGATCGACCCGCAGAAGCCGATGACGAGCACGGAGACGACGACGAGGAACCACATCGACTTGCGGTCGAGGGCCTCGACCCAGGAATCCTTGAGGAGCGAGAGGTACTTCATGACGCGCCCCCCTCCGGCGTCCCGAGCGTCTGGATGAAGACGTCCTCGAGGCTCTGCTTCTTCTGGACCAGGCCGGTGAGCTGGAGGCCCTTCGCCCGCAGCGAGTCGATGAGCGCGTTGAGCTGCGCGACGTCCACGACGTCCACCTCGAGGCCCTCGGAGATGCGGCGCACGCCGTTGACGCGCTGCTGGATCTCGGGCAGGTGGGCGTCGAACTTCCCGTCGAGGCGGATCTCGTAGATGTTCTTCGCGACGGTCAGGTCCTGCACGGTGCCCTCGCGGCGGAGCAGGCCGAGCTCGAGGATGCCGACGCGGTCCGTGATCAGCTCGACCTCGGAGAGGAGGTGGCTGTTCAGGAAGATCGTCTTGCCGCGCTGCTTGAGGCCGAGGAGCACGTCGCGGATCTCCTTGCGGCCGACGGGGTCGACGCCGTCCGTCGGCTCGTCGAGGAAGAGGACCTCGGGGTCGTGGAGCATCGCCTGGGCGAGGCCGAGGCGCTGCTTCATGCCCTTCGAGTAGGTGCGCACCTTGCGGCGGGCCGCCTCCTTGAGGCCGACGAGCTCGAGGAAGCCGGGGATCTTCGCGCGGCGCTCGGCTCGCGGCATGCCCGAGAGGCCGCCGTAGACGTCGAGAGCGGACTCCGCGGTGTGGTACTCCGGGAAGCGGTGGTCCTCGGGGAGGTAGCCCACGCGGAGCCGCGACGCCGGGGCGCCCGCGGGGAGGCCCAGGAGCTCGGCGCGGCCGCCGGTGCGGGAGACGATGCCGAGCAGGATCTTCACCAGCGTCGTCTTGCCGGCGCCGTTGCGGCCGAGCAGGCCGTAGATCTGCCCGGCCTCCACGCGCAGCGTCAGGCCCTTGAGGGCGTGGACGTTGCGGTAGTGCTTGACGAGTCCTTCGACGTCGATGACGGGCATCTGGGTTTGGACGAGCGGCGCGGGCCGCCGTTTCGCCGCGATTGTACGGGCCGCCCGGAAACTTGTACATCCCCCGGAGACGACTGCTAGGATACGCCAGATGCGCACCGTTCCCGTCTCCCTGGTCACCGAGGCGGTCCGCGACCTCTACTCGGGCTGCAACTCGGTCGTCCGAGAGGACTACCGGCAGGCGCTCGAGAAGGCGCGGGGCACCGAGGAGTCGCCGCTCGGGCGGCAGATCCTCGGCACCATGCTGGAGAACTACAAGATCGCCGCCGCCGAGAAGTCGCCGATGTGCCAGGACACCGGCTTCCCCGTCGTGTGGCTCGAGGTCGGCCAGGACGTGCACTTCGAGGGCGGCAGCCTGCACGACGCCGTGCAGGAGGGCATCCGCCAGGGCACGAAGAAGGGCTGGCTCCGGGGCTCGCTGCTGCGGGACCCGATCACGCGCAGCCCGAACACGGGCGACAATTCGCCCGCCGTCATCCACTTCGACCTCGTGCCCGGCGACCGGATCAAGATCGACGTGCTCGCCAAGGGCGGCGGCAGCGAGAACAAGTCGCGGATCTACATGCTCAAGCCCAACGACGGCGTCGAGGGCCTGAAGGCCGCCGTCCGCGAGACCGTGAGCCTGGCCGGGCCGGACGCCTGCCCTCCCTTCGTCGTGGGCGTCGGCGTCGGCGGCACCTTCGACAAGTGCGCTGAGCTCGCGAAGAAGGCGCTGCTCAGGCGCATCGGGACCGCGAACGCGAACCCCGAGGCCGACAAGATCGAGAAGGAGCTCGAGAAGGAGCTCAACAAGCTCGGCGTCGGCCCCCAGGGCATGGGTGGCTCGACGACGGCCGTGGCCGTCTTCCTCGAGACCCACCCGGTCCACATCGCGAGCTTCCCCGTCGCCGTGAACATCCAGTGCAACGCGAACCGCCACCAGGGGGTGGAGCTGTGATCCGCCGCGAGGGCGACCTGGTCCACGTCACCACCCCGCTGAGCGACGAGGACATCCTCCAGCTGCGGGCGGGCGACGCGGTGCGGCTCCACGGCGTGCTGCTCACGGGCCGCGACGCGGCCCACAAGAAGCTCGTCGAGCTGATCGAGAAGGGCCAGCCGCTGCCCGTGGACGTGAAGGGCCAGGTGATCTACTACGTCGGCCCGACGCCCTCCAAGCCGGGCGAGGTCATCGGCTCCGCGGGCCCGACGACCGGCGGCCGCATGGACTCGACCACCGAGCCCCTGCTGAAGGCCGGCCTGAAGGGCGCCATCGGCAAGGGCGAGCGCGGCGCGAAGGTGAAGGCCGCGCTGAAGGCCTACAAGGCCGTCTACTTCGGGGCCATCGGCGGCTCCGGGGCGTACCTCTCCAAGCGGATCAAGAGCCAGGAGATCCTGGCCTATCCCGAGCTCGGGACCGAGGCGATCCGGCGCCTCGTCGTGGAGGACTTCCCCGTCGTCGTGATCAACGACGCGCACGGGGCCGACTTCTACGAGGAAGGCCGGAAGAAATTCGCGAAGGCGTGACATGGCCATCTACTTCGACCGGAAGTCCCTCCAGACCGTGCTCGCGAAGGCCGACTCGCTTCGCCGCCAGGAGCGCAAGTCCCGGCCCGCCGCCCCCGCGGTGCTGCTCGTGAGGGCCGCCCGGTCCACGCCGCCCCCCGGCCCGCTCAAGGCGCTGGTCGCCGAGGCGGTCGCGGTGTTCGGCGGCACCGTGGACCGCGACCTGCCCGACGGCCTCGTCGCCGTCTTCGAGAAGCCCGCGGCCGCGCTGAAGGCCGCGCTCCACGCCCTGCACGCCCTCGACCTCGCGGGCGAGATGCTTTTCCTGCCCCCCTGCCGGATGGCGGTCGCCGTGGGCCCCGTCAGCGAGGGCAAGGGCAAGGGCATGCTCCGCGCCGCGAAGATCCTGCCCCGGGCCGCCGAGGGCGAGGTCGCCATCGAGCCCTCCGCCCTCAAGGAGCCGCTGACGGGCTACCACGACATCGTCGCGGGCGCGCCCCGCAAGGGCCGCGTCCCGGGCCTCGGGGTCGTCACGACCGTGACCGTCCGGCCCGAGGGCCTGGACGCCGAGTCGGACGCCGCGCTCGAGGACCTCGAGGACGAGCTCCGGACCAGCCGCCGGAAGTAATTCGCCCATTCCCCATGCAGCCCCGTGACGGCGCGGGGCCTCGCGCGTCTTCCCCTGCACGGAGGACGTATCCATGACCCGACTGCTGCTGCCGCTCATCGCCGCCGCCTTCCTCGCCCAGGACCCCGCCGCCGCGTTCGGCGCCAGGCTCGACAAGGCCTCGAAGCTCGGGCTCGTCGTGCCCGACCTCGCGAAGGCCTGCGACGAGCTCGACGCGCTCGCCAAGGCCGGCGGCGTCCCGAAGGACGCGCTCGACCGCCTCGCCGTGCTCCGCGCGCGCGCCGACCTGCTCGCGCCGCTGCACTCGCGCTTCCTCAAGGCCGTCGGCTCGACGACCGAGTTCCCCGGGCCGAACGGCAAGGTCACGAAGATCAAGGTCCTCGAGGTGAAGCGCGCCGGGATCCGCGTCGAGCAGTTCGGCGGCTCCCAGGAGATCCTCTGGGGCGACCTTGACGCCGCCTGGCGCATCGGCGCCGTCCGGGCCGAGATCCTGAAGACCCGCCAGGACGCGGCCCAGATCCTCGCCCTCGCCTACGCGGACGCGGGGCGCTGGGACCTCGCCTTCTCGGAGCTCGGCTCCGCCGTCCCCGTCCACCCGCTCGCCGTCGAGGCGCGGAAGCGCGGGCTCGACGCCATCGCGGCCGCCGCGGGCGCCCACGTCGCGGCCTCCCGCTGGACCGAGGCCCTCGCCGAAGCCGCGAAACTCCCCGCGGACGACGCCCGGGTCCCCGCGCTCCGCCAGGCGGTGCGCGACGGCCTCGTCGCCCAGGGCCGAGAGGCGGCCCGCCGCCAGGACAAGAAGGCCATGAACGCCGCGCTCGACCTGCTGGCGAAGCAGTTCCCGGACGCCGCGGGCGACGCGAAGTCCATCCGCGACTCGATCCGCTGGATCGCGATCAACGACCCCGCCGCGCTCGGGTTGACCGGCCCCTCCGGCGGCCCCTGGAAGCTCGAGGCCAAGGCCGACGGCAGCTCCTGGTACTCCCTGAAGGCGCCGGCCGGCGTCTACGACGGATTCTCGGTCCGGATCCACCCGATCGGCGACGGCAACGCCGAGGCCGACGGGGGCATCACGTTCGAGGGCGTGCAGCGCGCGGTCTGGGTCTACCCCGTGACGGCGAGCGTGTCCTGCGCCTACGTGGACCGCAAGGACCCCAAGAACCCGGAGTGGGTGCGCGACTTCCAGAAGCGGGCCGACAACGCCGACGCGTACACGCTCTCGGTGTTCGTCACGGGCGGCGAGTACATCATCCTCTGCAACGGGGTGGAGCTGGGCCGGGTCAAGACGGCCGCGAAGGCGCTCGAGAAGCTCGGGGTCTCCGCCTCCCACGGCTCGGTCAAGATCGACCAGGTCTGGCTGCGGAAGAAGGAGTAGCTACGGCCCGCCGCCGGACGCCGTCGCGGGCCGCTCGGAGATCGCCGCCTTCAGGAAGTCCCGGTTCATCCGCGCGATGAACTCGATCGAGATGTCCTTCGGGCAGACCGCCTCGCACTCCGCCGCGTTCGTGCAGGCCCCGAAGCCCTCCGCGTCCATGCGCGCCACCATGGCCTTCACGCGCGACATCCGCTCGGGCTGGCCCTGCGGCAGCAGGCCGAGGTGCCCCACCTTCGCCGCGACGAAGAGCATCGCCGACCCGTTCGGGCAGCTCGCCACGCAGGCGCCGCAGCCGATGCACTGGGCCGCGTCCATCGAGCGGTCCGCGACCTGCTTCGGGATCGGCAGCGCGTTGGCGTCGCAGGCCGCGCCGGTCGCCGCCGCGATGTAGCCGCCGGCCGCGATGATGCGGTCGAAGGCGCTGCGGTCCACGACGAGGTCCTTGATCACCGGGAAGGCCTTCGAGCGCCAGGGCTCGACCCAGATCTCGTCGCCGTCCTTGAACGAGCGCATGTGGAGCTGGCAGGTCGTCGTGGACTTCCTCGGGCCGTGCGGCGTCCCGTTGATCACCATCCCGCAGCTGCCGCAGATCCCCTCCCGGCAATCGTGGTCGAAGGCGACGGGCTCCTCGCCCTTGGCGCTCAGCCCCTCGTTGAGGACGTCGAGCATCTCCAGGAACGACATGTCCGGGCTCACCTCGTCCATCGCGTAGGTGACGACCCGGCCCGCGTCCTTCGGGCCCTTCTGGCGCCAGACGTGCAGCGTGATCCGCATTACTTGTAGCTCCGCTGGGAGGGTTTGACGTGCTCGAAGGCCAGGGGCTCGACGTGCCGGACCGGCTTCCGGTCGGGGCCTTGGTACTCCCACGCGGCGACGTGCGCGAAGTTCGCGTCGTCGCGCTGGGCCTCGCCGTCCGGCGTCTGGAACTCCTCGCGGAAGTGGCCGCCGCAGGACTCGCGCCGCTCGAGGGCGTCCAGGCACATCAGCTCGCCGAACTCGAGGAAGTCCG
>CAYXGZ010000012.1:0-74846 GCA_964464755.1 uncultured Planctomycetales bacterium
CGAGTACAACATCATGACGATCGAGGACCCCATCGAGTACCAGCTCGGCGGGATCAGCCAGATCGAGGTGAACTCGAAGAAGGGCCTGACCTTCGCGAACGGCCTCCGGAGCCTCGTGCGCCAGGACCCGGACATCATCTTCGTCGGCGAGATCCGGGACGAGGAGACCGCGGCGATCGCGATCCAGGCCTCCCTGACGGGCCACCTCGTGTTCTCGACGCTGCACACGAACGACGCGCCCGGATCCGTGACCCGCCTGATCGACATCGGGGTCGAGCCGTACCTCGTCGCGAGCTCGGTGATCGGCGTCGTCGCCCAGCGCCTCGTCCGCCTGATCTGCAAGCACTGCCGGGAGGAATACCCGGTGACGGCGGACCAGCTCAAGGGCATCGGCCTCCGGATGGAGGACGTCCCCTCCGGGAAGCTCTGGCGCGGCCGCGGCTGCGCGCACTGCCTGAACTCCGGCTACCTGGACCGCACCGCCATCTACGAGGTCTTCTCGGTGAACGACGAGGTGCGCGACCAGGTCATGCGCAAGGTCGGGTCCACGCAGATCAAGGCCGACGCGATCAAGCGGGGCATGCGGACGCTGCGCCAGGACGGCGCGCGGAAGGTCGCCAAGGGACTGACGACGCCGGAGGAGGTCCTCCGGGTCACGCAGATGGACACGTTCTAGATGCCCGTATTCGCCTACCAGGCCCTCAAGGACGACGGCACCCGCGAGGCGGGCGTCGTCGACGCCGACTCCCCGAAGGAGGCGCGGCTCAAGCTCAAGGGCCGGCGGCTCCACGTCACGGACCTCGACGCGGCGGGCTTCGGGGAGAAGGGGCGGCTCCGCATCCCGTTCTTCACCGGGGCCGCGCAGCGGGAGCTGCCCGTGGTCACCCGGCAGATGGCGACCCTGCTCTCGTCGGGCCTGCCGCTCATGGGCGCCCTGAACGCCATCCTCGAGCAGGTCGAGCAGCCCGCGCTGCGGACCTCGCTGATGGACGTGCGGGACCGGGTCTCCCAGGGCGCGTCGTTCTCCGACGCCCTCGAGGCGCACTCCTACCTCTTCTCGAACCTGTACGTGAACATGGTCCGCTCCGGCGAGGCGAGCGGCTCTCTGGACCGCATCCTGTTCCGCCTGGCCGACTTCCTGCACGCGCAGCGGCGGATGAAGTCGAAGATCACCGCCGCGCTGACCTACCCGATCGTGATGGTCGTGATCGGCACGGGCGTCGTGACGATCCTGATGACCAACGTCGTCCCGAAGATCGTCGACGTGCTCGGCAAGAACGGCAAGGCGGCCCTGCCGCTGCCCACCGAGATCCTGATCGGGATCTCGGCGTTCATGTCCTCGTACTGGTGGGTCCTGCTCGGGATCGTGGTCGCGGCGGGGGTCGCCTTCTCGCGGGCCCGGAAGACGGTGGCCGGGCGGATGTGGATCGACACGACGATCCTCAAGGTGCCGGTCCTGGGCCCGCTGGTGAAGAAGAGCGTCATCTCGCGCTTCGCCCTGACCTTCGCCACCCTGCTCGAGAGCGGCCTGCCCGTCATCGAGTCGCTGCGCGTGGTGCGCGAGGTCGTGGACAACGCGCCGGTGGCCGCGGCCCTCGACGTGCTGAGGGTGAAGATCGCGGAGGGCGCGGACCTGGCGTCGCCGCTGAAGCAGAGCAAGGTCTTTCCGCCGGTGGTGGGTTACATGATCGCCGTCGGCGAGGAGTCGGGGAAGCTCGAGGACCTGCTGAAGCGCCTGTCCGAGGCCTACGACGAGGAGGTCGAGATCGCCGCGCAGCGGCTCACGTCGCTGCTGGAGCCGATCATGATCGTCGGGATGGCGCTCGTGGTCGGGTTCATCGTACTATCGATCCTGCTGCCGATCATGGAGATGTCCAACATCTAGGGAGGGCGCCATGCCCCGTCGCCGCCGCGAAGCCGGGTTCACGCTGGTCGAGATCATGGTCGTGGTGCTCATCATCGGCATCCTCGCGGCCGTCGCGGTCAAGGCGTTCGGCGGCCAGTCGGACAAGGCGCGGATCACGGCCACCCGGGCCACGCTGAGCGAGATCTCCGACGCCCTGGAGCTCTTCAAGCTGGACCTCGGCCGCTACCCCGAGACGATGGACGACATGCTCGCGGCCCCGTCGTGGGCGGACCCCAAGAAGTACAACAAGGACGCCTACCTGAAGAAGGAGCCGGAGGACGGCTGGCAGAACAAGTTCGTCTACCGCTACCCGGGCACCGAGAACCGCGCCTACGACCTCTTCAGCACGGGCGCCGACGGCAAGGAAGGCGGCACGGGGCTCGACGAGGACATCTTCCTCAACGCCAAGAAGAAGTAGACCCCAACCCCCGGGCCCCCGGGGCGTTGAAAGCGCATGGCCCGCTCCCGGTCCGGGTACACCCTGATCGAGCTCGTCGTCGTGCTCGCGATCCTCGGCCTCGTCTTCGCGATGGGCATCACGAGGATCGACTTCCTCGTCCCCAAGTACCGCCTCCGGGCCGCCGCCCGCGAGATGGGCGCCACGCTCAAGCAGGCCTCCTCGAAGGCCGCGTCGTCGGGGCGCGACGTCTACATCCGCATCCTGCTCTCCGAGTCGCGTTACGAGCTGCTCATCCCCGTCGAGAAACCGAATCCCGCGGCGGACGGGTTCCCGCCCGGGACGCCCAAGGAGCAGCTGCCGCCGCCCGAGTGGGTCTACGAGCCCGTGATGGGCCGCGAGCTGCCGGAGGGCGTGCGCTTCGTGAACGTCGTCACCGGGCCCGGCCGCGACGGGACGCGCGACAGCGGCGTCGTCCTGGTCCGGGCGACGCCCTACGGCCTCTCCGACCACCTCATCGCGAACTTCGCCCTCGAGGAGAAGCGCCTGGCCGTGCGCCTGAACGGGCTCACCGGCCTGCTGACCTTCCACGACGAGGAGCAGGGGCCCTCCGACCTGCTGGAGGACCAGCCATGAGGAGGCGCCGCGACGCCGGCTTCACCCTCGTCGAGGTCGTGATCGCCCTCTCGATCATCGCCCTCGTGACCGTGACGCTCCTGTCGCGCCGGCTCGACATCGTGCGCGACGCCGCGAAGACGCGGGACCGCCGCGTCGGCTGGGTGCTCGCCTCCTGGAAGATGGGGAAGATCTCGACCGACGTGATCCTCATCTCGGGCTCGGCGAAGACCGAGTCCGGGAACTTCGAGGATTTGGACCCCTCGTACGCGGGCTACCGCTGGGCGATGGAGGCCGGTCCGGTCGACGTGCAGGTCGATCCGACGCCCGGCACCGCCGAACTCCCCCGGAAGCTCTTCAAGGTCCGGCTCGAGGTCTTCGACGCCGCCAACGACGAGCCGCTCGACGCGCTGGAGGCGATGTTCCCGATCCCCGGGCCCCCGGGGGTGGAGGCGCCGCCCGACGAGGAGCCGCCGCCGGACGAGGAGGGGTCGTGAACCGCCGGGGCTTCACCCTCCTGGAGCTCATGATCGCCGTCTCCCTCGTGGCGATCGTGATGACGATCATCTACGGCGTCGTGGCCTCCACGCTGAAGGCCGAGCAGCGCATCGACGAGCTGACCCACGGGACCGAGATCGGCCCCGCGGTGCTCAACCTCGTGCGCCAGGACCTCGACGCGGCCTTCCTGCCCGACGCGACCACCGAGAGCTTCCGGGGCACGGACGCCAAGGGCTACGGCGGGGACCGGGACCGGCTCGACTTCGTCAGCAGCGTGCCGGCCTACGGCTCGGACCAGCCCTACGCGCCGCCGCGCTTCCACGGCATCAACGAGGTCGGCTGGCAGGTGAAGGAGTCGCCCGAGCACGCGGGGGAGGGCGCCCTGTACCGCCGGTTGGACCCCTTCCTCGACGCGGAGCCGCTGCGCGGGGGCAACCTGACGATCGTCGTGGACCGGGTGCTCTCGTTCAACGTCGAGTACTGGAACGGCTCGATATGGGCCACGACGTGGGAGCCGCTGAAGCAGGACGGGAAGCTGCCGGCGGCGGTGAAGATCGAGCTGAAGCTGAAGGTCCCGGACCGGACGTCGGAGTCGGGCTGGGGCGACAAGCTCTACGCGACCGTGCTCCCGCTCGGCCGCTGAATCACTTGCCGGCGAGGTCCCGGGCCACCGCGTGGCAGGCGACCGCGTGGCCGCCGTAGTCCGTCATCGCCGGCTTCTCGATCTCGCAGCGCCCCTTGATGGCGATCGGGCAGCGGGGATGGAAGCGGCACCCGGGCGGCGGGTTCATCGGGCTGGGCACGTCGCCCTCGAGCAGGATGCGGCCGCCCTTCTTCGAGGGGTCGGGCACGGGCACCGCGGAGAGCAGGGCCTTCGTGTAGGGGTGCAGGGGGTTCTTGTAGAGCTCGCCGCTCTCGCAGGACTCCACGATCTCGCCGAGGTACATGACCGCGACGCGGTCGCTGATGTACTTCACGACCGAGAGGTCGTGCGAGATGAACAGGTAGGCGATCCCGTACTTCTCCTTGAGATCCACGAGCAGGTTGACGACCTGCGACTGCACGGAGACGTCGAGGGCGCTCACGGGCTCGTCGCAGACGATGAACTTCGGGTTGAGGGCGAGGGCGCGCGCGAGGCCGATGCGCTGGCGCTGGCCGCCCGAGAACTCGTGCGGGTAGCGGTTGATGTACTGCGCGCTGAGGCCGACCTTCTCGAGGGTCTGCTTGACGAGGTCCAGGCGCTCGGCCTTGGTGCCCATGCCGTGGACGGCGAGGCCCTCCGCGACGATCGCGGCGACCGTCATGCGCGGGTTCAGGGACGAGTAGGGGTCCTGGAAGATGATCTGCATGTGCTGGCGCACGGCCCGGAGCTCGGCGCCGGAGAGGGAGGCGACGTCGCGGCCCTGGAAATCCACGGTGCCCGCGGTGGGCTCGATGAGGCGGAGGACGGTGCGGCCGGCCGTCGTCTTGCCGCAGCCGGACTCGCCGACGAGGCCGAGCGGCTCGCCCGGCTTCAGGTGGAAGGAGATGTCGTCCACGGCCTTGACCCAGGCGTGGACCCGGCTGAAGACCCCCTTCTTGACGGGGAAGTACTTCTTCAGGTTCCGGACGTCGAGGAGCTTGTCCTGGCCCATGTTCAGATCACGTCGCACGCGGCCCAGTGGCCGGGTGCGACCTCCCGCAAGACGGGTTCCTTGGCCTGGCACTGCGCGAGCTTCCCCGAGGACTCCGCCAGCGCGCAGCGGGTGTGGAACTTGCACCCGGGCGGGAAGTGGAGGGGGTTGGGGACCGTCCCCGGGATCACGTTGAGCCGTTCCTTCCGGTTCGTGGACGAGGAGGGCCGGCTCTTGAAGAGGCCGACGGTGTACGGGTGGACCGGGTTCCGGTAGAGCTCCGCCGCGGGGGCGTACTCCACGATCTTCGAGGCGTACATCACCGCGACGTGGTCGGCGATCTCGGCGACGACGCCGAGGTCGTGCGTGATGAGGATGATGGACATGCCCAGCTCGGCCTGCAGCCCGCGCATCAGGTCGAGGATCTGGGCCTGGATCGTGACGTCGAGGGCGGTGGTGGGCTCGTCGGCGATCAGGAGGGCCGGGTTGCAGGCGAGGGACATGGCGATCATCACGCGCTGGCGCATGCCGCCGGACATCTGGTGCGGGTAGTCGTCGACGCGGGACTCGGGGACGGGCACCTTCACCTTGCGGAGCATCTCGATCGCCTTGGCGCGGGCGTCCGTCTTCGAGAGGCCCTGGTGGAGGACGAGGGCCTCGGAGATCTGGTTGCCGACGGTGAAGACCGGGTTCAGCGAGGTCATCGGTTCCTGGAAGATCATCGAGATGCGGTTGCCGCGGATCCTCCGCATCTCGGGCTCGGGGATCCTGGCGAGGTCCTTGCCGTCGAAGAGGATCTCGCCGCCCACGATGCGGCCGGGGTGGGCGAGGAGGCGCATGATCGACAGCGACGTGACGGACTTCCCGCAGCCCGACTCGCCGACGATGCCGAGGACCTTTCCCTTCTCGAGCTTGAACGAGACGCCGTCCACCGACTTCACGACGCCGTCGTCGGTGAAGAAGTGGGTCCGGAGGTCCTTGACCTCGAGGAGGGTCTCGGCGCTCATGGGGTCCCGCAGTGTAGCAAGGCCTATCCCTTCAGGCGAGGGTCGGTGGCGTCCCGGATCCCGTCGCCGACGAGGTTGTAGCACGTGACGGCGAGGAAGATCGCGGCGCCGGGGATTAGGAAGGTCCACCACTTGTCGAGGTGCGCGCGCCCCGTGTAGAGGATCTGGCCCCAGCTTGTCTCGGGTTCCATGACGCCGAAGCCGAGGAAGCTGAGGCTGCTCTCGGTGAGCATGGCCGTCGCGATGCCGAAGCTCGCGGCCACCAGCACCGGGGCCAGGGAGTTGGGCAGCAGGTGCCGGAACATGATGCGGGAGTCGGAGGCGCCCAGCGCCCGGGCGGCCTGGACGAAGTCGAGGTTGATCAGGCGGAGGAACTCGCCCCGCAAGAGGCGGGCGATGCCCATCCAGCCGAAGATCCCGAGGACCAGCATGACGAAGAAGATGCTCGGGGGCAGGAAGGCGACGACGGCCAGCACGAGGAAGAAGGTCGGGAAGCAGATCATGATCTCGATGATGCGGGAGAGGAGCATGTCGGTCTTGCCGCGGTAGTAGCCGGCAAGCGCCCCGAGGACGATACCGATGAAGAGAGCGATGGCCTCCGCGACGAAGCCGATCGAAAGCGACACGCGCGAGCCCCAGATCATGCGGGTCAGGAGGTCCCGACCCATGTAATCGGTGCCCAGCCAGTGCTGCTTCGAGGGTGCGAGCGGGGGCCGGTCGGCGTCGGACTTGATGTCCAAGTTGGGGACTTCGTCGTAGCGGTAACGCAGCGGCGGCCAGAGGGCCGAGGTCATCACGATGCTCCCGTCCTCCGAGCCCTTCTTGAAGGAGGCGGTCTCGAATTTGGACTCGTGGAACTGGAGCCAGGAGAGCGACAAGAGCAGGGCCGGCGTGGCGGCGATCAACCAGCTTATCCTCCACCGCCGCTCGATGGGGAGGACCCGTTTCAGACGCCACCAGGTAAGAGGTCCAAAGACGAATGCGGCTAGGAGGACGGTGGTCACGAAGAAGACGTCCAGAAACGTCAGGGAGTCCAAGAGTGGCCAGTAGCGCCGAGGCCGCAGGGGATTCGTCTCGGGGTCGAATTCCGCCTTCACCTTGGACTGGAACTCGATGAGCCCAGATCTCCGGTCCTCGGCGGTCGTGAGGTAGTCGCCTCCGACGAGCCGGTCGAAATCCTTCGCGAACTCTGCCGCGCGGACGCGCTTGGCGTCGTCGAGCTGCAATCCCATCTCGATGAGCTTCAGCCGAACGCCCCGGGCGTTCCCCGCGAGCGTCTTGCCGTGCGCCTCGGGGAGGTCACGGAGAATCCTCTGACGGGCCGCCTCTAGCATTGCCAGTTCCCCGGGAATCGACTCCATGGCCTTCCGTGCGTCGTCCAAGAAGCCCTTCTTGCGTTCCTTCTGCTCGGGCGTGATCTGGCCGGAGGAGAGGTCCTTCTCCAGACCGGCGATCCGGCCGGGGAGTTCCGCCTGCTCTGCCTTCAACTCACCCTCGACGTCGGCCAGGGGGACCTCGCGGCTGATCCACGGGGCCCGGGTGTCTGGGCGAGATTCAGCCCGCTTCCTCAGGCGGGTGATGAAGTCGTACTGGACCGACGCCTCGCCCTCCGTGAGCCGGCGAAGGTAGTCGTTCAGGCTAGCGGACTTGTCCTGGAACTGCCGCGACTCGGCCTTCAAGCGGTTCGGCGCCTGCAGGAAGATCGCCTGGAAGGCCGGGCCGGCTATCTGCCGGTAGGCCTTGCGGTACTCCCCGGGCATGGTCCCCGTGAACACGAACGGGCGGTCGTTTGCCAGGAGCGGCGCAAGGATTGCGACCAGGAGGAGGCCGACCGAGAACCAGAGGGACATGAGGGCCGCCCGGTTCTTGCGGAACGCGTGGACGACCAGTTCCCAGTACGACTTCCCGTAGAGGCCGGCGTCACTCATAGGCGATCGCCGGGTTGACGAGGACGTACAGGATGTCGGACAGCAGCATGCCGACGAGGGTCAGGATGGCCGTCACCACCTCAATCCCCATCACGATCGGGTAGTCTCGCTCGCCGATGGCGGTGAAGAAGAGCTGGCCCATGCCCGGGAAGCTGAAGATCTGCTCCAAGATGATGCTGCCGCCAATGAGGGCGGGGAGCAAGGTGCCGATCAGGGTGATGATCGGGATCAGGGCGTTGCGCGTCGCGTGACGGAGGACCACCACGCGTTCCGAGAGTCCCTTCGCACGGGCCGTCCGGACGAAGTCCTGGCGGATCTGTTCCAGCAGGGCGCTCCGCATCTGGCGGGAGGTGAACGCGAACCCGTTGTAAGTCATGCAGACGAGCGGGAGCGTCAAGGAGAGGGTCTGTTCCCGGATCCAGACGAACAGCCCGGCTTCCATGGGGGTCTTCCCGTAGTACGCGGTCGTGTGGAAGCCTAGTGGGGTTACGTACGCGATCAGCAGCGTGGCCACCCAGAATGCGGGCAGCGAGTAGAGCAGGAAGACGACGATCGTCAGCGACCGATCCCAGAACGTGAACTGCTTTGCGCCGCCGACTATACCCACCGGGATGGCGATGAGGTAGATCGCCGCGAAGGCGATGAGGTTCAAGAGCAGGGTCTTCCACAACCGCTCGCCGATGACAGCCGAGACCTTTTGCTCCCCTGTCATCATCGAGCTGCCTAGGTCAAAGGTGGCCAAGTCCTTGAGCCAGTAGAGGTACTGGAGGATAATGTGCTTGTCCAAGTGGCGCTTCTTCTTCCAGTTGGCCATCGCCTCCTGGCTGGCTTGGGAGGCCTGCATGTTCCCCCCGGAGGCCTGGGCCTTCAAGGCCTGGGCGGGATCCCCGGGGGCGAGTTTCATCACGATGAACGTGATGAAGGTGATCCCGACCAGCGTGATCGGGATGAGGAGGATCCGCTTGAGGAGATAGGCGCGCACGAGACTAGGCTAGTTCCCCAGGTACCATTCGTTCAGGCTGTGGCAGGGCCGGGGCACGAAGAAGCGCACGTTCCGCCACTTCTTGCTGTACGCCCGGAGCTCAGCTGGCATCCAGAGGAAGTTGTAGGGTTGCTGGTCGAAGATGATCTTCTGGAAGCGGAGCTGGAGCTGCCGGCGCTTCTCGGGATCGAGCTCCCGACGGACCTGGACCAGGATCTCGTCGACCTCCTTGTTGGCGTAGGCGATGTGGTTGGAGCCGGACTCGCCGATCATCGTCGAGTGCCAGATCTGGAAGTTGTCCTGGTGGTTCGGAGGGCTGGAGAGGGCCCAGCCGGCGCGGGCGACGTCGAACTCGCCCTTCTCCATGCGGTCGAGGTAGACGCTCATCTCCATCTTCCGGACGTCCATCTTGATGCCGAGCTTCTTCAGGTTGGACTGCATCAGCAGCAGGTGCTGCATGGCCGGCATCGTCGGGGGCATCTCGCGGATCAGCATCTCGAACTCGAACTTCTTCCCCTCCTTGTCGAGGATGCCGTCGCCGTCGCTGTCCCACCAGCCGGCCTCGGCGAGCAGCTCCTCGGCCTTCTTGGGGTCGAAGGGGATCGGCTTGAGGTCCTCGTTGTAGAAGGGGGCGTAGAGGTAGTTCGGCGAGCAGACGAGCTCGGCCCGGCCCTTGAGGACGTCCTTGATGAACTTGGGGTTGTCGGCCGAGCCGTAGGCCATGGCCAGGCGGACTTTTGGGTCCTTCCAGAGGTCGCGGCGCAGGTTGAAGCCGATGTAACCAAAGGAGGGGTAGACGCACTCCACCTTGGCGAAGTCCCGGCGGTGGGCCTCGTTATCGAAGTACGAGTCGAACTGCTCGGGGGGGATGGCCGTGACGTAGTCGACCTCGCCCTTTTCCAGGGCCTTGAGCTGCGCCTGGATGTCCTTGATGATCTTGAAGCGGATCTTGTCGGGCCCCTGGCCGTTGGCGGGGGCCGGAAGGCCCTTGGCGCCCCACCAGGACTCGTTTCGCTCGACGACGACCTCGACGTCCTTCTGGAAGCTGCTGAACTTGTACGACCCGGTCCCGATGGGCTTCATCATCAGCGGGTGCTGGTTGAAGGTCTTGAAGAAGGCGTCGGGATCCTTGAAGAGCAGGTTGTCCGGGTCCCAGGCCTTGTGGGGGCGGATGTACAGGTACCCGCCACAGACCGTCAGGGCCATCCAGTACTGCTCGCCATAGGAGATCCGCACCGTGTAGTCGTCGATCACGGTGCATTCGGTGACCTTGTCGAAATAGCCCTGGATGTTCGGCATGCCGTTTTTCGGGCTCTTGAGGAGGGCGAGGGACCACTCGACGTCCTTCGCCGTGAAGTCCTGGCCGTCGTGGAACTTGACGCCCTTGCGGAGGTGGAAGGTGAACGAGGTCTGCCGGAGGAGCTCCTTGCCGTCGGCCTTCTTGTAGCTGCCGACCGCGGCGCCCTTGAGGTCCTTGACCTCGTAGCCGTCGGCCGTCTCGCTCACCAAGCCGCGGACGCGCTTCCCATCGGTGAGGAGGAGGTTATCCTCGATGTCCCAGCTCTCGGCGAGATACGGGATGTCTTCCCAGGTCTCGTTGTCGCTGTTGATCAGCGCCTCCTGGATGTAGCTGTGGACCACCTCGCTCGTGAGGGCGGATGAGTCTTGCTCCGCGTCGAGCGAGCGGAAGCCGACCTGGACGGCCTGGGTCAGCTCTCCGCCGCGCTTGAGCTCGACCTTCGGGCGGTCGTTGAACTCGTCGATCTTGACGGTGTTCTTGCCGGGGCGCTTGCTGCCCTTGATGCCGGATTCCTGGGCGGTGACCCAGCCGGCGGCCAGGAGCATCAGGACGGGGAGGAACGCGCGGAATCGCAGCATGGAGCCTCCAGTGGGCGGTTTTGGGACCGCATTTATAGCCTCCAGTCCTCGTCCGGTCAAAGTCTATCGGGGGTGATACGACGCCCCCGCGCCGGGGTTCCCGGCGGCTTGACCCGCCCGCGGGGCGAGGGGTATCATCCCGTCGGAGCCCTCAAGCAACGTGCCCAAGATCATCGTCAAGTCGGGCGGCAACTCCCGCGAGATCGGGATCTCGAAGGAGTCCTTCAGCATCGGCCGCACCCCGGACAACGACCTCGAGGTCAAGGACGCCCTGATCAGCCGGCGGCACAGCTCCATCCAGAAGAAGGGCGACCGCTTCGTCATCTACGACCACGGGTCCTCCAACGGGACCTACGTCAACCGCGAGAAGATCGAGATGAAGGTCCTCGACCACGGGGACGTCATCCGCGTCGGCGACACCGAGATCACCTACGTCGACGACAAGGCCCCGGCGAAGCACGGCACCGGCGCCATGCCCCAGGTCCGCGCGGGCCGCCAGACCGGCGTCGCCGACGTCGTGCCGCGCCCCGGCCCCGGCGCCGACATGGCCGCCGGCAGCCGCTACATCGTCCAGCACGTCGACGACATCGCCGAGAGCTACGCCTTCGACATCAGCGACGCCCTCTCCAAGGGCCTCAGCCTCCGCGAGGTCCGCAAGGAGGTCCAGGGCGAGAAGGCCGCCAAAGAGAGCAAGATGTTCTTCATCCTGTTCCAGGCGGGCAAGCTGCTCTCCAGCGCCCCGACCCTGGACCGGATGCTCGAAGTCTCCATGAAGCTCATCTTCGAGGTCATCAGCGCCGACCGCGGGATCATCCTCCTCTTCGGCCCCGAGCGCACCCTCGAGCCCCGCATCGCCTACCAGAAGAGCAAGGGCCTCATCCCCGGCGAGTCGCTGCAGATCTCCACGACGATCACGAACCAGGTCGTCAACGAGAAGGTCTCCGTCATCACGAGCGACGCCCTCCAGGACCCGCGCTTCATGCAGGGCCAGTCGATCGTCCAGTACAACATCCGCTCCGCCCTCTGCGTCCCCCTCTGGGAGGAGCAGCGCGTCTACGGCGCCATCTACCTCGACAACCTCGCGAAGACCTACGCGTTCACCCGGGACGACCTCGACCTGCTGACCGCCATCGCGAACCTCATCGCGATCCGCATCAAGCAGGAGGAGCTCCACGAGAAGCTCCGCAAGGAGGAGATGCTCCGGAACAACCTCGCGAAGTACCACTCGCCGGACGTCGTCGAGATGCTCGTCAGCCGCGGCGGCGACGTCGGCCTCGGCACCACGATGCGCGAGGTCACCGTCCTCTTCATCGACGTCGTCGGCTCCACGAAGCTCGCCGAGGCGATCGGCGCGGAGAACGTCAGCTCGGTCCTGAACGAGTTCTTCGAGATGGCCACGAGCGCGATCTTCGAGCACAAGGGCAGCGTCAATAAGTTCATCGGCGACTCGGTCATGGCGATCTGGAACGCGCCGCTCGACCAGCCGGACCACGCCCTCAACGCCGTGAAGTCCGGCGTCAAGCTCCTCAAGGAGCTCGACCGCCACAACAAGGCGCACCCGGACCGGAAGTTCGAGATCCGCATCGGCATCAACACGGGCCACGCCGTCGCCGGCAACGTCGGCACCGCGCAGCGCATGGAGTACACGGTGCTCGGCGACACGGTGAACGTGGCCGCGCGCCTCGGGAAGTTCCCCCAGACCAACCGCGTCATCCTCGGCGAGGAGACCTGGAACAAGGTGAAGACCTTCTTCCAGGCGAAGGACCTCGGCGAGACCGCCCTCAAGGGGCGCGAGAAGCCGATGCACGCCTACGAGGTGTCGACCTAGAGGCGTCGGAAGACCGGGAGCAGCAGCAGCGCCGGCAGCAGCAGGCCCGCGATCCAGAGCGACTCCCGCGTCCGGCCCGTCACCGCGACCTGGGCCGCGTCGAGCAGGATGATCCCGAGCACGCCCCAGCGCACCACCTGCATCAGGCGTTCCCGCGAGGGGAGCGCGACGGCCCGCACCGCCCAGGGGAGGATCCAGAGCGTGGGAAGGACGGCGGCCCAGCGGGGTCCGGCGCCGGCGGGCACGGCGATGGCCAGTGGAGCGGCCGCCATTCCCGCGGCCGCCAGCCCGACGCGGCGGGTGGGGGAGTCCTTGGAGTCCTCCCAGGTCGACAAGAGCGTCAGGAGCGTCACGTAGAGCGCCAGGACGCCCATCCCGGCCCAGGGGAAGGCCCCGAAGCCGGGAAGGGCGGGCGACCCGGGCGCCAGGTGCGCCGCGGCGAAGGCCCCGAGCCCGAGGTTCATCCCGCGGATCAGCCCCATCGCCAGGGCGCCGCCCCAGCGGACGTGCTTGAACAGGAAGTTGTAGCCCAGGATCAGGATCGCCATGCCCAGCGCCCAGCCCCCGGCCAGGAGGCCGAAGACGCAGGACCCGCTCAGGGCGACGAAGAGCAGGGCCTTCCCGAAGCGCTGCGCCCGGTCCGACGTCACGCGCTTCGACGGGATCGGCCGTTCCGGGTGCAGGACCCGGTCCCGCAGCTGGTCCGCGACGTCGTTGTAGACCATCCCCGAGGCGTAGAAGCAGGCCGAGACCCCCGCGGCCAGGCCGAGGGCCGTGGGCCGGAGCTCGGCGCCCGCGGGGAGCGCCAGGAGGTAGCCCGCCGCGCTGTCCGCGACGGCGGTGAAGACGAGGGGGAAGCGGGTGAGCTTGAGGTAGTCGCCGGCGGGCATCAGTACACGATGATGTCGTCGAGGAGGGAGAGGCTCACGACCTGCACCTTGCGGACGGACACTTCCTTCCGGTTCGGCTTCACGCCGAAGCGCTTCGCGTCCATGACGTACTTCTCCTTCGTCGCCAGCCCCTCGGAGCGGTCGTGCGCGTCGACGTCCTTCAGCACGACGAAGTGCTCCTTCACCTCGGCGAGCGTGCCGACGTAGACGTAGCTCGTCGCGGTGTCCACCACGACGAGCCGTCCGATCCAGGGGATCCAGGCGTCCGAGTCCATGGCCTACCGGAAGTGCCGCCCGAAGTCGTTCATGGTCACGTAGATGATCAGGCCGAGCAGGAAGACGACGCCGACGAGCTGGAAGCGCTCGACGAAGCCGGGGCTCAGCGGCCGGCCCTTCACCTTCTCGAAGAGCAGCAGCAGGATGTGGCCGCCGTCGAGCACCGGGATCGGCAGGAGGTTGAAGACCCCGAGGTTCACCGAGATCAGCATCAGCAGCCAGAGGAAGTTGCCGGGGCTCATGGCGGCCTTCTCGTGGGCCACGGAGATGATACCCACCGGGCCCGAGAGGTTGCTCGTGGACTCCTGGCCCTTCACGAGCTTGCCGAGGAGCTGGAAGGTCAGCACGAAGATGTCGCCGGGCTCCCGGATCCCCTCCTGCACCGCCTCGCCGAAGGTCCAGGTCTGCCAGGCCATCGAGGGCGCGAGCGCGAGCTGGCCCTCGACCGACTGGAAGCCCGCCCCCGCGACGTCCGCGACGACCTTGGCGCGGCCCTTCACCTCGATCCGCTCCTTCTTCCCGTCGCGGAGCACCTCGAGGACGGTGGGCTTGAAGCGGCCGGGCTCGTCGGAGCGGCCCATCGCGAGATCCCAGGTCGTCACGTCCCCGGTGACGGCCGTCCCCTTGCCGGAATCCAGGGACTCCAGCATGTCGCCCGTGCGCAGTCCGGCGGCGTGGAAGTACGACCCCTCGGCGACGCGCGCGACCCGCTTGGTCTTCTTGGGCTCGACGCCGATCTGGCCCCGGCCGATCTCGTTGAAGCCGACCTTGACCGTCGCCTTCGCGGTGGCGCCCTGGCGGAGGTACTCGATCCCGACCGCCGTGCCGCCCGCCTTCTCGAGCGCGGCCTTCACGTCGGCGAAGCTCTTGCACTCCCGGTCGCCGATCCTGGTGATGACGTCCCCGGGCTGCAGGCCGGCCTGCTCGGCGGGGAAGCCCTTGGGCACGCGGGCCAGCTCGATCTCCACGAGGTCCCAGTCCTGCGGGATCTCGTGCAGGTTCAGCGCGGGCACCTGGAAGCGGAGCTCGCGGATCGGGGCGCCGTCGTCCCGGACGTTGCGGACCTTGACGACCGCCTCGCGCCCCGCGGCGCGGTCGAGCCCCTCGCGGATCTCGACGTAGTGCAGGACGCGCTGGCCGTCGATCTCGACCACCTCGTCCCCGGTCCGGAAGCCCGCCGTGGCCGCGAGGCTGCCTTCCTTCACCTTGCCGAGGCTCGTGAGCGGGGGCCGGAAGCCGTGCTTCTCCGAGCCGCCGGCCTGCACGGTGAGGGTCAGCTCCTTGCCGTCGCGCAGGACCTTCACCGGGACCTGCGAGCCGCGCGGCTGGCGGACGATCTCCTTCTTGTAGGAGTCCAGGCTCGCGACGCGGCGGCCCGCGATCTCCGTGACGACGTCGCCGGGGCGCATGCCCGCCTCGGCCTCGAGGAGGGCCGGCGCGGCGACCGTCGCGGGCATCATGTACATGCCCAGCCCGAACGCGGCGACGGAGATCGGCACGGCGATCAGCAGGTTCATGATCGCGCCCGCCGAGAAGATCTGGAGGCGCTGCCACGCGGACTTGCTCGTGAGCTCGTGCTCGGCGCCGGTGCGCGGGTCGCCGAGGTTCTCGCCGGACATCTTCACGTAGCCGCCGAGCGGCACCAGCGAGAGGCGGTACTCGGTTTCGCCCCACTGGCGGCGCCAGAGGATGGGCCCCATGCCGAGCGAGAAGGCCTCGACCCGGACGCCGTTGCGCTTGGCCATCAGGAAGTGGCCGAACTCGTGGATGAAGATCAGCAGGCCGAGACCGGCGATGATCTCGAGCCAGATCAGCGCGGACCAGACGAAATCCATGTCGGCTCCTAGCCGGCCGCGACGGCGGCTCGGGCCTCGGCCCGGGCCCACGCGTCGGCGGCGCGGATCTGTTCCAGGGTGGGGGCGGCGATCGTCCGGTGGCGGTCCATCACGGCCGCCACGACCGCCGCGATGCGGGTGAACCCGAGCCGGCGCGCGAGGAAGGCCTCCACGGCCACCTCGTTGGCGCCGTTGAGCACGGCGCCCATCGTCCCGCCCTCGCGGGCGGCGCGGAAGCCCAGGGCCACCGCGGGGAAGCGCGCGTGGTCCACGGGCTCGAAGGTCAGGGATTTCGTCGCGACGAGGTCGAGGCGGCGCGCGGGCCCCTCGAGCCGTTCCGGCCAGGTCAGCGCGACCTGGATCGGCACGCGCATGTCCGGCGCCCCGAGCTGGGCGATCACGGACCCGTCGCGGAACTCGACGAGCGAGTGGACGATCGACTGGGGGTGCACGACCACCTCGAGGCGGTCCGGGTCGAGGTCGAAGAGCCAGCGGGCCTCGATGACCTCGAGGGCCTTGTTCATCATCGTGGCCGAGTCGATCGTGATCTTGGGGCCCATCGACCAGGTCGGGTGCTTCAGCGCCTGCTCGGGCCCGGCCTTCTCCATCTCCGCGAGCGTCGCGGTGCGGAAGGGCCCGCCGGAGGCGGTGATCGTGACCCGGCGGACCTCCTCGATCCGGCCCGACTGCAGGCACTGGGCGATGGCGCTGTGCTCGCTGTCCACGGGAACGATGCGCCCCTTCGAGCGACGGGCCGCCTCGAGCATCAGCGATCCGGCGGTCACGAGCGACTCCTTGTTGGCCAGCGCGAGGATCTTGCCGCCGGCGAGCGCGGCGAGCCCGGGCTCGAGCCCCGCGGCCCCTGTGATCGCGCTGAGCACGACGTCGGTGCCGGGGTCGGAGGCGACCTCCAGGACCCCGCCGGGCCCGGGGAGCACCCGCGTCGAGGATCCGTGGAGCTCGGCGCGGAGGCGGTCGAAGTCGCCGCCGTCCTGGAGGGCGGCCAGCGAGGGGTGGAACTCGCGGACCTGGTCCCGGAGCAGCTCCCAGCGGCGGCCGGCCGCGAGGCCCGAGACCTGCAGGCGCTTCGGGAGGTGCCGGGCGACGTCGAGCGCGCTGAGACCGATCGATCCGGTGGACCCGAGGATGGCGACGCGCGTCACGGCACCAGTTTATCGGCCGCCCCGCGCGGGGGCCAGCAGCGGTTACGGGAGCCGGACGTCCTTGATCTCGAAGGGGATCGCCTTCTCCCAGGTCTTGTCGACGAACTTCAGCCTCATCGACTGGATGTCCTTCTTGCCGAGCGTCGGGAAGGTGGCCCGCAGCTTCCAGGTCTTCTCGACCTCGCCGCCCCCGCCCGGCCCGCCCATGATCACCATGCCCATCCGCTCGTTCGGCGGCGCGAGGCTCTCGGCCTTGTGCTCCGCGCCGTCCTTGTCCACGGCGATCACGGTGGAGGCGTCGAGGCGCCGCTCCACCTCCTCGGCGATGTCCGCGCCCTCGCCCTTGGTGCGGATCACGAGGAAGTCGACCACGTTGCGAGAGGGCTGGACCTTGTCGATCCGGATCGTGAAGTCGCCTACGACCTGCTTGTCGCCGGGGACGATCTCGGAGAACGTCACCGGGACCGCGTCGAGCGGGAAGGAGAAGGTGGCGGTGCCTTGGACGGACTTCAGGGTCTTGGCGTCGGGCTGCAGGCCCTTCAGCCCGTAGCGCGGCTCCCGCGCCTCGTCGCCGCCCATGCCGGCGATCCGGATGACCATGCCGGCGGGCATCGCGGCGCCGCCGAACATCTGGGCGGCCAGGCTCTCGAGCTGGACCTCGCGGCCCTGGTCGTCGACGACCTTGGTGAACGCGAACCGCGTGCGCTTCATCGGCGACAGGGACGGATCCCAGGTCGCGCCGAAGAGCAGGGAGGCCGCGATCGTGGACTCCTTGAAGTTCGTCGTCCGGGTCACGTCGACGGAGTTGATCGCGACGCGGAAGGCGCCCGAGTAGGCGGCGGGCCGGTCCGCGTGCTTCTCGGCGAGCATCTTGACGGCGCCCTTCTCGTTGAAGTCCCAGGACAGCTTGGGCTGCGCCGCGCAGAGGCGGTCGAGGGCCTCCATGAGCGTGCAGGACGCCGCGACGAGCGAGCCGCGGGCCTCCTTGGGGACGGCCGAGGTCTCGATCGCCTTGCCGGACTGCGCCGTCAGCTCCGCGAGGATCTCCATGAGCGGCGCGTCCTCGAACTTCAGCGCCAGCGGCTTGGGCTCCTTGTAGATGCCGCGGACCTTCGCCTCGTGGGCGATGCGGCGGATCGCCTCGTCGCAGCGGCTGCGGACCTCGGGGCTCTCGGCCGCCAGGCCCTCCTTCAGCGCGGGGAGGGCGGCTTCGCCCGCCGCGACCAGGTCCTCCATCGCCTTCTCGCGCTCGTCGACGCCCGCGGCGTCGAGCTTCCGCACGAGGTCCTTGTAGGACTCCGCGTCCTGGAACGCGGGCAGGAGGAGCAGCAGGGCGAAGAGGAGACGCGGCATGGACCCTCCGGAAGTTCTATTCCGGTGCTACGGCTCAACGCGACGCGCGTTGGGTCGGAAGCGCGGTCCGGCGGTTGATTCGCAGGACCGGGAACTCGTCGCCGGCCTTGAGCGGCCCCAGCAGGTTCCAGCGCGCCAGCCCGTCGTCCGCCTCGGGCTCGAGGAGGTACGCGGCGACCGCCGCCAGCGGCTGGGCCATCCGGACGATCCGCGTCCCGGCGGGCAGCGTCCGCTTCGACTCCTCGCCCCGGACCCAGAGCACCGTCTCCACGAGCGTGTGCGACCCGACGTCCGGGCTGCTGGTCGGCTTCGCGTCGAGGATCACGTAGCGCTCGACCTCGAGCTCGGTCTCCTGCGCGAGCGTCTCGACGACGACATTGTGGTCGAGCAGGCGGGGCACGGCGGCCTCTGGCACCACGTACGCGTACGGCCGGCGCACGGAGCGCGTCGGCACAAAGTTCCAGAGGAAGGGGGCGCGATAGGTCTTCAGCCGCCCGCCCTCGATGCGCCGCTTCTTCAGCGAGTCGGCGTCGTAGCCCACGATCGGCACGGGCTTCGGGAACGCGAGCGGGGGATAGGTCATCTCGACGGATCCGCCGGGGCCGGGGTGCGCCACGCCGTAGTCGACGCCGATCCGGTCCGAGGGCGAGGGGTCCTCGCCCCGGGCGACGGTCTCCTTCTGCACCCGGTCGCAGAGCTCGCGGAGCTTCCTCGCGTTGCGGCCCGCGTGCATGAAGAGCTCGAGAAGCGTCGCGTGCATCACGCGGATGCGCTCGTCGAAGGGGATGTACGAGTAGCACTCGAGCAGGACGTCGAGGCGCCCCGTCAGGCCGCGATAGTGGCTGCCGTAGCGGGGCATCGGCGAGTACGTCGCCCAGCCCTTCGAGGGGTCGAGCTGGTCGACGTAGTTGCCGTAGAAGTAGGTCCGGTAGCCGGTGCGCGCCTTGAGCCGGCGGGTCACCTCCGGGAGCAGGACGTCGCGGACGTGGAGGATCGTGTCCTTCGGGCCGCTCTCGACGGTGTGCGACGTGTCGTAGGTCAGGTGGTAGCCGTGGATCGACCCGTTGGTCGTGTGGCAGTCGATCACGAGGTGGGGCCACCAGCGGCCGAAGAGCTTGGAGAGGTGGACCGACTCCACCGCCTCCTGCTTCATGTAGTCGCGGTTGAGGTTGATGCCGCGGCCGGTGTAGCGCGTCCCCACGCCGCCCGGGGGGCCGACCTGGCCGTCGAGCGCCGCGAGATCCAGGACCCGGTTCTTCGCGTCGATCCGGTCGTTGCCGTCCGGGTTGTAGTTGGGCACGAGGACGAGGACGCAGTTCTTCAGCCACGGCGGCGGCTTCGCGGAGAGGTCCCGCGCCAGCATCAGGCAGGCTTCCTTGCCCTCGACCTCGCCGGCGTGGATGTTCGCGATGACGAGGACCTTCAGGAGCTTCTTCCGGTCGGCGGCCTCGGGCGTGAAGGCCTTCGAGGGCGAAACGATCACGGCGGGGAGGTCCTGGCCCAGGCCGCTCTTCCCGAAGGACTCGACGCGGAGGTTGGCCCGGTCCCCGAGCTTCGCGAGGAACGCGAGGACGTCGGCGTGCGTGGAGGTCTCGCGGTTGCTCGTGAGCTCGGCCCGGGTGCGGGGGGTGTCAGTCATGGGACCGCGATGCTACCAAAGGCCCCGCGGCCGGGTCACGGTTTCGGGGTGGTGGCCAGCCAGAACGCGGCGAAGAGGATCCCGCCGATCGCCAGCAGGGCGATCAGGAACTCGTTGAAGAGGATCCGCTTCCAGAGCGGGTCGTCGTCGGGTTCCATGCCTACTTGTACGACGCCGGGGAGGGTCCGTCAGGCCCAAGCCGGATCTCGATCCAGCCCCGCTCGCCCGTGGTCAGCACGCGACCCAGGCCCCGCAGCACCTCGGGCGAGGCGTCCTCCTCCGCGCCGGTCACGAGGCAGATCTCGGGAGCGACGGCCTCCGCGAGCGCCGCGTGGAGCCCGTGGAAGCGCCCGTGGTGGGGGAGCACGAGGAGGCGGGAGCCGAGCTCCGCCCCGGAGGCGAGCAGGGCCGCCGTTCCCTGGTCCTGGATGTCCCCCGGGACGAGGATCGCCCCGTGCGGGGTCCGTACCCGGACGACGAGCGAGAGCTCGTTGGCGGGCCAGCGTCCGGGGGCGGAGGCGGGATCGGGCGGCCCGAGGATCTCCAGGTCGGGCAGCGAGGTCCCGGCCTTCGAGACGACGACTTCGAGCCCGCGCCCGCGGGCGAAGGCGACGAGCTCCGGCTCCGCCTCCTCGAAGCGAGGCGGGATCACGAGCCGGAGGACGCGCATCCGCTCGATGAGGCTGCGCGCGCCGTTGACGTGGTCGGCGTCGGGGTGCGAGAGCACGAGCGTGTGGACCCGGGAGACGCCCCGCGACCAGAGGACCGGGGCGGCGATCGTCGCGCCGGGATCGCGGGTCGAGAGGCTGCCGCAATCGAAGACCGTGACGCGGCCGTCCGCGGCCCGAAGGTAGCCACAGCTGCCGCGGCCGACGTCGATCAGGCCGAAGATCGCCTCGGCCGGCGGGGGGGACGCGAGCGGGGGAAAGGCGAGGGCCACGGCGAAGAGGGGAGCGGCCCAGGGCCGGAGGCGGTTCGGGCGGACCCGCGCGCCCCAGGTCCAAAGCGCCAGCGATCCGTAGAACAGCGCCGCCCCGGCGAGCCCGAACCCGGGCGTGAAGACGTAGGAGGCGGGGAGCCGGACGAGCAGCGCCGCGATCCACTCCGTGGCGAGGTAGACGCCCGTCGAGGCCCAGCCGACCGCGTCGGCGGCGGGCGGCAACGCGGCGGCGAGGGGCAGCGTCGCGATCCCGAGCGCGCACTGGATCGTGATCAACGGAGCGAGCGCGAGATTGGCGACGAGGATGACGGGCGTCACGAGGTTGAACGTGCCCAGCACGATCGGCGCGGTCGCCAGCCAGGCGCCCAACGAGACGGCGAGCGCCCCGCGGGCCTGGCGCGCGAGCGACATCCAGCGCCCGGGGGCGGGGCCGAAGTCCGGGCGGGCCAGGAAGTCGTGGAAGACCGGGCTGATCGCGAGGATCCCCGCCACCGCGGCGAAGGAGAGCTGGAAGCCCGCGTCGAAGAGCTGGGCGGGATCGGCGAGGAGGATGACGACGGCGGCGAGCGACAGGGAGTTCACCGAGTCCGCGCGCCGCCACGCGAGGTTGGCCGCGAGCACCGTCGCGGACATCAGGAAGGCCCGCACCACGGAGACCTGCCAGCCCGTCATGGCCGTGTAGCCGAGCAGCAGGACGAGCAGCGAGAGGTGCATCGCCCGCCCGCCCACGCCGAGCAGCACGAGCACCGTCCAGAAGATCGCCAGCACGAGCACGAGGTTGAAGCCCGAGATCGCGAGGAAGTGCGCGGTGCCCGTCCGCTGCAGCGACTCGCTGAACGAGGGCGGCAGGTCCTCGCGCGACCCGAGGAGCAGCGCGGCCTGCAGCGAGGCGACTTCCGGCCGCGCGTGGGCCGAGAGCAGGGCGGCGAGCCGGGCCCGGGTCGACGCCAGCCAGCGCGCGGGGCTCATCAGCGGGGCCTCCCGCACGACGCGGGGGCCCTCCTGGATCGTGAGCACGGCGCCGACGCCCTCGCGCCTCATGGCCGCGGCGCGGTCGTAGACCCCGGGGTTGGACGCGGGGGCGACGGGCCGGATGCGGCCCTTGAGGGACACGGTCTCGCCGCCGCCGAGCGCCACGTCGGGCCCGTAGTACTGGACCCGGAGGCGGCCGCTCGCGGGCCGCCCGGCGACGTCCTCGACGTCGAGCAGGAACGCGCCGCCCCTCGGCTGGTGCCGCTCGGAGACGTCGCGCAGCGAGGGGAAGCGCCGCGGGGGCTCGACGACCCGGCCCGTCACCTCCACCGGATCCCGGGCGGTGCGGAGCGAGACGTCGTCGGCCGGAACCCGCTCCCAGAGCTCCTGACGCCATGCGCCCGCCGAGAAGGCGACGGCGGATGCGAGGAGGAGTTTCAGCGCGGCGGAACGGCGGTGGCGCAGCGCGAGGAGCAGGGCGACGAGGGCGAGGGCCAGGGCGGCCGGCGCCAGCACGGGGTGGAAGTCGCGGGCCGAGGCGAGCAGGAGGCCCGCCATGAGGGGCGGGGCGGCCACGAGGAAGGGCCGGAGTTCGAGCTCCTCGAGGATCCGGCCCGGCGCGTTCACGGCCGGGATTATATGATGGCTTCCCGGACAATAAACATGCCTCCCCCGCGTTCTGGTGACGTCGCGATGGAGCAGCTGATCCGTGGCCTCCAGGCCGGCGAGGCCGGAGCCTACGAGCGGCTGCTCCAGGACTACGGCGACCGGCTGGTCCGCTTCGCGAGGCGCCACGTGGGCGACGCGGAGGCGGAGGACCTGGTCCAGGAGGTCTTCCTCAGGGTCCACCGGGCCATCGGGTCGTACGACCCGTCGGGCAGCTTCGCCGCGTGGCTGTTCACGATCGCGCACCGGCTCTGCCTGGACCAGCGGAGGAGCCGGACGCCGCTGAAGCGGGCCGGACCGCTGGACGAGGACGTGGCCGACCGGAGGACGACGACGGGGCCGGACGACGGGCTGAGGGACGCGCTGGCGAAGGCCGTCGCGAACCTGCCCCCCGAGCAGAAGCAGGTGTTCCTGCTGCGCGAGGAGGGCGACCTGTCCTTCCAGGAGATCGCCGACGTGATGAAGTGCCCGTTGAACACGGCCCTGGGCCGGATGCATTACGCGATGGAGAACCTGAGGAAATCCCTCAAGGCGTACCAGGCATGAGCTGCGACCGCTACCTCGAGGCCCGCGTCCTCGCCGCCGCCGGCGAGGCGCCCGCCGATCCCGCCTGGCCTGCCCACGTGGCCGCCTGCGCCTCCTGCGCCGCCGACGTGGCCGAGTTCCGCGAGCTCCTCGAGAAGGACCGGGCCCTCTCCGGGCCGGGCCTGTCGACCGCGGCCCGCCTCCGCATCCTCGCGTCGCTCAAGCCCCGCTCGCGCCGCTGGGTCCCGGCCCTCGCCGCGGCCCTGATGATCGCCTTCCTGCTCGGGCCGCTGCTGCTCCTCAGGCTCGGCCAGGATCCCGTCGCGAAGCTCCCCGAGCGGCCGCCCGATCCTGTGGCCGAGCCCGCCATCCCGGCCGGCGCCACGATCGACCGCGAGACCCGCGTCCTTCGCGAGCGCGTCCACCGACTCCAGATCTCCCGGCCCCCGGAGCCCTCCGAGGGGGCCATCGACCGCGCCGCCGACGACGTCCGCCGGCGGCTCGACGGACTGACCTTCGACCTCGAGAACCTGTAACCCCGGAGCGACCCATGCTGATCCAGGCCCTGGCCCTCGCCGTCGCGCTCTCCGCGCCCCTGTTCCAGGACGGCCGCGAGAAGGAAATGCACGACCTCGAACGCCGCGTCGCCGAGCTCGAGGAGCGCATGAAGGTCGCGAAGGAGAAGGGCGACGCCGACGAGGCCGGCGCCGTCGCGAAGGAGCTCGAGACCGTGCTCCGCCGCGTGAAGGAGCTGCGCATGGGCCCGCCGCCCAAGTACGACAAGGACCTCGGCCAGGCCCAGGAGCGCCTCGCCGAGCTCCGCAAGAGGCTCGCCGAGGCGGAGGCCGCCGGCCAGAAGGACGTCGCCGAAAAGCTCCGGGCCGAGCTCCAGCAGATGGAGCGGAAGCTCGCGGAGTCCAAGGAGCGCCGCATGGGCGAGCGCCCGCCGATGCAGGGCCGCCCCGGCATGCCGCCCCCGGGCCGCGATCCCGAGGGCCGCCGCCGCGAGTTCGAGGAGTTGCTGCCCGCGATCAAGGAGCTGGACCCCGGGATCCTCGAGCGGATCGAGCAGTTCAAGCGGGAAGGGCGCCACGAGGACGCGATGCGCCTCATGGAGGAGGCGATCGCCCGCACCCGGGAACTCCGCGAGCTCAAGGAGCGCGACCCCGAGGGCTTCAAGCTCCAGCAGGACGCCAACGCCATCGAGCGCCAGGCCGAGGACCTCGGCGCCAAGCTGCGCCGCATCCCCGCCGACCGGCGCGAGGAGCGGGACGCCGCGAAGGCCCAGCTCAAGGACGTGGTCGGCAAGCTCTTCGACGTCCGCGAGAAGCTCCGGGGCCGCGAGGTCGAGGAGCTCAAGCGCCGCGTCGCCGAGCTGCAGGACCTCCTCAAGAAGCGCCAGGAGGCCCGCGACCGCATCATCGAGCGCCGGCTGCGCCAGCTGTCGGGCGAGCCGGACGAGCTCGACTGGTAGACGCGGCCGGACCCGCGGGTATCATGGCGGCATGAGCCTCCCCACCGAGGGCAAGCTGCCCGACTTCCGGATCTCCACGACCGGCGGCCGCTCCGTGTCCCGAGCCGACTTCAAGGGCCGACCGGCCCTCTTCGTCGGCTGGGCCAGCTGGCACCCGTCGCGCGAGTCGCTCCCCAAGGTCGAGAAGTTCCACCGCGAGCACGGTCGCGACGTCCAGGTCGCCAGCATCGCCTTCGACGTCGAGGGGCCCGGCCGCCCCATGGCCCGCTTCACGGCGGCGAAGTGCTCGCACCTGCCGCTCATCGACGCCACGTTCGTCCTCGACCGCCTCTGGGGCGCCGACGACCTGCCGTTCTGGGTGCTCGTCGACGACGGCGGCTGCATCCAGGCCACGGGCCGCGAGTTCGACGCGAAGAAGGTCCTGGCCGCCCTGAAGCGCGAGCCGAAGCACCACAAGGACGGGAAGAAGGCGAAGGCGGAGCACCGCTTCGAGGAGTTCGAGTACCTCGTGCAGCAGGCCGGCATCGTGCTGAGCCGGAAGAGGGTCGACGACGCGGTCGCGGCCCTCGGCAAGGCGGCGAAGCTGAAGCCCCGGAACCGGATGGTGCTCCCGCAGGCCGAGGCGATCCGGAATCCGGAGAAGGTCTACCGGGCCTCACGCTGAGGCGGCGTCGCGCTCCAGCAGGTCGGCGAGGTCGGCCCACGAGGTGACCCGCACCGCTCCCTCCGGGGTCTCCACCGCGCCCGTCGGCCGCATCAGGTAGGCCTTCATTCCCCGGGCCCGGTACGCCCGCATGTCCGAGAGCTTGTCGCCGACCCCGGCCCAGAGCCGGTGCTCCTTCGCGAGCTCGAGGAGCCGCGCCGTCTTGTGCTCCTCGGCCTGCTCGGGCCAGCGGTTGCGGCGGATGAGCAGCGGACCCGTCGGGAGGCCACGGAGGCGCAGCCAGGCCCTCGACTTCGCGAGCAGCGAGTGGTCGCGGGCGGTGAGGTAGACGCAGGCCCGCCGCGCGACCAGCCCCGGCAGGACGCGCTCGGAGCCCGCGAGCGGTCGGACGCGGCGAACGTCGGAGAGCCAGAATCTCACGGAACTCGGCGCGGAAATCGTCTCGTCGAGGTCGAGCACGAGCACGGGCGTGCCGGGCTCGATCACCTTCACGACGAGCTCCTCGCGGGCCTCGCCGCACGTGACCGTGTAGACGTGCAGGCCGGGCCCGGGCGCTGGGCCCGCCTCGAAACGGGCGAAGCCCAGGGCGTCGGTCCTCGCGACGCCGAGCACCTGCTCGCCGAGGCGGAACGCGATCTCGGCCCCCGCGATCGCGGGATCGAGGAAGGGGAGGAGGTCGCGCTCGAGTCTGGCGACGAGGGTCAGCGGGCGGCCGGGCAGGGCGAGGAGATCCTCGGCGGTGAGGAGGCGGGCCGGGTTCAGCCAGAGGCGGTCCGCGGCGTAGACGAACGCGGCGAGCCCGAGCCCGACGAGGACCCAGGCCATCTACGCCCCGGCGGGGGCGGCGGGCTCCGCGGGGGCCGCCGGCAGCTCGGGGACGGGCGCGGGGTCGGGGATCCCGGCGACCTCCCGGGCCAGCGCGCGGAAGTCCTCGGCGCCGTACGAGTCCGGCGCGTAGTCGAGGATGGTCTTGCCGTGGCTGGGGGCCTCGGCGAGCCGGACGTTGTTGCGGACCCGGGTGCGGAAAACGCGGTTCCCGAAGTGCTTCTCGATCTCGGCGACCGTCTCGCGGGCCAGGCCGCGGCGGGCGTCGTACATGCTGGCGAGCACGCCGGTGATCTCGAGCCGCGGGTTGAGGCGGCGCTTCACGATGTCGATCGTGCGCACGAGCAGGGAGAGCCCGTGCATGGCGAAGAACTCGCACTGCATCGGGATGTAGACCTCGTCGACGAAGACGAGGCCGTTGACGTTGAGGACGCCGAGGGAGGGGGGGCAGTCGACGAAGACGTAGTCGTAGTCGCCGACGTCCTTCATCGCGTCGCGGAGGATCTGCTCGCGGCCGATGGCGGTCGAGAGCTCCATCTCCGCGCCGGCCAGGTCGAGGTTGGCGGGGATGAGGAAGAGGTTCGTGGAGACCTGGCGGATCACCTCGCGGGCGGGGAGGCCGCCGACGAGCAGCGAGTAGGTCGTCAGCTTGAGCTCCGGCGGGCGGAGGCCGAAGTTGACGGTGGTGTTGGCCTGCGGGTCGAGGTCGATGACGAGGACGCGCTTCCCGAGTTCGGCGAGCGCGGCGGCGAGGTTGACGGTCGTCGTGGTCTTGCCGACGCCGCCCTTTTGGTTGACGAGTGCGATCCGGCGCATGAACCCCTCTCTCTCCCTGGGCCGGGCTGACCCCGGCCGAAATGAAACGTGCACAAAGAGAATCGGTCATCCACGGCGGGAAATCAAGCCCAATGTCAGAAGCGGAGCTCCCCGGCGACCCACTTGGAGATGAGGGCCGCGGCCTCTGGCGGAGGGGCGTCGAAGACGATCCCGACCTTCTCCGTGTGCAGCCAGTCGGTGGGCTGGTGGATGTGGGCGACCCGGCCCTTGATCTCGAGGACGACCTCGGGGGTGAGGCAGAGGATGAGGTCGAGCTCGGGGGAGCCCGCGACGGCGACCGCGTGCGGGCGCAGCAGGCAGAGCGGGTGCACGCCGCCGGGCTCGTACCCGGTGCAGGGCGAGCAGCGCTGGAACTCGAGGGCGAGCCCCGTGACCGAGATGTCGACGACGCGGTTCTTGAACGTGACGCCGTAGCCCTCGGCGGCGGGGGCGCACCACGAGACGGTCCAGGTGACGGCGGCGCGGGGCGCGCCGCGGCGGTCCCAGCGCGACGGGGGAAGGACCGGTCCGGGGCGGGGGCCGGTCAGGGCCGCGCGGATGCGGTCCAGGATGCGCTCCTTCACGACGGGCTTGCCGATCAGGTCGTCGGCCCCGGCCCGCACGCCGCGGAGGATCTCCTCACGGCCGCGCCGCTCGGAGAGCAGCAGCACGGGGTAGGGCGTCCCGCCGTTCTGCTTGAGGAGGTGACAGGTGTCGTAGCCGTCGGGGTCCTGGAGGTCGGCGTCGATGAGCGCGACCGCGGGGGCGTGGTGGCGGGCCTCCTCGAGGGCCGCGGTGCCCGTCGTCGCGGCGACGACCTCGTAGCCCGTCGAGCTGAGGAGCTCGGAGAGCGCCCGGTTGAGGACGGGATCCCCGGCGCCGACGAGCACGCGAACGGCCATCGCGGGATTCTCCGCGGGACCCGGACCCGGCGTCAAGGATCGCCGAGGAGGGCGCGGGCCTTCTCGAGCGCGTCCGCCTTCGTCGCGAGGGTCCCCTCGAGCTGGGCGTCGAGCAGGTCGGAAAGGGTCTTCTTGAAGGCCGGGCCCGGGCGGTAGCCGAGGCGGATCAGGTCGGCGCCGGTCACGAGCGGCTCGGGTCGGATCTCGTCGGGCGGCATCGAGGCGCGCAGCGCGGCGAGGCGGTCCACGAACGCCGGGTCGGCCTTCGACCCGATCGTGTCGGCGCGGATCACGGCGAAGAGGTCCTCGATGTGCGGCGCGGCGAAGATCCGCTTGAGCGTGCTCCGCTTCATCTGGTCGACCTGCAGGAACGCGAGGTGCCGGGCGACGAGCCAGGTGATCCGGTCCCGCTGCTCCGCGGAGAGCTTGAGGCGGCTCGCGATGTCGCGGGCCATGTCGGCGCCGACGCGGTCGTGGCCGTTGAAGCGGATCCGGTCCGTCCGGGTCTGGGTGACGGGCTTCGCGACGTCGTGCAGGAGCACGGCGAGGGCGAGCTCGGGCCCCGGGTCGACGAGCGAATCGAGGCAGAGCTTCGTGTGGGTCCAGACGTCGCCCTCGGGGTGGTACTCGGGCGGCTGCTCGACGCCGGACATCGCGTCGACCTCGGGCAGGATGGCGCGGAGCAGGCCGGAGTCCTTCAGGCCCTGGAGGGCGGCGGAGCGGCTCGGGTGGACGAGGATCTTGAAGAGCTCGTCGCGGATCCGCTCGGCGCTGACCTCGCGGATCGCCGGGGCGAGCTCGCGCAGGGCGGCCGCGGTGCGGTCCTCGAGCGCGAACCCGAGCTGGGCGGAGAAGCGGACGGCGCGCAGGAGGCGGAGCTTGTCCTCGGCGTAGCGCTCGCGGGGCTCGCCGATGGCCCGGACCAGCCGGGCCTGCAGGTCCGCCTTCCCGCCGACGTGGTCGATCACCTCGCCGGTCGCGGGGTCGAGGAACATCCCGTTGATCGTGAAGTCGCGGCGGAGGGCGTCCTCGCGGGCCCCGGCGTACGTGACGGAGCTCGGGTGGCGGCCGTCGAGGTAGGGGCCGTCGGAGCGGAACGTGGCGACCTCGAAGCGATGGGACCCCTCGAGGACGAGGACGACGCCGAAGGCGCGGCCGACCGGGACGGTTCGCGGGAAGAGCCCGATCACGGCGTCGGGCGGGGCGGAGGTCGCGATGTCGATCTCGCGCACCGGCCGGCCGAGGAGCCCGTCCCGGACGCAGCCGCCCGCGAAGAGGGCCTGGTGGCCCGCGGCGCGGAGGCGGGCGACCACAGACTCGGCGTCCCGACGGAGTTCATCCACGGGTGCTATACTACAAACCGGGCACCCCCGAATGACCCGCCACCTCGTCCTCCTCGCCACCGGCGTGATCTGGGCCGTGATGACCGCCGGGCTCGTGCGGCGGGAAGTGCTGCCCTACTTCGCCTTCCAGGCCCCGCCTACCTACCGCTCCCTGCTGACGGCGCGCAAGGGCTGGGAGGTGGAGACCGCCGACATCTCCTTCTCCGGGACCCCCTGCGGAACGATCGAGACGCTCTTCGACCCGGAATACGGAGACGGGAGCCGGACGCTCACGATCCTCCGCTTCTCGGCCCGCGCGCGCATCTCGAAGCAGGAGGTCCCCCTCGAGTTCCCGGTCACGGCCTGCACGGAGACCGACCTGACGCCGAACTTCGAGCTCGACCGCTTCACCTGGAGCATGTCCATGGGGCCGGTGGGGCTCTACGCGATCGGCAAGCGGAAGGACGACCTGCTCACGATCGAGTACAGGGTGAGCTCCACGCTCGGCGTCGCGTTCAACGACGAGGGGAAGAAGGAGCTCGAGTTCCCGCGCGACACGATGCTCGGCGACGCCTTCCAGCCCTACGGCGGCGGCGGCAAGATGTTCATCGGCAAGCGCTGGAAGATGACCTCGATCACGCCGGACCTCGCGGGCTTCCGCCCGACGCTGCGCCTCGGCCTGCTCTACGCGGTCGTGACGGCGAGGGAGACCTTCGCGTGGAGGGGCCGGCCGATCCAGGGCTTCAAGATCGAGGTGCGCCGGAAGGCCACCGAGGACGACCTGCCGACGCACGTCTTCTACGTGAACGACGCGGGCGCGGCCCTCCTGCAGAAGATGACCTTCCAGAACCTCGAGTACGTCATCGAGCTCCGCGACCGGCGGGAGCTGAGCGCGACGGAACTCCACGCCTGGACCCGCCGCTGGACGGCGGCGGCGACGCTCCCGGGCGCCCCGAAGAAGAGGGAGGACGAGTGATCCGGATCGAGGGGGTCACGAAGTCCTACGGGGGCAAGGTCGCCGTCGACGGGCTCGACCTCGAGGTCCCCGCCGGCCAGTTCTTCGCCTTCCTCGGCCCCAACGGCGCGGGGAAGACGACGACGATCAAGATGATCGCGGGCCTGCTGCGGCCCACCAAGGGCCGGATCCAGGTCTGCGGCCACGACGTGCAGGACGACTACCTCGCGGCGAAGCGGGTGCTCGCCTACGTCCCGGACCAGCCGTACCTCTACGACAAGCTCTCGGGCTACGAGTTCCTGAACTTCATCGGGGACCTCTACGGGATCCCCCAGCCCGAGCGACGCTCGGAGATCGACCGGCTCGCGGGGCTCTTCGACATGGGGTCCTTCCTCAAGCAGCTCACCGAGTCGTATTCGCACGGCATGAAGCAGCGGGTCGTCCTCGCCGCGACCCTGCTGCACCGGCCCAGGGTCATCCTCGTGGACGAACCGCTCGTGGGCCTGGACCCCCACACGGCCCGGCTCGTGAAGAACATCTTCCGCGAGCAGGCCGCGGCGGGGACGACGATCTTCATGTCGACGCACGTCATCTCGGTCGCCGAGGACGTGGCCCAGCGGATCGGGATCCTGATGAACGGGAAGGTGGCGGCGATCGGCTCCGTCTCGGAGCTCAAGCAGCAGGCGAAGGTCGACGCGAGCCTCGAGGACGTCTTCTTCAAGATCACGGAGCCGAGCTACGGCGACGCCTCGCGCGACGCGGCGGGGGGACCGTAGGTGGCCGGCGACCTCGCCGTCCTCGCGGGCCTCCGGGCGACGGAGCTGGGCAACCGGCTCCGCGAGCTGCTGGCGCGCTCGCGCTTCAAGATCCTCGTCATCGGCGTGTTCTCGATCGCGTTCTGGTTCGGGATCTTCTGGGTGGCGCGCTTCTCGATGCGCCACCTGCGCGAGATGTCCGACCGCTACACGGTGGACGTCCTCACGGCGATGTTCCACATCTTCTTCTTCGCCCTGAGCCTGATGCTCGTCTTCTCGAACGCGATCATCTCGTACGGCTCGCTGTTCAAGTCGGCGGAGACGCAATTCCTGCTCGCCCGGCCGCCGAGGGTGGAGTCGATCTTCCTCGTGAAGATGCTGGAGTCCGTCGGCTTCAGCTCGTGGGCCTTCCTCTTCCTGGCAACGCCGCTCATCGCGGCCTACGGGGCCGTGTACGGGCAGGGAATCCTCTTCCTGGGCGTCGCGCTGCTCTTCTTCGCGGCCTTCCAGTTCATCCCGGCGGCCGTGGGGGCGGCGATCGCGATGCTCGTGGCGGCCTTCGTGCCCCGGACCCGAAAGGGCCTGGTGATCGCCGCCGTCGCGGCGGGCGCGACCTTCGCGGCGCTGCTGCTCGTCCGGCTCTCGGGCGTGCGCGGCGGCTGGGCGATGGACCTCCGCCTGGCCTCGGAGCTCTTCGAGAACACCCGGTTCAGCGAGAACCCCCTCGTGCCGAGCTCGTGGATCATGCGGGGCCTCGGCTACCTCCGGCAGGGGAGGATGCAGGACGCGATGTTCTACCTGGGCCTCACGGCGTCGACGGGCGCGTTCTTCACGGCGGTGGCCCACGCCATGTCGGCCGCGCTCATGAGGCGGGGCTGGTACCAGTCGCAGGACCTGCCGGACCGGAAGCGCTGGGCGATCCACCGGGTCGTGGACTTCGTGTTCTCCCGCCTGCTCTTCTTCACCGCGCCGAGCGTGCGGCTCATCGTGATCAAGGACGTGAAGGGCTTCATCCGCGACCCGGCGCAGTGGTCGCAGTTCCTGATCTTCTTCGGCCTGCTGGCGATCTACTTCGCCAGCCTGCGGACCTTCAGCTACGACGAGCGGGACAACTTCTGGAAGAACCTCCACGCGCAGCTGAACCTGATGGCGACGAGCCTCACGCTGGCGACGTTCTCCAGCCGCTTCATCTACCCGCAGCTCTCGCTCGAGGGCCGGCGATTCTGGATCATCGGGATGGCCCCGATGCGCCGCGAGGAGATCCTCCACGGCAAGCTGGCCCTCTCCTTCACGTGCTCGCTGATCCTCAGCGAGTCGCTCATCGCCCTTTCGGGCTGGATGCTGGGCACGCCGCTGGCGCTCGCCGTGCTCCACGCCATCTCGCTCTTCGGGATCTGCCTCGGCCTGTCGGGGCTCTCCGTCGGCCTGGGGGCCCTCTACCCGAACTTCGCGGAGGACAACCCGTCGAAGATCGTGGCGGGCTTCGGGGGGACGCTGAACCTGGTGCTCAGCCTGGCGTTCGTCACGGCGGTGATGCTGATCCAGGCCGTGCCGTGCTGGATGTACTTCGGGCGGGGGCTCTGGGGGGCGGCCGATTTCCGATACTGGCTCGTCGTCTCGATGTCCGGCATCGCGGCGCTCAGCCTCGCCGCCTGCCTCGTCCCGCTCCACCTCGGGCTGAGGAACGTCCGGAACCTGGAGATCTGACGGTCACTTCATCTTCGCGAGCAGCTCCTTCGCCTTCTTCGTGCACTCCCACTCGGGGTCGAACTCCTTGGTGATCTTCGTCATCATCGCCTTGCCGTCCTTCGGCTTCGTCTGGGCGATCTCGAGCGCCTGCTCGACGAGGACCATGCCGGCGTTCTCGAGGTTCTTCAGCTGCTCCTCGCCCTTGGCGGCGAAGCGCTCCGACTTGGACTCCTTGACCTTCTTGAAGGAGTCGATCGCCTTCTTCCACTCGTTCTTCTCGAAGAACGCGGTCCCCTCGTTCAGGAGCCGCTTCATGTCCATGTACTCCTTCCGGTTCATGGACTTCCCGGCGATGTTGCCGAGCGCGCGCTCCATGTCCTTGAGGATCTCGGCGGCGCCCTGGGCGCCCGTGCCCTGGGGGCCGGTGTTCTTGAACATCTCCTTGAAGCGGCCCTCGGCCTTCGGGTCGAACTTCACCCAGACCTGGCTGGGCACGCCGAACTCGCCGCGGAAGAAGAGGCCCGCCGCGGAGTTGCAGTTCACGTGGTGCTCGCACTTGATGCCCTCGTAGAGCTTGCAGTACGAGACCTTGGTGCCGCCCTCCTTCACGTCCCGGGTTCCGTGCGCCGTTTCGCCGTTGCCGACGAGGGGGACGCAGCGCTGGATGCCCTTGATGAAGGCGGCGTCGCGGAAGGCGGCCTCCATCGCGGTGCAGGCGGGGTTG
Source organism: uncultured Planctomycetales bacterium (assembly GCA_964464755.1). Classification (GTDB taxonomy): domain Bacteria; phylum Planctomycetota; class MHYJ01; order MHYJ01; family JACPRB01; genus CAYXGZ01. The sequence continues at coordinate 33,038 of CAYXGZ010000012.1, forward strand.
TTGTCCTGCTGGATCGTGACGAAGATCGGCACGTTCCGGAAGCTGGCCTCCTCGAGGGCCGCCTCCCAGGACTCGGCCCAGCCGACCGTCCCCTCCTTGGCCTGGAAGGACTCGGCGGCGGGCAGGAAGCCCGCGAGGGCCACCGCGGTGACGGCCAGGATGCGCGCGATCATGGGAACCTCCGTTACTTCGACTCGGGGATCGACTTCAACAGCTCGGCCGCCTGGCGCCCGCAGTCGAGCGCCGCGAATTCCCGGCTGAGCAGGTCCAGGTAGCGGCGGGCTTCCTTGGTCTCGCCCGCGTCCAGGTAGGCCCGGCCCTCGCCGAGCAGCTTGTCGCCGGTCCTCCGGATGCCCGCCAGGGCCTCCTCGGCCGCCGCCTTGAGCGCCGGGACCCTGCCCGCGACCGCGAGGCCGAACTTCCGGATCGCCTCGTCGTAGCGCTCGGCCACGAGGGCCGCCTCGGCATCCCGGAACGCCGGGCCGACCGCCTGGTAGTCCTCGCGCGACGCCCGGGGCCCGGGCAGCTTGGCGAGCAGGTTCCGCGCGTCCTGCACGACCTCGTCGGTCTTGCGGACGCCGCCGCGCCGGATCAGCTCCTTGCCGGAGCCGTCCGACCAGATCACGGTCGGGGTGGGGTAGCGGCCGCGGATCCAGAGGCCCGCGACGTCCGCGGCCTTCTGGTGCTCCAGGCAGGTCAGGTTCGGGTAGACCGGGCAGCGCGAGACCGGCTTGCCGTCCACGATGCGCTCGACGGCGACGTGCGTGCGCGCCGTGTCGCCGGCGAAGGCCACGAAATCGGCGGCGGCCGCGGCGAAGGCGGGGTCGGGCAGGGTTGATGACTCCATCAACTCGCAGGCATGTCAGCCCGACGAGAGGTAGACGAAGATCGGCACGTTGCGCGAGGCGGCCTCGTGCTTCGCGGCCTCCCAGTCGACCACCCAGGGGACCGGGGGAGCCGGCTTCGGGGTGGGCGCGGGCGTCGGCGCCGGGGTGGGCTTCGGCGTGGGCTTCGGCGTCCCCTTGCCGGGCTTCTCCTGCCAGGCCGGGACGGCCGCGAGGAGGGCCAGCGCCAGCGCGAGAGTCTTCATCGGGTTACTTGCCCTTGTCCAGGGCCTTCAGGGCCTCGGCCGCCAGCTTCGAGCACTCGAGCGGCTTGTAGTCCTCGGCGATGCGCTTCAGGGCCGCGCGGGCCTCGGCGGGGGCCGACTCGAACTTCGCCTTGGCCTCCTCGACGAGCGCCGCGCCCTTCGCGTCGAGCGCCTTGAGCTTCTCCTCTCCGAGCGGGCGGAGCCGCTCGTTCTTGGACTTCGCGACCTTGGTGTACGAGTCCTGGGCCTTCTTGACCTGCCCCTTCTCCTCCAGGCCCTGGCCCTCGGCGAGCGACGCGAGCGCCTGGTCGTACTCGGTCTTGGTCGCCTTGGCGCCCGGGACCATCCCGACGGCCTTCTCGACGTCCTTCTGGAACTCGGCGGGCCCCATCGTGCCCGTCTTGCTCCGGAAGAGCTCCTTGGCGTCCGGGCCGAGCCAGACGTGGTTCGGCGTGGCGAAGCGGCCCTTGAAGAACGTCGTGAAGAGGTCCTCGCCGAACTTGTGGTGCTCGTCGCACGTGATCGTCCGGTAGATCTTGCAGACCTTCACGGTCTTGCCGTCCTTCTGGACGTCGACCGTTCCGTGCTTGACCTCCCAGTGGCCGACCACGCACACCACCTGCCGGGACGCCGCGACGACCGCCGCGTTGGGATACGTCCCGTTCTCCGTTGCCGTGCATTCCCCTCAGCCGTCCTTGTGGGCCGTGAAGAGGATGGGGCAGTTGCGGGCCTGGGCCTCGGCGAGGGCGGCGTCCCAGGTCCTCGCCCAGAGGATGCCCTCCGCCGCCGCCTGCTGGGCGGGGACGGGCGTCGCGAAGAGCGCGGCGCTGAGGGCGAGGGCGGAGAAGGCGCGGGCCAGCATGTCGTTAGTTTATACAACGACGGGGGCCCGGTTCTTCCCCTTAAATTTCCGGCGCGGCCCTCGGTCCGTCCGGAGGGGTGACGAAGCCGACGAGGAGCGACCCGAGGCCCGACAGCAGGCCGAAGGGCAGGATCACGAACCAGCCCAGGAAGGGCACGGCCGAGGCGGCGAGGAAGACCAGCCAGCCGGTGGCGAGGTGCCCGACGCGCGAGCCCTCCCGGCCCCGGAGCCAGGCGAGGCGGCGGCCCAGGTCCTCGCAGAAGGGGACCAGCCCGAGCACCGCGAAGACGACCAGGTCGAAGACGGCGATCGCGGCGATCGCGGGAACCTTGTGGGCCACCGCGGCGGTCCCGACCAGCCCGCCCGCGATCAGCACGCCGGCGACGGGCGAGAGCACCCCGCGGTGCCGGACGGCGCCCGCGGCCCGGCCCAGGACGTTCGGGGCGAAGGCCTGGATCGTCGCCAGGAGCCCGAGCCCGAGGGCGGCGACGCCGACGAGCGAGAACAGGAGGAACCCCGCGATGAAGAAGGCCTGGCCCGCCTGCTGGTACTGGGTCGGCATGGCTTACTCCTTGGTTCCGAAGGGGAGGACGCCGGGGAGCTCCTTCGCGGCCTTGATCAGCTCCTCCGGGGAGACCCGGATGTTCTCGCGCAGGACCTGCTCCGCCGAGGCGCGCACCGCGGTCAGCGAGGTGGCCAGCCCGACGCCCGCCATCAGGAGGACGGCGGCGGCGATGCGGACGGACTCGCTCCTCAGCAGCGAGCGGCGCGAGGGGATGCGGGCCATGATGCGGTCCGCGAAGCCCGCGGGCGGATCGAGCACCGGCTCCGCGGCCAGGGCGCGGTCCACCGCCTGGAGGGCGCGGGACTCGGCCAGGCAGGCGGCGCAGTCCGAGACGTGCCGGTCGAGCACGGCGCGGGCCGACGGGCCGAGCGCGCCCGTCACGTAGTCGTCGAGGAAGGGCCGGAATTCGTCGCAGGTCATGGCAGTGTCTACCTCGCGGGTCCGGGGCCGGTTTCGACATTCTCGATCGACTGCAGGCGGTCCTTGAGCTGCTCCCGGGCGCGGAAGAGCCAGGTCTTCACGGTCCCGGGAGGGACGTCCATCTGGCGGGCGATCTCCGCGATGCCGAGGCCCTCGAAGTAGAGCTTCGCGAGCACCATCCGGTACTCGGGCGGGAGGCGGAGGATCGCGGCGTGGAGGCGCGGGCTCGGTTCCGGCCGTCCCGGCTCCGGCGGCGCCGCGGGATCCGGGTGCCGGCCCGAGTCGAGGGACGGCGCGCGGTGCCCGGCCTCGCGCTGGCGCCAGGTCAGGCAGGTGTTCGTGGCCAGCGTGCGGAACCAGGGGAGGAAGGGGAGCCGGGGGTCGTAGGTGGCGAGGTGGCGGTAGAGCCGGAGGAAGACCTCCTGGGCGGCGTCCTCGGCGTCGTCGCGCCGGTACGTCATGCGCCAGGCGAGGTTGAAGACGAGCGGGGAGAGGGCGTCCACGAGCCTGCGGAAGGCGGAGCGGTCGCCCCCGCGGGCCTGGACGACGAGGGCGGGATCGATCTCGGGTCCCGTCGGCATCCGGGGGTCATTATCGGGCGGCGGCGGGCCCGGTTTCGGAATTCGACGGAAAAAGAAACGGCCGCCGGGGTCGCCGGCGGCCGTCGTGGAGTCGCGGTGGACTACTTCTTGTCGGCCTTGGCCTCGGCCTTCTTCGCCTCGAGGGCCTTGGCGTGCGTGACCAGGCGGGAGAGCGAGGGCGTCGGGACGGCGCCCTTGGAGACCCAGAACTGGAAGCGCTCGATGTTGACGTTGAACTTCTTGTCGGGACGCTCGTCGGGATGGTACGTGCCGAGCATCTCGAGGTAGCGCCCGTCGCGGCGGGTGCGGGAGTCGAAGACGGCGACGCGCCACTGGGCCAGGTTCTTGCGGCCCGTGCGGGTGAGGCGGATGCGGACAGACATCGAGCAAACCTCCTGGATTAGGGGGGCTACCCTACCATCGGGGCCCCGGCGATTCAAGAGGGCTTGATGGGGGGCCCCCAATCGCTATGCTGGCGCCGTGATCTCCTTCGACTGCCCCGGCTGCCACGAGACGCTGGAGGGCGACGACGCGATCCGCGGCACCCGGATGGCCTGCCCCGGCTGCGGCAAGCCCATCGACGTGCCCTGGGAGGAGAAGAAGGCCGCGCCGCGCTCGGGGACCGCGCCCCGGCGTTCCGGCGACCGGCCCCGCCGCGTCCGCGGGGGCGGAGGGGGCCCGCCGTACTGGCTCTTCGGGGTGGGCGCCGGGGTCGTCATCGTCCTGGGCCTCCTGCTGGTTCTCTACGGGCTCGACCGGACGAAGCGGCCGCCCCCGGTGCACCGCAGCAGCTGTCCGTCCTGCAACTCCACCGGCCGGGCGTCCTGCTCGGCCTGCGCGGGATCGAAGCTCGAGGCCTGCCCGAACAAGGAGTGCGTGAACGGGAAGATCACGAACTTCCGCGGGGAGGAGGAGCCCTGCCTCCAGTGCAACGGGACGCGCTCGATCCCGTGCCGGACCTGCGGGGGCTCGGGCTACTTCTCGTGCACGTCCTGCCAGGGCCGGGGATTCCGGACGGACTAGCTAGCCGCCGAAGAGCTGCCCGAATCCGCCGCGCTTCTTGATGCCCTTGAGCATCCGGCGGGCCTCGTCGAACTGCTTGATCAGGGCGTTCACCTCGTGGACCGCGCGCCCGCTGCCCTCGGCGACGCGGCGCCGCCGGCTGCTGTTGAGGATCTCGGGACTCTCGCGCTCCTGCGGGGTCATCGACTGGATGATCGCCTCGGAGTGCTTCAGCTCGTCGTCGTTGACGTCCTTCGCCATCTCGCCCATGCCGGGCATCATCTTCATCACGTCCTTGAGCGAGCCGAGCTTCTTCATCTGCTGGAGCTGCTCGAGGAAGTCGCCGAGCGTGAGCTCGTCCTTGCGGATCTTGTCCTGGAGCTTCTTCGCCTTCTCCTGGTCGAAGGCCTCCTGGGCCTTCTCGACGAGGGAGACGACGTCGCCCATCCCGAGGATGCGGCCGGCGAGGCGGTCCGGGTGGAACTCCTCGAGGCCGTCGAGCTTCTCGCCGACGCCGAGGAACTTGATCGGCTTCCCGGTGACGGCCTTGACGGACAGCGCGGCGCCGCCGCGGGCGTCGCCGTCGAGCTTGGTGAGGATGACGCCGTCCACCGAGAGCTTCTGGTTGAAGGAGTCGGCGCTCTTCACGGCGTCCTGGCCGGTCATGCCGTCGACGACGAGCAGGACCTGGTCGGGGCGGACCTTCGCCTTGATGTCGACGAGCTCGTCCATGAGCTCGGCGTCGACGTGGAGGCGGCCCTGGGTGTCGAGGAGGACGATGTCGTAGCCGTTCGCCTCGGCGTGGAGGACGCCGCGCTCGCAGATCTTCACGGCCCGGCCCTGGGGCTCGGAGTAGACGGGGACCTTGAGCTGCTCGCCGAGCGTCTTGAGCTGGTCGATGGCGGCCGCGCGGAAGAGGTCCGCGGCGACCATGAGGGGGCGGCGGCCCTTCTTGACGAGGTAGCGGGCGAGCTTGGCCGTGGTGGTCGTCTTGCCGGAGCCCTGGAGGCCCGCGAGCATGATGACGCCGGGGCGCTTGCCGCCGGTGGGCAGGGCGTGGTCGACGGGGCCCATGAGGTCCACGAGCTCGTCGTGGACGATCTTGATCACGAGCTGGCCGGGGTTGATCCCCTTGAGGACCTCCTCGCCGACCGCCTTCTTCGTGACGCGGTCGATGAAGTCCTTCACGACCTTGAAGTGCACGTCGGCGGCGAGCAGGGCGAGGCGGACCTCGCGCATCCCCTCCTCGATGTTCTTCTCGGTGAGGCGGCCCTTGCCGGCGAGGTTGCGGAAGACCTTGCCGAGGCTCTCGGTCAGGGACTCGAACATGGCGGAATGGTAGCCGAGCGGCGCGGCGGGGCCAACCCGAAACTAGCCCGTCTTCGCGACGGGCGCGGCGTCGGCCTTGACGTCCTTGACGCGGCGGATCAGTCCGCCGAGGCCCTGGAGCTGCTTCTCGAAGCGCTCGTAGCCGCGGTCCACGTGGTAGATGCGGCGGACCTCGGTGACGCCCCGGGCGGCGAGGCCCGCGATGACGAGGCCGGAGCCCGCGCGGAGGTCGCTGGCCATGACGGGCGCGCCCTTGAGCACCTTCACGCCGCTGATCATGGCGGCGGACTCGACCTTGCGGATCTCGGCGCCCATGCGGTTGAGCTCGGGGATGTGGTGGAAGCGGTCGGGGTAGATGCGCTCCGTGACGACCGAGAGCCCGGGCGCGAGCGCCAGGGCGGCGCAGAACTGGGCCTGGAGGTCGGTGGGGAAGCCGGGGTAGGGGAGCGTGACGATGTCGACGCGCTTCAGCCCGCGCTTCCGGCGGGCGCGCACGCGGACCGTGTAGGTGCGCTCGTCGACGTCGAGGCCCATCTGCCGCAGGGTCTCGAGGACGGCGATCATGTGCTCGGCGCGGACGTTCTCGACGACGACGTCGCCGCCGGTCGCGGCCGCGGCGGCCATGTAGGTGCCGGCCTCGATGCGGTCGGGGATGACGGTGCGCTCGGCGCCGTGGAGCTGGTCGACGCCGTGGACGATCATGCGGTGGCCGCCGATGCCCTCGATGCGGGCGCCCATGTCGACGAGGAGGCGGGCCAGCTCCTGGACCTCGGGCTCCATCGCGGCGTGCTCGATGACGGTCTCGCCGCGGGCGAGCGTGGCGGCCATGAGGACGTTGTCCGTGCCGGTGACCGTGGGGCCGAAGGTGCCGCCGAGGTAGCAGGTGCGGCCCTCGAGGCGGCGGGACTTCGAGACGATGTAGCCGTGCTCGACGGAGGTCTTCGCGCCGAGGCGCTCGAGGCCCTTGAGGTGCAGGTCGACGGGGCGGGCGCCGATCGCGCAGCCGCCGGGCAGCGAGACCTGGGCCTGGCCGCGGCGGGCGACGAGCGGGCCGAAGACGCAGATGCTGGCGCGCATCGTCGAGACGATGTCGTAGGGCGCGCGGACGGGGCGGTCGTCGACGACGGTCAGCGTGAGGCGGTGCCCCTCGCGCTCCACGCGGATGCCGAGGGTCTCGAGGAGGCGGAGCATCGTCTGGATGTCGGCGATGTCGGGGACGTTGCGGAGGACGAGGGAGTCGCCGCGGGGAAGCAGGAGCACGGCGGGGAGCATGGGGAGGGCGGCGTTCTTGGAGCCCTTGACCCGCACGGTCCCGGCGAGCGGACGCCCGCCGTGGATGACGAACTTGTCCACGTTCCCCCCTCCCGTTCGACCCCTTCGTACTTTATGAATTGTAAGTTACGGAATGGGGAAGTCAAGGGGAAACCGGCCTATTCGCACTTCTTCTTCTGGTCCTCGGCGCGCTTCTTCAGGGCCGCCTCGGGCGCGCCCTCCAGGCACTTCGCGAACCACGACGCCGCGGCCGCCTTGTCCCCCAGCCGCCGCTTCAGCTCCCCGAGCAGGTACTGCGTCTCCCCCCGGCGCTCCGCGGGCACCGACCCCGCCTCCAGCGCCGCCGCGTAGCCCTCGGCCGCCTTCGCCTGGTGGATCCGCTCCGCGGCGATCGACTCCTTCATCTTCGCCGTCGCCTCGTCCACCACCGAGTTGAAGCCCTTCGCCTTCTCGAGCTCCGCGATCCAGGCCAGGGCCTCGACGTTCTCCCCGTGCCGCCGCGTCAGCCAGGCGCAGGCGTACTTCCGCAGCAGCACGTCCGTGGTCTTCACGTCCTTGCCCGCGACGTCCTTGCCCACCCGGGCCGCGACCTCGAGGTCCAGGTCCGTACGGTTCTTCTTGCCGAGCTCCATCGGCGACTTCTCGAGGCCCAGCGCCTCGCGCAGCTCGGTCCACTCGTCGAGGTGCTCCAGCCAGGCCGTCCCGGCCTGCCGGGCCGCCCACGACGCGTGCAGCCGCTTCTTGGCGACGTCGGCGGCGGGCCGGCCGAGCCGCTCGAGCACCTGCGCCGCGAGGTCGTACTTCACGTGCCCGGGGATCTCCTCCTGACGGGCGTTCGGCCGGATCGGCGCCAGCGGCTTGAGGTTCCCCTGGATCGCCGCCTTCTGCTCCGGCGTCAGGACGAGCTTCGCGTCGAAGTCCGCCTTGCCCCCGGAGTAGTGGCACTTCGGGCAGGTCCAGATGTAGTGCTCCATCGGGAGGGTCTTGAAGGCGTGCGAGCAGAAGTCGGCGTCGAGCCCGCCCCACGCGTACTGCGCGTCGGAGCGGACCACCTCGACCGCGTCGAACTTCGTCCCGTCCACCGGGCAGGTCGGCGTGGCCTTCTTCGTCTCGTCGGCCAGCGCGACGCCCCCGAGCGCGAGCACCGCGATCCAGCGGATCAGCATAGGTCGGCCACCCTTTCGATTCCCGCGAGGTCCTTGTGGAATACGACGCCGGGGAACTCGCGGCGTAAAACCCCCGCCTGCCCGGCGCCGATTTCCACGAGGATCCGCGGGGCGTGGGCCTTGAAGCCCGCGAGCAGGCGCCGGACCACCGCGAGCCCGTCGGGTCCCGCCAGCAGGGCCTCCTTGGGCTCGTGCTTCAGCTCCGGCTCGAGGCCCTCGTAGTCGGCGTCCGCCACGTAGGGCGGGTTGCTCACGATCAAGTCGTAGCGCTCCCGGCCCAGGGGCTCGAGGAGGTCGCCCTTGCGGACCTCCACCGATTCCGGGAGGTTGCGCCGCGCGACCCGCAGGGCCGCGGGGCTCGAGTCCGTCGCGACGATCGTGCTCCCGGGCAGCGCCTTCGCCAGCGCGGCCGCGATGCAGCCGCTCCCGGTCCCGAGATCCGCGACGCGGGCCGGCTTCGCGGCGATCGCGAGCTCGACGAGCAGCTCCGTCTCGGGGCGGGGGATGAGCACGGACGGCGTGACCTTCAGGTCGAGGCCGTGGAACTCCCGCCACTCGAGGATGTAGGCGACCGGCTCCCGCTTCTCCCCGCGCCGGGCGATGAAGCGGTTGAACTGGAGCCGGTCCCGCTCGGGGATCTGCTCCCTCGAGCGCGCGACGAGGTCGAGCCGCCCGCAGCGCAGCACGGCCGCCAGGAGGACCTCGGCGTCGACGCGGGCCTCGGGCACGCCGGAGACGGCGAGGAAGGAGGCCGCGGCGTCGAGCGCCGCCCCGATGGCGTGCGCCGGGTTCATCTACGGGGTCTTCGCGAGGATCTTCAGTTTCTCGGCCCGGTCCGCCTTCTGGAGCTCGCCGATCATCTCGCCGATGTCCCCGCCGAGGAACTCGGCGAGGTTGTGCACGGAGAACCCGATGCGGTGGTCCGTGACGCGGTTGTCGTGGAAGTTGTAGGTCCGCACCTTCTCGCTGCGGTCGCCGGTGCCGATCTGGCTGCGCCGCAGGTCCGAGAGCGCCTTCTTCTGCTTCGACTGCTCGTGCTCGTAGAGCTTGGCGCGCAGCCAGCGGAAGGCCAGCTCGCGGTTGCGGATCTGCGAGCGCTGGTCCTGGCACTGCACGACGATGTTCGTCGGGATGTGCGTGAGGCGCACGGCGCTCTGGGTCTTGTTGACGTGCTGGCCGCCGGGCCCGCCCGCGCTGTACGTGTCGATCCGCACGTCCTTGTCGTTGATGTCGATCTCGACGTCCTCGGCCTGCGGCATCACGGCGACCGTCGCGGTGCTCGTGTGGACGCGCCCGCTGGCCTCGGTCGCGGGGACCCGCTGGACGCGGTGCGTGCCGCTCTCGAAGCGCAGGTGGCGGTAGACCTCCTCGCCCTCGACCGAGAAGTTCGCGTACTTCAGGCCGCCGAGGTCGGACTTCTGGATGTCCAGCAGCTCGACCGTCCAGCCCCTGGCCTTGGCGAACTTCAGGTACATCTCCATGAGCTCGGACGCGAAGAGCGCGGCCTCGTCGCCGCCCGCCGCGGGGCGGATCTCGACGATGACGTTGCGGCCGGAGTCCTCGTCGGCCGAGAGCAGCTCCTCCTCCATCTCGGCCCGGAGCTTCGCCTCGTCCGCGGCGCAGGCCTTGATCTCCTCGTCCGCCATGGCCCGGAGCTCGGGATCCGTCTCGGCCTTGGCCATGTGCTCGGCCTCGGCCTTGCGCTTGAGGAGCGCCTCGAACTCGCGGTACTTGGTCGCCCACTTGAGCAGCCGGGCGCGCTCCTTCATGAGGATTTGCGCCTTGGCGGAGTTGCCCGCGACCTCGGGCTGGGTCATGAGGCGGTCGATCTCGTCGAGCCGCTCGGCCATCTTCTTGAACTTGTCGAACATCTCGTCCTCCATCCTGGGTTCGGGGTGAAAAAAAACGCCGGGGGGAGCGGACTCCCCCCGGCGGGATGGAGGCGGGGCTAGGACTTCGTGTCGCCCTTCTGGGCGGCCTTCTGCGCGGCCTTCTGGCCGATCGCCGGCGCGAGGGTCGCGGGACCCGCGCCCGGGAGCTGGGCGGAGAGGGACTTGCCGGCGCGGCTGGCGGCCCCGGCGGGGGCGCCCTTGGCGTCGGGCTTCTTGCCGGCCTCGGCGGCCTTCTTGGCCGCGTCGCCCGACCACTTGCGGGTGAACTTCTCGACCATGCCCGCCGTGTCGAGGAACTTCTGCTTGCCCGTGTAGAACGGGTGGCAGTTCGAGCAGATCTCGACCGCGATCGTGCCCGGCTTGGTCGAGCGCGTGGTGAAGGTGTTCCCGCACCCGCACTTGACCGTCACGTCCTTGTAGTCCGGATGGATTCCGTCTTTCATGGCTTCCTGCTTTCGTCCGAAGGGCGGGGATTATACGGAGGGCCGTCCGCCGCCGCAAGCCCGAACTAGGGAAACTCGACGATCCAGCAGCGCCAGTCGACGAGGAGGTTCTGCTCGTCGAGCAGCACGAACTCGGTGGGGTCGGTGACGATCGCGTAGACGCGGATCGGCCCGCCCCCGATCTTGCGCGGGTCGAGGATCACGACGTCCTTGCCGTCCTTGTTCGTCGAGGGCAGCACCTCGCCCAGGGGCTTCTTCCACTTCGGGCCCTCGCCCTTCCGGTCGCCGGGCCGGCCGTCGCGGCAGCGGTAGAGGTCCTTGAAGCGGCCCTCGGTGTCCGTCCCGCCCTTGGCGTCGGAGCCGCCGCCGTACTTCTCGCCCTTGTTGATGCGCTGGTAGATCCACTCGACCTTGAGCTTGTGCGTCGCCGGCTGCAGCGTCCGCACGTGCAGCTCGATCGGCGCCTCCGCGTTCGCCGCGACGGGCTTCTCGAAGGGCGAGCCGCCGTCGATCGGGCGCACGTGGGTGTAGAGCATCAGGGTGAGCGCCTCCCGGCAGACCGCGCAGAACTCGGGGCCGCCGCTGAGCAGGCACTCGCCGTCCGGGACGGCCTTCCAGCAGCGGCGCGTCCGCCAGTGGGCGCCCTCGAGGATGTCGATCGCGGCCGCCCGCTTGTCGCCCGCCTTCTTGGCCTCGAGCCAGTGCGCCCAGGGGACCTTCGTGGCGTCCTCGGTCACGTTGACCGTCTCCGGAACGGCCGGCGGGTCCTTGCGGTCGCCACCGCCGCCCCAGCCCCAGCCTCCGCCCGCGCTGAACTCGTCCCCGAGCCCCGCGAGCGCGTGGGCCCAGGCGTGCTGGATCCGCGTGGCCGTGGGGCGGGGGCCCGAGAAGGCCGCGACGCCGTGCCCGCACTGGCTGTGGACCGCGCCGCCGGGCCGGATCTGCAGCAGCGCCAGCCCGTCGTCGTCGCCGCACATCTTCGCGACATCGCGCGCGGCCTGGCCGTCGTAGAGCAGGTCCCCGTTGTCCTCGCGGCCCCCGAAGTAGGTCGTCAGGGAGCCCTCGGCGCGGTTGAGGCGGGGCTCCTTCGAGGCGACGTTCGCGCGGTAGAGGTTGAAGTAGCGCGAGTACTCGCGCATCGGGTCGACCTTGAAGATCGCGCGGAGGATGGGATCCGTCTCCTTCTCCCACACCTGTTGCTTGCGGTCCTCGTACTCCACGCCGTCGGCCATGAGGACGAGGTCGAGGCGGTTCGAGGGCAGCCCGTTCACCTCGATGGGCAGGATCCGGAGGTAGGAGTTGTCCCCGGCGAAGTTCTTGGCGCGCTCGGCGACGGGCGACTTGGGGAACTGCCGGACGATGGCCATCGCGATCGCGCGGCCCTCCTGGAAGCGGCCCGCGTCCATGGCCTTGAGGAGCTTGTCCCAGGCCTTCTCGGCGCTGTCCTGGGGAGGGGGGACGAGGACGAGGAGCGCGAGGACGACGAAGCGCATGGCTCCTCCCGGTGTCTAGGCGTTGAAGTAGGCCCGCCCCGATTTGTATACGACGCCGGGGAGGAAGAATTCGGCGTCTTCCATCTCCTCCATCTGGTCGATCTTGATGGTGTGCTTGAGCTTGGGGTAGGGGAAGTTGTCGAGCAGGTAGCGGGCCGCGGACTCCGCCGTCTCCTCGATGACGTGGAAGTTCTGGTAGAAGGACCGGCCGTCGTTGCCGGTCACCAGGATATTCCACTTCTTGTTCTTCATGGGGTCGGGTGAATGTAATCGAAGGTTCCGGGGTATGCAATCACCGGAATCCGAAACAAAACGGGTTTCCCGGCGGTCGACAGGGCATGAACAAGCTGCTCTTCGCGGTGGGCATCGCCCTGGCCCTTGGAGTCGGGATCTTCGGCGTCCTCGCCTGGCGGAAGCACCTCCACGCGGACGAGATCGTCGCCCGCCACGAGAAGGAGGCCCGCAAGCGCCTCGCGGAAATCCGCTCGGCCTCCTCCGAGCGGCCGCCGCACCGGAGCCCCGCGGTCGACGGCAACGGCTGGACGCACCTCTCCAAGGCCCTGGCCGCCTACAAGGTCGCGCACGAGGCGAAGGAGACCTCGGTGTTCCCGTCGATCTCCGGGGAGGAGCCCGAGCCGCCGCCCCACGCGCCGAGCATCGACGCGTTCCTCGACAAGCACGCCGCGATCTTCGAGGGCCTCCGCACCTCGCTGGCCTGCCGGAGCGTGGACCCTGCCTACCGCTACGAGGACGGCTTCGCGTTGCTGCTCCCCGAGGTCACGTCGCTGCTCTCCGTGAACAAGGCCATCTCCGACGTCGCCCGGCTCCGCCACTCGCAGGAGCGAGACGACGAGGCGCTCGAGTGGATCGCGCTGGGCCTCGGCCTGGGCGTGGACGGGGAGGCGCGGGGCGTGCTCGTGAACCGCCTCGTGACGGAGGTGATCTTCGGGATCCAGTCCCGGACCCTCAGGGAGGTCCTGGACAGGACGAAGGCCGGGCCGGCGGCGCTCGCCGCGATGCAGGCCGCCCTCGACCGCGTCCTCGCGCAGCACGGGCCGGGCTGGAGCGGCTGCGGGGCGGAATGGGCCATGGCCCAGCTCACGTTGGTCGACCTGGCGCACGGACGACTCCGGGGCGAGGACCTCGCCAACTCCGGGCTCAAGGGCGAGGGTCTCACCATCATGCCCGGGTACTACTTCTCCATGAAGGTCATGGTGGCCGACGCGCTCGAGGGCTGGAGCCAGATGACGCGGGAGATCGAGGAGCTGGAGCGGCTGGCCCCGCTCCAGGCGCGGCGAGAGGCGGACACGCTGACCGCGGACCTGCTGGCGCGGCGCAACCCGCTGCTGTCCCTGCTGGTCCCCGCGTACGCGCGGCTTCCCATGAACATCGGTCGCTCGCGCTTGATGATGGACCAGGCCCGGATCGCGCTCGCGCTGGCCCGGCACCGCGCGGAGCACGGGGTTTTCCCGAAGGACCTCGCCGCCCTCGCGCCGGCGTACCTCACGGCGATCCCCGAGGACCCGTTCACGCGCGCCCCGTACCGCTACGAGCTGCGCGACGGCGCGGCCGTGCTCTGGTCGCTCGGGGCGGACCTGGACGACGACGGGGCCGCCAAGCCCGTGGACTGGGAGGAGGGCCTCGACGGCGACGTGGTGGTGACCCTGCGCTGATCGAGGCGGTCCCGGGGACCGCCGTTGGAGTTTATGGTGGGCGCGAGAGGACTCGAACCTCCACGGCTGTTGAGGCCACTAGGTCCTGAGCCTAGCGCGTCTGCCAATTCCGCCACGCGCCCACGTTGGAGGAACGGGGATTATAGTCCCGCCCGCCACGCGCGCAAGGCCTAGTAGAACACGCGGCCGGAATCGTCGCGCAGCGCGGGCCGCGGCCGGCCCGCCACCTGCATGCGCACCACGTCGGCGATCCCCTCGGCGTCCAGGTGCAGGAACTTCAGCAGCTCCGTCCGGCTCCCGTGCTGGATGAAGCGGTCCGGCACGCCGTGGATCTTCACCTTGCCCGCGTCATCGTTCCGCAGCGCGAGCGCCTCGACGACGGCCGAGCCGAAGCCGCCCGCCATCGCGTGGTCCTCGAGCGTGAGCACCCAGGGGTAGCGCCGCGCCAGGTCGGAGGCGAGCTCGGCGTCCAGCGGCTTCGCGAAGCGCGCGTTGGCCACCGCGACGTCGATCCCCTCCTTGAGCAGGAGGTCCCGCGCCTGCAGCGCCTTGACCGTCATCACGCCGTACGCGAGCAGGGCGCCGTCCCGGCCCTCGACGAGCAGCTCGCCGCGGCCGGGGGCCAGCGGCGTCGTCTTCAGCGGCCAGCGCGAGAGGTCCGGGACGTTCTCGCGCGGGATCCGGATGGCGCAGGGGCCCTTCAGCGCGACGGCGTAGGCGAGCATCTCCTTGAGCTCGGCCTCGTCCTTCGGCGCCATGAGCGTCATGTGGGGCAGGGTGCGGCAGAACGCGATGTCGAACATGCCGTGGTGCGTCGGCCCGTCCTCGCCGGCGATGCCGCCCCGGTCCAGGACGAGCGTGACCGGCAGGTTGTTGAGGCAGAGCTCCTGGTAGATCATGTCGTAGGCGCGCTGCACGAACGTCGAGTAGATCGCCGCCACGGGCCGCAGCCCCGCCTGGGCCGTGCCCGCGGCGAAGCTCAGCGCGGCCTGCTCGCTGATCCCGACGTCGAAGGTGCGCTCGGGGAACTCGCGACCGAACTCGAGGATCCCCGTCCCGTCCGGCATCGCGGCGGTGATCCCGAGGATCCGCTCGTCCTTCCGGGCCATCGCGATCAGCGTGTCGGAGAAGGCCTTCGTGTACGACTTCGCGGGGACCGCGGCGGTCGCGGTCACGGGCTCGACCTTGCCGGCCGCGGGCGGCACCGCGTTCGCGCCCGTCGGCACCACCGCGGGCTTGGCCTTCGGCTCGGCGGGCTTGTGGACGCCGAAGGGGTCCGTCGGCGCGTCGGGATGGCCCTTGCCCTTCTGGGTCACGACGTGCAGCAGCACCGGGCCCTTCAGGGTCTTCACGTTGTGCAGGACCTCGACGAGCAGCTTGAGGTCGTGCCCGTCGATGGGGCCGTAGTACTGGAAGCCGAACGCCGTGAAGATGTTCGGGAGGATGGCCTGCTTGAGGCCGCGCCGGGCCGAGTCGACCATGTGCTCGACCGTCGTGCCCAGCGGGAGCTTCTCGAGGACCCTGTGCAGCTCCTTCTTCAGCTCCGTGTAGAGCGGCAGCGTGCGCATCTCGGTCAGCACGTTCTTCAGGGCGCCGACCGTCGGGGCGATGGAGAACCCGTTGTCGTTGAGCACGACGAGCATGTCGCGCTTCGAGTGGCCGATGTTGTTGAGCGCCTCGAAGGCCACGCCGGAGGTCATCGAGCCGTCGCCGATGTACGAGATCACCTTGCGGCGCCGGCCGAGCAGCGCGTCGGCGGTCGCGACGCCGTACGCGGTCGCGGGGCCCGTGCCGATGTGGCCGAAGTTGAAGGGGTCGAAGACGCTCTCGGGCTTCCAGCCGAAGCCGCACATCCCGCCGAACTGGCGCAGGGTCTGGAACTTCTCCCGGCGGCCGGTCAGCAGCTTGTGCGTGTAGCACTGGTAGCTGCCGTCCCAGACGATGAGGTCCTTGTGGAGCTCGAAGACGTAGTGCAGGGCGATCGTGAGGTCGACGATGCCGAGGTTGGAGCCGAGGTGGCCGCCGTTGCGGATCACGACGTCCATGATGAGGTGGCGGATCTCCGTCGCGAGCGCCGGCAGCTCCTCTTGGGTGAGGCGGTGGATGTCGTCGGCGTCCTTGATGCGGTCGAGCAGGGGATGGCTCACTCGGGCTCCTCTAGTGGGAACGTACCAGGATGAACTCCGCCAGCAGCACCAGGTCCAGCGCGTCCGGACCCAGCGGGGACACGGACCGGACCGCCGAGCCGATCAACCGGCCGGCGTGGCGGCGGGAGGCCTCCAGGCCGTGCAGCGCGGGGTACGTCGCCTTGTCCTGCGCGGCGTCCTTGCCCGCCGTCTTCCCGAGCTGCTCGGTCGTGCCGGTGACGTCCAAAATATCATCGACGATCTGGAAGGCAAGGCCGAGGTCGCGGCCGTAGCGCCCGAGGCGCTCGACCGTCGCTTTCGCGGCGCCCCCGGCGATCGCGCCCATCCTCGCCGCGGCGACGAACATCGCGGCCGTCTTCGCGAGGTGGATGCGCTCCAGGTCCCGCGCCGAGGTCCGCCCGCTGCCGTCGAGGTCCAGCTGCTGACCGCCGACCATGCCCGTGCTGCCCGCGGCGAGGGCGAGCTCCCGGGCCTGGGCCGCCGCCGTGGGGCCCGCGTGCTTGGCCAGCGTCCCGAACGCGGCGGCCTGCAGCGCGTCGCCCGCGAGGATCGCCGTGGCCTCGTCGAAGGCCTTGTGGCAGGAGGGGCGGCCGCGCCGGAAGTCGTCGTCGTCCATGGCGGGCAGGTCGTCGTGGATCAGCGAGTACGTGTGGATCATCTCCAGCGCGCAGGCGGCCGGCATCGCGGCGGCGGGCGCACCACCCACCGCGCGGCAGGCGGCGAGGGCGATGTACGGGCGCAGGCGCTTGCCCCCGCCGAAGAGGCTGTAGCGGATGGCCTCGTGGAGCCGGGAGGGCACGGTCTTCGCGGAGGGGATCCAGCGATCGAGGGCGCGGTCCACCCGGGTGCCGACCCGCGAGAGCTTCGCCTCGACGGAGTTGACCGAGTACGTCCGGATCAAAACGGCACGTCCCCCTTCTTGGGCCGCGGGGGCTTCGCCTCGGCGGGCGGGGCGTCGAGGTCGCGGGCGGAGAGCGAGCCGTCCTTCTCCTTCACGAGGAGCTGGATCTTCTTCTCCGCCTCCTCGAGGATGCGGTAGCAGGTCTTGAGCGCCGCGAGGCCGGCCTCGTACTTCTCCAGCGACTCCTCGAGGCCGAGCTTGCCCGACTCGAGGTCGCGGACGACCTGCTCGGCGCGCGCGAGGTGGTCCTCGAAGCGCTCCTTCTTGGCGGGCTTTTCGCTGGTCATGGGGCCGCCATTCTAGGCCGGGCGCGGGGGCCGATCAACCGGCTTCCGGTTCCAGGGCAGGAGGGCGGTGAGTTTCGGGATCCCCCAGCAGAGCAGGGCGGTCGCGATCCAGAGGTAGACCGTGCAGCCCCAGAACAGCTCCCAGGACGCCCGCTCGTACCAGTGGGCCACGGGGGCGAACCGGGCGATGGGGAAGGCCAGCAGCAGGAGGTGGCCCGCGTAGGCGGTCATCGAGTTCTGGCCGTAAAGCTCCAGGAGCCAGATGACGGGATTCCGCTTCGTCAGCCAGGAGGGAGGCGCGAAGCGCTCCGCCGCGCAGAGCAGCACGCCGACGCTCCCGAACTTCACGAGCCGCTCGCCGGCGTTCTCCAGCTGCCAGTTGACGCCCGTCACCTTGAGCCAGGCCCCGAGGAGGGCCACGCCGGCCAGGGCCCAGGCGCAGGCGGGCAGGCCGCGGGTGGAGATCGCGCCGGCGGCCGCGCCGAGCAGCACGTACCCGGCCCAGGGCAGGACGCCGAATTCCCAGGACGCGGGCGGATTGACGAAGTGGCTCCAGACCGGGTGGGTGACGCCCGAGCACCAGGTCGAGGCCTGCAGGCAGAACAGCCCGAGGACCGTCGCCACGACCACGTAGACGCGGGGCCGGTCCGCGAGGAACTGGAGCAGGACCCACACGACCAGGAGGCTGAGCGCGATGCAGGAGAGGACGTCGCTGGCCAGCCACCAGCCCTTCTCGTTCCAGTGGAAGTAGGCCGTCAGCGCCTTGCCGACGAGGAGCACCTCGGCGATCCGGCGCAGCGACTTGATCGACCGCGCCCGCGCGGCGGCCGGGTCCTTCGCCGCCCTCGCCATGACGAGCGTCAGCGCGAAGCCCGCCGCGAAGAGGAAGGAGGGCGCGACCAGTCCGTTGATGCCGTTCAGGAAGTCGCGCAGCGGGGTCCCGTGGAACTCCTTCGACAGGAGGATCAAGGCGTGCACCTCGATCATCACGAACACCGCGAGCCCGCGCAGCCAGTCGATCGCGCGGATGCGCTCCGAGGGGGCGCTCATGCCTCGTGGCCCTCGACGCGGCTGCGGAGGCGGCCCTTCGCGAGGCGGGTGACGATCCGGTCGCCGGGTCTCACGGACGACGCGTCGCGGACGACGGTGCCGGACTCGTCCTGCGTGATCGAGTAGCCCCGGCCCAGGACCGCGAGCGGGCTGACGGCGTCGAGGTGGCCGGCGACGGACGCGCCCCGCTCCCGGGCCAGGCGGAGGCGGTGCTGGATCTCGGTGGACAGCCGGCGCTGGAGCGCGTCGAGCTCGCCGCGCCGGCGCGTGATCAATTCGCGGGGCGTCGGCACGCGGATCCCCTTGAGGCGCTCGCGGTGGGATTTCACGAGCGAGAGCAGGGCGGTCCCGAGGCGGTCGTCGAGGTCGTCGAGGCGCTGCCGGTGCTGGGCGACGAGCGCGGCGGGCTGCGCGAGGGCGGCGCTGTGGAGCCAGCGGTCGAGGGTGGAGCGCGCCAGCTCGGCCCGGGCCGCGAGGGCGCGGCGGAGCTGGCCCTTCATCTCGTCGAGGCGGGCGGCGAGTTCCACGGCCCGGGGCGCGACCCGCGTCGCGGCGTCCGTGGGCGTCAAGGCCCGCACGTCGGCCGCGAAGTCGGCGATCGTGGTGTCCGTCTCGTGCCCGACGGCGCTGATCGTGAGGATGCGGCTCGCGGCGAGCGCGCGGGCGACGACCTCCTCGTTGAAGGCCCAGAGGTCCTCGATGGAGCCGCCGCCGCGTCCGACGATCATCACGTCGATCTCGGGCCGCCGGGCGTTGAGGTCCCGGATGGCCGCGGCGATCTCGTCGGCCGCTCCCTCGCCCTGCACGCGGACGGGGTACACGTAGACCTCGAGCGACGGGCAGCGCGAGCGGATCGTCCTCAGCATGTCCTGCAGCGCGGCGCCGGAGGGCGACGTCACGATCGCGACCGAGGCCGGCAGCAGCGGGAGCGGCCGCTTGCGGGCGGGATCGAAGAGGCCCTCCGAGCGGAGCTTCTCCTTGAGCTGCTCGAAGCGCACCTGCAGGGCGCCCGCACCGAGGGGCTCGAGGGAGTCGACGATGAGCTGGTAGTTGCCGCGGGGGAGGTAGACGTCGATCTTCCCGCTCGCGAGCACCTGCATGCCGTTCTCGGGGCGGAACTTCAGGCGAGAGGCGGATCCGCGCCACATCGCGCAGTTCAGGACGGCGCCCGCGTCCTTGAGCGAGAAGTACAGGTGCCCGGAATCGGTGGGCGGACGATAGTTGGAGATCTCGCCCTGCACCAGGACCGTGGGGAACTCGTCGGCGAGCGCGGACTTGATGCGGGTCGTGAGTTGGGTGACGGTCTCGGGCCGCCGGACGTCGAAGAGGGGGAGGTCGGCGGGCAGGCCCATCGAAGGAGTCTACGGAAACCGCGTCCCGGGCGGCAAGGCTACTTCGCGGGCGAGGGGATGGGCGCGCCCTGGCGGAGCACGATGCGCTCGATGGCGAGCGCGCGCCCGGTGTCGGTGTCGATCGTCGCGACGGCGCCCGAGATGCGCACGTCGCCGGTGGCGACCTCGAAGTAGGCCGGCAGCCCGGTGGTGAAGCGGTGCAGCACGCGGTCGACGCGGCGCCCGATGACGCCCTCGTGGGGCCCGGTCATGCCGACGTCGGTGATGTAGGCCGTCCCGCCGGGCATGACGCGCTCGTCGGCGGTCTGCACGTGGGTGTGGGTGCCGAACACGAAGCTCGCGCGGCCGTCCACGTGCCAGCCCATGCCGATCTTCTCGCTCGTCGCCTCGCAGTGCATGTCGACGATCACGACCTTGGTCTCGGCCTTGAACTTCTCGATCCAGGCGTCGGCGGCCCGGAAGGGGTTCTCGGCGGGCTGGTGCATGAACACGTTGCCCTGGAGGTGGATCACGCCGTACTTCTGGCCGCCCGCCTCCACGATCACGGCGCCGCGGCCCGGCTGGTCGGACAGGTAGTTCGCGGGCCGGAGGATGGCCGGCACCTTGTCGATGTACGGGATGATCTCCTTCTTGTTCCAGACGTGGTCGCCGCAGGTGATGACGTCCACGCCGGCCTTGAAGAGGTCGTCCGCGTCCTCGGGCGTGATGCCCGCGCCCTGCGCGACGTTCTCGCCGTTCGCCACGACGAAGTGGATGCCCGCCTCCTTGCGGTAGGGGGCCAGCCGCTCCCGGACGATGGCCTTGCCGGGCTTGCCGACGATGTCGCCGATGGCGAGGACGCGGACCTGCATGGCTACCTCGCGTACTCCACGACCCGGGTCTCCCGCAGGACCGTGACCTTGATCTCGCCCGGGTACGTCATCTGCTGCTCGATCGTCTTGGCGATGTCGCGCGCGACGAGGAGCGCCTGGTCGTCCTTGATGCGGTCGCTGTCGACGAGCACGCGGATCTCGCGGCCCGCCTGGATGGCGAACGCGCCCGTGACGCCGGCGATCGACTTCGCGATGCCCTCGAGCTGCTCCAGCCGCTTGACGTAGCGCTCCAGGTTCTCCGAGCGGGCGCCGGGGCGGGAGGCGCTGATCGCGTCCGCGGCCGCCGCGAGCACCGTGTAGGGGAACTTCGCGTCCGCGTCGTTGTGGTGGTTCGCGGCCGCGTCGATGACCTCCTTGGCCTCGTCGAAGCGCTTGAGCAGCTCGCCGCCGATCACCGGGTGCGAGCCCTCGAACTCCTGGTCGACGGCCTTGCCGATGTCGTGGAAGAGGCCGCAGCGGCGGGCCAGCTTGACGTCCATCTTCAGCTCGGCGGCCATCGCGGCGGTCAGGTGGGCCACCTCGCGGACGTGCTGGAGCACGTTCTGGCCGTAGCTCGTGCGGTACTTGAGCCGGCCGAGCAGCGTGATCAGCTTCGGGTGCACGTTCTGGATGTCCATCTCGTAGACGAACTGCTTGCCCGTCTCGAGGATGTGCTGCTCCATCTCGCGCTTCTGCTGCTCGACGATCTCCTCGATGCGCGTCGGGTGGATGCGGCCGTCCACGAGGAGCTTCTCCATCGAGCGGCGCGCCATCTCGCGGCGCACGCCGTCGAAGGCCGAGAGGATGATGACGCCCGGGGTGTCGTCGACGACCACGTCGACGCCCGTCGCCCGCTCGAAGGCGCGGATGTTGCGGCCCTCGCGGCCGATGATGCGGCCCTTCATCTCCTCGCCCGGCAGGTCGAGCGTGGTCACCACGCTGTCCGCGGTGTGGGAGGCGGCGAAGCGCTGGATGGCGAGGCCGATGATGCGCTTGGCCTCGGACTCCGCGTTCTCCTTGGCCCAGTCGACGCGCTTGCGGACGAGCTCCGCCTTCTCGCGCTCGACCTCGGGCTCCAGCTTCTCGATGAGGAGCTTGATCGCGTCGTCCTTCGTCATGCCCGCGATCTGGTGGAGGGTCTCCTTCTCCTTGTCGATGATCTTGGAGATCTCCTTGTCCTTCTCCTGGAGGTCCTTCTCCTTGCGCTCGATCTCCTTGGTCTTGCCGTCGATCCAGCGCTCCTTGCCGGCGACGGACTCGCCGCGCTTCTCGATCGTGTCCTCCTTCTTCAGGAGGCGGTTCTCGAAGTCCTTGAGCTCGCGGCGCTCCTCGCGGATGGCCTTGTCGACCTCCTCCTTGGCCTTGACGGCGTCGGCCTTGGCGTCGACGACGACCTTCTCGCCCTTGATGCGGGCCTCGGCGAGGATCTCGTCGGCCTTGCGGAAGGTGGCCTTGTTGACTCGGCTGAACCAGGCGTAGCAGAAGGCGAAACCGGCGGCGAGCGCGACCGCTCCGACGATCGTGGCGAGCAGGGCGGGGGGCATGCGACTCTCCCGTATCCAATGGGTTCCGATACGGGCGCCGGACGGTGCAGGGAAGGCGGCGGCCGGGGTTCCCCCCGGATCGGCCTGCCTCCGCGGACGACGCTGGACTCGACTACGGGAATCCCGCGCCGGAGAACGGCGCGGGCTTAAGCTCGGATTTAGGAGCGTCGGGTCGCACCGGACGAACGCCCATCTATAGTTAATCCGCCGCGGTTCGGAACATTCTGCGGCGGAGGACTGCGCAAAAAGTACGCGATTCCCGGGTTCGAGTCAAGCCGAACCGGCGGCCCGGACGCATTCCTGCACCATTTGCTTGACCCCCCCCGTCCCATGGGATAAGGTTCGTCGGTTCATGGAGCGGGATCGGCAGACACGGCGGGGGGATGGTGTCTACCGTGACCGGATCGTCGTCGGCCTCGAGTCCCGCCCGATTCCAATCCCCGTTTCGCCCCTCTTCCATGCCTAAACTGATCGTGCAGTTCCAGGGCCAGGAGTGGACGGTCGAGCTCCGGGAGGGCTCCAACATCGTCGGCCGCTCCGCGAAGGCCGAGGTCCCCGTCCGCGACCCCAGCATGTCCCGCGAGCACGCCGAGGTGCGCCGCGAGGGCGACACCTGCACGATCGTCGACAAGGGGAGCATGAACGGCACGCTCCTCAACGGCACCAAGGTCGCCGAGCAGAAGCTCGTTCCCGGCGACAAGCTCCAGATCGGCAACGCGGTCTTCTGGTTCGAGGAGAAGAAGGGCGACGCCGCTCCGCCCCCCGCGGTCCCCATGGCGACGCCGGACCCCGGCGCCCCGACCCGCATCCCCGCGCCCGCCGTCGAGGTGCCCAGGGCCCAGCCCTCGCCCTCCACCAAGCGCTCCGAGCCCAAGGCCTCGGCCCTCGTGAAGGACTTCGCCCAGTTCGGCAAGGACGGGGGCGGCCTCAACCCGGCGGTCCTCGCCGCCATCGTGGTCGTCGTCCTCGGCACCGCCGGCTGGTTCGGCTTCCGCGCCCTCTCCAAGGGTCCGGAGGGCGACGTCGACAAGGACAACCTCGTCGGCTACAACGGGTCCTTCGAGCTCGCCTCCGACAAGGGCGTGATCGGCTGGACGCTCCGCACGCCCGGCGCCTCGAAGCTCTCCACGATCGACAACGTCGCCAAGGACGGCGCCCGCTCGATGGGCCTCGAGAAGGCCGGCGGGCCCAGCGACCTCGTCGTCGAGATCGCCTCGAACGACGCCTTCGAGCTCCAGAAGAGCTCCCAGGTCGAGATCGGCGCGTGGGTCAAGGCCGAGTCGTACACCGGCCTCGTCGCCCTCCGCATCACCTGGCTGAGCAAGGTCGGCGGCGCGGTCATCCTCGAGGAGATCTCCGAGCCCTCGCCGCGCGGCGCGGAGTGGCAGTCCGTGCAGAAAACCTTCGCCGCGCCCGCGGGCGCCGGGGCCTTCGTCCCGGGCTTCCTCGCGGTCGGCCGCGGCGGCCGGATCTACATCGACGACGTGAAGGTGAAGCGGCGCGAGGGGGCCCCCTCGGACCGCTCCCTCGACCTCGGCAGCTTCCAGGTCTCGGCGGCCTCGACGGGCTCGTTCAACGTCCAGCAAGGGGGAAAGCGCGTGCTCTCGGGCGCGCAGGTCTGCCTCTGGAGCGAGAAGGACGGGGCGCTCTCGCAGGCCGTCGCGGCCGAATCGCGCTGCGACGTGGACGCCGCGAAGAAGACGCTCACGGCCGGCGGCAAGCTCTTCAGCCCCGTGGACCTCCGCACGGTCGACTTCGAGCAGGAGGTCAAGGGCTCGACCTCGCTGCTCGTCGGCTACACGGTGAAGGGCGACATCCTCAAGCAGGTCGACCGCGTCGGGCTCCAGGTCTTCGTGCCGCGCGGCGAGATCGTCGGCGACGTGTCTCGGCCCGTCTCGAGGGCGACCCTGCGCGGCGAGGCGGGCGACTTCACCGTCGAGGTGGTGTCCGGCCAGCTCGCGACGGTGAGCGTCGAGTCGCTGCCCGGCGGCCGCCGCATCCTCTTCGGGATCCCGGTCGAGCGCGGAGCCTCCGAGGTCGTGGCCGCGTTCGAGGTGAAGGCGGGCGTCTCGACCTCCGCCGACCCGAAGGTGAACGCGCAGAAGTCCGAGCAGGAGGGCCGGATGGCCGACGCGCGCCAGTGGTGGCGCCAGCTCGTCGACACGACCAAGGAACCCGAGAAGCAGGAGCAGTTCCGGCTCGAAACGCGTCGCCTCGACCAGCTCGAGACCACCGAGTGGAACGGCGTGCTCTCGGCGGGCTTCCGGGCCGGGCTGATGCGGCACCGGGCCCTCTTCGAGAAGGCGCTGCAGCTGCTCGATTCGCACGAGAAGCGCTGGCCCGGCGGACGCTACGCCGCGGCCGCGAAGTCGGAGCGGGAGCGCCTGTCGCAGGCCGTCGGCGGCGCCGCGGCCGACCGCGACTCCGAGCGCGCCCGCCGGCTCCTCCAGGAGGCGCGCGACTGCCTCGACACGGGGCGCAAGACCCTGGCCCGCGAGATCCTCCGGACGATCCGCGAGGTCTACCCGGCGTCCGACGCCGCGGGGCCCGCGGCGGAACTCCTCAAGCAGGTCAAGGCGGACTAATGGGCTACGGGATCGACATCGGCGCGGCCAACCTGAAGATCGTCCAGGTGCGCCGGACCCTCAACGGGTTCCGGATCGTCGGCGCGTCCCGCAAGCGGCTGCCCCGGGTCGAGAAGCCCGAGGAGACCAAGCAGAACGCGATCCGCGGCGTCCGCGAGGCGCTCGGGCTCCGCGAGGGCCAGGTCGCCGTCGTCGGCCTCAGCGGCCGCGACATCAACCTGAAGACCGTCCAGCAGGCCCAGATGAAGCCGATCCAGTACCGGACGATGATGGGCTACGAGGTGGACCAGGCGCGCGGCTCGGACAACCAGCTCTACGGCGACTTCTGCACGCTGCGCGAGCCCGACCCGTACTACCCGAACTACCTCGCGATGGTCGGCCTCGCGAAGGTCGCCTACGTGGACGACCGCCTCGCCATCGCGCAGTCCGCGGGCCTCGACGTCCGCGACGCCGTCCCCACGCCCTTCGCCATCTACACCGCGTACCACAACGCGTACGGCGACGAGAACGGGACCGTGATGCTCCTCGACATCGGCGCCGAGACGACGGACCTCGTGCTCGTCCGCGGCGGCCGCCTCATCTTCTGCCGCAACGTCTCGACCGGCGCCCGCGTCTTCGACCAGAACATCTCCTCGATGGCGGGCCTGTCGTCCGACGACGCGGAGGCCCGGAAGATCCAGTACGGGACGCTCGGCGCGCCCGCGGAGGGCGCCGATCCGCGCGAGGAGGAGATCCGTCCCGCGATCCGGACCTCGGCGGGCCAGCTCGCCGGCGTCATCACGTCGAGCATCACGTTCGCCAAGGGGCAGCTCAACGACCGCGAGCTGACCGTGGACAAGATCTACGTGTCCGGCGGCGGCGCCCGCCTCAAGGGCCTGCCCGAGTACCTCCAGAGCTCGACGAAGATCGCCGTGGAGGTCCTCGACCCGTTCAAGAACTGCGAGTGGGGCTCCATCGGCGACAACCCGGACGCCAAGCAGCTGCCCAGCGACCTCGTGGCGGCGCTCGGCCTCGCGCAGATCTCGACGCAGTCCCGGGGCGGCTCGATCCTCTCGATCATCCCGGACCGCCTGAAGGTCCGCCGGAACTTCTTCCGCAGCGCGGTCTTCCTGATCGCCGCGGGGGTCGTGCTGGCCGTGGGCGTCGCGGCGGCGACCGGCGTCGCCATCATGCGGCGCTCGGCGGCGGCGGCGGAGCTGGCGAAGTTCCAGGAGGAGACGAAGGCCGTCAGCGACCGGATCACGCAGCTCGACAAGCTCGAGGAGGAGCTGCGGGTCCTGATCGCCAAGCGGCGGCTGCTCGACAGCCACGTCGCGCCGGGCCGGGGCCTGCTGGAGACCGTGCTCAAGCTGCGCAAGACGCTTCCGGACGGGATCCACGTCCGGACGGTCGAGCTGGTCAACCTCGCGGAGGATCGCGCGGCGACGCCGGGCGGACCGCGGCGGCTCGTCTTCAGCTACCCGAACCGGGGCATCCTCGAGGGGACGGTGCCCCGGGGGAAGACAGAGTCGCCGAACGACCCCGACGTGCGCGTGCACCTGAGCGACGCGGCGGGCCACTCGGAGCCCGAGGTCTTCAGCAAGGGCGCGATGATCGGCGCGATCCCGGTGGACGCGCCCTGGCTGGGCGTCCTGGTCAAGGGCGAGATCGACGACAACATCAAGGGCGGGCCGGGGACCGTGCTCGACGACCTGCGCCTGAACTTCACCGATCCCCTGCGCGGCGTGTCCGCGGAGATCTTCCAGGAGGGCCCGGGCAACCGGCCCGGCTGGCAGACCTTCCGCATGGTGCTGCGGGGGGAATGAGGAGCCATGGACTACTGGTGGAAGGAGAACCGGAAGTTCGCCCTCGCGGTCGGCGGGGGCGTGCTCGGGCTCGCCGCCTGGGCGCTGTTCGTCGTCGGGCCGATCAACGCGTCGGCCGACAAGGCGCGCCAGGACCTGACGAACCAGCGCCTCATGCTCCAGGGCCGGCTCGCCGCGGGCGTCCCCGCCGAGGACTCCGTGGGCCGGGCCGAGCGCGACCGCAAGGCGCTGACCGAGGACCTCAAGAGCCTGCAGGCGGCCGCGGAGTTCAAGCTCGAGGAGGCGTTCAAGGGCTCCGACGGCTCGAAGACGCCGCAGGAGCTGCTGGGCCGCGCGCGCGGCGACTTGGTCAAGCTGCTGGACCTGAAGTGCAAGGAGCGCGGCTTCCCCCAGATCGCCCAGAACCTCGGGATGCCCTCGAGCGTGCAGACCCTGCCGGACCCGGTGGCCACGGAGTGGCTGAAGCGGCTCGCCATCCTGAAGCGGGTCTGCCTGCTGGCCATCGAGCACGCGGAGAAGCTGGAACTCGTCGAGGTCGTCCCCAACCCGAACCAGGACGAGTCGCTGATCCAGGACGCCCGCTTCATGAACAAGCTGACGTTGAAGTTCCGCGTGCAGGCGCCGGCCGAGGGCACGCTGCGGCTGGTGCACGCGCTGCAGCAGAAGGGGACCTTCCTCGCCGTCGAGGCCTTCTCGACCGGCCTGGCCGACGCGGGGCGCGACCTGATGTCGACGGAACTGTCCGTGTGCGGGATCTTCGCGAACCTGTCCGGGGGCGTGATGCCCGAGCACAAGGAGTGACGCGGTGGGCCCGCTGAAGAACTTCAACAAGGAACAGGTCACGCTCGGCGCGGCGGCCCTGCTCGCCGCGCTTGTCTTCGGCTGGCAGTCCGCCCGCGGCGGGTCCGGGACCGCGGGCGCGGGCGGGGCGGGCGGCGACCGGACCTACGGCACGCCGCGGCTCCAGGTGCCCGAGTTCGTGCAGCCCAAGGTCGACCACTACCTCCAGGGCCGCAACATCTGGGAGCCGCCGATCACCGGCCGGCTGCCCATCCCCGAGATCCGCCATCCCGAGCCGCGGCTGGACGGCCCCGTGCTGCCCCCGCTGCGGCCCTCGCCGAACTTCGAGATCTTCAACCGCGCGCTGCTTCCGGGGAAGGACCGCGTGCTGCCGCGGGCGCTGGGGGTCTCGACCCCTCCGGGCCTGCTGCCCGCGGCCGAGCTCGAGGCGCTCAAGGCCCTCAAGGAGCCCGAGGCGGTCGGCGTGCCGGACCGCCGCAAGCAGCTCATGCGGCCGACGGGCGAGGCGATCGTCCACCTGAAGCCGCCCGCCAAGCCGATCGAGGGGCGGGTGCTCCTCGAGAAGCCCGACGGCACGATCATGATCGAGATCGTCAAGGGAGACTCGAAGCAGCGTCGGGAGATCAAGCCCGACGACATCGACCGCGCCCACCCCGGCACCGAGGACGGCGTCGAGCGCGGCTGGGAGTACGAGAAGGACTACGACCGGCGCTCGCGCCGGCTCAAGGACACGGACGTCGACGGGCACGTGAAGCTCGGCCGCTGGTGCCGCGAGCAGTCCGGCATGCTGCCGGAGGCCGCGCGGTCGTTCCGCACGGCCCTGGAGACCCTGCGCCGGAAGAACGACGTGTCGCAGAAGTCGCGCGAGATCCTCTTCCAGCTCGCGGACACGCACCGCGACCTGGGGGATATCGACGGCGCCGTTGCCGTCGTCTCGGAGTTCCTCGACTCCGTCCGCGGCGGCACCCAGGAGACGGGCGACCTCCACCTGAAGCTCGGGGATCTCTTCCGCGCGATCGGCCACTTCGAGCGCGCGGGCCAGAGCTACCTCGCCGCGGCGCTCCTCGAGCCCGCGCGCCAGGCCGGCCGGACGATGCTCGCCCGCGTGCAGTACGAGGCCGGGCGCGACGTCGACGCCCTCGACACGCTGGACCAGATGGCCAAGGCGCTCGGCAAGCTCGAGGACGAGGCCCTGCTCGTCCAGGCGCTCTGCCAGCTCCGCCAGGGCAACGCGGCGGCGGCCCAGGCCTCGCTCGCGGGCGTGCTGGCCGCCAGGCCGGACCACTCCGAGGCCCTGAACGCCGCGGGCGTCGCCCACGCGCTCCTCGGCCAGCCCGAGGGGCCGGCGAGGTTCGCGGCGGCCATCAAGGCGAACCAGTACGAGATCGACGCGTGGCTGAACCTCGCGGTGCTCTACCTGGCGGCGGGCGCCGCCCCCGAGGCCGAGGCGCTGTACCAGGCGGCCGCGCAGCGCGATCCGGACTCCCCGACGGCGCTCGCGGGCCTCGGGCTCGTGCAGGCGCTGAAGACCCAGGGCAAGGACACGGGCGGCCACCTGGACCGCGCGCTGGCCGTGCGCCCCGGGCACTACTACTCGAAGTACGCCCTCGGGCACCTCGCTCTCCAGGCGGGTCGCGCGCAGGAGGCCCTCGACCGCTTCACGGAGAGCTTCCGGGACGAGTCGTCCTACCTCCCGGCCTACTACGACGCGTCGCTGGCCTACCTGGCCCTCGCCCGCGAGGAGCAGCGCGCCGGCCAGTACGGGCCGGCCGAGCAGCGGGCCGGGCGGATGGAGCGCGCCGCCTCGCTGCGCGTGAACGCCGAGACGCTGCTCGGGTCGATGCGCGAGCTGGACCCGACCCGGGCGGAGACCTACATCGCGCTCGGCTGCGTCTACGCCTCCCAGGGCCGCCCCTCGGAGGCCCTCGCCGCGTTGAACCAGGGCGCGACCGGCGCCCAGCCCGATCCGCTCGTCGAGTACGCCCGGGGCTTCGTCGACTACTGGTACTCGGGCGAGAACCGCAAGCAGGGGATCGAGCTCGCCGAGGGCCGCTTCCGCGGCGGCTCCCTGATGCAGCCAGTCACCGAGTCCGACAAGGACTGGATCGCCGCGTGCGTCGACGCGCTGAAGAAGGTCGACGATTGGAAGACGAAGCGCGTGCTCTTCGAGGACCGCTTCGACAACAACCAGTGGTCCCCGACGGCGGCCTGGCTCCGCGTCGAGGCGCCCAACGGCCCCCAGATGAAGGCCGAGGGCGGCCGCTGGGCCGTCAGCGGCGTCCAGGGTTCGGGCCGCAGCTCCCGCCTCACCGGGCTGGAGCGCCGCGACATCGCCGGCGTGGAGTTCCTGAGCGTCGAGGCCGTGCTCACGTGGGAGTCGCTGGCGGGCCAGGAGATCGGCTGCTCGGTGTTCGTCTCGAAGCCGGCGGGTTCCGGCGCCACGGAGCAGGCCCAGGGCGTCCACCTCGTCGTGACCGAGGACCGCGTCAAGGGGCTGCGGCTCGGCTTCGGCTACGGCATGGCCGTCCGCGAGCGGGGCCCGGACCAGCTCGGCGCGTTCACGATGGCCCTGGCCGCCGGGACCAAGTCCCTGCGCTTCAAGATCGAGCGGCGCGAGGCCGAGGCGCGCACGTGGGTCTTCGAGCTCTTCCTCTGGGACGAGGCGAAGCAGGACTGGAAGCTCGCGATCGAGAAGGCGCCCCCGAAGGTGCCTCACTCGGGGGATAATGTCCCGTACATCCTGTCGCTGTGGGGCCGGTCGGCCGTCGAGTCCCAGAAGGTCGGGTTCGGGATCGACGACGTCCGCGTCCTCATCACGACCCGGCGCTAGGGAGGTACGATGCGGCGCTCCCCGGGGTTCACGCTGATCGAGATCCTCGTCGTCATCGTCATCATCGGGATCCTCGCCTCGCTCGCGCTCGTCGGCGTCAACGCGGCCCTCAACAGCGCCAAGGTCAGCGCCACCGAGTCCATGCTCCGCACGCTCGAGGGGGCCTGCCACCAGTACCGCACGCGCTGGGGCGACTACCCGCCCTCCACGCTCACCGAGTTCAACGTGCAGCTCTCCAACGAGGTCAACAACGGCGCCGAGTCGCTCTGCGCCTGCCTCGGCTCCACGCTGAAGGGCGGGTCGCTGCTCTCGTCGGTGAAGGATGACCAGTTCGTCAACATGGACCGCGACGCGGCCCCGCGCAACGTGACGACCTGGTTCTTCGGAGACACGCAGCTCCGGGAGGTCGCCGACGCCTATGCGCAGCCGATGACCTACCTCCACTGGAAGGACTACCGCCGCGCCCCGGTCCAGGTCCGGAAGTACTGGATGGCGGACGGGGGGCCGGAGCAGGTCGTGCAGGTGGAGGTCAGCGCCGCCACGAAGGCCTTCCAGCGCCAGGACTCCTTCCAGATGAGGTCCGCGGGCAAGGACGGGAAGCTCGGGACCCCCGACGACATCCAACTGCCGTAGGGGAGACACGATGGGCCGCGCCAGGCGCGCCGACGCGGGCGTCACGCTGATCGAGATCCTCGTCGTCATCGTCATCTTCTCGATGCTGATGGGGCTGGGGGTCTCGGTCCTCCGCAACGCGAACAAGGACCTCGGCGTCCGGGCCGCGGCGGGCCGCGTCGTCGCGATGATCCGCGCCGCCCACGACCACGCCCGCGCCGAGAACAGCCCGGCCTGGGTGATCTTCACGATGCAGGAGCCCTCCGCGGGCGCCCTCACCAAGGAGACGGTGGGGATGTGGCACTGCGAGGAGGACGGCCGCGGCGCCTTCGGCCTCGACCCCAAGGTGACCGGCGCGGTCATCCAGCCCGGCCGCATCGGGATGGGCTACCGGATGCGCAAGCCCGGCGACTCCGTGGAGCTCGGCGAGATCCCGTTCCAGGCGAAGGACCAGGGCGTCGCGCTCGAGCTCTGGTTCTGGCGGGACGCCGGCGGCCAGAAGTCCACGATCGCCGCGGCGGGGAAGGACCTCGAGCTCCTCCTCGACGCCACCGGCCGCGTCACGGCGCGGATCGGCGGGCTCAACCTCGGTTCCGGCGACGCGCTGCTGCCCCGCGAGAGCTGGATCCACGTCCAGCTCCTGCACAACGGGCGCCAGGCCAAGCTCTTCCTCAACGACGTGGAAGTCGCCTCCGTGAACGGCGGGGTGCAGTGGTCGGACAAGCCCGCGCCGATCCTCGTCGGCGGCGGGCGCGACGGCCTGGTGGGCATGGTCGACGAGATCCGCCTCAGCCTCATCGTCCGGCGGGACATCTACCGCCTGCCGGCCCAGGTCGAGTTCCAGTTCGCGCCCGGCACGGTCCCCGTCAACGACGAGGTGATCCTGGCCTTCGACTCGCTGGGGCGCCTGGACCCGGCCCGCCACCCCGGGCCGTTCTCCTTCAAGGTCAAGTCGCCCGCGGACGAGAAGGAGATCGTCGTGACCCCCCAGGGGGCGGTCCGGCGCTGAGGAATTTTCCCGGCCCGCGTTGACACTCCCCTCCGGGCGGCGTACAGTTGTTGATGGAGCGGGTCCTCTTTTCCTGACCGAGCAGCCGCTCCGCGTCCGCCCGCGGACGGCTGTCCCGGAACGCCGCCTGGAGGGCTTGATGCCTCGCACGTCCCGCCGATCCGGCCTCGCGCTCGTCCTCGTCCTCACCGTCGTCATGGCCCTCGCCATCATCGCGACCCCGTTCGTCCTCTCGATGATCGAGCAGGAGCGGACCGCGGTCACCGGCCGGGCCTGGCAGCAGGCGTTCACGGGCGCCGAGGGCGTCCGCAATTTCGCGATCACCCGGGTCCTGGCGGGGACCGACGGGATCGAGCGCCACGGGAACCCCCCGGGGACCCCGTACCTCGACACGCGCTCCGAGACGTTCGTTGACCTGCGCGACGCGAGGCTGCGCAACGCCGGCGTGCTCGACGGCAAGGGCAACCTCTGGGGCGTCATCGTCCAGGACGAGCAGGGCAAGGTCAACTCGCTGTCGGCCCCCGGCCCGGTGCTCCAGAATCTCCGCCGCGTCGTCGATCCCCGGGTCGTCGACCCGAAGGACTACCTGACGATCTACTCGTCCCGGCCCGGCCGCTGGATCCATCCCCAGCGCATCCGCGACCTCGGGACGTTCACGAACCAGATCGGGTCCATCACCGGGCTCCAGCTCGACAGCGTGGTCCACCTGGCCCAGGGGGCCAAGGTCCGGATCTCCAAGCCCGGCCTTCCGGCGATCGAGGCCGAGGTCGTCCAGAACGGCCGCTTCTTCTTCGGGATCGAGGCCATTTCGACGTCGCCGTCGGTCGGGGTGAACTACGCGAACGGCCTGGTGGAAGTCGAGGCCCGCCACCCGGTGAACGTGAACACCGCGCGCCGGGAGACGCTGATCGCCATGCTCGAGGGCCTCGCGCTCGCGTGGCCCGCGACGATGCCGCAGGGGCAGAAGTCGGCCGTCCTGAGCCGCTCCGACGCGATGGACGTCGCCGACGCGATCCGGGACAAGGGCTTCCAGACCTGGGACGCCTTCGTGCAGGCGGTCCTGGGGACCCAGGTGGACGACCTCGCGAAGTGCGCCGTGATCCTCAACGCGGTCGACCCCACGAACTTCCTCCTGGCGACGGCGGGGGGGCAGGGGTCCGGCACGTTGCCGTTCTGCTTCACGTCCTGCGAGACGATCACGGTCCTCGCGCGCAGCTCGGTGAACAACCCCCAGGGCGTCCCGGTCTCCGGCGCGGGCTTCCGCGAGGTGATCGATTACGCGCCCGCGACGACGCTGACGCTGCACGTCGAGAACGAGTACGACTTCGACCGCTTCCTCGGGCCGCCCCGGTTCGTCGTCAACGGCAACTCGATCTCGCTGGGGCAGGACGCCGCGGTGACCATGCAGATGGCGGGCTGGCCGGGCGCCTACAACGGCTACCCCTTCGGCGCCCGGATCATGACGTTCCCGACGGCCATCGCCTCGGGGCAGCCGGCCGACATGACCCTGAAGCCCCAGCCCGCGCAGACGGAGAACTACCTCTCGATGCGCACGGACCGCGACGTCCGCGGCGGCGGGCAGTGGATCAACAACTTCAACCACTTCGACGCCGAGGTCGACGGGCTCAAGCTCGTGAACGCCGTCCACTCGCCGGGGACCTGGGACACGGTCTTCAGCCGGAACCCGAACCAGTTCGGGCCGGACCCGACGCAGAACTTCCCCGACGTCTCCGCGGGCGGGACCGAGTTCTGGATCCGCTTCGACGGGTCGGTCCCCGCGGCGCTGAAGCTCTTCGACATCCGGGAGGGGGACAAGAGCAACCGGATCTCCCTCGAGATCGAGGCCAAGGACATCGTCTACCGGATCACGGACGGCACGGTCGGCCGGCAGAACGCGCAGAACTTCGTGCTCGACAAGGGCTGGTCGGAGATCCGGGCCGTCCACCCCTTCGTGGCCGACACGTGGTACCACATCGCCATCTACTGGAAGGGCACGCGGTACGGGCACATGCTGCTGATGATCGACGGGTTCGTGCCGACCGGAGCGAAGTGGCGCTGCGTGGACGACGAGTCGCTGACCGACTGCTCGACGGAGCTGATCAACCCGCTCACGATCCCGACCGATCCGAACGACCTCAACCAGACCTACATCTCGCTCCCGATGAAGAACACGGGCTGGCTGCAGAAGCCCGCCTCGTGGCCCTCCACGGAACCGTTCATCGTCCCGCTCCTGATCGGGGCGGAGGTCTTCCACTACGAGCCCGACACGGGGATGGCGGCCCGGGGCCAGCGGGCGACCGCGTTCCAGGACCACGTCGCCGGGGCCAAGGTCACCCTCTTCGGCTACGCCAGCCGGATCCGGGACCTGGACGTGAACATCGACTACGGAGACGGCGAGCCGCCCGTCCAGATGCGCTTCGACTTCCTCCCGCGTGCCCAGGCGGTCACGACGCGGCAGTTCGGGGCGATGATGACGGCCAGCATCAACGGGCCGGACGACATCGACGCCGACGGGATGGCGACCGAGCTCGCGATGGCGACGACGACGGGCATCAAGTTCACGACGAACGACACGGCCGCCTGGCCGCAGCCGGGGTTCATCCGGATCCAGAACGAGGCGATCTACTACGAGAAGATCACGGTCCAGGACGCGACCAACGGGACCTTCGACAACTGCACCCGGGGGGCGGAGGCCACGATAGCCGCGGACCATCCGGCGGGCTCCATGATCGAGATGTGGGGCATCGCCGTCGACATGCTGGACGCCAACATCCCGCTCAACACGGCCCTCATGATCCAGGACGAGCTGTTCTGGCCGGTCCGGACCACGACGAACACCACCGACCCCAGCCAGATCAACTTCTGGGTCGGGGTCGTGGTGAACCCGGGGATGTCGAACGCCATCGCCCGCCCGCTGCGCCGGGACCCGGTGGCGGGGCCGCAGGTGCCGCACCCCGCCGGGGAGCGCATCATCCCGGGCTTCGCGATCCGGGAATCGGACCCCGGCCAGTTCCGCTGGAACGCCGCCCGGGGCGACCTGGTCACGGTCGTCGACTCCAACGACCGCAAGGAGACCCACCAGGTCGGGGCCGTGCGGAACCAGCCGAACCCGCCGGACACCGTGACCCCCAACAACCCGTCGGTCGTCTTCAACGACCCCTCGCGGCAGCTGGCGTGGCTGAAAGGCAACGTCACGCAGGACGTCACGCGCGACGACCTCCACGCCCGGATCCTCAAGTGGCCGTCGGGCGAGCTCATCGGCGTGCGCTGCCTCGAGGTGAACAACCTGCCGCCGAACTACGGGCCGTTCACCGCCACGATCGACGAGGTGAAGAACTTCGCGTCGCCGAAGGGCCACTTCCGCATGATCGCCCCGGCGGACGCGACGCAGCAGCAGATCAACGTCCCGGACGCGGCCGGCATGGGCGTCAACCAGAACAACCCCTGCGGCGTCGTCCTCGCGGGCGAGGAGGTCATCGGCTTCGCCGGATTCGCGGGCAACCAGTCCCTGCACCCGGCGAAGCGCGGCTGGCTCAACTCGACGGCCCAGGTTCACAACACCGGCGACCTGATGTTCAACCTCAGCTTCCTCCCGGTCTCGGCCCTGTCCAACGCCCTCACCCCGGAGCACCAGCTCATCGCGACCAAGCAGCGCCTGAAGGGGCTCGGCAACTACTCCCGCGGCTACGCGCTCATCGACCAGGAGGTCGTGGGCTTCGAGTCGGTCGGGCCCGGCGGCCGCGAGCTGGACACCCTCTGCACCTGGGACGGCGCCGGCCTGTTCCGTGGCATGTTCGGCACCCAGAAGGTGGCCCACGCCCAGAACGCGCTCGTCTACGGCATCCCCTTCCGGTACTGGGACGGCTACAAGGCGGGCCAGTTCGACAATCGCATGGCCTACTTCGGCACGGCGCACACGGTGCGGGGGGCCCGCTGGCAGAAGTTCGACTTCGACACGCAGGTCATCCCGGCGGACCCGCTCGTCCAGGTGCACGCCTTCGTGCGCGGCGACGGGCTCGGCGATCCCTGGACGCCCGCGCTCGGCGGCAAGTCGGCGGTGTGGCACTTCACGAAGAACTTCGGGAACCCGATGCTCGACGAGCAGGGTGCGCCGTTCATCGGGTACCGCGGCGAGGCCGGGCAGATCGAGTCCCGGATCTTCGTGGAGTACCGGCCCGGGGCGTACTGGCCGAACCACGCCTGGAAGAAGACGATGCGGCTGAAGGAGATCAAGATCGACTACGACCGCGACAACCGGGTGCTCTTCCATGAGGAGCGCTGATCGCCGCGCCCGCACGGCGGGCATGACGCTGATCGAGCTCCTCGTCGCGTTCGCGGTGTTCCTCATGCTCGTCGGCATGCTGGTCGGCCTCGCGACGACGGGCCTCCGCACCTGGGAGGCCGGCGAGCAGCGCAAGGAGGCCTACGACCGCCTCCAGGGCTCCGTCCGCCGCATCTCCGACGACCTGCGGAGCACGTGGGCCGACGACCGCTGGATCGTCGTCGAGGGCGTCCGCCTCCCGCACGCCGGGTTCACCTGCGACCCGGATCCGAAAACCAAGGTCCAGCGCCTCCGCTTCGTCCGCTCCGGGGACGACCGCCGCCTGAACGCGGCCCAGGGCCGCGTGAACCGCAACCTCGGGACCGGGTATTACACCGACCTCTGGGAGATCGCCTACCAGCTGGATCCCCCCGGGATGCCCAAGGGGCTCTACCGCGGCGCCCACCCCTTCACCCGCGGGTCGAGTTCCATCCTCGAGGCCCGGGTCCTCGAGAACCCCTCGCTGGCCCTCTGGCGCGACTCGTTCCGCCTCGTGGACGACGGCGTCCTCTGGATCCAGTGGCGGTTCTGGACGCAGTACACCACGACCTGGGACGACAAGTCGCCGCTCAAGCAGGCGCCCCGACTGATCAAGCAGGTGGACACGAAGGGCACCGAGGCCCTGAAGATCGGCCCCAGCCAGGTCTGGGACTCTTCCCGCAGCCGCCTCTCGAGTTTCCAGCCCTTCCACCGGCCCCTCGAGGTGGAGGACCCCGACTTCGTCTACCCCGAGATCGTCCAGGTGCAGGTCGAGGTAGAGACGGGCGCGTCGGGGCCCGAGGGCGTGAAGCTCGCCGGGCCGGTCGACGACAAGACGCTGGCCCTCAACGTCTCGGACAGCCGGCCGCTGCCCGACGCCGAGGGCGACGCGACCCGCTTCCTCCGCATCGAGGACGAGTGGATCGAGTACCGCGGCAAGGCCGGCAGCGAGATCGTCGCCGTGCGCCGCGGGGCCCGCGGCACGACGGCCGCGTCCCACGCCCACGGGACCCCGGTGCGCTTCGGCGAGGTCTTCCTCACCGACGTGCCGATCCCGGTCAGCCGGGAGAAGGTCCGATGAAGCGCCGCGGGTTCACGCTCCTCGAGGTCCTCATCTCCCTGGCCGTGCTCGTCATCGGCCTGGCGTCGATCATCCCGCTCTTCGCCGTGGGGACGCGCAGCGCGCGGCGGGGCATGGACCAGACGATGGTCAGCCTGATCGCCCCGCACGTCACGGCCCGGATCCAGGAGCGGCTCTACGAGACGAACCCCAAGGACCTCAAGGACCAGGAGTACGTCCAGTTCGGGAAGACCTACCGCTACGACGCGACCTTCGCGCCGCTGGACCCGGCCGACCCGACGCGCCCCGCGTTCCTGGTGAAGGTGCTCGTGCACTGGTCCGAGAACGCCGAGCTGCACTCCGAGGAGTTCACGACGATCCTCCTGAGGCGCCAGCCCCGGTGACCCCCAACCCGCGCCCCCTCCCGGGCGTTCAACGCGCATGATCTCCGCCGCCCTCGTCCTCCTGCTCCTCGCCGATCCCGAGACGACCCGCGACGAGTTCGAGCTCGAGCTCCACGGCGGGGTGCTCCTGACGCGCTTCGACGACGCGCTCGGCCTGAGGCGGGCGGCCGTCCCCGGCGGCGAGGCCTCCCTGGCCTGGGGCACGGCGACCGCGGACTGGCTCCTCAACAACCGCGTGTTCTACCGGATCTGGGACGACGTGGCCTTCGACCGCTACGAGCACGCGGACATCGACCTCGACGGGCGGATCCACGCGCTCGGTTACGGGGTGGACTTCCTCGCCAACCTCGGGACCCCGGTGCTGCGCGCCGGGTTCGGCACGTCGATGGGCGTGCTCCGCCTCGAGCACGACCTGGACCACGAGGACTCCTTCTTCATCGAGCTCGGGCCCGTCCTCCGCCTCGAGCCCTTCGTCGGCGGCTTCGTCGAGCTCGGCCTGAGCGCGCACTACGCGCAGACGGACTTCGGGGAGCAGGAGCCGGACACCGACCACATGGCCTGGACGTCGCGCGTGTCGGTGGGCGTCGAGGTCCGGTTCTGATGCCCCTGCCGCGCTCGCCCCGGGAGTTCCGCGAACTCCTCGCGGCGCGCGGCATCAAGCCCCGTCGGGACCTCGGCCAGAACTTCCTCGTCGACGGCAACTTCCTGGACGCCCTGGCCCGGGACTTCGGCTTCGGGCCCGGGGACGAGGTCGTCGAGATCGGCACGGGGGCGGGGCACCTCACCGACGTGTTGTGCCGGACGGCGGGCCGCGTGTGGTCGTTCGACGTGGACGCGGAGCTGCAGCAGCTGGCCCGGGAGCTGCTCGGGCCCCGGCCGAACCTCGAGCTGATCCTGGCGGACGGCGCCGAGTTCGACCGCCACGTGAAGCCGGACGTCACGAGGCGGCTGCACCTGGTCTCGAACCTCCCGTACCGGGACTGGTCGCGGCTGCTCGTGCGGATGATGTCCTCGGAGCTGCCGGCGGCGTCGATCCACGTCATGGTGCAGGCGGACGCGGCGGACCGCATCCTCGCGGGCCCCGGGACGAAGTCCTACGGACCGATGGGCGTCCTGGTGCTCGGGCTGTACTCGGCGCGCAAGGTCCGGAACGCCGGGCCGCGGCTCTTCCATCCCGCGCCGAAGGTGGAGTCGGTCGTGCTGAAGCTGGAGCGGGCGCACCGGGCGGCGTTCGACTGCCGGCCCGTCTTCCTTCCGGCCCTGCACGCGATGCTGAAGCTGCTGTTCGTGCAGCGGCGGAAGCGCCTGCGGGCCGCCCTCGAGGCGATCGAGGAGGGCTCGCGGGAGCCCCTCTCGCCCAAGGCCTGGACCTTCGGGGACCAGCGGGTGGAGGACCTGCCCCCGGACCGCCTGCTGACGCTCGCCGCGCTGCTCGTCTAGCCGATTTATCCTTGATCCCCCCGCCGAACCGACTATGATATTCCGTCCCTTTTTCCGGTCTGCGAGGGGGATTTTGGGGTACATCGCCGAGGACAGCATCCGAGAGGTGGCGGCTTCGGCCGACATCGTGGAGTTGGTCTCCGGGTACATCCCCTTGAAGCGCAAGGGGAACAGCTGGTGGGCGCCGTGCCCCTTCCACGACGAGAAGACGGCGTCCTTCCACGTCGTCCCGGAGCGCCAGATGTTCAAGTGCTTCGGGTGCGGCGTCGGCGGCGGGGCGATCAAGTTCGTCCAGCTCTTCGACAAGCTCGAGTTCCCGGCGGCGGTGGAGATGCTGGCGGAGAAGGCCGGCATCGTGCTGCGCTACGAGGGCGGGAGGCCGGACGGCCCGGGGCGGGAGGCGCTGCTGCGCGTCCTGGACTGGGCGGCGGACGTGTTCCGGAAGAACCTCCAGTCGCCGGAGGGCGCGGCGGCGCGAGACCTGCTCGCGAAGCGGGGCGTGTCGGACGAGACCGCGGAGACCTGGCGGCTCGGGTACGCGCTGGAGTCGTGGGACGCCCTGCTGCAGCGGGCGCTGAAGAACGGATTCGACGAGCGGACGCTCCTCGCGGCGGGACTGATCCGCGAGGGGTCGCGGGGCCGGATCGACTGGTTCCGGAACCGCCTGATGTTCCCGATCTTTGACGTGCGGGGGAAGGTGATCGCGTTCGCGGGCCGCGTGATGAACCCGGAGGACCAGCCGAAGTTCATCAACAGCCCGGACTCGGTCGTCTTCAACAAGCGCCGGAACTTCTACGGGCTGCACCGGGCGCGCGAGGAGTCCGAGGACTCGCGCACGCTCGCGGTGGTCGAGGGGTACCTCGACGTCATCGTGCCCTGGCAGGCCGGGGTGCGGGGGCTGGTGGCCGCGATGGGGACGGCGCTGACGCCGGAGCACCTGAAGCTCCTGAAGCGGCACGCGGACCGCGTGGTCCTCGTGTTCGACTCGGACGCGGCGGGGCGCCGCGCGGCCGAGAAGGGCCTGGACCTCCTGGTCGCCGAGGACGTCGACCTCTTCGTCGCCGAGCTTCCGCCGGGCGAGGACGCGGACGACGTCGTGGCGAAACGGGGCGCGGACGCCCTGCGCGGGCTGCTCGCGAGGCCGCGCGAGGTGTTCGGGTTCCTGGTCGACTCGCTGGCGTCCAAGATCGACACGACGACCCCGAACGGGAAGGCGAAACTGGTGAACGAGGTGATGGAGCGGATCGCGGTGGTGCCGAACCCCGTGAAGCAGGACTTCCTGGTGAAGGAGGTCGTCGCGCGGTTCGGCGTCGACGAGAAGGCGCTCCGGGCGAGGCTGCGCCGCGAGGAGCCGCCCCCGGCGCCCAAGGCGGCGCCGGCGGCCCCGAAGGGCCTGGCGGCGAAGGCCGCGCGCGAGCTGCTCTCGCTGCTGGCGAACGACGCGCCCGCGGCCGCGGCCATCCGGGCCGGCGTGCCGCTGGAGGGCTTTCCCGAGGGGCCCCTCCGCGAGGCGGCGGCCCTGGCGTACGGCCTGCTGGACCGGACGGGCGCCCTGAAGCCCGCCGACCTGCTGGCCCTGGTGACGGACCCCGCGGCGGGGGCCGAGCTGGTCGAGGCGCTCGAGGCGCCGCACGACCCGGCGACGGCCGCGCGCCGCCTGGAGGACTGCCTGGAGGTCGTGAGGACCGCGGAGTACCGGACGAAGACCGCCGCGTCGGACCGCCCGACGGACGACGCGGCCCTGGAACAACGGGCCCGGGAGCGGGCGCAGGCGCCGAAGAACCTGCGCAGCCTCCCCCGGGCGCCCCAGCCAAGGACACCATGAAGACGAAGCCCGACGCGCCGCCCGCCGCCGCCGGAGAGGCCGACCTCGACCCCGGGCTGGAGAAGCTCTCCCCGGAGGTCAAGACCCTCATCGAGGAGGCGAAGAAGAAGGGCTCGGTCACCTACGACGAGCTCAACAAGGTCCTCCCGGACGACACGGTCTCGCCCGAGAAGCTCGACTCCATCTTCCAGGTCCTCGACGAGCTCGGCATCGAGATCATCGACGAGAACGGCGCCGCCGAGGAGAAGGAGTCGGCCTTCGACGACGGCTCCGGGGACGACTTCCAGGAGGCCGTGGAGACGGACTCCCGCCGCGGCGTCAGCGAGAAGATCGACGACCCCGTCCGGATGTACCTCACCCAGATGGGCGAGATCCCGCTGCTCTCCCGCGAGGACGAGCTGCGCCTGGCCAAGAAGATCGAGATCACCCGCAAGCGCTTCCGCACGACCGTCCTCGAGTCGCCCGTCGCCGTCATCGAGGCCATCCAGATCCTCGAGGACGTCAA
Source organism: uncultured Planctomycetales bacterium (assembly GCA_964464755.1). Lineage (GTDB taxonomy): Bacteria > Planctomycetota > MHYJ01 > MHYJ01 > JACPRB01 > CAYXGZ01. The sequence continues at coordinate 74,134 of CAYXGZ010000012.1, forward strand.
GAACGGCGAGCTCGCCTTCGACCGCACCCTGAAGGCGGACTCCGCGATCGACGTCTCCAAGTCCTCGGTCCTCGAGCGCCTGCCGGACGCCATCGACGAGCTCCGCCGCCTCGTCTTCGACAGCCACGAGGCCTACGACAAGCTCGCCCACGGGCGGCCGCCGAAGTCCCGGCGCGAGAAGCTCCTCCAGCGCATCCGCGAGCACCGGCGCCGCTGCGTCGTCATGCTCGAGGAGATGAACATCCAGTCGAAGAAGATCAAGCCGATGATGGAGAAGCTGGAGCAGCTCTCCCGGCGCATGTCCGACGTCCAGCGCGAGCTCCTCGACCTCCGCAAGGCCCACGGCAACAAGGTCCGCATCGACGCCCTGGCCAAGGAGCTCGAGACGCTCCGCATGCAGTCCCTCGAGGAGTCCCACGAGCTGGAGCAGCGCGTCGCGGAGATCCGCGCCCGCTTCGAGGACTACGAGCAGACCAAGCGCAAGCTCTCGAGCGGCAACCTCCGCCTCGTCGTCTCCATCGGCAAGAAGTACCGCAACCGCGGCCTCAGCTTCCTCGACCTCATCCAGGAGGGGAACACCGGCCTGATGAAGGCCGTGGAGAAGTACGAGTACCGCCGCGGCTACAAGTTCTCCACCTACGCCACGTGGTGGATCCGGCAGGCCATCACCCGCTCCATCGCCGACCAGGCCCGCACCATCCGCATCCCGGTGC